>CAYWWD010000101.1:0-13665 GCA_964461965.1 uncultured Halioglobus sp. | reverse complement strand
ATCTTGACTGTAAGGAATGTGCCCGATGACGTGCATCGCGCTTTGCGCGTGCGGGCGGCCAAGCACGGCCGCAGTACCGAGGCAGAGGTACGCGAGATTCTGGCGGCCGTGGTCAAGCCTTCGAGCCGCGTGCGCGTGGGTGAAGCCCTGGCCGCCATCGGGAGGAAGATCGGGCTGACCAATGAGGATTTCGCCGCCTTCGAGAGTGTGAGCGACAAGGCGCCGGCCGAACCGTTGAGCTTCGACTGAATGATCGTCCTGGATACCAACGTCGTTTCCGAGGCGATGAAGCCTGAGCCAGACGCGGCGGTAAGGGCCTGGCTGAATAAACAGGCGGCCGAAACCTTATATTTGTCGAGCGTCACGCTGGCCGAGTTGCTGTTTGGTATCCGGGCGCTGCCGGCAGGCAAGCGCAAGAACAGGCTCGACCGCGCCCTGAACGAGCTGTTGGAGCTATTCAAGGATCGGGTGCTGTGGTTCGACACGGAAGCAGCGCGCCACTACGCCGACCTGACCGTGATGGCCAAGAACGGTGGGCGTGGCTTCCCGAGGCCAGACGGCTATATCGCGGCCATTGCGGCCTCGCGGGGCTTCATCGTGGCATCGCGTGACACATCGCCTTATGAAGCGGCCGGCGTGAGTGTCATCAACCCTTGGGTGGACGTATAGATCCGGCTCTGTGGCGTAAATAGGCATTTAATTTGGGAATGTGGGTCCTTAGTACGTCTGGATCAGCCAGGTCGTCGCATGCGCTCAGCACAGCAGGGCGTTGCAGTTGCTTGGAGAAGCCGCTGTAACCTGCTTAAATGCCCAATTCTGTTTCCCCCGGCCCCCATGTTTTTCACCGACGAGCGCAGCCAGTTTTTCCGCCCCCTCACCGGCAAATACCGCGAGCAGATCGTCGAGTGCCTGCGGCTGCTGCACGAGCGGCTGTACAGCTCGCGCGCCGACTACGGCGAATCGCTGCGCCGGGAGCAGATTCTGGACCTGTTTACCGAAGCGTTGGCGCGCGCGCCGCTTTTGGAAGGCGAGGACGAGGGGCGATTTGCCAGCAACCGTGAGCAGGCGGGCTGGATTCTCAATCAACTGGTGGACTACGGCTGGCTGAAGCGCGACAAGGACGAGGCCTCGTTCCAGTCCACCTACCCGTTCAGCCGTACCGGACGGTTATTCACCCAGACGCTGGCCGAGGTGGACGGGCGCAGCGTGCGCACCCGCCACCGCAACACGCGCAATACGCTGAACGCGCTGGCGGCCTTCCTCGAACGCGGCGAGGGCTACGACCTGCTGGACGCGCACGAGTACTCCGAGCGCATCATTGCCGACTTCACCGATATCATCGCCGAGCTGGAGGAACGCAAGCGCGAGCTGGTGCGCGAAGTGGAAGCGCAGCAGCTGGTGCAGCAGGCCTCGGACCAGTTCTTCGACTTCATGGAGAAGCGCTTCCAGCCGGACGTGGCGATCCGCCTCTCGGCCGACAGCGTGGAGAAACACCGCGACCGTATCCAGAGCACCATAGCCAGGATCCGCCGCAAATCGAAGGCGTGGAAGCAGGGCGCCGAACGGGAGCTGCGGCGGCTGGCCCCGGACCTGGTGGTGAGCGAGGAATCTTCCGTGCTGTGGCAGTTGCTGGACAGCATCGAGACGCGCATGCGCAACGCCTCGGAGATCATGCTGCCGGCGCTGCGCCGTACGCTGCAGGGCTTCACCCGCCGCGCGGATATCATCATCCGCCAGCTCAGCTACCTGCACAGCCAGAAGCACAACGACATCGTCGGCCTGTGCCGCGAGCTGGCCGCGCTCGACGACGCCGCCTTCGGGCAGCGCTTGGCCGCCGCCGGCGAACAGATGGCGGAGTTGCGCATGGGCCTCCTGGACCCGGGCCAGAACCGGCTGCGCAGCAGGCGCCAGGCGCGCGTGGTACGCAACCGCATCGCCGAGCTCGACGCGCCCGACGCGGCCACGCGGCGCGAGCTTCTTACCCGCAAATTGCTGGAGGAGGCGTTCAGCATCAACAGCAGCGCGCTTCGCGATTACCTGCGCACGGCACTCGGCGCCAGCCGCCGCATCGACAGCCGCGACCTGCCCATCAACGCCGCCGCCGACCTGCTGGCGCTCAGCCACATCATCGAGCTCGGCAGCGCCGAGCACCGCGCCGGCGGCTTCCGCCTGCACGTCGAACCCACTGCGCCGATTACCGGCGAACACTATTTCACGCGCAGGGACGGCTTCCTGCTGGAACTGGAACACGATGACGATGCGCACCGCCCTTGAAAACACCCTCGATACGCGCGGCCTCACCCCCGAGCAGTTCTCCGAGCTGATGATTCGCCTGCTGGACACTGGCGTGCTGTGCCGCGACGAGAGCAAGCGCGAAGCGGAGTTCTACGACCGCTACCTGCAGGTGGCGGACCTGGTGGAGGACTACCTGCAGGTGCTGCGCATCCGCATCCTGCACGAGCCGCGCTTCAACGCGCTGCGCCTGTTTCCGCCGGGCGCGGAGGTGCCGGGGCTGGCGGACAGCGGCGACAGCTTCAGCAGCGGACTGCGCCAGCGGCTGAACCAGCAGGAGGTGGCGCTGGTGCTGGTGCTGCGCGCGGAGTACGACAAGGCGCTGCGCGAGGGGCAGGTAGACGAACTGGGCCAGGTGGTGATGCCGCTGGAGGCGCTCAGCCTTGCGCACAAGAACCTGCTGGGCCGGCCGCTGCCGGAGGGGCTGGTGGAGCGCCGCAACCTGTTCACGCGCCTGCGCCAGCTGCGGCTGATCCGCAGCGCCGGTGACGAGGCGCTGGAGGATACCGAGTCGTGGCTCACCATCCGCCCCGGCATCACCAGCGTGGTGACCGACAGCGCGCTGGCGCAACTGGCAGGGCCGGACAGTGGCGAGACTGGCGCGGCGGAAGACCCGG
Organism: uncultured Halioglobus sp.; assembly: GCA_964461965.1. Lineage (GTDB taxonomy): Bacteria > Pseudomonadota > Gammaproteobacteria > Pseudomonadales > Halieaceae > Marimicrobium. The sequence goes on along the minus strand of CAYWWD010000101.1, from coordinate 10,756 downwards.
ACGGCGACGACGCTGCCGACCGCATGGAGGATGATGATTCGGACGACTATTCGGACGACCAGGCAGCTGATGAGAACGGGAGCCACTGATGTACCTGAAACGTTCCATCACGGTGAACTGGGGCAACCTGCCGGTCGAGGAGCTGGAGTACGGCCCGGTGAACCTGTTCTCCGGCGGCAACGGCTCTGGCAAGACCACGGCCGCCGACGCGTTGCAGACGCTGATGACGGCCGCCCACGACAACCTGTTCACCTACAACCCGGGGCAGGATGAAACCACGCAGCGTGGCCGTGGCGGCAAGCAGGTGCGCACGCTGGCATCCTACATCCTCGGCTGTGACGACGGCGCGTTCGCACGGCCCTGGGACTGCGACGGCTATATCGCCGGCGTGTTCCACCCCACCAAAGGCGAGACCGCAGAGCGTTTCACTGCGGTGATCGGCGTGCGCGCCCACCTCGACCGCGCCGGCGCTAGCGCGCAGGCGCGGCAGGACGAATTGCTGCTGATGATCGTGCCCGGGGAGGAGCTGCATCTCTCCCACTTCGTGCGCGAGTACCCGGACGGCCGGCACGCGGTGCCCGTCACCGAACTGGCCAACCTGCTGCGCATGGAATTCAGCAAGAAGGCGGTGGAGGTGTACGAGCGCAAGGGCGCCTACCTCGCCCGGCTGTACGGCGCGCTGCGCGGCAAGCGCGATGCGGTCTCTCCCCGCGAGGGCACCAATGCCGCGCGTACCTTCGCCCGCTTCATGGCCTACAAGCCGGTGGACTCCATCGACCAGTTCGTCGCCAGCGAGGTGCTGGAGGCGCGCGACCTCGGCGACACCATCCGCCGCATCCGCGACCTGCTGCGCACCGTGCACGGCATGGAGCAGGAGGCGAGCCAGTTGCGCGCCAGCGTGGGCCACCTGGAACAGGCGCGCCAGCACGCCGGCGATTACCTCGAATGCTGGCTGCAGCGCACCGCCCTCAGCTACGGCGCCGCCGCCCAGCTCTACCGGCGCAACCAGCAGCACTATGTGCGAGAGAAGGATCAACAAACCACCCTGCGCCAGCAGCAGAAGCACCTGGAGGACGAACAGGAACAGACCCGGCGGCGCTTGCAGCAGGCGTTCGATGAACTGGTGCGGCTGGAAGCGCGCATACAGGGGATTCCCGCCCTGCGCAGCAAGCAGGAACTGGATGCGCGCGCTGCGGAACTGGCGCGGGATCTGCAGCAGGGCGCTCGCCCGCTGCTGGAGGCGGACCGGCAGCGCGCGGACAACCTCGCCGCGCTGCGCAATATCCGCGAACTGCTCGCGCGCCATAGCCTGGAACTGCTGTTGCCCACGCTTGCCAGTCGCACCTGGCGCGACAGTGTGAAAACCCTGCTGGCGATGGACGAGACGGGGCTGCCGGACCTGAACCTGTTACTGGGGCACGACTGGATCGACTTGAGCCCGCTGGAGGCCAGCCTGGATCGCACCCGCGCCGGGCAGGCCCTGCACAACCAGTTGGCGGAACTGCTGCACCGCGGCGACGAGACCGGCAAGGGCGGCGAGCGTGCGGCCTCCTTCGCACAGCGGCTGGATCGGCTGGTGGCCGAGCGCGAGCGCGAGCTGCGCGGCAGCGAGCAACAGCTGCGGGAGATCGAGCAGCGCATCGCGACGCTGGAAGCCCGCCGCGCCAGCTATCCGCGCGATGTCGAGGACGCGCTGGCCGCGATTCGCAAAGCCTGCCCGCAGGCCGACCCGCGCGTGCTCTGCGACCATGTGGAAGTCGCCGACCCGGCGTGGCAGATGGCGATCGAGGGCTACCTCGGCAATGCGCGCTTCGGCATCCTGGTAGAACCCGAGTTTGAGGCTGAGGCTATCCGTATCGTGCGCGGTCTCGCCGGGCGCAGCCGCAACCGGGCGCGCGTCATCCAGGGCGAACAGGCGCAAAGGGATGCGCAGCGCCAGTCACTGCCGGAAGATTCCATCGTACATATCCTGCGCTTCAGCCACCGCGGTGCACAGCACTACCTGCACGCCTCCTACGGCAACGTGCAGCGGGTGGCGGATGCGCAGGCCCTGCGCCTCACCCGCCGTGGTATCACCAGCGATGGTCTGGGTTCTGGCAACTACGCCATGTTCCGGTGCGATATCGACGACGCGGAGCTGGTGTTCGGCGAGGCGGCGCGGGAGCGCAACCTGCGCGCGCAGCGCGAGCGCCTCGAGGACGTACAGCAGCAGTACCGGCAGGCGGGCGATGCCTACCAGGCGGTGAAACAGATGCAGCAGCAGGTGGTGAAGATCCAGCCGCTCACCTGGGTGGAGAGCGTCACCGCGCTGCTCGACGCACGGCACCAGCTGCGCGCCGTGGAGCAGCAACTGGAGGCGCTGGATCTCGGCGCCCACCGCGACCTGCAGCAGGCCCAGGCCGCGCTGCAACAGCAGTACGGCGAGCTGGAGGCGCACCAGCGCGAGATGGACAAGCACAGCGGGCAGATCGACGAGCAGTTGCGCAGCGCCGAACGCAGGCTCAAGGATCTCGCCGATCGCAGCGACACGCTGCTCGAGGAGCGCGACGCCGCCGAGGCGGCGCTCCTCGCCAGCCAGCAGTACTGGCCAGCCCTCGACGTGCAGCCGCGCATCGAGGCGATGGACGCGCGCCTTGAGCAGGCGCATGTAGAGATCGACTTCGTCGGCGAGGAGGCGGCCTGCCAAAAGCAACTCGCCCAGTTGTTAGTGGCCTTGCAGCGAACCATCGACAGTTACAACCAGCAGGCGCAGCCCGCCGACCACCTGTTCGCCGACAGCGCCCTGGACTGGCACAGCGCGCCGTTCTTCGGCCATGTGCGCCACCTGCACCAGCAGATCGACAACCTGCACAACCGTTTGCGCAACAACGTACTGCTGGAAAAGCAGGAACAGTTGCGCGGCCTGCGCGACACTTTCAACACCACCTTCGTGAGCGACCTGTGCCACGAGATCCACCAGGCCATCCGCGAGGGCGAGCGCAGCCTCAAGAATCTCAACAAGGAGCTGGAGCACCATCAGTTCGGCGCCGACCGTGAAACCTTCGCTTTCGAGTGGCAGTGGCTGCCGGAATTCAGGGAGTACTGGGATTTCTTCCGCGAGGTGATTGACATCCCCAACCTCGGCGACGGCAGCAGCCTGTTCGAGGCCAGCCTGTCGGAGAAGGGCGCCGGCGTGCGCGACCGCCTGCTGCGGCTGCTGCTGGATGGCGACGAACAGCAGGCGCTGCGCGAACTGGAACGCATCAGCGACTACCGCCGCTACCGCCGCTACGACATCCTCAAGCACCCGCAGGGCAAGCAGCCAATCCGTCTCAGCCAGTACGGCACCGGTTCCGGCGGGCAGCTCGAAACGCCGGCCTACATTATCCGCGCCGCCGCGATCACCAGCGCGTTTCGCTTCAATGAAGGCGACAGCCACCTGCGCATGGTGATCGTGGACGAGGCCTTCATGCACATGGACGAGGCGCGTTCGCGGGAGGTGATCGGCTACCTGACCAACACGCTCGGCCTGCAGCTCATCTTCATCATGCCCACCAGCAAGGCCGGCCCCTTCCTCGATCTGGTCAGCAACCAGTTTGTGTTCAGCAAGGTGCCGAGTCCGCAGCCGGTGGGCGAGCTGAACACACGGGTGCTGGTGGACCGGCAGCAGCTCAACGTGGACCGGGTGGCGGAACTTTGGGCCCAGCACCGCCGGGTGATTCGCCAGCAGGGCGCGCTGGATTTCATGGAAGGCCTGTAGATGCCGGGCGCGACCGACCTGCCCGCTGTCGAGGTCGAAACGCCCGCATGGCTGGCGGAGGAGGGCTGGTTGCGTGAATTGCTGGGCTGGTTCCTCGACCGCCTGGAACAGCCCCGCGCGCGGGCGATCACCCGCCGCATCACCCGCGCCACCGTGCCGGCCCTGTTCCGTTTCGACGGCGAGGCCGCTTATCGCTGGCGCCTGCTTGAAAGGCTGGCCGCCGAGTACAGCGTATTCAGCATTCACTGTGCGCGGAAAACCAGCGCTCATCAGGAACATTACGACAACGCGCAACTGCGCCTGAACCCCGATTGCGAAAATGTGCTGCGCCAGTGGCTGCGCCGCCCGCGCATCGACCCGGTACAGGCGGCGTGGCAGGAAGCCGTGCTGCGGCACCAGGATCGCTTTGCCGATGGCGGCGCGGGCCTGCTCGCCACGGCCATCAATGCAGACGCTTACACTCCGCGGGAGTTGGTTGCCGCTTTTGTCGCAGTCGGCGACTGGCTGGGAAGGGGACTGACGCTGCGTGAAATCGCCGCGCGCTGCTTTCGCGGCGATTCCAAGTTCCTCGATACACGTCAGGAACTGCTGGCGAAGACCTACGGTGAGCGCGTAGCGGGTATCGAACCGCGACCGCTGCTGCTCACCGCGTTTGCGCCGCCGGCGTTTGCGCACCTGTTGATCGTCGAGAACCAGGACAGTTTCCTGCGGCTCGCCCGCAAGGCGCCGCGCGCGCATGCGCTGCTCTACAGCGGTGGTTTTCGCGCCAGTGCCCAGCGCCTGGCGAGCGCTTCCACGCGCTTCGCGTTTTTGCCCGGCAGCGACGACGCGCACTTCGCGCGGCAGTGGTTGCATGCCGCGCTGCCGGTGTATTTCTGGGGCGATCTCGACTTTGCGGGTATGGGTATTCTCAAAGCCCTGCGCCACAGCCTGCCGACGCTCGCCGCCTGGCAGCCCGGCTACGCGCCCATGCTTGAACTGTTGCTGCGTGGCGGCGGGCACAGCATGGAGGCGGACGGCGCTGCCGGGCAGCTCGACCCCGGCGACACCGGCTGTGCCTATGCCGATGGTGTGCTACTGCCGGCGTTGCGACGCCTGCGCCGTCGCGTGGACCAGGAGGTGCTGGCACTGGACGGTCTCTGAGTGCGTACCGGGTGTCGTGCTTGCGAATGGGACATGCTGCGATGGCAGGTGCGTCGCCGGATGAAAAAAAAGTTTTGCGTCCTGTCGCAGCGCGGTTCGCGCCATCTTTTGGAAAAGCCGTAATTTGCTTCCTATACTCAGGGGCCAGTTCCGTCCTTCACCCCGAGGAGGTTCCCATGAAAGCGCTCGCAGGCCTCACTTTATTCCTGATCACAACCGCTGCACTGGCCCACCCGCAAAAGAACATCGGTCTCGAGGTCGTCGGTACCTATGCGACCGGAGAGTATGCGGCCGGCGGTGCGGAAATCAGTGCACACGATCCGGTCACGCAACGCCTGTTTACGGTAAACGCCGCAACCAGCAGTATCGATATCATTTCCATCGCGAACCCGGCGGCACCGACACTGGTGGGTTCAATCAGTCTCGCTGGCCTCGGTGCCCAGGCGAACAGCGTGGCGTGGCACCACGGCGTGCTCGCCGCCGCCGTCGAGGCGAGCCCGAAGCAGGATCCAGGCAAGCTTGCGTTCTTCGATGCGAACGGCACCCTGCTCTCTGCTGTCGCAGTGTGTGCCCTGCCAGACATGGTCACGTGGACACACAACGGGCGCTTTGCGCTGGCGGCCTGCGAAGGTGAGCCGAACGATGCGTACACGGTCGATCCCGAGGGCGGCATCGCCATCGTCAATGTGAGCGCGGGTGCGGCCAATGTCACGCAGGCGAATGTGCGCATCGCCGGCTTCACAGCGTACAACGGCAATGTGCCCGCGGGTGTGCGCGTGTTCGGGCCGGGTGCGACGGCGGCGCGGGATTTCGAGCCCGAATACATCGCGACCAGCCACGATTCCAGAACCGCGTGGGTAACCCTGCAGGAGAACAATGCCCTCGCCATCGTCGATATAGTGAGCGCCAGAGTGAAGAATGTGGTGGCGCTCGGCGCGAAGAATCATCTCGCACCCGGCAAGGCGCTGGATCCCAGCGATCGCGATGGCCCGTCCATCGCGATTGCCAACTGGCCGGTGTACGGCATGTACCTGCCCGATGCGATCGACGCGTTCCGCGATCGGGGCAGGACCTACCTCGTCACCGCGAACGAGGGTGATTCGCGCGCCTACACCGGGTTTGACGAGGAGGCCCGCGTGGGCAGCAGCAGCGTGGTTCTCGATCCGGCGGCTTTTCCCAACGCCGCAGCGTTGAAGGCGAACGAGCAGCTCGGCCGTTTGAAGATCACCACGACGCGCGGCGACGTGGATAACGACGGCGATTTCGACCAGCTGTACAGCTTTGGCGCCCGCTCCCTCTCGGTTTGGAGTGCGTCCGGCGCACTGGTGGCCGACACGGACGATGAACTGGAGCGCCAGACCGCGATCGTGGGCCAGTTCAACTCCGATAACGCGGCGAACAATACCTTCGACCAGCGCTCGGACGATAAGGGCCCCGAGCCGGAGGCGGTGGTGGTGGGCAGGGCATTCGGTCGCACGTATGCGTTCCTCGGGCTGGAGCGCATCGGCGGTGTTGCGGTCTACGATCTCTCGAATCCTGCCGCACCGCGCTTCGTTACCTACACCAACAATCGCAACTTTGCCGGCGATGCGGCAGCGGGCACGGCGGGCGACCTCGGTCCGGAAGGGCTTCTCTACATCTGCGCAGATGACAGCCCGACAGGCGAAAACCTCGTCGTCACCAGCAACGAGATCAGCGGCACGGTGACAATCCTGCGGGTCGTGAAGGCGCCCTGACCCGCACCGGCTTCGAACTCTGGCTATTCCGCCGCTTGCGGGCGGGATGGTCAGCGTCGACCGGCGGTGCTCTGCTCCACACGCAGCGCAGTGGCAATCGCCAGGCACTGCGCCAACGCCACGCCGCCGAACACCCACGTAAACCTGCCTGCATCCATGAGCATGCCGAATGCCAGCGGCGCGATGGCGAGCCCGAGATCCAGTCCCGAGTAGACAAAGCCGTACACGCGCCCGAACGCGCGCTCGCCAAACTGCGCGGTGGCGGCGCGGCGCACCAGCATGTCGCGCGACGGGCCGGCCAGCCCGCTGCTGAAGCCGCTGGCTGCCATCAGCGGCAGTACACTCCACGCCGGCACCCCGAACGCAAGCGCGATGGCGATCAGCGCGGCGCTCGCGAGCCCGATGGCGATATAGCGGTCGTGGGCGTCGCTGCCCGAGGCGAGGAAACCGCCGACGAAGATGCCCCCGGCGCCGCCGAGCAGGAAGGCGGTGAGCGCGGACGCACTGGCGGCAATCGAGAAGTCATACAGATGTTGCAGTGCGGACGGCGCAAAATTCTGCAGTGCGCCGAAGGCTTGTGTGGTCAGCAGGAAAAACAGGAAGCACATCCACACCGCGGGCGAGTAGAGGAAGGCAAATATCGACGGTGCATCGTCTGTCTGCGTCGAGCTGTGCGCTGCCGCAGGGTCGCGCAGTGCATCGCGGCGCAGGAACAGGATCGCCAGCGCCAGCAGCGCCACGCCGGAGGCGCTGAAGGCGGCCGCGCGCCAGCCGTGGGCGACGGCGATGGCGCTCAGGAACACCGGCGCCAGCGCCCAACCGAGGTTGCCGCACAAGCCGTGGCTGGAAAATGCATGCCCCAGCCGGTCGGACGAGACATTGCGGTTGAGCAGCGTGAAATCGACCGGGTGGAACACGCAGTTGCCGAGGCCGGCAATGGCGGCCGCCGCCAGCAGCATCGCGTAGGAGTTCGCGGCGCCCAGCGTGAGGGCGGCAATGGCGAACAGGCTGATACCGGCAAACAGGACGCGCCGCGCCCCGAGGTGATCGACGATGAAACCGGAAACCGCCTGGCCGACGCCGGAGACGATGAAGAACAACGCCGTCGTCGCACCCACCTCGGTGAAGCTCAGGCCGAATTCCTTCATCAGCCAGGGGAACAGCGGGGGAAGCAGCAGGTGAAAAAAATGCGACACGCTGTGGCCGAACCCGACCAGCGCGATCACCTCGATTTCACGTCGCCGTGTAGAAATGGGCTCAGCGATCGTCATGGGCAAAGGAATCCCGGTGTGTTCAGTCTATAGGCTGGCCGCGCGACTTGTGGGCAACCACCTGCATGGTGCGTGGCAGTATAGATTGAAAACGCGCGCTATTCCTGCCGCCTCTCTGTCGCCGCGGATGTTTTGCGGCGCACCCTTGGATAGCCGGCCGCAGCTTGCGATACTGTCCCTGGGGATTTCTGATGCTGTTATTCCTGAAATCTGAGCAGCCTCTAGCGTGCTGCGTGGATTGTCATGGCTTGTGAGGTGGTTGGATCGTGATGGAACTGCATCCAGTGATCGTCTTCGCGGGAGGTCTGGCCGTACTCGTGTTCGGCGCGGAGGTGCTGTTGCGCGGCGCCACGCGCCTGGCCACGTTGCTGGGACTCAGCCCCATTGTCATCGGCCTGACCATCGTGTCGATCGGCACTAGCGCGCCGGAACTTGCCGTGGGTATCACGGCCGCGGCTGAAAACAAGGGCTCGCTGGCGGTCGGCAACATCGCCGGCACCAATATTCTCAATATCCTTTTCATCCTCGGCCTGAGTGCTGCCATCCGGCCGCTGTCTATCCACTTACAAAGCGTGCGCGTAGAAGTGCCGGTGATGATCGGCTCGGCGCTGGCCCTGATCGTCATGTCGCTCGACGGCGTACTGAGCCGCGCCGAGGGCGCGCTGCTGGTGCTGGCGGCCGTGATCTACACCGTGGTGCTGGTGAGGTCCGGATCGCGCGACAGCGTCGAACCCCAGCCTGAATCGGGTGCCGCAGTCGGCGCACGCGCAGGGCGTGGGCGGACTTTCCTCTGGCAGATGCTGTTGTTGATCGCGGGCGTGGGCCTGACCGTGCTTGGTGCGAACTGGCTGGTGGATGGGGCGGTCGACATCGCGCGGTCTTTTAACGTATCCGATGCATTTATCGGTCTCACCATTGTCGCCATCGGGACGTCGGCGCCGGAACTGGTGACGACGATCGTCTCCACCGTGCGCAACGAGCGGGACGTGGCGGTTGGCAATCTCATCGGCAGCAGCATTTACAATATTCTGGCGATCCTCGGACTGACGATGGTGATCTCGCCGCAGCCCATCGAAGTGACCAACGATGTGTTGTGGATCGATCTGCCGCTCGCCGCGATGGTCGCCGTCGCCTGCCTTCCGGTGTTGCGCAGTGGCGCCGTGGTATCGCGCAGGGAGGGCCTTGCGTTTATGGCGGTCTATCTCGCGTATCTGGCTGCCCTGCTGTCGTTTCGTGCTTGAGCATGTGAGAGAAGAGCAGCTCGGTTCCGGATGCTAGAGTTGCCGGTAATTATTTGGGCGAGAAGGAGTTCCAGCGGTGAAGCGTCGTACTATTGGTGATATCAGGGGAGTACATGGCATCCGTCGAGGCCTGGTCCTGCTCGGCGGCCTGGGCCTGCTCAGTGCGGTGCAGGCCGGCGCCACCGTACTGGTGGAGCCCGGACAGCGCGCCCTGTTGAAGGTCAGCGTCGACGTCGAAGGCAGCGTCAAGGCGCCGCAGGGGAAGCGGGGCGAAGTAGTCGAGTGGTCCACGCAGCGTCACTTCACAGCAAGTATCCCGATGGAGGCGGAAGATCAGGCGTCGACCAGCTTCAGTGCCGCGGTGGGCAGCGATGCCGCCGCCCGAGCGCAGGACTATCAGGACCTTGCCAGGCAGGCGGAGGCCTGTGGCCAGGATCAGGCCTGCCTGATGCAACTGGCTGTGAAGATGTCCGATTCGTCCGCAGCGGAACAGGCCGGCAAAGGAGCTCCGCGCTATCAGCTTTGGCGCGCTGTTCGCGAAGGAGACGCTGAAGTGGACGCCAAGGCCAGTTACCAGGACACATGGCACACCCTGTTTTATTCCGCAGCGGCCGAGATCACCGATTGCACCCTGACCGCGCCGGTGGTCTCGCCGGAGCTCACCCGCGTCGATGCGACACTCCAATCCCTGTGGGATGAAAAAAACCGGGAAACCCAGCTCGCCTCGGCGCGGGCCTTTGCACTGGAAACCGATGCGCAGATGCAGTCCAGCCAATTGCACGTGCCCGCCCTCGGGGTCGGCTCGGGTGACGAAAAATGCATCCGCACCCTCGGGGGGCCGCCTAAAACGGCACATCGCGCCAGCAATGGCGCCGTGCTGCCGGTGGGCGAACTGGCGGTACCGCTCAGGTTGGCGGGCAGCGCACCCGGTACTATCGTGATCGCCAGCGGTGCCGCGCAGATTGACACCCGCCTGGTGCTGGAGCAACTCGGGGTCGGCTATGCGGTGGATGCCACCGTGCCGCTCAAGGTCACTGTCCGCTGGGAGCTCACGAAGCAGTAACTCCCGACGTCCTGGTGGCACAATGCCAGGCGCCGGATGAGGAGCAGGCGAACCGATGACAGAATCCAAGAGCCATGAAGACTGGATGCGCCGCGCACTGGCGCTGGCCGATCGCGCTGCTGACGAAGGCGAGGTGCCGGTGGGCGCGGTGGTGGTGCGCGCCGGGGTATTGCTGGGCGAAGGCTGGAACCAGGTGATTGCGGCACAGGATCCCACCGCGCATGCGGAGATCGTCGCGCTGCGTGATGCCGCCCGCGTCGTGGGGAACTACCGCCTGCCCGGAACTGTGCTGTACGTGACGCTGGAGCCGTGCGCCATGTGTGCCGGCGCGCTGGTGCATGCGCGTGTGGACCTGCTGGTATTCGGTGCCAGCGAGCCGCGGGCGGGTGTGGTGAGCAGCACCGCCAGGCTCCTGGAGGCGCCGTGGTTCAACCACCGGGTGCGCGCCGAGGGTGGTGTGCTGGCCGGGGACTCGGCCATGCGCCTGCAGGCGTTTTTCCAGGCGCGCCGCTAGCCCGGATATTTCACCGATTTGTCCTTTTTGCGCCATGGACGTGTTTTGT
>CAYWWD010000100.1:0-13738 GCA_964461965.1 uncultured Halioglobus sp. | reverse complement strand
CCTGACCCAGATCGGCCTGGTGGTGCTGGTGGGGCTCGCGTCCAAGAACGCGATCCTGATCGTCGAATTTGCCCGCCATCTGGAATCGCAGGGCCGTGACACCCTGCAGGCCGCGGTGGAAGCCGCGCGGCTGCGGCTGCGGCCGATACTCATGACATCGTTTGCGTTCATCCTCGGCGTCGTGCCGCTGGTAATCGCAGATGGCGCCGGGGCCGAGATGCGCCGCGCACTCGGCGTCGCGGTGTTTTCCGGCATGCTGGGTGTGACGTTCTTCGGGTTGATCTTCACGCCCGTGTTCTATGTGCTGTGCCGCAAGCTGGCGGTGATCCGGCTGTCATCCGTGCCATTGGAAGGCCGTTGATGCTATTGGCTGCCTCGTGGCGTGTCAGGGCGGTGAGCGCAATTCCGCTGCTGCTGTGTGTTCTCGCTCTGCCCGTCCTGGCCGCCACCCCTTACCAGCAACGCCTTGGGCAGATCATGGACAGCAAGGAAGCCGATTCCGCGCGTCTTGAATCCCTGTTCAGGGTCAACTGGGAGTACACCATGACAACTTTTCCGGAGTGGGCCACCTACGTGGGCTACCCCGGGCAGAATACGCGCTGGACGGACTATTCGCGGTCCGCCATCGAGCAGCGCAGGGATGAAGCCAAAACGACCTTGCAAGCCATCCGGAGTATCGCCAGGGAAAACCTCGCCGGCGAGCAACAGATTTCGCACGACCTATTCCTGCGGGAAGCGGAAAAGGCGGTGGAAGGCGCGCACTACCCGGAGGAATTGCTGGCCTTGAACCAGATGTGGGGGGTGCAGACGGAGCTTGCAGACCAGATGTCCATCGCCCCTGCGAGTACCCTGCAGGACTATCGCGATCGACTGGCGCGACTCAAGGCCGCTCCGGAACTGATCGCCGCTACACAGGCCTTGTTGTCGGAAGGCATCCGCATGCACATCACACAACCGGGAATAGCCCTGGAGGCTGTGCCGGAGCAGATTCGTGCGCTAATGCCGGAAAACACTGGTAACAGCCCGCTCTACAAACCCTTCCTGGAGATGAGCGAGGCTTTCCCGGCGGCGGACCGCGCGGCGATTCAACTGGAGGCCAGACAAGTGCTGGAATCCCGGGTATATCCCGCGCTGCAGGAACTGCACCAGTTCATGGTATCGCGCTATCTGCCCAATGGCCGCGAAAGTCCCGGCTTTGCAAGTCTGCCCAACGGCCGGGATTGGTACGCCTTCCTGGTTCGCAACCACACGACAACCCGGATGACGCCAGAGGAAATCCATCGTGTGGGGTTGAACGAAGTGGCGCGCATCCGGGCGGAAATGGAACAGGTCAGGGAGCAGGAGCAGTTCAATGGCGACCTGAATGCATTCAATCGCTACCTGAATTCGGATGCGCGATTCTTTTATGACGATGCCGACAAATTGCTCGATGGTTACCGCGACATCGCCCGCCGCATCGACGCACGACTGCCCGAGCTCTTTGGTCATCTGCCCCGCCTGAGTTACCAGATTCGCGCCATTCCCGACTATCAGGCCGCGTCCGCGCCGGCCGGATACTATAAGCCGGGCAGCGTGGACACCGGCCGACCAGGCTACTTCGAGGCCAATACTGCCGATGTGAAGGACTCCCCCAAATGGCAGATGGAAGCGCTGGTACTGCACGAAGCGGTTCCGGGGCATCATCTGCAGATTTCGATTGCACAGGAGTTGGACGATATCCCGGAGTTTCGCCGACAGGGCGGGCCCAGCGCTTTCGTGGAAGGCTGGGGTTTGTATGCAGAGGGTCTTGGATCGGAGCTCGGGCTGTATCAGGATCCCAACGCCAGATACGGCCGGCTCTCATTTGAAATGTTGCGCGCTGTCCGGCTCGTCGTCGATACGGGTATCCACGCCAAAGGCTGGTCGCGGGATCAGGCGATGCAGTACATGCGCGACAACACGCTGCTTTCCAGCGCGATGATCGTCAATGAAATCGATCGTTACAGTGTGGATCCTGGCCAGGCGTTGGCGTACAAGATCGGCGAACTGAAATTCAGGGCGTTGCGAAAAGCCGCCGAGTCCAGGCTGGGCGAGAGGTTTCGGATCACGGAATTTCATGACCAGCTGCTGGGTTCTGGCGCCCTGCCGATGGATATGATGGAACGAAAAATGACTGCCTGGATGGATGGCGTGGCGAGCGCGCCGTAGCAGCGCCTCACCGAATTACGGATCGCTGGCCGCGCTGGTCGCCCTGCTCAGCTCCAGCATACCAGGATCTCCCGTGGCCCCTCATACGGCAACCGCCCGTGTGCGACCGAGGCGTTATCGATCGCTACGACATCGCCCTTCTGCCATGCGTCGATCCGCATGTGTTTCCACACCACATCGCGCACGTGCTCGATATCGGCGTCGGGAATTTCACTGCCGTCGCCATACATCGTGTGCATGGAGCGATCCACGGGAGCCTTGCCGCGCATGTCCTGCTCCAGGCTTTGCGCCAGTTCATAAAAGGCCTTGTTCTGTGCGGTCGGCCGGAAATTGTAAATGCGTTTGTACTCACCAGCCGGCGTCGTGACGTGAAACGTGGTTAGGTGGTTGTACCAGGCCGTTTCACCTGTCGTGGGGTGCTTTCTGGAGACAGGTGAATCGCTCCACAGACGCAGGCCGCCATCGGCCTTCCACTCGGGTTGGAAGCCCTCATCCCGGCACTTGGCTTCGACCACGTTTTTGTCGCGGCTCTGGAACATCTCATCCCAGGCTTTCAGTTGCATCTGGTCGCCCGCCGGTGCGTCCGGCGCGGCGTAGTTGCGCACGATCCTGAGGCCGCGCGACACGAAGCGGTCGCGTACCTGCGGGTCCATGTCGTTCCACACTTTCCGGAAATCGCACAGCGGTGTTTCACCGCTCTCGCCGGCGGAAGGCGTCATTGCCGAGAAAAACAACCAGCGCGGTGGGTGTGCGCAAAAACTCATTTCGCAGTGTTGTGGAATGGGGTAGAAGCCGGGCAGTTCACTGGCGTGGAACACATAGTCGGTGACGGCATCGCGCGGCGAGGTGCCGAGGTAGTCATTCTTCAGTTCAGGGCTGATGGCGCGCGCCACGCGTTCGAACGCCGCGGGCGAATCGACGGCAAAACCGCGAAAGCGGATCGCGCCGTGGGTTCGCAGTGCTGCCTGCACGTCGCTTGCCGATTGCACGAGCCACTGGCACAGGTTGTCCACCGCGCTGTCGGCCACCGCCTCGACGGTGAGTGGCAGGTCGCCAGTAATGCGATAGCGCTGATGTTCAAGGCGGGGTGGCATAGGGAGCTCCATCGATTAAGAATAAGTGATCAGGAATCAACAGGTCAGCGTGAAGTGTTGCTTTGTCGAGGGCGGGCATCACCACATCGTACGCCTTCGCGGATTACAAACACGGTTGGTCTCACCCTGGAAACATAAGCGGCTCGCGCTAGCCTATGTACTCCGGTAATCCGCTGCAAGCCCCGGCAGGTTGCGCACCCTCACAATGTGCGGCATGGTGTGCTCACCATTAACGGTGAATCCCCCACCATGAACTCGCATCTGCTGTATATCGTTTGTGTCTGGCTGCACCTGATCGCCATGGCAGCATGGCTTGGCGGCATGGTCTTCCTCGCGGCGGTGGTGCTGCCCGGCCTGCGACAGGAGGGTGGCGCCAGTGCGGTAGGTGCGTTCCTGACGCGCGCCGCGCCTCGGCTGCGCGTGTTGAGTTGGGCCTGCCTCGCCGTACTCGGTTTCACCGGCGTGGCGCAGCTCGGATTCCGCGGGCTGGCGTGGAATGCCGACGCAGTCGTCATGACCAAGATCGCGGCTTACCTCGCGATCGTGGCGATCAGTCTCGTGCACGACTTCTGGCTGGGCCCGAAAGCCAGTGTGGCCATGCGCGATGATCCGGCATCCGCCGCGACCGCGCGCGGTCGACGTCTCGCCATGGCGATGGGCCGTGCCACGGCCCTGCTGGCCCTGCTGGCGATGACGCTCGGGGTCTTTATTGCGCGCGGTGTGCCGTGGTAGCACCGGCGGTGCGGCGCGCTGCGTTTAAAGCGGTTCGAACCGCCACCGCATATCCACCTTGAGCTGGCCGCTGACCTGGGAATGTTCACCACTGAGGCCGGGTGGCGCCGCGCCTGCGTTGTCCTGCGAGATCGGCAGCGTGGTGCTGGCGCTGCCGACGGCATCCGCAAGGCGCAGGTTACCGGCTACCCACTCCCAGGCGATGGCGGTGGTGGGGACGTCGGTGTCCGCGTTCAGCGTTTCTCCGTGCAGGCGATCCCAGTAGCGGTAGCTGCCGCGCGGTGCGGGGTGCCCGATGCCGTCCGTGTAGATTTTCTTCGCCTTCATATCGTAGACCAGGGTGCTGCTGAGGCACTGCATCTTCAGGTTGAGATCGTTGCCGCGGTAGTCGGCGGTATCTGCCTGCTCGAAGGGAACCATGCCGGATACGTCGGCGGTGGCGCCTTCGGAGGTGTTGTTGATGACGATGTGGATGTCGCCGGGGCAACCTTCGTAGCCGAAGTAGTCCAGGTAACGTTCCTCCTCGGGTGTGTCATCGTCCTGTTCTACGGCAGCGGTCGGAGTGCCGCTCGCCGGTGGGTAGCTCTGCATTGCGGCCTGTTGCGCATACTCCTGGGAGAGCTTCATCAGGCAGGCCATGTCGCCTGCGCACGCCACCTGGCCCTTTTGCATGTTCTCAGCCAGCGCTTTTTGCTGCTCGATGTACTCCTGCTCCGTGGCGGCAGCTTTGGGTACCGGCGCTCCGGCGCGCGCCTGCGCCTCGCGCAATGCCTGCTGTACCTGGCCGGCTTTGGCCATCTGCTGTTGCGCGTAGTGCGGATCCTTGGTGTTCACGCTGGTAGGCTCGCCCGATGCCTGCACATGTGTCATCAGGTGATATTTTTCAGAAATCGTTGTGTTTGAGTAATTCGAGCCGTCCCGCCACTGTTTCGCGCCCTCCACCGTGACCTCCACGGTCAGGCGTGCCAGTTGTTCTCCTGCCGTTGCGCTGCTGTTCACCACGAGCAACAGTGCCGCCGTGGCGCACTGCACAGAAAATTGTTTCATCTGCTTCCCCATTGCATGATCCGGATACCCCGAGCGGACATAGATTAACGAGAAGGTGGCGTACTGTGAACCGTGCGGCAATCGCCGCGTAGTTCACGCGCCGGCATGCAGGCTCGACGCACAGCAGGATTTCCCTATAATGCCGCCTCGGTAGTGCTTTTGAGATACCGCCATGAACGGCTCCCGCTGGTTTCGTTTCAATCTCTGGCTGCATCGCTGGACCAGTCTCGTGGCCACGGTGCCCTTTCTGGTGCTGTGCCTCACCGGCACGGTTTTGATTTTCCATGAGGAGATCGACCATGCGTTGGGTACAGTGCCCCGGTCGCAGGCCGCTGGCGCCGCGCAGAGACCCTTGGCGGAAGGCGTCGCCAACACGCTGGCGGCATTTCCCGGCGAGCGCATATTGAGTGTCGGTCTCGATCCCGACCATCACCCCAACGTGCTGCTGCTCGTCACCGCGCCCCTCGGCGACACCGGCTTTGACAACGCGCAACTGCGCTTTGCCGATCTCGGCACTGGCGCGGTGCTGCGCGGCTACGATCCGGCAACGACGTTCACCGGCTTCCTGCTGGAACTGCACGCGCAGTGGTTCCTGGGCCAGGTCGGTGAGCTCATCGGCGCAGTGATCGCGCTGCTCGTGTTGCTCTCGCTGCTGTCGGGCCTGGTGGTGTACGCACCCTACGTCAAACGCTTTGCGTTCGGGGTGTTGCGGCGCGGCCGCGGCGCGCGCCTGCTGCAGCTGGACCTGCACAACTTCTCAGGCGCCCTCGTACTCGGCTGGGCACTGGTGGTGACCCTGACGGGTTTCCTGCTCGGCTTCGGCACGGTGGCTCTCGGCGTGTGGCAGATGACGGAACTCGGTGCGGTGCGCGAGCTGGCGGCGAGCCTGGCGCCGGTCGATACCCGCTCGCCGCCGGTGGACGTCGATCGCGCGTTTGCCATCGCCCAGGCCGATGCCCCAGCGGGCTGGCGGGTGCAGTCGATGATTTTTCCGGGCACCGATTTTTCCACGCCGCGCCACTACACCGCATTGCTCGGTGGCAGTGAAGGGCTGGAGGAGCGAATGTTTGGCGTCATCATCCTCGACGCCGCGACCGGCGATATCGCGCTGGCACCACCGGTGCCGATGTATCTCAAGGCCATTGCCCTGTCGGAGCCGCTGCACTTTGGTGACTACGGCGGCCTGCCGTTGAAAATTCTGTGGACGCTCTGCACCTGGCTCACGCTGTTTATCACCTTAAACGGCGCCTGGTTGTGGTGGGATCGCCGCCGTCGACGTGTGGTGAAACCCGTGGCGGCCCTCGCATGATGCACTGGCGCGGGTTGAAGGTACTCATCCTGCTGGCCGTGTGCAGCGCCGGCGGTATCGTCGGCATGCTTGTCGTCGACGGATTGTTAGAGGCCCTGTTCCTGCTGCTGACGGCACTGCCGTTGCTGCTCGGCAGTTGGCGCGCGTATACGCTACGAGACACGGACGTCCGACCAGGCGGGCGTATTCGAGAGCAAGGTTATGAGTGATACGGTCGATACCGTCGCCGCGTTGGAATCCTGCATCGGCAGGACGCCGGGCTCGATGCACCTCAAGGTGATAGATCATCTCGATGCAGGCGCGCGGCGCTGGATTGCTTCATCCACACTGATGTTTGCCAGCTTCGGTCGTGGTGGCACTGTCGCGGTGACCCTCGGTGGCGGTGAGGCGGGATTTGCGCGCGCCGTGAATGACACGCACCTGCAGCTGGCGTTGGCGGCGCTGGACAAACCTGATCTGGCCAGTGTCGGCAGTGGTGTTGGCGCACTATTCCTGTCGCCTGGCATCGGCGAGACGCTGCGCGTGAACGGCCGGGTGGCGTCCGCGACGGCGGGCACAGTCGAGATACTCGTGGATGAGTGCTATGTCCACTGCGCCAAGGCGCTGATCCGCTCGGATTTATGGAATGCACAGCCGGTCGAGAATGCCTGTGGCGACGTCAGCGAGTTTCTCGCCGCCAGCCGTTTCCTGGCACTGGCGACCATGGACGCACAGGGGCGGTGCGACCTCAGCCCGAAGGGCGATCCCGCCGGCGCGATGCTCCGCCTGTGCGACAATGGCATCTGGTACGCCGAACGACCCGGCAATCGCCGCGCCGACAGCTTTCGCAATATCCTGGCGCAGCCGCGTATCGCAGCCGTTGCGTTGATTCCGGGTTCGGTGCACGTCGCCGAACTGTCGGGCACTGCGCGGTTGACCACCGATCCCGAGCGGCGTGGCATGTTTGTCGTGGCAGGCAAGACACCGCTGCTCGCAACCTGCATCGAACCGGCCACCCTCGAAGTGTACGCAAGCGCGGCGCTGCGTCGTGCACGCCTGTGGCCGGCGGTGCCGGGCACTGCGGGAATCGATCCGGCGGCGCTGCTGGTTGCGCATGTGAAGGGCAACAAGACCCGCGGCCTGCAGGCTGCGCTGGCGCGCAAGGTGGTGTCCGTGCCCGGACTGATGGCGCGGGGTTTGCAGAGCGACTACGAGAATAATCTGTACTGAAGCGACGCTACCTTGAAGGCCTTGTTCGACAGGCCCGGAGCGCAGGATCAGGTCGGGACGTGACGTGGGGGCTCAATCGCCTGCGGATGCGCCGAACGCCGTGCCGACCAGATCCAGCATCTCATCGGCCATTGCCAGCGCGCGCGGGCGACGCTCTCGTTCGGGCACATTCTGCAGGATGACGCGCTCGTTCACCATCTGCGCAAAGCCGTGCACGATGGAGATGGCGAGCAGTGTGGAGGGGTTGGATTCCTTGTCGGGAACGAGCGCCTTGCCGGTCACCGCGCTCATGGTTTCGATCAATCCGTCCGTCATGTGCTTAAGGACCTCCTGCAGAGCGGGATCGGCGCGATCGATCAGGTTGTCCCGCCAGCACAAGCCTTCGAGGTTGGGGTGGGAGATCAGGAAATCGATGTGCGCCATGCCGCAGGCCTTGATCTGGTCGAGCGGGTCGGGGCCGGCGGTGCGCTTGGCGGACTCCACCTGTTCCACCCGCTCGCGCATCACCTCGGCGGCGAGCGCCGTCAGCAGCCCGGTCTTGTCGCCGAAATGGTGGGCCGGCGCGCCGTGGCTGACACCGGCCCGGCGTGCGGCCTCGCGCAAGGTGAAGGCGTCCGCGCCCTGTTCCTCGACCATGGCGCGCGCTGCGGCCAGCAGGGCGGCCCTGAGGTCGCCGTGATGGTAGGTTTTATCCGGTGCTGGCTGCATGTCGTCTATTCCTGTTGTTATTCGTGCGCTGTCAGCGCGAGAGCTGCCGAAGCCGGAGCCCCATCGCGCGGTGCCAGTAAAAGATAGCAGGCCGGAGTCACCAGACGCGAGAGCAGCGTGGAGGTGATCAGGCCGCCGATAATGACGCAGGCCAGAGGCGAGTACAGGCCGGAACCCTGTAGAGCCAGCGGCAGCATGCCTCCGATGGCCGTGACGGAGGTCAGCAGGATGGGCAGGAAGCGCACTTCACCAGCCGTTTCGATCGCTTCACGCAGCGGTGTGCCCTGCGCGCGCAGCTGGTTGGTGAAGTCGACCAGCAGTATCGAGTTTTTGATCTCGATGCCGACCAGCGCGATCATCCCGATCATCGCGGTGAAGGACAGCGTGTAGCCCGATACCCACAGCCCCAGGATGCCGCCGAGAATCCCCAGCGGAATGACACTGGCCACGATCAGCGAGGCCTTGAACGAGCGGAACTCCAGGATCAGCACCGCAAAGATGCCGAACAGCGCCACGAGGGCCGCACTGCCCATGCCCGAGAAGGATTCGGCGCTGGCCTCCGACTGGCCGCCAGCCGCGACTTCGTACCCGGGCGGCAGGTTCAGGGCCTGCGCACGTCGCATGATTGCAGCGGTGAGATTGGAGGTCAGGAAACCCGATTGCGGATAGGCCGTCACGGTAGCAGAGCGCAAGCGGTCGTGGCGGTCGATGCGCGCGGGGCTGGCGTCGAAGCGCAGCGCGGCAATCTGGGCCAGCGGTACGGCGGCACCGCTGGCGGCCGGGATATAGATGTCGTCGAGGATATCCGGCGAGTGGTGGGTAGTCAGCGGCAGGCGCAGCGTGATGGGATATGCTTCGCCGTCGGTGTCCAGGAATTCGCTGACCGGCTCGCCGGCGACCGCCAGTCGCACCACGCGATCGACCGTGCCCGGCGCGATGCCGAGCAGCGCGGCCTTCGCCTCGTCCACATCCACTTTCAGGTCAGTGCGCGTGGCACGCGAGGGGTTGTTCACATCGCGCGTGCCCGGGACCTGGCGGATCAGGTCCTCGACCTGGGCCGCGATGCGCCGCACGCCCTCGACCTCGGGGCCGCGCACGCGGATCGCAATCGGCGCGTCCAGCGGCGGCCCGTTCTCCATCGACTTCACCAGGATCTTGGCTCCGGGGTAGGCGTCGAACGTGGCGCGCCACTCATCCAGCATTTGCAGCGTATGGTTGGGCTCGTAGGCTTTCAGCATCACAAACACATCGGCGATGTTGGTTGCCAGCTCGCGCTGCAGCACGTTGTAGTACACGCGCGGGTTGCCGCGACCGAGGTTTGCCATCACGCTCTCGACCTCGGGGTATTTCTTCAGCTCCGCTTCCACGGCTTCCAGCACGGTGTTGGTCTTGGTTGTCGACGCACCTTCGGGCAGCTCGATCTGGATCATCACGATGCGCGAGTCGGCCAGCGGGAACAGGCTGAAGCCGATGCGCGGCACCAGCGTCAGCGTCAGCGCGAACAGCACCAGCGCCACGAGGCAGGTGACGAGTGGGCGCGCCAGCGCCCGGTGCAGCAGCGGGCGATAGAATGCGTGGATGCCGGTCATCACGGTGCGCAGCAGCCAGTTGCCGTCGGCGTGCGGCTCCCTCTTCAGTACGCGGCTGGCGATGAACGGAATGATGGTCAGCGACACGAACAGCGAGGCGGTGACCGTGAGCAGCACTGCCACCGGCAGTGAACGCGTGAACGCGCCCGCGCCCTCGGGCAGGAACAGCAGCGGCAGGAAGGCCAGCATCAGCGTCGCGGTGCAGCCTACCACCGCGAGCGAGATCTGCCGGGTGCCGTCGATCGCGGCATCCATCGGCGATTTGCCCATGCGCAGGTGCCGCGCGATGTTCTCGACCACCACGATGGAGTCATCAACCAGCAGGCCCAGTGACAACACAAAGCCGGAGATCGACAACTGATTCAGGGAAAAGCCGGCGTGGTGCAGCAGCCAGATGCCGAGTGCCAGTGACATCGGGATCGAGAACATCACCACCAGCGCAGCCCGCAGGCCCAGCGGCAGCAGCGTCAGCAACACCAGGCTGACGGCGATGAGGAAATCCTTGCCGAGTTGGTCGAGGCGCTTGGCCACCGCGTCGGTTTGGTCGAACGCTACCACCAGCTTCACGTCACCCGGCAGGGTCCGGTTGAATGCCTGGACCTGTTTCATGATGCCTTCACGCACCTTGAACACATTCTGGCCGTCGCGCTGGTTGGCGGTGATGAACACCGTCTTGTCGCCGTTGAAGCGTGTGACATAGACATGCTCCTCCTGCGCCCAGGTGACATCGGCCACGTCGCGCACATGTACGACCTGCGCGTCCTCGGCCGCGACGATGGTATCGGCGATTTCATCCAGGCTGTCGTAGGCGCCGGTGGTCTTCAGGTTGAAGCGCATGCCGCCGGCCTGCAGCGCGCCGCCGGGGATTTCAGCGTTCTCACCCTGTATGGCGCGGGTCATGTCATCGACGGACACGCCGAGCTGGCTCATGCGCGGCAGGTCCAGCGCCACGCGTACCTCCGGCTCCGGTGCGCCCCAGATATCCACGGTGCGCACGCCGCTGACGCCTTCCAGCAGATCCTTGAGGTCGCGTGCGCGGTCGGTCAGTTCACGGTAGGCCACATCGCCCACCAGCGCGAACTGCACGATATTCGTCAGGCCCGGCTGGCCCTTGCGGATTGTCACATTGTTCACAGCAGCCGGCAGGTCGGGTCGCAGGCGGTTCATCTCGCGTATGATTTCGTCATACTTGCGATCCATGTCGCGCACCGCCCAGTCGAATTCCACGTGCACGATGGAGACGCCGGAATTGGTGGTCGATTCGATCTTCTTCACATCGTCCAGTTCGTTGAACGCGTCCTCTATGCGGTCGGTGATCAACTTTTCGATCTCGGTCGCTTCCATCCCGGAGGCCAGCGTGATCACGGTGAAGAATGGCGCGTTGAAACTCGGGTCTTCGGTGCGCGGAACGGACTGAAAGGCGTTGAAACCCAGCGCAGCGAACAGCAGTGTAAGTACCAGCGTGAACTGCCAGTTGCGAACGGCGAATCCGGCGATGTTCATGGACTTACTCCGCGCTCGCCGTCGAAATCAGAACCTGTTCACCGTCCGACAGGTAACCCGCGCCGTCGACCACGATCTGGTCGCCGACTTTGACGCCTTCGGTTACGGCCACCAGCGAGCCGGACAGGCGGCCGGTGGAGATCCGGGTGCGCTCCGCCACGCCCGTGGCCGGGTCGACCACGAACACGATGGCCTGGTCGCCGTGACCTTCGAGGATGGCGTCCACCGGGATGGCGACCGCGACGTCCGAAGGCGCGGACGGCGTGATCACCGCGCGGCCGACCAGGCCGCTTTTCAGGGTCGCCCGGGTCGAGGCCGCTGCGGCAGTGTCGATTTTCAGTTTGATCTGGAACGTGCCGGTGCGCGCGTCGGCGTCCGCGCCGATTTCTGAAATGCTGGCGGTGAACGCCTGGTCGGGATAGGCATCGAAACGTACTTCGGCGGTGTCACCAAGAGCTACCCGCAGTGCGTCGCGATCCGCGAGGCCGGCCGCGAGTACGAAAGATTCGCTGGTGTCGGAGAGGGTCAGCACCGGCGCGCCGGCGGCAACCACGCTGTTCGCTTCGATGTTGCGCCGCAGTACGACGCCATCAGAGGGCGCAACAATGCGGGCATAGCCGCGGTCGGAGAGCGCTGCCTGCGCGGTGGCACGGGTGGATTTGGCCTGTGCCTGCGCATCCTGCAGCTCGGCGTCGGAGGCGAAACGCTTCGCGTGCAACGCCCGGATGCGTTCGAGTTCCCGATCCGCCTTGTCGGCGGCTTCTTCGGCCTGGCGTAACTGGGCATTCACATCGCGGGGGTCGAGTTCGGCGAGCACCTGGCCCTGCGTCACCGCATCCCCGGCCTGCACATGCAGGGAGGACACCACACCCGGTGTCTTGAAAGCGAGCACATAGGTGCGTTCGGGCTTCACGCGACCGACAGTCCTGATCTGGTTGAGAAACTCGGCCGGGGCCGCGGTTGCGACGCGAACCGGAGCAGGGCCGGGTACGTTGGTGGCCTCGGTGGCGTTGGAGCCGCCGCAGGCCGTCAGCCCCATGCCCACCAGGGCTACGGTGAGGACGAGATAGAGATAGAAGCTGGTGTAGTGCATGGCAGGCTCCAAACTAGACGCTGTCAAGATAAGTTTGGCAGCCCATCTAGGCGCTGTCTAGATAAATCTTTACATTGTCTATATTGAACTTTCGATCCGCGTCGGAGCCTTCGCATCGCAGAACACGCCGCTGCCCGGAACCGATGGCGTGGCGATGCGCGCCCGGCATTCTATTGCCCGGCCATAGCCAACTCTTTATAGTGCGCCCTTTTCACAACGGAACGCCCGGCACATGCTGAAGCTGTCATTTGGATTCGAATTTACCGACCTGCACCAGCGCGAGGGACTGGCGCGCCTGGACGCGCGCTTCCTTGAATTCGTCGCCCAGGCGGACCCCGCGCTGCGCGATGCCCTCGTCGCGGCCCGCGCCGCGCCCGAGGCCCTGGCGGCAAAGGCCGAATCCGAGCTGCTGATCGCAGTGGCACCCCACCTCGAGGATTTTGTAGCGCGCCTGTTTGGTATCGAGGAGGCCGCACGTGCACTGGCCGAGCAACATCACACGCTCGCGCCCATCTTCAGCGTCAAGCGCCTGTTTGTGCAGCGCCAGGCGCAGGCTAAATACAAACCCGAGGAAGTCGTGAACTTCGACGCGGAGACGGCCGCAGAGAGCCTGTTGGGCGAGCCCTTCAGTGAACTGGCTTTCGCGCGCGCGGTCACCGTGTGGCAGGAGAATGAAGCGGCCAATGCCGACCAGCTCGACCTTGCGGCCCGCTATGCGGTGTGGGCTTCCAGTACGGATGCCGGACGTGAGCGGCACGCTGATGGCGTGTTGTTCAAGGCCCCCGCCAAACTCGACTACCAGAACCTGGTGCCCCTGGTTACGCGCGACACTCTGGGCTTTCCCCGCCACAGTATCGACCACCTGCGCCGCCGCGAGGGCTTTGCTCTCACTGATCACGGCACCGATCTCACCGGCGCCCTGGACGAGGCCAACTACTGCATCTGGTGCCACAACCAGGGCAAGGACTCCTGTTCACGCGGGCTGCGCGAGAAAGCTCCCAAGGGCGCGGACCCCAAAAGCGCACCCTTCAAGAAATCCCCGTTCGGCGTGACCCTTGCAGGCTGCCCGCTGGAAGAGAAAATTTCCGAGTTTCACCTGGTGAAAACGCGCGGCGAGCCTATCGCCGCGCTGGCGATGATCGTGGTCGACAACCCGATGCTGGCGGGTACCGGGCACCGCATCTGCAACGACTGCATGAAATCCTGCATCTATCAGAAGCAGGAGCCGGTGGATATCCCCCAGGCCGAGACACGCACCTTGAAGGAC
>CAYWWD010000099.1:0-14248 GCA_964461965.1 uncultured Halioglobus sp. | reverse complement strand
CGTAGGCCACGACCACGCCGGGCTCCAGCGCCACCACGTTGTTGCCGTCGTCCCACTGCTCACGTTCGGCCGCGTAGGCATTGCCACCGGTCTCGACCACGCGCAGCTCCTTGATGCCCAGTGCCTCGCTCACGACATCGAGGATGGAGCCGTGGTCGGGGTTCACCTCACACATACCATCCTTGTTGCCCCGGATGCTGTAGCAGCGAATCTGGTCGACGACCTCGCGGAACACGGTCACCGCGTCGCGGTCGAGGAAGCTGAACACGGTATCGAGGTGCATGGCGGCGCGGCTCTTGGGCATCTGGCAGGCGATCACGCGCTCGGCGGCGCCGTGCTTGAATAGTGCCTGCGCGGTTTGCAGCACCGCCTGGCGGGTGGTGCGCTCGCCCATGCCGATCAGCACTACGCCCTTGCCGACGGGCATCACATCGCCGCCCTCCATGGACGCGCCGGTGAACTCCCTGTCTTCGTCGCCCCACCAGATTTGGAAATCGCCGCCGGCAAACATCGGGTGGTACTTGTACACCGCACGCTGAAGCAGTGTTTCCGGCTGGCGCGCCGGCCAGTACATTGGGTTCACCGTGACGCCGTTGTAGATCCAGCAGGACGGGTCGCGCTGGAACAGCGTATTCGGCACCGGCGGCAGGATGAACTCCGTCGCGCCGAATGCCTCGGTCATCATCTTCTTGCCTGTACTGTCGGGCATTTCGCCGATGGCGATACCGCCAACGAGATGCTCGGCGAGCCGTCGGGCCGGCATTTCATCGAGCCACGGGCGGATAATGTCCGCAGTGAGCAGGCCCACCGTGTTCGCCGTGACACGCCGATCGAGCACAAATTTGCGCCCTTCTGGCACCTCCATGGTGGCGGCCAGCATGTCGTGCAGTTCGAGCACCTCCACGCCGCGTTCCTGCATTTTCAGGACGAAGTCGTAGTGATCCTTCTGCGCCTCATGCACCCAGATCACATCGTCGAACAACAGATCGTGGCAGTTGCCAGGCGTGAGGCGCTGGTGCGCCAGTCCCGGGCGGCACACCATCACCGTTCGCAGTTTACCCACTTCAGAATGCACACCAAATTTACTCATAAGCGCTCCTGTGTGAAGAAATCGTAGGGCGCGCTACCGGAAAGCGCGCGATGTAGTCTGGACAATATGAGCCGAACTCACGCCACGTTGCAGCGCGGATCAATACGAGTAGGACAGGTACAGCATACCGTACAACCAGTCCTGATCGCCGCCGGTCCACTCTTTGGCCGCGTCTCCCGGCGATGAGTAGCCGAGTACGCCTATCACGTAAATACTGTCGGTGGCCTGCCAGTCTAGCGTCAAGTCGATTTCGTCGCCCCAGTCGTCGCTGCTGACCGGATCGCCGAAGACCTGCTGCTGGTCCAGGGTAAAATCGTAGTACATCAGGTTTGCCGTGATACTTTCAATCGGCTGGATCTTGAGTCGCACGCGATTACTGATCAGGTTGCTGTTACCCAGCGGGTAGTTGCCGGTGATTTCCCCCTGATACCACGAGCCGTAGTCAGTGAAGCCGTAAGCAATCGTGCGAAACTCTTCATCTTTGGCGGTGCTCGGGTCGTCGCCCTCAAAGTACGCGTAGCGGTAGCTGAGCGTCGGCGTCCACGACGTCTGCTTGAACTGGTAGCCGAGTTCCGTGAACCAACCCTCGGCCTCGATGATGTTGTTTTCCTGGTAGGCGTATTCGCCGCTCAGGAATACCCCATCCATCGAGCCCTGCGGTGTCCAGTCAAGGCGACCGTTATAGATATCGAGGGGTTTGTCATACGGAGCCTCGGTGTGCTTGGTTTCGGGCTCCATATAGGTCAGGCCCAGTTTCGTGCTGCCAAAAAAGGTGTATTCGCCGTTGATACCCCAGACCTCGCCTTCGGTACCGCCGTCGCGCGGTTGGTTCTCCATGCTAAAGCCCTCCAGCAGCAACTCGTCGCTCTTCAGGCGCGCAATCACGGATTCCTGGAAGGACTTGCGCATGCCGATATACCAGCCGCCGCGCTCGCCGCCATCGGCGTGACCATCGGCGATCAGCATGCCGGTGCCGATTTTGTAATCCTGGCGACCCGCGCTAAGGGAGGCCGTGTCGTTCTCCAGGCCGGAAAAAACATTGTCGATCTTCCAGCCCAGGTTGGCCTGCTCGACATCGGCGTCCTCAGCGTCGATACCGATGGTGAGCCCGGAGGCATCATCGCTGCCGGTTTTGGTCGCCACCACGCTGACTTGGCCAAACACCGTACCCCCGGCAAGAGGCGTCTCCAGCGACAGGCGCGGCTCGGCGCCGTATTCAGCCCAGTTATTAGTGCCTGCGCCGAGAAACTCTTTCGATGCGCCGAACCACGAATCGTCGCCGACAAAGCCGGCGACCACGGCGTCAAAATTAAAGGTCAGCTTGGTGCCATCCTCGTCGAGGAGATTGAAGCCGGCGATTGCCGGCGCGGCGGCTAGCGTTATGCCGATGGCCAAAGTTGCGCGAATCGCTGCGGTAAGAGTTTTGATGTTCCTCACGATATTC
Source organism: uncultured Halioglobus sp. (assembly GCA_964461965.1). Lineage (GTDB taxonomy): Bacteria > Pseudomonadota > Gammaproteobacteria > Pseudomonadales > Halieaceae > Marimicrobium. The sequence continues at coordinate 11,714 of CAYWWD010000099.1, read as the reverse complement.
CCCTTCTGTACAATTTTTGTATCAATTTCAGCCATATAAAGCTTCGATGTATTTCTGATGGCAACCGCCGGGTTTCTGGTCAGGATTGCAGCGCACCGACGCTCAATACCACGGAGATCAGGATGACCAGGATGAGCAACAGCGGCCACATGAATTTCAGCCAGCGGTCATAGCCCACGCGCCCGATGGCAAGCCCCCCCATCACGACCGCGAAGGTAGGATTGATCAGGTTTACCAGTCCGTTGGCCGACTGGTAGGCGGTAACGATCAGGTGGCGGCTGGAGCCCGCGAATTCCGCCAGAGGCGCCATGATTGGCATCGACAACACCGCAAGCCCGGAGGACGAGGGTACAAAGAACGACAAAAGCACCTGAATCCAGAACATCACATTGATGAACACGACCGACGACAGATCGGCCACCGCCTGCTCCGCCCAGAAGAGTACCGTGTCGGTGATCTTGCCCTGGTCCATTATGACCACAACACCACGCGCGACGCCGATGATCAGCGCCACGCCCAGCAGGTCGCGCGCGCCGTTGACGAAGGTATCGACCAGATCCTTCTCGCCCAGCCGCCCGATCAGGCCTATGAGTATGGCGGAGCCCAGGAACAGCGCAGACATCTGGCCCATCCACCAGCCAGCGGATGACACGCCCCAGATCATGACCGCAAAGGTGATTGCGAAAATGGTCAGGATAAGTTTGCGCGTGCCGGTGAATTCCACCTCGGCCAGGCCCTCGCCGCCTTTGAGAAAGTGCTGCCGGTTCTCCTCGCGCATGTCGGCAATCACCGATGTGGCGGGATTGGCCTTGACGCGCGCAGCGTAGCGCATCACATAGATTACGCAGGCCAGCCAGCCCAGTACCAGTATCGCAACGCGCAACACGATGCCATCGGTGAAGGGAATGCCCGCCGCCTGTGAGGCAATGACCGTGGCGAAGGGATTGACGGTGGACCCCAGGGTGCCGATGCCGGCGCCCAGCATGATCATGGCAACCGCGGTGAGTGCATCGTAGCCCGCAGCGATCATCACCGGGATGATCAAGGCGTAGAAGGCCAGCGACTCCTCGGCCATGCCGTAGCTCGTGCCTCCCGCCGCAAATAGCGCCATCATCAACGGAATCATCCAGATTTCCCGGCCTTTGAGCGCCTTCATGGCGCCACCGATACCGGCGTCGATGGCGCCGGTGCGCGTGACGACACCGAGGAAGCCCCCGATCATCAACACGAACAGCGCCACGTCAATGGCTCGCGCTTCACCCTTGTCGGGGTCGTACATGCCATTGATCGGCGCCATCAGCACGGATTTCAGCAGCCGCTGCGGATTGGAGTCCACCGACTGGTAGGTGCCGGGAACGGGTACGTCCTTGCCCAGCGCCTCGTTCTTGACGCGGTCATACTCGCCAGCGGGTATCAGCCATGTCAGTGCGGCGACGAAAAGTATCAGGCCGAAGAGAATGGTGAAAGCGGTCGGAAAGCTGAATCGCGGTTTCGCGCCGTTGTCGTTCTGCGGTGCGTTGTTGCTGTTCATTCGACACTCCTGTGCGTCAGTGGCCCAAAAATGTGAGCTGTCTGAGGTAAAAAAATTCTGGCCATACTCGCGAAAAAAGTGATCGCTCGCAATCCGATGTCCTCATTTGTTCATTTCTGTCCCTTTCTGTCCCGTGCGACTCGTTTGTAGTCCGTCTCTGTGGAAACAAACTCCTGCGCGAGAGATTTGTTCGGTACCAGAGACATGTCCGGGCGACGCACGAAACTTGCTTACCTGCAGTACTTGGTGACACCATTCGCGAACACAATCATCAGGGTCTCACGGAATCAGGGAATGCGGCGTGACCGGTGGTATTTTCTACTTCTTGGTTTGATCTCGACATTTTTGGCGTGGGCTCAGGCGCCCGAGAACCATATTCCAGGCAAGTTCGTGCAGGCCGATCTGCTGACTGACAACCTGGCGGTAGTGAAGCCCTTCTACGAGGACCTGTTTGGCTGGACGTTCCTTGAGCATGCCGACTATGCCGTGATGTTCGCCGGCGACCACGACATCGGTACGGTCTTCCAGCGCCAGATGCAGGCGGATGCCACGCACAAGCCTCGCTGGATCGCTTACATGTCGGTGCCCGATGTGGGTGTCGCCCAGCAGGTGGTGACCCAACACGGCGGCACTACCTTGCTGGCGCCGCGCACTGTGCACGGTCTTGGCACTCTCGGTGTTTTTACCGACGCGGAAGGTGCGGTGTTCGGCGCGGTCCACCGCGATGGAGGCGACCCGGACGATTACCTGGCGGAGCCCGGTGAGTGGATCTGGATCGAGCTGCTGAGCCGTGACGCGGTGAAGGCTGGAGAATTTTACGCGCACCTGGCGCCCTTTGAATTGCTCGACAACTCGCCGGAAAACACGCCGGGTGTAGACACTGAAGGCTATCTTCTGGTCAGCCAGGACTACGCGCGCGCCGGGTTAATGACGCTTCCTGCCGATCGGTCGGACATCCAGCCTGCGTGGCTACCCTTTGTACGGGTCGAAAGTATTGCTGACGTCACTGCCAGGGTTCCGCAGCTGGGTGGCAGAGTATTGGTGGCGCCGAGGACTGAGCTTGCCGGTGGCAAGGTCGCCGTGCTGGCCGATCCGAGTGGCGCAGCCATCGGCGTACTCGAATGGCATGCCGAGTCAGCGCCGCAGGAACTGCTGCCATGATGCGCATACTGACACTATGCGTTCTTGGCGGGGCGGTAGCCCTAGCCCTCCCAGGGTGTGTCAGCGACGGCGGCGGCTACGACGATGGCAACTATTTTGGCCCTGCCTATCCTTCTTCACCGTGGTACTACGGCTCCTACGATTACTATGATGATTACCCGGACTACATCGTCACGCCGCGCCCGCCCGAGAACCGCCCCGAACGACCGGGTATCGATGACCCGCGACCGGCTCACCCTATTGCATTGCCGCCAGGAGAGTATCCCAATCGCCCAGCTACGCGACCGACACAGCGTCCTCCGTCGATGTCGCACCAGCGCATGCGCGCCGCCCCCTCGATCCCGTCGCGCTCCCGCCCCATGGGTGGCCGGCGCGGTGGTGGTCGGCGGCGTTGAGGTGAGCCGATCGATGTGGAAGAACCTGGTGTGCGCGAGGCCTTTTATAAGCATGGAGATATAGACGTATGACCGGGGATCAGTCTGGCATGGCTAGCGCTGCGAGGACGCCATCATTGCCCGATGCGCTGATCCCGGTCGGTGCGCTGCTGGGCCTGCTGGGCCTTTCCTACTATCTGTTCCGCGACAATGCATCCTATGGCCCCAACCAGATCGCGCTGTTGTTCTGCGGTGTGATTGCGATGGGGATCGCCTACAAGAACGGCATGGAGGTTGCCGGAATCCGGCAAGCCGTTGTCGATGGTATTGCGTCCGGGCTGGTGGCCATCATGATCCTGTTCGGCGTAGGTGCGTTGATTGGCACCTGGGCGATGTCTGGCACAATTTCCTCCATGGTCTACTACGGACTGAAGTTGCTGAATCCACATTACTTTTATGCTACGACTGCGATCATCTGTGCGGTGGTCGGATTCAGCATTGGGAGTTCCTGGACGGTGGCCGGCACCATTGGTATCGGCATGATGGGGATTGCCGGTAGCATGAACCTGTCACCGGCCATCACCGCGGGCGCGGTGATATCCGGCGCCTATTTCGGCGACAAGGCTTCGCCGCTGTCCGATACCGCCAATCTGGCCACTGCAGCGGCCGGCTCCAACCTGTTCGACCATATCCGTGAATCCTTATGGACCTCCGTCCCCTCACTGCTGCTGGCAGTCGCCTTGTTTGCGTTCCTCGGGGAACCGGGCGACTTTGATGCCAGTACCACCCTGGGCAGTCTGCGTGCGCACGCGACCATTTCGCTGTGGGCCTTCCTGCCGCTGTTCGTTGTGGTGGGCCTGGCGGTCCTGCGATTTCCCCCCTTTGTGACTATCTTTATCGGCGCCCTGGTGGGTGGTGTCCAAGCTGTTGTCCTCGCGCCGGCGAGTGTGGTCGCCCTGGCAGGCAATCCGGACCTGCCGACCGTTCTGGCGTACCTGAAAGGCGTGTGGTTCGCGCTCGGGACAGGCTATCACGTCACGTCCGGTGACCCGATGGTAGACAAATTGCTGACGCGCGGCGGCATGCACAGCATGTTGAATACCGTATGGCTTATCATCACTGCGCTGGCATTCGGCGCGGTGGTGGAGCATGCAGGCCTGCTGCAGCGGCTGATGGCGCCGCTGATCGCAGCAGCGCGTTCGGCGACCGCATTGGTAAGCTCGGTAGTTGCGACCTGCGTGGGTACCAACGTTCTCGCTTCTGACCAGTACATCGCGATCGTGCTGCCGGGCCGGCTATTCCACAAGGCATTCATCGACCGGGGTTACGCGCCGGTGCTGCTATCCAGAGTGGTGGGCGATTCCGCCACAGTCACGTCGCCACTCATTCCGTGGAACAGTTGCGGCGCCTATATGGCTGCGGCCCTGGGTATATCAGCGCTTTCATTCGCGCCGTTCTGCTTTTTCAACCTGCTGAATCCACTGCTGACTATTATTTTTACAACCCTTGGCTTGCGCGTGCTGCGTGCCGACCCGGCGCAACAATAACACTGCACAAACCACACACCATGCAAAGGAGTAACCACCCATGAAATGCACGATTCAATCTGTCTGCACAATTCTGTTCGCCGCCCTGGTTGGCGTCTTACTCGTGAGTCCGCAGCTCGCGTTGACCGCCGATAAAGCGGAAATCGAGCGCGACGCGACCGCCGCTCTCCAAAAACTCTACGCCACGACGCCGGCGGCCAAAGCGTTGGGTGAAAAAGCTAAAGCCGTGCTGGTGTTTCCAAGCATCCTCAAAGCCGGTTTGATCATCGGTGGACAGGGCGGCGATGGCGCCCTGTTCATCGACGGCAAGATTGCGGGCTTTTACCGAACCGCAGCGGCTTCGTACGGACTTCAGGCCGGAGCGCAGGAGTTCAGCTACGCCATGTTCCTGATGACCGATGCCGCAGGCGAGTCGCTCAAGAAAAGCGATGGCTGGGAACTGGGAGTTGGCCCGTCGCTGGTTATCGTGGACGAGGGCGTCGCGAAGAACCTGACCACCACGACTGCCAAGGATGACGTTTACGCATTCATCTTCGGCCAGAAGGGGTTGATGGCCGGAATCGGCATACAGGGATCGAAAATCACCCGAATTGATCCGTAAGTCAAAGGTCGTGCGCCCGCTGTTGGTAACCACCGCAGCGGTTCTGCTCACCTGCAAAACTGATTGTAAAACCGGGCTCAGACGAGGAACTCCGGAAATACTTGGCCAGACGGGTGTCTGTGTTGGAAAGTTTTTTCTCTGATCCGGTTATTGCTGGCTCCGTTCTTGCTATGCTGCAGCAACAATGTGCGTGCAGGTCATTCCCTGCGCCAGTCAGAATAATCGGAAATGAAATATAGGGAGACGATTCGCACATGGCACAGACGCCACACCAGGGCGCGATACATCACCTTCCACCTTTCGTTACAGCGCCGGGGGAGGGCGACGGGCTGTTCGTCTTCACCGCTATTTTCCTGTTGCTGGCGGTGGTCGGAATCGGCGTGTTCTACTTCAAGCTCCATGCGCTTCCGGAACAACTGGCCCATCGCGGCCAAAAGGCGCAGTTCCAACTCGTCTCCGTGCTGGCGCTGATTGCACTGTTCACGCACAACCACGCGTTCTGGATTGCCGGTCTGTTGATCGCCGTGGTGCCACTCCCGGATTTCAAGACGCCCATGACATCGATTGCCACGTCGCTCGGCCGCATCGCCGAGGCTGCAGCGCCTGCGGGGCAGCGGCCTCACATTTCGCCGGAATCCGCAGCCGCCACGCCAACGCAGGTTACTCCCGCTGGCGGTGAGCCACGGCAGCACGGAGCGAAGAGCGATGCTTGAGTTCCTGCTCTGCTCGATGCTGACCATCCTGCCGGATTTCCTTTTTCGCCGGTACGTGCAGGGTAAGCGCATTGGTCGTGAAATCACGCTGTTCACGATGTGGTTCGAACTGCGCTGGGGTATCACGCTGTGTTTGATCCTGACAGTGGGCCTGATCACGACCATTTTTTACTTCCACCCGTCAACCAAGTCCGCGACGTCGGGGTTCCGGACCGTCACGATCCTGCCGGAAACCAGTGGCCGGGTAGCGGAAACCTACGTTGACATCAATGAGCGGGTCGAAGCAGGACAGCCGCTGTTCCGGCTCGACAGTACCCAACAGCAAGCGGCACTGGAAACAGCCAGGCGGCAGCTCGCCGAGGTTGAGGCCGCAAAAATCGTGGCCAAGTCCCAGCTCGCGGAAGCTGAAGGCCGCATCGTGCAGGCGCGCGGGCAACTCCGTCAGGCGCGCGAGGAATTTGAAGTGCGCCAGGAGGTGCTGCGACGCAGTCCCGGGTCGATCGCGGAACGCGACGTGGCGCGTATGCAGATCACGATGGAGACGGCGCAGGGCGCACTCGACTCTGCTCTCGCGGCCCGCGAATCCGTGGTGTCCCAGCTCGAATTCCAGCTCCCGGCGGAAATGGCGAGCGCCGAGGCGGCACTGCACGAGGCGCAGGTGGCGCTGGATAAGACGCTGGTTGTGGCCGGCACGGGTGGAATCGTCCAGCAATTCGGTCTGCGCCCCGGCGATGTGGTAAACCCGATGCTACGCCCCGCTGGAATCCTGGTGCCCGATCGTCTGGTCACAGGACTGCTCGCGGGCTTTGGGCAGATCGAGGCGCAGGTGATCGAGCCCGGTATGATCGGCGAGGTGACCTGTATCGCCATGCCGTGGCAGATCATTCCAGTGGTGGTGACCGAGGTGCAGCCTGTGATCGCCGCGGGCCAGGTGCGCCCCACTGACACGCTGATCGACCTGCAGCAGGTCGCACGTCCGGGCACGATCACCGCGATCATGGAGCCGCTCTACGCCGGGGGGCTCGACGCTCTGCCGCAGGGCGGTAGCTGTATCGCAAATGCTTATACCAATAACCATGACGCGCTGCAGGAACCTGATATTGGTGCACTGCGCTGGTTTGCTCTGCACGCGATTGACGCTGTTGGCATCGTGCACGCAGTGATCCTGCGCATGCAGGCCCTGCTGCTCCCAATCCAGGTGCTGGTGCTGGGTGGCCACTGAGCGAGGATTGCGGGCACTGCGTCCGGAGCCGGTGCCGTCATGATACGACCGGACGTGGAAGTGGACGCTACCGGGCTCGCGTGTCCCATGCCCTTGTTGAAGGCCAAGCGTGCGCTCAACGCCATGCAATCGGGTCAACGGCTGCGCGTGCTGTCGACAGACCAGGGCTCGGTGCGTGACTTCAAGGTGTTTGCCGAACAATCGGGTCATTGCCTGCTCGAGAGCACTGAAGCAGGTGGAATCTACTGTTATCTTATTGTGAAAAAGTAAGCGTGTTGACTGGCCCCCGATTCACCTGCTGCTGGTGAGAGGCTGATGTCCGGACGCGTCTGCATGGCGGTGAACCGAACGTTGGTGAGGTGACGGTTCTTGATGCTGGTATCTTGCGGAATTTGAATCCATGAACTGGCTGCTCATCCTGGTTCCCGTCGCCATTGCACTGGAGCACCTCGCACCAGAGCAGCATCTGTGGATATTCCTGGCCACCGCACTCGCCATCCTGCCACTCGCCGGGTGGATGAGCCGGGCGACGGAACAACTCGCGGAGAAACTCGGGGAGGGTGTCGGCGGTCTGCTGAATGCGACCTTTGGCAACGCCGCGGAGCTGATTATCGCGCTTGCCGCGCTGCGGGCGGGCCTGCTCGATGTGGTGAAGGCCTCGCTGGCCGGTTCCATCGTCGGCAATATCCTGCTGGTTCTCGGCGCCTCCATGCTGGCCGGCGGCCTGCGGCATGCCGAGCAAACCTACAATGCCGCCGGCGCGCGTTCCGAAGCGACGCTGCTGACCCTGGCGGCGATCGCGCTCATCCTGCCCGCCACCTACAACAGCCTGGTGGGGGTGGAGGCCGAGCCCGGTTTGTTGTACTTGAGCGTCACGATTTCCGTGGTGCTGCTTGTCGTTTACGGGCTGTTTCTCGTGTTCTCGCTCGGCAGTCACAAAGCGCTGTTCACCGGCTCGATCGAGGGCACGGATGCCGCGGCCGGCCACGCCGCCTGGTCGACACAAAAAGCCCTGCTGATCCTGGCGTCGGCGACGGCGGCCATCGCCTGGATGAGCGAGATTCTCGTGGCCGCCATCGAACCTGCCGCGCAGGCGATCGGCCTGAACCGCGTGTTTGTCGCCGTGTTCGTGGTGGCGATTCTCGGCAATGCCGCGGAGCACGCGACCGCCATCTCCGCCGCAATGAAAAACCGCATGGACCTGTCGCTGTCCATCGCGATCGGTTCCAGTGTGCAGGTCGCGCTGTTCGTGGCGCCGGTGCTGGTGCTCACCAGCCTGTGGGTAGGACCCTCCCGCATGGACCTGTTGTTCGGCACCGGGCTGGTGGTGGCCATACTGCTGTCGGTGCTGATCACGTCGCAGGTGGCCGGCGACGGGCGCTCGGACTGGCTGAAGGGCGTACAACTGCTGGCCGTGTACCTGATCCTGGGGCTGGCGTTCTTTTTCATGCCGCTCGGTATTTAGGTCCGGCGGCCGATTGTCCGGTGTGAGAGCATGATGAGTAGCGAGAGGCCAGCATCTCCCCCGCTTGAACCGGGTCGCGTCGCCACTGCGTCCGGTGCGCAAAGCGGTTGGCGGCGCTGGCTGCCGGGACTGCTGACGCTGTCCCGCTACCAGCCCGGGTGGCTGGCCAGCGACATCGCCGCCGGACTGGTGCTGACGACCATGCTGGTGCCGGTGGGTATCGCCTACGCGGTAGCTTCGGGTGTACCCGGCATCTACGGCCTGTACGCGACCATTGTCCCGCTCCTGGCGTACGCGCTGTTCGGCCCCAGCCGCATCCTGGTGCTGGGCCCGGACTCCTCGCTCGCGGCGCTGATCCTCGCCGTGGTGCTGCCGCTGTCGCAGGGCGACCCTGCGCGTGCGATCGTGCTGGCCAGCGCGATGGCACTGGTGTCTGGCGTTATCTGCATTCTGGCCGGCGTGTTGAAACTGGGCTTCATCACGGAGCTGCTGTCCAAACCGATACGCTACGGCTACATGAACGGGATTGCACTGACCGTGCTGATCAGCCAGCTGCCCAAGGTCTTCGGCTTCTCCATCGAGAGTGACGGGCCGGTGCACAATGCCACGGCCATCATCGGTTCGATACTCGACGGTCAAACCAATCTCACCGCGTTCGCCATCGGCGCTGCGACGCTGGGGGTGATCCTGCTGCTCAAGCGTTTCCCGCGCATTCCCGGCATTCTGCTCGCCGTGGTCGGCGCGACGCTGGCGGTCGGGTTCTTCAACCTGGAAGCGAGTGACGTGAAGGTGCTGGGCTCGCTGCCACAGGGATTGCCGTCCTTTCATCTGCCGCTGATTCACGCTGCGGATATCCAGGCAGTGATCATCGGCGGCTGCGCCGTTGCGCTGGTGTCTTTCGCCGACACCAGCGTCCTGTCGCGCACTTACGCTGCTCGGACGCATACCTGTGTCGACCCCAACCAGGAAATGGTCGGCCTCGGCGCCGCCAACCTGGCGGCTGGATTGTTCCAGGGTATTCCGATCAGCAGCAGTTCCTCGCGTACGCCGGTAGCCGAAGCGGCCGGTTCGAAAACACAGATGACCGGCGTAGTGGGTGCCTGCGCGGTGGCGGCGCTGCTGGTGTTCGCACCCAATCTGCTGCAGAGCCTGCCCAATAGCGCGCTGGCCGCCGTGGTGATCGCCTCGGCCATCGGGCTGTTCGAATTCCGGGACCTGCGCCGCATCTACCGGCTGCAGCAGTGGGAGTTCTGGCTGTCCATCGTCTGCTTTGTCGGCGTGGCCGTGCTGGGCGCCATACCGGGTATTGGGCTGGCCATTGCGATTGCCGTGATTGAATTCCTCTGGGATGGCTGGCGGCCGCACTACGCGGTGCTCGGGCGCGCGGAAGGCATTCGCGGCTACCACGATCTCAAGCGTCATCCCGAGGCGCGCCGGGTGCCCGGGCTGGTTTTGTTCCGCTGGGATGCGCCGCTGTTCTTTGCCAACGCCGAACTGTTCCAGACGCGCGTGCTGGAAGCGGTGGCTGAGTCGCCGACGCCGGTGAAGCGGGTGGTGGTCACGGCGGAGCCGGTCACAGGCATCGATATCTCCTCCGCGGACGTGATCGCGGAGCTGCACGAAGCACTGCGCTACGCGCAGATCGAACTACACTTTGCAGAGATGAAAGACCCGGTGAAGGACAGAATGCGTCGCTACGAATTGCTGGATAAGCTGGGCAGCGATATTTTTCATCCCACAGTGGGCGCGGCGGTGGATGCATACCTTATATCCCACAAGATAGAGTGGGTGCCCTAGCCATGCTGAGACTGTTCGCCAATCTGTTCGGTTGCACCGATGACGTCGGCACGAATCTGTCGGAAACGCAGATCAAGGCGGCAATCGAACGCGCCGTGGATGGCACCGACCCGCGCCTCAGGATCGTTTCCGGTTACGCGAAAAGATTACGGGAGCCTGTAATTCATGCGGTCCGGCAAGCCATTGAACTGGTTGCGCGCCTGCCGGCGCCGATAGTCGCCGACCGGCGGGCGCTGAATGACCATCCGGTTTTTTCCGCTCTGTTTTACTCCGAGGAAAACCTGGAGCAAATTCTCTCCCGGGATCTCGCGTTGAAGGAATTTCGCGCGGCACATCCGTCGTCAGCCGAGCCGGTGACGGCGCTGTCAGTGGCGCGCAGAAACGAAAAACACGGTTTTGGCATCGTGCAGGTTGGCGACCAGGCGCGCAGCGACGTTGCCCGCACCACGGTGAGCTTCAGCGAGCATCGCCTGCTGGGGCCAGCCGCCAGCGAGGGCGAGACTCGCCGCCTGCTCACGGGCCGGGCGTTCGATTACGTGCTGTCGGTCGCGCTCCGGAAGTTGACCGAGCAGAGCCAGGAGCGCGATGTCCTGACCAGGCGCAGGGCGCTGCTGCGCAGCAAACTGGCAATCCTGCAGCGCAGTGGCGGCTTCTCGCGGCACACGGGTGAGCAGGAGCAGGTGCAGCTGCAGTCTCGTCTCGAAGCGATAGAGGCGGAGTTGGCGACGCTCGCCTCTGCCGAGGATACACTCCCTGCTAATCTCGCTACGATTGCCGGGGTGCTCGAAACATCTGAACGCCACCTGTGGATGCAGGACTGTGTTCTGTGCCTGGATAAGCTCTATGTCCTGCACGAAAAGCCGGAACCGTCAGCCCCGCCGGCGATGTTTACGGAATTGCACGACAGTGAAGACCAGCGGGTTACTGTGCTGCTGGTGAGTATTCCGCATCGGTAACTCCACGCAACACAGTGGAGTGAGCAGACCGTGGAACCAATAGGTGCATACTGGCACGTTGAATAACCTACGTAGGAGAGACTGATATGGCAGGTAAAAAAGAGAAGGATGGCAAGAAACCGAAGACATCGAAAAGCGAAGCCGAAAAGCCCGAAAAGCTGGGCAGGAAGGAGTATGAGAAGGAACTCGCACACCTGCATGTAGAGCTGGTCAAGCTGCAGCAGTGGGTTGTGCACCGGGGGCTGAAAGTCTGCCTGGTGTTCGAGGGGCGGGACGGCGCCGGCAAGGGCGGCACCATCAAGGCGATCACCGAGCGCGTCAGTCCGCGCATTTTCCAGGTGCATGCA
>CAYWWD010000098.1:0-14262 GCA_964461965.1 uncultured Halioglobus sp. | reverse complement strand
GTCGAGGGCATGCAGTTCGACCGCGGCTACCTCTCCCCCTACTTCATCAACAACCAGGAGAGCATGAGCGTCGACATCGACGACCCGTACATCCTGCTGGTCGAGAAGAAGATCTCCAATATCCGCGAAATGCTGCCGCTGCTGGAGCAGGTTGCCAAGGCGTCCAAGCCGCTGGTGATAGTTGCGGAAGACGTGGAAGGTGAAGCATTGGCCACGCTGGTGGTGAACAACCTGCGCGGTATCGTCAAGGTCACCGCGTGTAAAGCGCCGGGATTCGGCGATCGCCGTAAAGCCATGCTGCAGGATATCGCCATACTAAGCGGCGGTACTGTTATCTCTGAAGAAGTTGGTCTCGATCTGGAGTCCGCTACGCTGGAGCACCTCGGCCGAGCCAAGCGTGTGACCATGGACAAGGACAACAGCACCATCATCGATGGCGCGGGTGATCACGACGCTATTGCGGCGCGCGTGAAGGAAATTCGCGTGCAGATCGAGAACACCTCTTCCGACTACGATCGCGAAAAACTGCAGGAGCGCGTGGCTAAACTGGCCGGCGGTGTCGCGGTGATCAAGGTGGGTGCGGCCACCGAGATCGAGATGAAAGAGAAAAAGGCTCGTGTGGAAGACGCGCTGCATGCGACCCGCGCCGCGGTGGAAGAAGGCGTCGTTGCCGGCGGCGGTGTTGCCCTGGTCCGTGCCCTGATGGAAATCTCCGGCATGAAAGGCGACAACGAAGACCAGACCCACGGCATCAACTGCGCCCTGCGCGCGATGGAAGGTCCGCTGCGCCAGATCGTTGCAAACGCCGGTGATGAAGCCTCCGTGGTGCTCAACAATGTGAAAATCAACGGCACGGGTAACTACGGTTACAACGCCGCCACGGGTGAGTACGGCGATATGATCGAGATGGGCATCCTGGATCCCGCCAAGGTCACACGTACCGCCCTGCAGGCGGCGGGCTCGGTCGCTGGATTGATGATCACGACGGAAGTGATGGTCTGCGAAGCGGTTGAAGAGAGCAGCGGCAACGCCGGCGCGCCCGATATGGGCGGCATGGGCGGTATGGGCGGCATGGGCGGCATGATGTAAGTCCTGACTGCTGCAAAGCCCTGCTAATAAACAGGGCTTTCGGCTGCTGAAAAAAAACGGGGGCGAGCCTGTATGGAAAGGGCTCCGCCCCTTTTTTTTATGTACAATGCCCCGAGGTTTACTTACAACAAAATGGGGGAGAGAACCATGGTCTACGATTTTATCTTCAGGTGGCTGCACGTCCTGTTCGGCGTTGTCTGGATTGGCATGTTGTATTACTTCAACTTTGTACAAACAGAGTATTTCAAGGAAGCCGAGGCGAGTGCCAAAGCCGATGCGGTCAAGAAACTGGCACCGCGCGCGCTGTGGTGGTTCCGCTGGGGAGCAATGTTCACCTTCCTGACCGGTCTGGCACTGCTGCATTTCACCGGCGCGACGAAAAACATCATGGGTAACCCCGTTATCTGGATAGGTGCGCTGGCGGCCACCATCATGTTCCTGAACGTGTGGCTGGTGATCTGGCCGAAGCAACAGGTGGTGCTGGGATTGAAAGCCGGCGATGGCCCTTCCAGTGCTGCAAAGGCGGGCCTGGCGTCCCGTACCAATACACTGCTTTCCGGCCCGATGCTCTTCGGTATGCTGGCATCCATGCATCCGGCGGTGAACCACGCCATCACCAAGGAGGCGTTTGCGATCTGCCTCCTGATTGTGCTGGCGGTTGAAGCCAACGGTTTGTTTGGCAAGCTGGGTCCGATGACGACCGTAAAAGGCGTGATTCACTCCAGCCTGGGTCTGACGTTGATCATGTGGGCGATTCTGATCTATCTCTGAGCAGATTTTAGCCACAAGGTACATCGCGACGAAGCCGGGTCACCCCGGCTTTTTTTGTTCCGCTGTGGTGGGCGATCTGTATAATTGCGTTTATTTTTTCGCGGCGTCATTGTCTCATGCCCCAGGACGATCTGGACCACATACCTTCCATAGTCCCCACGCGCGATGGCTTGCCGCAGCGCAGCGGGACTAACCGCAGGGTCGGCAGCGGCGAGCGACGAGGCGTTGCAGCGCCGACAAACTCTGGCAAGACGTCTGGTACAGGGTTGTTGGTTCGAGTGCTCATAGCTGTCGCGTTGCTCGCCGCGGCGGCGGCATGTGCGTGGGCCTGGCAGCTGCAGGTGCAACTTCGGCAGGCAAACGAGCAACTGACGAATTACGCCGCGCGGATTGGCGATCTCGAAGCCAGATTGTCGGATACCGATGAAGGCATGAACCAGAATGCCGAAACCCAGGCCCAGAAGCTGGCGAAGCTGGACACCGAAGTGCGCAAACTCTGGGATAACGTCTGGAAAGAGACGAAGGACCGGCTGGATAAACTCGAGGCCGCCGCTGCCAGCCACGCAAAAAGCCTCAAGGGGATGGAAGCTTCGGTCGCCGGTGCGCTCTCGCAGCAGAAAGCGCTCTCCTCGGATGTCGCGCAACTCAAGAGCGTCTCCGGTGATCTCGCGCGTTTGATAGGCAGCGCCAAGGCGAATCAGGCGGAGGTGGAACGCGTCGCGGACAACGTCAATCGCATGAACCTGGCAGTCGCCAAACTCGAGAAGCGCGTTGTCGGCAACGAGGAGTGGGTGGGCTCGGTCAACGCGTTTCGCAAACAGGTCAACACCAGCCTCGCTGAGTTGCAGGCCGAGGTGCGGGCGCTGCGGCCTCCTCCCCAATAGCTTCGCCCCTGCGCGTCACCAGCGGGCCGGAATCGGTGTCCGCCGCGGCCGCCGGAGCGGTATGCTGATCACCTTTCAACTTAAGCATTCAGAGGATTCACGTCATGGCTGTTATCCGACAGGACGATTTCATCGCCAGCGTCGCTGACGCCCTGCAGTTTATTTCCTACTATCACCCGCTGGATTTTGTGCAGGCGGTGAACGCGGCGTACGAGCGTGAGCAGAACCCCGCGGCGAAGGACGCCATGGCGCAAATCCTGATCAACTCGCGCATGTGCGCGGAAGGGCATCGCCCGATCTGCCAGGATACGGGCATCGTCACAGTGTTTCTTAAAATTGGCATGGATGCCCGCTGGGACGCCGAACTCTCGGTGGCCGAGATGGTTAACGAAGGCGTGCGCCGCGCCTACCTGCAGCCGGACAACGTACTGCGAGCGTCCATCCTGGAAGACCCGGCTGGCGCGCGCAGGAACACCCGCGATAACACGCCGGCGGTGATTCATATGGAAGTGGTGAAGGGTGACACGGTGGACGTGCACGTGGCGGCGAAGGGCGGCGGCTCGGAGAACAAATCCAAGCTGGTGATGCTCAATCCCTCCGACAGCATCGTGGACTGGGTGATAAAGACGGTACCTACCATGGGCGCAGGCTGGTGTCCGCCCGGCATGCTCGGAATCGGCATCGGCGGCACGGCGGAAAAGGCGGCAGTGCTCGCCAAGGAAGCCCTGATGGACCCCATCGATATCCACGAGCTGCGCGAGCGCGGCCCCTCGAATCGCGTGGAGGAACTGCGGCTGCAGATCATGGACGAAGTCAATAAACTCGGCATCGGCGCGCAGGGGCTCGGCGGTCTTACCACGGTGCTGGACGTGAAGATACGGGACTATCCCACGCACGCGGCATCCCTGCCGGTCGCCATGATTCCCAACTGTGCAGCTACCCGCCATGCGCACTTCGTGCTCGATGGCTCCGGCCCCGCCCTGCAGACGCCGCCCGCACTCGACGATTGGCCGGACATCACCTGGGAGGTGGGCAAGAACGTGCGCAGGGTGAACCTCGACACCGTGACGCGCGACGAGGCGGCGCAGTGGAAGCCCGGTGATACGTTGTTGCTGTCAGGCCACATGCTGACCGGGCGCGATGCGGCCCACAAGAAAATGAAGGAGTTGATCGAAAGCGGCGTAGGCCTGCCCGAAGCGGTGGATCTCAAGGGGCGCTTTATCTACTACGTAGGGCCGGTGGACCCGGTGCGCGACGAGGTCATGGGGCCGGCGGGACCCACGACGGCAACGCGCATGGACAAGTTCACGGACTTCATTCTGGAACATACCGGCCTGCTGGGCATGATCGGCAAAGCGGAGCGCGGCCCGACGGGTGTCGAGGCGATCCGCAAGCACAAGGCCGTCTATCTGATGGCGGTGGGTGGCGCGGCCTACCTGGTGTCAAAAGCCATCACTGCTGCGCGGGTGGTTGCGTTTCCCGAGCTCGGCATGGAAGCCATCTATGAGTTTGAAGTGAAGGACATGCCCGTCAGCGTCGCGGTGGATGTCTCGGGTACCTCGGTGCACGAGATCGGCCCCAAAATCTGGCGTGCGAAAATTGCGGAGCAGGCGATCAACGTTGCCTGAGACCTTTTACTGGCACGATTACGAAACGTTTGGTGCCCACCCAGCGCGCGACCGTCCGGCGCAATTTGCCGGCGTACGCACGGACGCTGAGCTCAATGTCATTGGTGACCCGACGGTTATCTTCTGTCGCCCTGCCGATGACTACCTGCCACAACCGAAGGCCTGTCTGATAACCGGGATCACGCCGCAGCGAGCACTGGCGGAGGGGCTGCCGGAATGTGAGTTCATCGCCCACATTCACCGCGAACTGGCGGCTCCCGGCACCTGTGGGGTGGGCTACAACTCGCTGCGTTTTGATGATGAAGTCACGCGTCACACGCTGTATCGCAACTTTTTCGATCCCTATGCACGCGAGTGGCAGCACGGCAACTCGCGCTGGGACATCATCGATATGCTGCGCACTGCCTGCGCCCTGCGACCGGAGGGTATCGAATGGCCGCTGCGCGAGGACGGGCTGCCCAGTTTCCGTCTGGAAGACCTCACGCAGGCCAATGGCATCGCCCACGCCAACGCGCATGACGCGCTTGCGGATGTGTATGCGACCATCGCACTGGCGCGATTGGTCAGGGAGAGGCAGCCGCGCCTGTATGACTACCTGCTGAGCCACCGTAACAAACAATCGGTGCTGGCGCAGCTCGATATTCCCGGGATGAAGCCGGTACTGCACGTGTCTGGCATGTTTGGCGCCGCTCGCCACAACATTGCGCTGGTTGTCCCGCTTGCCGTGCACCCGCACAACCGTAATGAAATCATCTGCTATGACCTCGGCGCCGACCCGCAGCTCCTGCTGGAGCTGGATGCGCAACGCTTGCAGGCGTTGCTCTATACGCGCACGGAGGAACTCCCCCCCGGATCGGTGCGGCCCGGTCTTAAGTCGGTGCATATCAACCGCTGCCCGGTGCTGCTCACACCGAAAATGGCCGATCCGGCAACCGCTGCGCGTTTGGGCATCGATGGCGAGCAATGTCGCAAGCATCTAGGCGCGCTGCGAAACTATCGCGATCGCGATGCTGCGGATTTCACCGCCAAAGTACAGGCGATCTACGCGAGTCGCGATGGGCGCACCGCAACGGACCCGGACCTTATGCTGTACAGCGGCGGGTTCTTCAGCGAGCGGGACAAACGGCTGATGGAGGACATTCGTAAACAGCCGCCTGAGGGATTGGGCACCGCGAAGTTCGTGTTTGAGGACGGACGTCTGCCCGAGATGTTGTTCCGGTACCGGGCGCGCAATTATCCACTAAGCCTGTCCGCCGAGGAGCGCGCAACCTGGGACGAGTTTCGCTATCAACGCCTCACTGAAGGGCTCAGCGGTGCAGATTACGGGATGGAAAAGTTCCAGGCGGAGATCGAAACCCTGCTCGGCAGCGGCGAACTCTCTCCAGTGCAGGAGGCCGTGCTGGAGCAACTGCTGGAGTACGCCGATCTGCTGCTCGCCTGATCCGCTGGCGGTATTCTTTGGTATTACGCACATGGGCAGGGCCTCGCGCCGCCCTTATAATGAGCCGCGCCAGCCCCCCGTGACGTGTGTCAGACCAGGAGAACCAGTGTGCAGTTTGCCGGCAGCAATATCCTCTCGGTCCAGCAGTTTGAGCGGGAAGATGTCGAGCGGATATTCGCCGTCGCCGATCGCATGGAGCCGTATGCCCATCGTCGCCGAGTCACTGAGGTACTGAGTGGCGCCATCCTCGGCTCCATGTTTTTCGAGCCCAGCACGCGGACCCGGGTCAGCTTCGGCAGCGCCTTCAATCTCTTGGGTGGCGAGGTGCGAGAAACCACGGGCTTTGAAACCACCTCCATTGCGAAAGGCGAATCCCTGTACGACACCGCCCGGGTGCTCAGCGGCTACTCGGATGTGATCACCATGCGCCACCCCGCGGCGGGTTCGGTAGCAGAGTTCGCTGCCGCCAGCCGCGTGCCGGTGATCAATGGCGGTGATGGCAGCAACGAGCACCCCAGCCAGGCATTGCTCGACTTGTACACCATTCGCAAGGAAATTACCGGCCGCGGGCGAGCACTGGACCAGTTGCGCATCGCCATGGTCGGCGACCTGCGCTACGGCCGTACCGTGCACTCGCTGTGTAAACTCCTGTGCCGCTTCAAGGGCGTGCAGGTGGTGCTGGTATCTCCCGATGCGCTGCGTATGCCGCCGGAGATTGTCGAGGCGCTGCGCGCCACCGGGCATCAGGTGCTGGAGTCCGACCAACTGGAGGCGAGCATCTCGCATGTCGACATCGTTTATTCCACCCGTATCCAGGAAGAGCGCTTCAGTTCGCAGGAGGAAGCCGATCTGTATCGCGGCCGGTTCCGCCTGAACCAGAGTATCTATACCCGCCACTGTGAACCCAACACCGTGATCATGCATCCGCTGCCGCGCGATTCGAGGGCGAATGCGCGGGAACTGGACGACGACCTGAATGACAACCCGAATCTGGCGATTTTTCGCCAGACCGACAACGGCCTGCTGGTGCGCATGGCCCTGTTCGCGTTGATACTCGACGTGGCCGACCAGGTGGATCGCCATGCCCGTGACGTCAACTGGTACACCGGCGGCCGACTCTGATGTCGCTGGTCCTGACATTCGGGGCGCAGGATGTTCGCGTGCTTGATGCGCAGACCGTCTGGTCTGGGCACTATTCCATGCGCCGCCTGACACTGCAGCACCGGCGATTTGCCGGTGGCTGGAGTGCGCCCATCGTCCGGGAAGTGTTCGAGCGCGGCGACGCCGTTGCAGTACTGCCCTACGACCCTGTCTCCGACAGTCTGGTGATGATCGAGCAGTTTCGACCCGGAGCCCTGCGCGGCAACGACAGCCCGTGGATGCTGGAACTGATCGCTGGCGTGGTGGAAGCAGGGGAAAGCGATGAGGACGTCATCCATCGGGAGGCGATGGAGGAGGCGGCCTGTGAAGTGTCGGAGCTCGTGCCGATTGCCACTGTATTCCCCAGCGCCGGGGCCTGCTCCGAACAGGTCAGGCTGTTCTGCGGCCGCGTAACCCAGGCGGCCATTGGCGGCCTGCACGGCCTGCAGGCAGAGGGCGAGGATATCCTCGTGCATTCGGTGCCGCGCGTAACGGCGTTACAGATGGTGGCGCAGAACCGCATTCCCAATGGGCATACGCTGATCGCACTGCAGTGGCTGCACATCCACGGCGAAGCCCTGCGGGAGCGTTGGCGCCGGGGCGAGTTGTCGGCACCAGAATCAGCATGACCGGGAGCATCGCAACGCCGCCCGCGCCGAAAAGTCCCGGGTTGCTGCGCTCCACTGCCCTGGTGGGCAGCATGACCATGTTGTCGCGAGTACTGGGGCTGCTGCGCGATGTCGTCATCGCCTCTTTCGTCGGCGCCAGCGCCAACGCCGATGCGTTTCTCGTTGCGTTCAAAATTCCGAACTTCCTGCGCCGGCTGTTTGCCGAGGGCGCATTCGCCCAGGCGTTCGTGCCGGTGCTGGCGGAGTACAAGACGGCGGGCAGCCTGAGCGCGATCCAGGGCCTTATCAATCGCGTGGCGGGCGTGCTGGGCGGCACACTGCTGTTTATCACCTGCGGTGCCATGCTCGCCGCGCCGCTGATCACGATGCTGTTCGCGCCCGGCTTTATCAGCCAGCCGGAAAAGTTTTACCTGACTTCGGAAATGACCCGCATCACCTTCCCTTATCTGCTGCTGATCTCCATGACCGGCTTCTGCGGCGCCATACTCAACAGCTACGGGCGCTTCGCGGTGCCCGCCTTCACGCCGGTCTTCCTCAACCTGTCGTTGATCCTTTCCGCGCTGGTGGCCGCGCCCTGGTTCGACGAGCCGGTGTTTGCCCTGGCCTGGGGCGTGCTGCTGGCCGGCGTCGTGCAGCTGCTGTTTCAATTGCCTTCGCTGTACCGGCTGAACCTGGTGCCGCGGCCGCGCTGGGACACCCGGGATACCGGTGTACGACGCATCATGAAGCTGATGGTACCGGCCCTGTTCGGTGTGTCGGTCAGCCAGATCAACCTGCTGCTGGATACGGTGCTGGCGTCGTTCATGCCTACCGGCAGCGTCTCGTGGCTGTACTACTCAGACCGGTTGACCGAACTCCCGCTCGGTATTTTCGGCATCGCCATCGCCACCGTCATCCTGCCGAACCTGTCGGCGCACCGCGCGGCAGCGCGCGAGGGCCATTTCAATGCCACGCTGGATTGGGCGCTGCGCTGGGTGCTGCTGATCGGGCTGCCCGCAGCCCTGGCGTTGATCGTGCTGGCACAGCCGATTCTCGTCACCCTGTTCCACTACGGAGCGATGACTGCGCGCGATGTGGGCATGTCGGCGTTGAGCCTGCGCGCCCTCAGCCTGGGGCTGGTGGCGTTCATGCTCATCAAAGTGCTAGCGCCCGGGTTTTATGCGCGCATGGACACGGCCACGCCGGTGAAAATCGGCATACTGGCGATGGTCGCGAATATGGCCATGAACATTGCGATCGCGTTGCCCCTCATGTATCTGTACAACGTCGGGCATATGGGGCTGGCGCTGGCGACAAGCCTTGCCGCCATGCTCAATGCGGGGCTATTGCTGCGCGGCCTGTTGCGCGCCGGCTTCTACCGCTTCCAGCCCGGCTGGGTGGCCTATCTGCTGCGTCTGCTCGCAGCCTGTGCGGCGATGACGGCCGCGGTGCTGGCGCTGGCCCCGGATACCGGCGCCTGGTACGACTGGCGCTGGCAGGAGCGGGTGCTCGAGCTGTCACTGCTGTGTGCGGTGGGTGTTGCTGTGTATTTTGCCGCGCTGTGGCTGCTGGGCATACGCCCGGCGCAATTGCGCGCACCCCTCGTGCAGTGAGTTCCGCCCACCGTCGCTGGCGTACCCCGCCCGTAGGCTAGGGAAGGCAAGTTCGCTATACTGCCGCGTTTGGTCTGACCGGGCTTCCCTAGCGCATGGAACTGATTCGAGGCCTGCACAACCTGCGGCCCAGGCATCACGGCTGTGTTGCCACCATCGGTGCGTTTGACGGTGTGCATCGGGGTCACCAGGCGGTGATCCGCCACCTGTTGGAGAAGTCGGTGAGCGTTGGCCTGCCCTCGCTGATCATCGTGTTTGAACCGCTGCCGCGGGAGTATTTCGCCCCGCTGCAGGCGCCGGCCCGGATCATGAGTTTCCGGGAGAAATACCGTGCGCTGGATGCGCTCGGTGTGCAGCGCCTGCTCAGGATCCGCTTCGACGCGCAGTTTCGCGAGATGTCGGCCCAGCGGTTCGTCGACGAGATTTTCGTCGCCGCGCTCGGCGTGCGCTACGTGGTACTGGGTGATGATTTCCGCTTCGGTGCCAATCGCCAGGGCGATATCGAGTTCGTTCGCCAGCAGGGGCAGTTCCACGGCTTCGAGGCAGGATCGACACCGACCTTTGCCATCGCCGGCGAGCGCGTGAGCAGCACGCGCATCCGCGACGTGCTGGCCAGGGCCGATTTCGCCACCGCGACAGCCCTGCTGGGCCGCCCGTACAGCATCGCCGGGCGGGTGATCCACGGCCGCCAGCTGGGTCGGACGATAGGCACGCCCACGGCGAACCTGGAGTTGCGACGGCTGCGGGCGCCGCTGTCCGGTGTGTATGTAGTGGAAGTCGACGGCGCGGGGCTGCAGCGCGCCCAGGGCGTAGCCAATGTCGGGGTGCGGCCGACGGTGGACGAGAGCATCAAGGCGAACCTGGAAGTTCATTTGCTGGACCGCGACATCGACCTGTACGGACGGCATATCGAGGTCACCTTCCGTCACAAGCTGCGGGATGAAATGAAATTTGGCTCCGTGGACGAGCTCAAGGAAAACATTGCGAGGGATATAGAGCACACGCGGGCCTGGTTTGCCGGTCGCCCGGCTTCTATCTGACATTTTATGAGCGACTACAAAGACACACTGAACCTCCCGCAGACGGCATTCCCCATGAAGGCGAGCCTCGCCCAGCGGGAACCGCAGCGTCTGCAGCAATGGCAGGCGATGGGCCTCTACGAGCAGATTCGCAAGGCGTGCGCCGGGCGACCCAAATTCGTGCTGCACGACGGCCCGCCCTATGCCAATGGCGAGCTGCACGTGGGGCATGCGGTCAACAAGATACTGAAGGACATCATCGTAAAGTCACGTACGCTGGATGGCTTCGACGCACCCTACGTGCCGGGTTGGGATTGCCACGGCTTGCCGATAGAACTCAATGTCGAGAAGAAGGTGGGCAAAGCGGGAGTCAAGGTCAGCCCATCCGAATTCCGGCGCAAATGCCGCGAGTACGCGAACAGCCAGATCGAGGGCCAGCGCCGCGACTTCATGCGCATGGGCGTAGTAGGGGACTGGTCGAATCCCTACCTCACCATGAATTTCAGGTTTGAGGCTGACATCGTGCGCGCGCTGTCACGCATTGTGGAGAACGGCCATCTGCACAAGGGCTTCAAGCCGGTGCACTGGTGCATGGACTGTGGTTCGGCGCTGGCCGAGGCGGAAGTGGAATACCAGGACAAGCGCTCGCCGGCCATCGATGTCGCGTTTGTCGCGGTGGATGCGGCGGCATTTGCCGCTGCCTGCGGCTCGGATTTCACGGGTGAAATCGTGGTGCCGATCTGGACCACCACGCCGTGGACGCTCCCTGCCAACATGGCCGTGTGCGTGCACCCGCAACTGGAGTACGTATTGCTCGAAAGCGACGGTCGCGCGCTGCTGGTCGCCGAGGCGCTGGCCGTATCCTGCGCGGCCCGCTTAGGCCTGGGCACTCCCCGGGTGCTTGGGCGCTGCCGGGGCGCTGCGTTGGAGAATTTACTGCTGCGGCACTGTTTCCTCGCGCGCGAAGTGCCCGTGATTCTCGGCGAGCACGTCACCACCGAGGCCGGTACCGGCGCCGTGCATACCGCGCCAGCACACGGCCAGGACGATTTCATCGTGGGTCAGGCCTATGGGCTCGAGGTCTACAATCCGGTCGGCGCGAACGGTGTCTACCTGCCAGACACGGAGTTGTTCGCCGGCCAGCATGTGCTGCAGGCCAATACTGCGATCATCGAGCTGCTGCGGCAGCGGGGCGTGCTGCTGCACCACGAGGACATCCAGCATGCGTATCCGCACTGCTGGCGCCACAAAACGCCGATCATCTTCCGCGCCACGCCGCAGTGGTTCGTGAGCATGCAGCAGGCGGGCCTGCTGGTCGGCGCGCTGGCGGCGGTGGCGGGTGTGCAATGGTTGCCGGAATGGGGCAGGGCGCGCATCGACAGCATGCTCACCCGGCGGCCGGACTGGTGTATCTCGCGCCAGCGCACCTGGGGTGTGCCGATCGCGGTGTTCGTGCACCGGCAGTCCGGCGCGCTGCACCCCTGCACCGCGCAACTGATGGAGCAGGTCGCACAGCGCATGGAGCAGGAGGGCATCGATGCCTGGTTCGATCTCGATGGCGCCGAACTGCTCGGCGCGGAAGCGGATGACTACGAAAAGGTGACCGACACACTGGATGTGTGGTTCGACTCGGGGGTAACTCACGCCTGCGTGCTGCAGCAGCGCCCGGAACTGCAATTTCCGGCCGATCTGTACCTGGAGGGCTCCGACCAGCACCGCGGCTGGTTCCAGTCCTCACTGCTGACCGGCATCGCGATCGAAGGCGTTGCACCCTACCGGGCGGTGCTGACCCACGGTTTCACCGTGGACGGCGAGGGTCGAAAGATGTCCAAGTCCCTCGGCAATATTCTGTCCGCAAAGAAAGCGATGGACGATCAGGGGGCCGATATCCTGCGCCTGTGGGTGGCGGCCACGGATTATCGCGGCGAGCTCGCCGTCAGCGATGAGATTTTCAAGCGCACTGCGGATGCCTACCGCCGGATTCGCAACACTGCGCGCTTCCTGTTATCCAATCTCAACGGCTTCGATCCTGCGGCGGATGCCGTGCCGTTTGCCGACATGCTGTCTCTGGATCGCTGGGCCGTGGACCGGGCGGCGCAGGTGCAGCAGGAGGTCGTGGAGGCGTATCGCGGCTACCACTTTCACCTGGTGTACCAGAAGCTGCACCATTTCTGCGCCAACGACCTCGGGAGCTTTTACCTCGATGTCATCAAGGACCGTCAGTACACCACGCAGTCCGACAGCCTGGCGCGCCGCTCCGCCCAGACCGCGATGTACCACATCGGCGAAGCCCTGGTGCGCTGGATCGCTCCCATTCTCAGCTTCACCGCCGAGGAAATCTGGGAGAACCTGCCGGGGCAGCGCAGTGCCTCGGTGCTGCTGGAACTGTGGTACACGGGTTTGCACACCGTGCCTGCGGGCGAGAGCATGGGCCGCGATTTCTGGCAGCAGGTCATGCTGGTGCGCGCGGCGGTGAACAAGGCGATGGAGGTGCAGCGCGCAGCGGGTAGCCTGCGCGGCTCGCTGGATGCGGCGGTGACCCTGTACTGTGCTCCCTCGCTGCTCCACGTATTGGGTGCGCTGGGCGATGAGTTGCGGTTTGTACTGATTACTTCCGCAGCAAATCTCAAGCCGCTGGCCGAGGCTGGTGCAGCTGCAACACCCACCGAGCTGCCTGAGCTGCGCCTGGTAATTACTACGCTGGGCGAGGAGAAGTGCGAGCGCTGCTGGCACCGCAGTGCCGACGTCGGCGGGCACGAACGGCACCCGACGCTGTGCGGCCGCTGCGTGGAGAATGTCGATGGCGATGGCGAGCAGCGCCGCTATGCGTAACGGCGTGTACGCACTGCCCTGGTTTGCGCTGGCGCTGGTGGTGATCCTGCTCGACCAATACACCAAGGGCCTGGCCAGTACGCATCTGGACTACGCGCAGCCGGTGCGCGTGTTCTGGTGGTTCAATCTCACCCTGCACCACAACACGGGCGCCGCGTTCAGCTTCCTGAGTGATGCCGGTGGTTGGCAGCAGTATTTTTTCGGCGGCGCGGCGATCGTCGTCAGCCTGGTACTGGCGGTGTGGCTGTGGGTGCTGCCGCGCGGCCAGCGGCTGCTGGCGCTGAGCCTGGGGCTGATCCTCGGCGGCGCACTGGGCAACCTCTGGGACCGGTTGACACTCGGTTACGTCGTGGATTTCATTTCGGTCCACTACCAGCACCACTACTTCCCCGCGTTCAACATCGCCGACTCCGCCATTTCCGTCGGCGCGGTACTCCTGCTGCTGGACAGTGTCATACACCGTGAGCGGCCGGCGATCGGCGCGGGCAAAGCCGGCCGATGACTGTCGTTGTGGTGAGCGCGGGCACGCGCGTGTTCCTGAACTTCTCGGTCGCTCTGGAAGACGGCTCGGAGGTGGATACCAACTTTGGGGGGGATCCGGTGAGTTTCGTGGTGGGCGATGGCAGCCTGCTGCCGGGATTCGAGCAGCGGCTGTTGGGGCTGTCACCGGGCGAGCGGCGCAGGTTTTCCGTACCTCCCGAGGAGGCCTTCGGCCAACCCAACGATGCCAATCTGCAGCATCTGCCGCGCGCAGGTTTCGATGACGGGGCGGCGCTGGAAATCGGCCTGGTGTACTCCTTCGCCGACGCCGCCGGCGGCGAGATGCCCGGCGTTATCGTCGCGTTTGATGCCGATCAGGTGACGGTGGATTTCAACCACCCGCTCTCCGGGCGTACAATCCTGTTCGAGGTGCTGATCCACAGGGTGGAGCCGGCGGAACTGCACTGATGTGCAGCGCGTACCCGCCCCGTGTCGCTGCGTTCGCACCCCCGCGTGCGCCATGAAAGGTAGGTAGAGATGGAAATACGATTGGCCAATCCTCGCGGTTTCTGCGCCGGGGTCGATCGCGCCATCGATATCGTGAATCGCGCGCTCGAAGTGTTTGGCTCACCGATCTATGTGCGCCACGAGGTGGTGCACAACAAATTCGTGGTGGAGGACCTGCGCTCGCGCGGCGCGGTGTTCGTCGACGACCTGCATGAAGTGCCGGACGACTGCATTGTGATCTTCAGCGCCC
>CAYWWD010000097.1:0-14517 GCA_964461965.1 uncultured Halioglobus sp. | reverse complement strand
CAGCGCAATGAATCCAGGAGTGCCTGCTCTGACTCGCGCGTGCTGCGCGCCTGGTCGGTATCTTCGATGCGCAGCAGGAACGGCCCACCGTGGGCACGCGCGAAACACAGATTGAACAGTGCGATGTAGGCGGTGCCGACGTGGGGATCGCCGGTGGGCGACGGCGCAATACGGGTGCGTACGGTCATGAAGGTCCGGTGTGACAGGAAAGAGAGCCGCGATTATAAGGGCTCAGGTCCAATAAAACGACAGCGCGACAATACGCAGGCTGCGCCGATCCAGCTCAAACAATGCCACGCCCCGGTGCGCATCCCCCGCGCGACGGTATTCCACGGTGGCGGACACCAGATTGCCGGCGGCGAGCAGCTTGCTGACACGCAACTCGCCGCCTTCAGCCGCGCACTGCGCGATGGAGAGCATGCGCCCGGCGTGGGGAAAGGCGACGCGGATGGCGGGATTGGCAAACAACCCTTCCAGCGCGGCCACGCCTGCCGTGTTGAAACAGGCCACAAACCGTTCGACCTGCGCCTTGCCCGTTGCGCCCACACCGGACAGCGCGCGCAGGAAGCCGGCCAGGCCGCGCACACCCTGGTGCCGCAGCATACGGGCGAAGGAGGACCACCCGACTGCGAGAAACGGCCAGCCGCTGGCCAGCTGCTGGCGCAGCATCGGCGCCAGTTCCCAATGCGCGGCGAGCCGGAAAATCTTCAGCTCATCGTCCTCGACGATCAGTTCATACAGCAGATGGACGGGCACATGCACGGTCACACGCGAGGACATGGAAATCTCGATGGTCAGGTCGCGCACCACATGCAGCCCGTTCACCACATCGTGCCCTACGTGGAAGCGTATACGATTGGGCGCGATGAAGGTCTCGTAAAAGCGCGAGAGGCCCTCGCGGCCACGGTAGCCAGTGCGCGCATCGTAAATGCCGGTGATGTGAGGTGCAGAGCCCACCGGGTCTTCAACGACGTTGTAACGCGCAAACAAGGCCAGCCAGGCCGCCTTGTCATGCACGGCAACCGCCGCCGGCGAGCGCTCGACCAGCGCCAGGCAGTCCGTGTCGTTGAATGGTGTTGAAGTCACCCGATACTCCCCGTCTCAAACCGCTAGGAATTTGCGTCGCGTGAAATTATACTCCCGGCCTCGATCCTAAGGGGTGGCTGCGGCCTGAGATGTCCGTGACAACGGGCAAACCCTTGAACCTGATCCGGGTAATACCGGCGTAGGAATAGGTGTGCAGCGATACCCCTCTAGCGTCGTTCCCCGGGTCTCTCATTGTTTGCAGAGGCTCACCATGATTACTAGCACCCGTCTCCTGCCGGCCATGATGGCCGGTGCATGGCTGTGTTTCTCCACGCCCGGCCACAGCGCGCCCGGGAACACACTGGAGGAAATTATCGTCACCGCGAAATTTCGCGCCACGCCACTGCTGGATGCGATCGGGAGCATCAGTGTGCTGGACGAGCGCACCATCGCCGAGCGCGGCGCCGAGCACCTGCAGGACGTGCTGAACACGGTACCCAACGTAACATGGGCGGCGGGTGCGTCCCGCGCGCGCTTTGTGCAGATACGCGGCGTGGGCGATCTCGAGCAGTACTACGATCCCAAGTACTACCCGGCGGTGGGCGTGATGCTGGACGAGCTGGAACTCGGCGACACCGCCAACACCGGCATGCTGTTCGATCTCGAGCAGGTGGAGGTATTGCGTGGGCCGCAGGGCACGCGGTTCGGGGCCAGCGGCCATGCCGGCATGATACTGCTGCGCTCCAATGCTCCAGGCGACAGCTTCAGCGGTGCACTCTCCGGCGGCGCCGGCAACTACGGCAGCGACAACCTCGGTCTCGTGGTGAGCGGGCCGGTAGCCCAGGATCTCGGGGCGCGTCTCGCGGTACAGCAGAACAACAGTGACGGATTTATCGAAAACGACCGACTGGGCAGCGACAGCACCAACGGCATCGATGAATTCACCGGCCGCGCGCGGCTACGCTGGACGCCCTCGGACACAACCCAGTACGACCTCACCGCCCTCTACCTGGATGCCGACAACGGCTACGACACCTGGTCGCTGGATAACAACCGCACCACGTTTACGGACCAGCCGGGGCGGGATACGCAGGAGACAGCCGCACTCACCGGCAGCGGCAGCTGGGAACTCGATGCGCAGCGCTCCGTGCTGGCATCGCTCAGCTACCTCGACACCGACCTGCGCCAGCATTTCGATGCCGACTGGGCGTCCGATGCACTGTGCGTCGAGTTCGTGTGCGCTTCCGGTAACGATACCTCGTCCGAACACTTCAAGCGCCAGCGCGATCGCTGGGTAGCCGATGTACGCCTGCTGGGCAACCGCGAGGCCAGCGCCCGTGGCGAGGACCGCTACGTTTTCGGCCTCTACGCCAACACGGGCAGCGAACAGTTCGACTACCGCCGCCCCAGCATTTGGTACGGCGAGAGCACTTCGAACAGTGACTACGACAGCGATCGCTACGCGGTGTACGGCGAATACCAGTACGCCGTGACCGCGCAACTCGCGCTCATTGCGGGGCTGCGCCTCGAACGCTTCTCTGATGACTACCGCGACAGCAACGACTTCAACAGCGACAACCGCGACAACCTGTGGGACGGCGAACTCAGCGCGCGTTATACGCTCGGTGACAACAGCATGCTCTACGCCACCGTGGCGCGCAGCCAGAAGCCCGGCGGCGTGAACACCGCAGCCAGCGCCAACCAGCCATTCATGTCGCCGATTTTCCAGGACTTCACCGACAGCAAGCTGCAGTTCGACAACGAATCCCTGCTCAATACCGAAATCGGTGTGCGCACAGAGCAGTTGGACCAGCGCCTGGCGGTGAACGCATCGCTGTTTCACGCCGACCGCGACCATGCACAGCTCGAGAACTGGATGTGGGACGAAGCGGCCGGCCTGTGGATCGGCTATCTGGACGGCACCAGCGACAGCAGCAGCTATGGCGCGGAGCTGGAAACCACGTTCGATATGAATGCCCATGTGCAGTGGTTCGCCAACCTGGGCTGGCTGCACACCGAGGTTGACTCCATCGAAGCGTTCGACCTGGACCTGGCGCAGTTCGTCGACAAGCAGGATCGCGAGCAGGCCAAATCTCCGTCCTACCAGTTCAACGTGGGCGCGCGACTGGCGTTCACCGAGCACTGGTCCGCACGCGTGGAGGTCGAGGGGCAGGACGACAGCTACTTCGGCTACTACCACGACGGCAAGCTCTCCGATTACCACCTGTTCAACGCGAGCGTCCAGTGGCTCTACGCGCCGTTCACTGTCACCCTGTGGGGACGCAACCTCGCCGATGAGGACTACGCCGTGCACGGTTTGTATTTCGGTGTCGACCCGCGCGACGACTTTGGCGCCTGGAGGAACCAGACCTACCTGCAACTGGGCGAGCCGCGCACCTGGGGCGTCGAACTGACGTACGCCTTTTGATGATGAACCTGTCTGCCATGCAGATCGTGGAAATCCTGGCGACCTGCGCCAGCCTCCTCTACATCATCCTCATGGTGCGAGAGAACATCGCCTGCTGGGTATTCGGCATCGCCAGCAGCCTGCTCAGCATCTACCTGTTCGTTGATGTACGGCTCTATTCCGAGGCGGTGCTCTACGGGTTTTACGCGATGATGGGCGTGTGGGGCTGGCTGCGCTGGCATCGGCGTCTGGAACAGGATCACAACCCGGTGGTGAGCTGGCGCGTCGAGGCGCACCTGCGCGCATTGCTGCTCGGCAGCCTGCTCGCGCTCGGGCTCGGGTATTCGATGCAGCATTTCAGCGATGCGCAGCGCCCACTGTTCAATGCCTTCACGAGTATTTTCAGCGTGTTCGCCACGTTCCTCGAAATCAACAAGGTGTTGGAGGCCTGGTGGTACTGGCTCATAATCAACCTGGCATCGGTGTGGCTGTACCACGACCGCGACCTCGATATCTACGCCGTACTGATCGGATGCTACAGTGTGCTGTCGATGTGGGGATACTGGCGCTGGCGGCGGACGTACCGTATGCAGCTCGCAACCTGAGTAAAGCCCTGCGCAGGGAGATAACCCATCAAGAACAGACTGTTTTCCATCGCCCCCATGATGGACTGGTCAGATCACAACTGCCGCTACTTCTGGCGCCTGCTCACCCGGCAGGCCCTGCTGTACACGGAGATGGTCACCACCGGCGCACTCATCAACGGCGACCGCGAGCGCTTCCTGCACTTCAATGACGAGGAGCATCCGATCGCCCTGCAACTGGGCGGCAGCGATCCAAACGAACTCGCGCGCTGCGCCCGTTGGGCGCGAGAGTGGGGCTACGACGAGATGAATCTCAACTGCGGCTGTCCATCCGATCGTGTGCAGTCAGGCCTGTTCGGCGCCTGCCTGATGGGCAGGCCCAAACTGGTGGCGGACTGCGTCAAGGCCATGCGGGACGTTTGCGACATCCCGGTGACCGTGAAGCACCGCATCGGCATCGACCACATGGAATCCTACGAAGAATTGCTGGCCTTCGTGGAACCGGTCGCGGCGGCCGGCTGCGAGGTGTTCATCGTGCACGCACGCAAGGCCTGGCTGCAGGGCCTGTCGCCGAAACAGAACCGGGAAATTCCACCGCTCAACTATGCATGGGTGTATCGGCTGAAGCGGGATTTTCCCCACCTCACTATTGTGCTGAACGGCGGCCTGCGGACGCTGGAGGACTGCCAGACCCACCTGCGGCACGTCGACGGCGTGATGCTGGGGCGCGAGGCGTACCAGAATCCGTGGCTGCTCGCAGAAGTGGACGCGGTGCTGTTCGGGATGGACAAACCGGCACAATCCCGAGATGATGTCATCGCTGCCCTGCTCCCGTACGCGCAGCGACAGATCGCCCGCGGCGCCCAGCTCAATCACATCACCCGTCACATTCTCGGGCTCTATCAGGGCGTGCCGGGGGCCAGGAAATTTCGACGCCATTTGAGTGAGAATGCGTACCGCAAGGCAGCAGGGCCGGAAGTACTCGCCGAGGCACATGCATTGGTAAGCGGATATGAAAAACAAACTTGAACAACTGAAAACGATGACCGCCGTGGTCGCCGACACCGGCGATATCGAAGCCATACGGCGGTTCGCACCGCTGGATGCCACCACCAATCCCTCGCTGCTGCTCAAAGCCGCCGCGCTGCCGCAGTACAGCGCGCTGCTGCAGAACGCCAAACAGTGGGCGCAGCGCGCAGGCGGCAGCAACGCGGAACAACTGGCCAACTGCAACGACCGCTTCGCGGTGGCTGTCGGCACGGAGATCCTCGGCATCATTCCGGGCAGAGTGTCCACGGAGGTGGACGCGCGGCTGTCGTTCAATTCGCGCGCCTCGATGGAACGGGCAAAAAAGCTGATCGGCATGTACGAGGAGGCGGGCTTTTCCCGCGAGCGCGTGCTGATCAAACTCGCCTCCACCTGGGAGGGCATCTGCGCCGCCCGCGCGCTGGAGCAGGAGGGCATCAACTGCAACCTGACCCTGCTGTTCGGCTTCGGCCAGGCGGCGGCCTGCGCCGATGCCGGCGTGTACCTGATCTCGCCCTTCGTGGGGCGCATACTGGACTGGTACAAGTCTAATACCGAGCTTGTGATCAACGATGCGATGGACGACCCCGGCGTGCAATCCGTCACCCGCATCTACCACTACTACAAGCAGCACGGCTACCAGACGGTGGTCATGGGTGCCAGTTTCCGCAACCGCGGCGAGATCGAGGCGCTGGCCGGCTGTGACCGCCTCACCATCAGCCCCGCGCTGCTGGAAGAACTGGCGGCGGACAACGAGAAGCTGCCGCGGCGGCTGAGCCCTGACGGCGCCTACCCCGGTGAGTACAAGAACAGCGTTTCGGAAGCCGACTTTCGCTACGAACTCAACGCTGATGCCATGGCCACCGAGAAGCTGGCGGAAGGTATCCGCAACTTTGTCGCCGACCAGGTCAAACTGGAAACACTGATAGGCGCGCAATGATCAAGGCCCTGAAATCCCTGTTCGAACCCGCACGCCGTGAAACGGAGGAAACGCTGCAGCACAGGCTGCGCCTCGCGGCCGCCGCACTGCTGGTGGAAACCGCCCGCGCCGACTTTTCACAGAACGCCGTGGAACTGGCGAAACTGGAGCAGTTGCTCGCCTCGTCATTAAAACTCAGGGCGGATGAAGTACAGTCACTGGTTGCCACAGCCCGGGAGAACGTGGAAGACGCCACCTCACTCTATGACTTCACCCGCGTCATCAACGAGCACTGCACGCCGGAACAGAAGTTACAGCTGATCGGCGCGATGTGGACGGTGGCCTATGCCGACGGCGACGCGGACAAGTACGAGGAACACCTGATCCGCAATGTCGCAGACCTGCTGTACGTGCCGCACTCGAATTACATCCAGTGCAAACTGGCGGCGCGCGGCTGAGTCAGCTCCGCTCCAGCGCCGAGATCAGGTCCTTGAAGCGATCGCGATTGTCGTCCGAGATACCCATCAGTACGCGGTGCGCCTCGATGACCTTTTTCTTCACCGACTCCTCGCTGCCCGGCACGGAGGGGATCTCCGCGATATCCGCAGGATTACAGCAGGATTCCTCGCGCAACTCGTACAGCCGGTTGAACGCCATGCTTTTCAGCAGGCGGCTGATGCCCGGGTCGTTGGAGTAGATCGCCGGCATGAAGCCAAACCGCTCCTTCACTTTCAGCGCGAGTTTGGCCAGCTGGCCCAGCGTCGTGCTGTCGATGCCCTCGGCGTCGCACACATCCACCCACACGCTGGCGAACGCCGGGTCATCGAACATGTGCTGTATGAAATCGTCCATGGTGGTGCATAGCGTGAGGCGGACATCGCCCTCCAGGCGGATGACATAGGCGCCGTCGTGGTTCGCCGCGAGGATGCGTCCTTCCTGCATGATCAGCCGCGCTTGCTCACGAACAACGCAGCGATGTCGTCAGGCGCGGCTTCCATGTGCGCAAGGCCGAGATGTTTAATGAACGCCTCGGGTGATTCGCCTGTTTCCTTGAATACATTCAGGAAATAGTCCTCTTTTTCAATCAGGTTTTTGGGCGGCAGGATTTCCAGAATGCCATCTGAAAACAGTGCGAGCATGAAACTGTCCGGCAACTGGATCATATGTTCCTCGTACACGGCATCTTCCATGATACCGACGGTGGAGCCCGCACCCTTGAGGTAGCGCGGGCCGTCGGCGCAGACCAGCACCGGCAATGGCAGGTGGCCGGCAACGCTGTAGCGCAGGGTATTCTGGCTCATATCCAGCAATCCGACCACCATGGTGGCGAACTTGTCCACATCCAGCTCCAGTAATTCCTTGTTGGCGTGCTGCAGCATGGCCACCGGGTGCATCACGCTGTCGTCGTCGCGCCGCGAATAATCCGAGCGCTTGCGTGCAAACAAATTCTTCAGCAGTACGGTTGCGAACGCCGAGGAACTGCCGTGGCCGGCGACATCGGCCATGAAGAAGATGACGTGGCTGTCGCCCACGGTAAAGTAGTCCGTGAAATCGCCGCTCAGGTACAGCGACGGGATGACGGTGTGGCTGAACACATAGTCGCGCTGCACCATGGGGGTGGCCGGCAGCATGCGCAGCTGGACCTGCCGCCCGGCCTGCTGGTCCTGCTCCAGCACTCTTACCGTGCCACGCAGTTCGCTGTTCGCCGCCTCCAGCCGCCGGCGCGATTCCTGCAGTTCCCGGCGCAGGGTGCGCTGCCGCACGCAGCGCTCGATCGAGCGCAACAGGGCCGGCTCGTCTTCCACCGGGCGCAGGAAGAAGTCGCTGGCCCCGAGGCGCAGCGCGGTCATGATGCGGTCGGAGTCTGCCGAATCGCTGAGCATGATCGCCGGCACCTGGATATCCATGGCGCGCATGATCGGACGCGCCTCTGCCCAGGAGAATGCCTTCAAATCCAGCTCGCACAGAAGCACATCCAGGTCGCTGTCAGGGCCGAGGGAATACGCGGAGGTGCTGACATCCGTGACCACCTGGACGTGAAACCCGGAGGATGACAGGAAACTGGCCATCGCTTCGGCGCGATCGGGTTGGTCGTCGATAATCAAGACATTGCCGCGGGATGCAGTCATAGCAGGCTCTAGTCAGAATTCCTCGTATTCATCAGCGCCGAAGCTGTCCTCGACCTGCTCACCGCTCAGAAAAAACTCGCGCCGTTCGAGGTAGGCGTTGCGAATGAAGATGTAACGGTCCCCGGTGACCAGATCATCCGCCTTCAGCAGCTTCGCGCGAATATCGATCGCCTCGACCGTCCAGAATAGGTACGCGTATCGCTCGTCGTCGAGAAATGCGGGGATAGACGTATAGGTGTCCACGAAGTAACCGGCAGTACTGCGCAGGGTGTGCGGGCCGAATATGGGCAGCATGAGGAAGGGACCGGAGTCGACACCCCAGGTGTACAGGGTCTGGTCAAAATCGGCCGGGCTGTGCGCGATGCCCATCGGGGTGGCCACGTCCAGCAGTCCGGCGAGACCCACGGTGGAGTTGACCAGGAAGCGTCCCGCGCTACTCGCGGCATTGCCCGGTCGCCCCTGCAGCAGGGAATTGATGATCGAATTGAACTCGTAAATATTCGCGATGAAGTTGCTTACGCCGCGCTCGGCGGGGTCGGGCATCACGAAGCGATAGCCCTTTGCCGTGGGCCGCAGGATATAGGTGTCCAGCGTTTCGTTGAAGGCAAAGATGCGGCGATTCATCGGCTCCCAGGGATCGATGTTTTCGCTGGCCTCGGCCACGGTAAAGCCCGGCACCGCCAGCGCAAGCAGGATCAGGAAACGTGGTAGGCTCATTGAACAGACGGGGTGGTAGTGGCGACAGGGCATGGTACGCGCGCGCGGGAATGGGATCAACACCGGGCACGATGCTATTTACAGCGTGTGCACCAGTACCACTGCGCGCTCGATCAGGTCATGCAGTTGCGCCGCGCCGAAGCCGAGAACCGCTTCTTCCGCGATACCCGACTCGCGCGCGAGGAGCCGCAGCACGTCGCCCGCGGCCTGCGTCGTATAGTCCCGCAGCAATTCCAGCAACCGCGCGGTGGTTGCGTTCAACTCCATGAAGCAGACATCATCCGCGCGGTTGCGATACACCACAAGGTAGGTCGGCTCCGCGGCTTCCACAGGCCGGAACCCGGGGCCGATGCGGTGTACCGGAAAGCGGTAGCGCAGCAGCCACGCCAGCGGCGAGAGTTGCAGCACAGCCGTGAGTACATCGCCTGCGGGCACGGCTGCGGGCAATTCCTCGCAGGCCGTATCCAGCGCAAGTTCCACCCACTCGTAATGCGCCAGTTCAGCGAGGAAGGGCAGGCTGTCGCCCTGCTCCACAGGCTCGTCCATGAGGAAGCGGACGAATTCCTGGCTGATCTCCAGGAAGTATGGCGTACGGCAGCGGTGCCGCCGGATAAATTCCCGCACCAGCGCCTGCCAGGTGGCGGTGCTGTAGAGGCTGCGCAGCACCGGGAATCCACCGCTTATGAAGCCCTCGATGTTGTTGTACACCAGGTCGGCGTAAATCGTGAGGCGACGCGCCTCCACACCTGCCGGCGGCGACTCGCGTTCGGGGTCGCGCAGGTAGCGCGTCATCGCCAGCTGGGCGTTCTGCAACGGCGAATCCGCCATCCCTAGCCCGCCATATCCGCGCGCGGCTGGCGGCAGTCCTGTTGCAACTGGCGAATACGCTGCACTTCACGCAGCAGCGCGGGCAGCGGTGGCAGGTTGAAATCCCGCTCCAGTACACAGGGCACTGGCCCGAGCCTGTGGTAGACCTCACCGAGCAAGGCCCAGACCGGTTCGATAACGTCCGTCCCGTGCGTATCAACCTTCAGGTCCATGGCCTCGTCAAAGTGCCCCGCCACATGCAAGCTGCGCACACGCGAAAGCGGCAGCGCATCGAGGAAGGCGAGCGGGTCGTAGCGATGATTGATGGCGTTGACGAAAATATTGTTGACGTCGAGCATGAGGTCGCAGTCGCCCTCCGCCAGCACCGCGCAGATGAATTGCGCTTCCGTCATATCGGCATGCGATTGCGCGTAGTACGAGGCATTTTCCAGGGCGATGCGCGCGCCCAGCATATCCTGCACCTGGCGCACCCGCGCCGCGACATGGCGCACCGCCTCGGCAGTGAAAGGAATGGGCAGGAGTTCATAGAGGTGGCCGCCAGCGGCGCAGTAGCTGAGGTGCTCGCTGTAGAGCGGCACCCTAAAGTCGTCGATCAATGTGCGCACGGCGCGCACCAGGTCGATGTCGATCGGGTCCGGCCCACCGATATCGAGCGACAGGCCGTGCAGCACCAGCGGATAGCGCTCCGCGAGCGCACGGAACTGCCGACCCAGCCGCCCGCCCGCACCGATCCAGTTCTCGGGTGCAACCTCCAGGAAATCCGGCGGGCGCAGCACACTGTACGCAGGGTCCGGCGCTCCTGGCTCTGGCCGCTGCGTGTCCAGTGCTTGCAACGGACCCAGCAGGACCCGTCGCAGGCCTAGTCCCGCGCCGTGGATCCGGCGTTCAGGATGCGGCACTACTTAGCGCCGCACATGCCCTCGCCGCACTTGCCTTCACCACACTTGCCTTCGCCGTAGGTTTTTTTCTCACCGCTGGCATTGTCACCCGCCGCCTTGCCTTCAGGCTTCGCGCCGCCGCAGGTGCCCTCGCCTTGCGCCTTTTTCTCGCCGCAGCTGCCTTCACCCTGCGCCTTCGCGCCGCCACAAGTGCCCTCGCCTGCGGGTTTATTGCCACCGCAACTGCCGTCCTGATGCTTGTCGAAGCTGGCGAGGTTGTAGCCGCCATTCAGAGGCTCCGCGGAAAACGGGTTCGCCTCGGCAGATACCAAAGGAGCAATAGTGCTTGCCAGAAATGCCGCGCCCAGCGCAGCGGTCAACGGTCGTTTTGAATGTGCCATGAGTCGAGTCCTGTCAGTTGTAGATGTTGCCGAGTGTTACCCGGGGCGATCGGGCACACTTTGCGCCCGGCTTCGCCGCCATGGTAATGCCAACA
The DNA here is from genome assembly GCA_964461965.1 of uncultured Halioglobus sp. Classification (GTDB taxonomy): domain Bacteria; phylum Pseudomonadota; class Gammaproteobacteria; order Pseudomonadales; family Halieaceae; genus Marimicrobium. The sequence continues at coordinate 3,507 of CAYWWD010000097.1, read as the reverse complement.
GGTTAGCAGAGCGCGAGTTGCCGCCGATACCGGCACGACGAGAAAATTCGATGTCAACGCCGCGTCATCAATGCGGGTTATGTTCCAGCCAGTCGCGCACAGAGCGCCACTGTTCCTGCAGGCGCTGGCGTGAAACCGCCTGCCGGGTCCCGAGATTCTGGGCAAACAACGAGACGCGAAACTCCTCCAGCATCCAGCGGTAGGTGGCGGCCGGTTCGCAGCGCTGCAGCAGCCCGGGGCGCTCCGCCAGCACCTGGAACAGCGGCTCGGACAGCTCCCGCAGCACCTGCGTATTGGCCACATCCTTGGCCGGCTGGGCGGACAATCGCTCCACCCGCAACAGCAGCGCCTTCATATAACGTGGATACTGGGAGAGCCACTGCACCGGCGTATCGCGCGCGAACGCGGTACAGAACAGCGCTCGCAACTGAGTGTCGATGTCCGCGCGCGTGTTGCGCCACTGGCCCGCCGCCAGTGACGCCAGCTTCGCGCGCACCTGCGCCAGCACCTGCAGGGCCGTCAACAGTGTCGTCTCCGCCGCCTGGGCCAGCCCGATCACCGCTGGCCGCACCGCGTCCCGCAGGTGGTTAAAATCCGCCTCGCTGTACGGCAGGTCGCCCGGCGGCGCGGGGCTCTGCGCGACGGCCTGCGCGAACCCCGCGTCGATCAGGTCCTCCAGCAGCGCAATACGTTCCAGGCCCGCGCCCGCCAGCACCAGCGCGGCATCGTTACCGCGCAGCAACTGTTTGCGCAGCTCCTTCACCTGCGGTGCATGCGCCAGGCGCAGCAGCCGCAAAATGCCGAGGCGATGCTGGCGCCGCGCCTCGCCCGGGTAGTCGCACAGCTCGATAGCCACCGACTCACCGCAGTCCACCAGCGCCGGGTAGGCGACGATGTCGACCCCAGCCTGGCGAAAGCGCCACTGCCGCGGCAGCTCGCCCAGGTCCCAGCGCTCGATGCCCTGCCGCGCGGGCGAGGCCGATGCCCCAGCGCTGATGCCCGAACGCGTCGCTTCGCGAAATTCCCGCACCAGCGCGTCGAGGTCGCGGCCCTGCCGCAGCAGGGAACCTTCGGCATCGACGACCCGCACATTCATGCGGTAGTAGTCATCCAGTTTCGCCTGCGCCAGATCAGCGCGCGCCACCGCGATCCCGCCCTGTACCGAAAGGCGGCGCGCCAGGTTCTCCAGCAGGTCGACGTTGTCCACCTTGAGCGCCAGCAGCGCGCGGTCGACGGCATCCGGCACCGGCACCAGGTGCTTGCGCTGCTCCTTGGGCAGGCCCTTTACCAGCTGGATGCATTTCTCGCGCAGCAGCCCGGGTACCAGCCAGTCGAACAGGAAGCGCGGCGCGCGGTTGAGCAGCGCGACGGGGATCGTCACGGAGACGCCATCCGCCGCGTGACCGGGCTCGAAGTGATAACTCAGCCTCAGGCGCAAGTCCTCGAAGTCCAGGTGGTCGGGAAACTGCTCGCCCACCGCGTCGCCCGGGTCCTTCGCGATCAACACGGCGCGCGGCATGTACAGCTCGCGCGCACGCGCCGGGTTGCGTTTGAGCCAGACGTGCAGGCTCGCCGCGGTGGTCAGGTCGGCGGGCAGGCGCGCGTGGTAGAACTCGAACAGCGCCTCTTCATCCACCAGGATATCGCGCCGCCGGGTGCGTGATTCCAGCTCCTCCACCTCCTGTACCAGGCGGCGGTTGTGCCGCAGGAATTCTGGCGGCCGGTGCCAGTTGCCGGCCACGAGTCCCTCTCGTATCAACAGTTCGCGCGACTCGGCGGGGGCGAGCGGGCCGTAGTGTACCGGCCGCCTGTCGGTGAGCGTGAGGCCGTACAGCGCAACCCGCTCCCAGGCCACGGCCTGGCCGCGCCTCGCGTGCCACCGCTGTTCGTAGTAGTGGCGTTTCAGCAGGCCGGGGTTGACGCAGAGCGCCCATTCCGGGTCGATCGCGCCCACCTCGCGCGCGTAGACGCGGGAGGTTTCCACGATCTGGGCCGCCACCAGCCACCTGGGCGGTTTCTTCGTCTGCGAGGAGCCGGGGAATATCTGCAGTTTGCGGTTGCGACTGCCCAGATACTCCCTGCCCTCCACCTGCTGGGCAATGTTGCCGAGAAAGCCGCTGAGCAATGCGGTATGGACGCCCCGGTAGTTCTCCTCGCCCGGCAGTTCCGCCCGGGCGGGCAACCCCTGCTGGCGACAGGCGATACTGAGCTGGGCGTGGATGTCGCGCCATTCGCGCAGCCGCAGGAACGACAGGAACTCGCGCTGGCACAATCGGCGCAGCTGGTTCTGGCTGAGCGCCTGGCGCTGCGCCTCGTAGTGCTGCCAGAGCGCGAGCCAGGCCATGAAATCCGAGCGCGGATGGCGGAAACGCGCGTGCATCTGGTCCGCCTGCTGCTGCCGATCGGGCGGCCGCTCGCGCGGGTCCTGCGCTGCCAGCGCGCTGGCGATCACCAGTATCTGCGGCAGGCAGCCCGCCTCGGCAGCGGCCAGCACCATGCGCGCCAACCGCGGATCAACCGGCAGGCGAGCCATGCGCGCGCCGGTCGCCGTGAGCGTGCCCGCGCTATCCACAGCACCGAGTTCCTCCAGCAGTTTGTAGCCGTCACGCACCATGCGCGGATCGGGCGGGTCGATGAATGGAAACTGCTCGACCTCGCCCAGCCCGAGCAGCAGCATGCGCAACACCACGGCGGCGAGGTTGGTGCGCTGGATTTCCGGGTCGGTGAATTCTGGACGGCTGGCGTAATCGGCCTCGGCGTAGAGGCGGATGCAGACACCCGGGCCGACGCGGCCGCAGCGCCCCCGCCGCTGGTCCGCGCTGGCCCGGGATACCGGCTCCACCGGCAGCCGCTGCAGTTTCGTGCGGTGACTGTAGCGGCTGATGCGCGCCTCGCCGGTGTCGATCACATAGCGGATACCGGGGACGGTCAGCGAAGTCTCGGCCACGTTGGTGGCCAGCACGACCCGGATGCCGCCCTGGCGCCGGGCGCTGTCGAAGACGCGGTTCTGCTCGCCCTGGCTGAGGCGCGCGTACAGGGGTAACACTTCCACCGTGTCGCAGTGGCGCAGCGCCTTCGCCAGTTCGCGAATCTCCCGCTCCCCGGGCAGGAACACCAGCACATCGCCCCGCTCTCCCAGACGGCCGGCGGCAATGTCTTCCACCAGCGCGACGACCTGCGCCTCGGCACCCTCATCGCGACCGGACTCCCGGGGGTGGTACCGCGTTTCCACGGGATACGCGCGGCCCGACACCGCAATCACCGGCGCGCCGTCGAAGTGGCGCGAAAAGCTCTCCACGTCGATGGTGGCCGAGGTGACGATCAGCTTCAGGTCGGGGCGCTGCGGCAACAGGCGCTTCAGGTAGCCGAGCAGGAAGTCGATGTTGAGGCTGCGCTCGTGCGCTTCGTCGATGATGAGCGTGTCGTACGCGCGCAGCAGGCGATCGTGCTGGATTTCCGCCAGCAGGATGCCGTCGGTCATCAGCTTGATCGCCGTGCCCGGTGACA
>CAYWWD010000096.1:0-14840 GCA_964461965.1 uncultured Halioglobus sp. | reverse complement strand
CAGTCAACACCAGAAAATCAGCTGTTTTTGTTTGAATAACGTTGGGACACTACTGCTGAACTGTATTAAATGCGACGAGGGCGTTCCCGTCGATGCCTGAGGACATTACATGGCGAAACTGATCCTGTACTTGCACGCGAGGCGCGAACGCGCACAGGAGCTCGTCAGCGCCGCACGCGCACTGGGCAGCCAGGCGCTGTTCGATCACGCCGGACCGTGGCTTGCAGTTATGCAGCCGCGCATGTCCGACCTTCTCGCGGTACCGCCGCACAGCGAATTCCTCGATGGGCTGGCGGTGATCGTGGAGATCGTCGCCCCTTGCGGACAGCCGCTGGCCAGCCTGCGTGCACAACTCGATGCGGCGTTGTCGCCGGTACTTGCGGCGGCGGATACGAGCCGGTCTCACCTTGCAGCGGGCTACCACCGCGAGTTTCAATCCGCAGGCGCCAGACCAGTCAGGTACCATCACCTGATGTATCGCCTCGCCCACTTCACGCGCGCGGATTATCTCGACTACTACGTACATCACCACGCCCGGTTTGGCACCGTGACGCCGTTGTCGGATTACTTCCAGAATTACCTCGACCTGGAGGCCAGTCGGGACCTGGCGAAGCAGTTTGCCATGCGCCCGCTGGAAGCTGACAGCATCTCCGAGCTGCGTTTCAACAGCGCGGAAGCGTACATGTCGAGCGACATCATTCGCGATGTAGGCCCCGCCGCCACTGCGGATGAAGAACGGTTCGTGGATCGGGCGCGGGGCCAGGGTTTTTCCATGGAGGTGCTGCTGGATACCCGAGTTTATGGCTGATCGGCGGTGCTGCGCGTATCACCGCCGCGGTCATCATTGAGGAGCGTGCACATGAAAGTCTACGGCGACATGCGCTCTGGCAACTGCTACAAAATCAAGTTGGTAGCTGCGCTGCTGGGCATCGCATATGAGTGGGTGCCCTTGGATGTCATGGCCGGTGAAACCCGCACCACGCAGTTCACGGCGAAGAATCCCAATGCGAAGATTCCGCTGCTGGAACTCGATGACGGCCGAGTCTTGTGGGAATCGAATGCCATTATCGATTTTCTCGCGCGGGGCAGCGCCCTGCTGCCCGACGAACCGTACGCGCAGGCGCAGATACTGCAGTGGCAGTTTTTCGAGCAGTATAGCCATGAGCCCTACATTGCAGTGGCGCGTTTCATCGCCAGGTTCCAGGGGCTGCCGGACAGCCGACGGGCAGAATACGAAGCGAAGCAGGCCGGCGGTCACAAGGCACTGGCCGTGATGGAGACGCGATTGGCCGCACATGCGTATCTGGTGGGGTCGCATCTGTCCGTCGCCGACATCACTCTGTATGCCTATACCCACGTGGCGCATGAAGGAGGCTTCGAGCTCTCCGGGTATCCCGGCATCCTGGCGTGGCTGACGAGAATCCAGTCAGAACCCCGCTTCGTCGGCATGGAGTGACTATGACACCCGATAAAGCAGAGGCGTTCGCGAACGACTGGGTGGACGCCTGGAACGCGCGCGACCTCGATCGCATTCTTGCGCACTACGAAGATGATTTTGAAATGTCCTCGCCGGTGATCCGGCAGATCATGGGCGAGTCGTCGGGCACCCTGAAGGGACGGGAGCGCATCGGCGAGTACTGGCGCAGGGCGCTGGCGCGCTCGCCCGACCTGCATTTCGAAAAACTGCATGTGCTGTGCGGCGCCAACAGCGTCACCATTGTGTACCGGGGTCACCGCGGCCTCTCGGCGGAGGTGTTCCTGTTTGCCAAGTCCGGCAAGGTGGCGGCGGCGTATGCCCACTACGAAACTTTGCCCTGAATCGAGCAGGGTTTCGCGCACATAGCAGAGCGTATCGACCCGCCTGGCACCAGAGTGCGGTAGTATGCGCAGAAACATCTATACTCGTTGGCGTCGCGCGCCATTCATCCATGTTTCACGGGGATTACCCATGAGAACCACCACGTATATTGCCACCGCCTTACTGTGCGTTCTCGGCAGCGCGATCGTGCAAGCCGCTGAGCGGCCACCTGCGAACGCGGGCAACCGGGTATTCTTCGGCGACGTGCACGTCCATACGGGCTGGTCGTTCGACGCGTTCACCAACGGCTCCAAAGCCACGCCGATGGACGCCTACGCCTGGGCGCAGGGCAAGCCGATCACCGGCAGCGGCGGCCCTGCAATGCAGATCAAGACCCCGTTGGACTTTTACATGGTGGCCGACCACGCCGAGTTCATGGGAGTATTCAACCAGATGGCGAACCCCGAGAGCCCGCTCAGCAAACTGGACGTGGCGAAGGGCGTTACCTCGCCAGATGCCAACGTACGGCTGCAGACCTTCGCCGGCATCCTGCGCGACATGAGCGCCGGAAAAGTAGACCCGCAGTTGAGTGACCCCGAACTGGCAGGTTCGGTGTGGGACGAAATCGTGAAGGCGGCTGACGCCAACTACACGCCGGGCAAGTTCACCACCTTTGCTGGCTTCGAGTGGACTTCGAACCCGCAGAAACTCAACCTGCACCGCGTCGTGGTGTTCCGCGACACCGAGCACCTGCCGCGCCTGGTGCTCTCCGCGCTGGATTCCGAAGACCCGGAGGTGTTGTGGAAGTGGATGGCGGAGCAGCGCGCCAACGGTTCGAAGTTGTTCGCCATTCCGCACAACGGCAACGCCAGCGACGGCCGTATGTTCGAGCTCACCAAATTCGACGGCAAGCCCATCGATGCTGCCTATAACAGGACACGCGCGGCGAATGAGCCGCTGTATGAAATCACGCAGATCAAGGGCACGTCGGAAACCCATCCCGAGCTGTCGCCGACCGATGAGTTTGCCGGCTTCGAGCAGTGGGACTACACGCTATCGGCGGACTTCGAGCGGCCCACGCAGCGCAGGGGCAGTTTTGTCCGCCAGGCGCTGCTCGACGGCATGACCCAGTCGATGGGCGGCGCGGGCAACCCGTTCAAGTACGGCTTTATCGGCGACACGGACACGCACAATGCCGCAGCCAGCAACGAGGAGTTCAACTACACCGGCAAGTTCGCCTTCGAGAACAACGCCAGGGAGCGCCTGACCGGGCTCAAAGGCGCGCCGGCCGGGCAGATCCAGCAGGTATACGAATTCAGTTCGGGCGGCCTGGCCGGTGTCTGGGCGCCGGAGAACACGCGCGAGGCGATCTGGGACGCCATGCAGCGCCGGGAGACGTTCGCAACCTCCGGCCCCATGATCTCGTTGCGCTTTTTCGGCAGCTTCGATTACGCCGCTGCCGATGTGCAAAGCCCCGATTTCGTGCAGCGCGCCTACGCCCGCGGCGTGCCCATGGGCGGCGATCTGAAACCGGGAGCCGGGCCGGCGCCGACCTTTCTCGTGATGGCTAGCAAGGATCCGAAGAGCGGCAATCTCGACCGCGTGCAGATCATCAAGGGCTGGGTGGATGCCGCAGGTGCCCAGCATGAAAAAATCTACGATGTCGCGTGGTCCGGCAACCGCAGGATCGGTGCCGATGGCAAGTTGCCCGCGGTTGGCGACAGCGTGGATGTAAAGGCCGCGACTTACAGCAATTCGATTGGCGATGCGCAACTGGCCGCGAGCTGGACCGACCCTGATTTCAAGCCCGGGGAGCATGCTTTCTACTACACCCGGGTGCTGGAAATTCCCACGCCCCGCTGGAATACCTACGATGCCGTGCGGGAGAAGATGCCGCCGCTGACTACCGTGCCGGCGGTGATCCAGGAGCGCGCCTGGAGTTCGCCGATCTGGTACACACCGGCCGCAAAATCGTAGGTCAAAACTGCACGGTGCGACGGCAGCCGTGCCAGGCGCACCGTACTGCGCCGGTATCCAGTCCTGCTAGGGCGTGACGATGTTGAACGCGTCGTTCGGCCGCTCCAGCAGCGCGAAGAACTCCAGAAGCCCCAGCTTGTCGCCCTCCACCGAGACCTCGTCCGAGAACAGGATGTCGCGAAGGCCGGCGCCACCGGTCAGCATTCTCACGAACAGCGGATGCGTGATGCGCACCGTTGCATTGGCGTCCGGCGCGGGTGCGCCGCTGCGCTGGTGCAGTACGGCGTTTTCAAGCTGCAGCACATACGTTTGTTGCAGGTCGGTGAACTCGATGTTCAGGGTGAAGGCTTTGCCATCCGCTTTGGGGCCGTTCAGCATTACGGCCATCAACTCGAAGAATTGCTCGACGGGTGTCCGGCCGATCAGATCCGCCGCGTTGGCGATACCCAGCCCTTTTTTGGGCGCACCCTGGCGCAGCTCCAGCGCGCCTGTCAGGTAGGCGTCACGCCAGGGGCCGGATTCGGCCTGGTAGGCCAGCTGGTCGTAGGTTCTGGCCAGCAGCGATTTCGCCGCCGTGTTGTCGGGCTGGGCAAATACCAGGTGATTGAGCACCTCGGCCACCCAGCGGTATTCACCCGCATCGAAATCTGTCTGCGCTTTCTGCAGGATGGCTTCGCTGCCACCCATCATGTCCACATAATGCCGGGCGGCCTCCTCCGGTGGCAGCGGGTCCAGGTTGGCGGGATTGCCGTCGTACCAGCCGAAGTACATCTGGTACACGGCCTTGGCGTTGTGCTTCAGCGTGCCGTAGTAGCCGCGGTTGGAAAAATTCGCGCGCAGCGCCTTGGGCAGCTCCAGCATGTCGGCAATCTCGCGCGACGTGTAACCCTGTGAGGCCAGGCGCAGGGTCTGGTCGTGGATGTATTGGTAACCGTCGCGCTGCTTCTTCAGGAAATCCATGATGGCCGCGTTACCCCACAACGGCCAGTGGTGGCTGCCGAAATACACTTGCGCATCAGGAAACAGGTGCATCGCCTCGTCGATATAGTGGCTCCATTTGCGCGCGTCGCGCACCTTGGCACCGCGCAGCGTGTACAGGTTGTGCATGTTGCGCGAGGTCACCTCGGCGCCGCAGAACGCCTTTTTCTGCGGCAGATAGAACGTCAACTCGGCGGGCGCTTCCGAGCCCGGCGCGCTCTGGAAGATAAAGTCCACGCCGTCGACCGTCAGGGTCTGCCCCGTGGTGTCGATGATCCGGGTGGGCGCGGCGATGCCCACGCTGCCGAAGGCCGGGCCTTTTCCCAGCCCGGTGTCCACATGGCCGCGCGCGGAGCGTTCGAGCTGGCTGCCGTACATGAACATCGCGCGCCGGCTCATGGTGGTGCCGGCGATCACGTTCTCACTGGTGGCTTCTTCCATAAAACCTGCCGGTGCGATGATCGGCGTCTCTGCGCCCGCACCCAGCACTGCGAGCACGCCGCCGAAGTGATCGATGTGGGAGTGCGTGAACAGCACTGCGGAGACCGGCCTGTCGCCGAGGTGCTCGCGTGCGAAGGCGATCGCGGCGGCGGCGGTTTCCCGTGTGGTCAGTGGGTCGACCACGATCCACCCGGTCTGCCCTTCGATGATGCTCATGTTCGAGATGTCAAAGCCGCGCAACTGATACACGCCGTCGGTGACTTTGTACAGGCCGTGGTGATTGTTGAGCCTGGCCTGGCGCCATAGGCTGGGGTTGACCGTGTCCGGCGCCTCGCCCTGGATGAACGCGTACGCGGGCATGTCCCAGGCGGCGGTGCCGCCGGGGCCGGCGACGGTGAGCGCCTCCGGCGTCGCAACCAGCCCGCGGCTGGCATCCTCGAAATCCTGCTGGCTGCCGAGATCCAGCGCATCCTGTAGCGCGGCGTTGGTTTTGAGCGTGGCGGGTGTCGCCGGTGTATTGCCCTGCGTCCCCATCGAGGAATCCACAGGTGGTGTGGTTGACGCATCGCGCTGGCAGGCTGCCAGCAGGGCGCACAACAGGGGAAGGATCAGCCAGGTGCGAACAATCGTCATGGTCTCTCCTGATCGTGCGACAGCTTGTGTAAAGTAGGGTGATGGGCCGGCGGTGGCGAACCCGACACTAGCAGCTCGCGACGGGGCGCTCAACCTCGAAGCGGCACAGGCAGGACGATCGGGAGCCGTCAGTGGCGCGAGCAGTGGCGCGGCCATGCAGACGGTGCCCTGGCAGCCGGCAGCGGAATAGGCGCAGGAGAGAGCTGTATGGAAGATCTGGTCGCCAGCATCACGGCAATGTCGACGTCGCGCATGCGCGCTCTGCACACGCGGTGCGACCCGCAACCGGTGCTGGATGATCCCTGGGGCGATCGACTGGTTCCGGCCTCCCTGCTGGTGGCGGCCGTGACGCAACGTGTCGCCGCATCGCAACTGCCTCCGGTTGTCGCCTCCGCTGATGAGTTGGAGCGGGCTGCCGACCAACTCCTGCGCGCGAGCCCCGCATTTACCAATGTCATCCTGCGCTCGCGCTATACCGAGGATGCCTTGCGTGCCGCCCTGGCCAGCGGCGTGCGGCAGTATGTCCTGCTCGGTGCCGGGTTCGACAGTTACGCGCTGCGCCTTCCGCCCGAGGCCGAGGATGTGACCGTAATTGAGATCGACCACCCGGCGACCCAGACCCTGAAACGCCAGCGCCTTGCCGAGTGCGGGCTCACCCTGCCCGACAACGTGCAGTTGATCGCCGCAGACTTCGCCTGCGAATGCCTGGAGGCCGCGCTCGCAAAATCGCGTTTCCGGCGCACGGAGCCTGCATTCTTCGCGTGGCTGGGGGTTACCATGTATCTGACCCGCGAGGCGAACCGGGCGATGCTAAAGCAGATCGCGCAGTGCAGCGCGCCTGGCAGCCTGCTGGCGTTCAGTTACATCGACCAGAAGCTGTTCGATGCGGCGAGCCCGTCCGAGGCCGCCAGGTTCGGCGAACTGGACGCGACAGTAAGGCAGTTCGGCGAGCCGTTCGTGTCCGGGTTCCACCCCGCCCGCCTGGCGGCTGAGCTGTACGAGGCCGGGATGGAACTCGTAGAGGACGTGGACGAATTCCAGATGCTGGAACGCTACGATCCGCAGGGCATCAATGGATTGCGGCCCGTCGACAGAAGCCGCGTGGCGCTGGCTCGCGTACGCGCTGGGCAGCCTGCATCGATGAACGCCTGTGTCAAAACCGGCGTCGCGGCGCAGGAGTATTTATTCGCGGAAGGGTGTTTCATCACTGAGCTGTCGAACTCCCCGGACGATCACGATGCATCTGTCGCCCGAGCGCGACTCGAAACCGGGCAGAGCACGCGCTGGCATTTTCTGCGTAACACGGGCGAGCGTTATGTAATACTGCAGGGCGAGGGCCGGGTTGAGGTTGGAGATCTGCCGGCGCAATGCGTGCGTGTCGGCGATGTCGTTGTCATCCCGGCTGGCATCCGGCAGCGCATCATCAATACCGGTGCGGACGACCTGGTGTTCCTGGCGATCTGCACACCGCGTTTTACGCCGGCTGCGTATGTGGACATCGATGAGTGAGGCGGCACGTCCTCACACTGGCGCCGCCAGCCTGACACGGGAGACAACCCTTGGCTGAACGATTCACCTGTCTGGACGAAAAACTCAAGGCCTTCATCCGGGCGCAGCATCTGTATTTTGTCGGCACGGCGGGCGCACAGGGCCACGTCAACGTATCGCCCAAGGGCATGGACAGTTTTCGTATCCTGGACGATTCCACTGTCGCCTGGCTGAACCTCACCGGTAGCGGCAATGAGACTGCCGCCCACGTGCTGGAGAACGGCCGCATGACGGTGATGTTCTGCTCTTTTGATAAACAACCGCTGATCATGCGCCTGTTCGGGCTGGCTACCGTCATTCACCCCCGCGATGCGCGTTGGGCCGAACTGTCTGCGCTGTTTCCCGCCCACCCGGGGGCGCGGCAGGTGTTTGTGCTGGCGCTGGAGCTGGTGCTGACCTCCTGCGGTTACGGTGTGCCGTATTACCGGCTCGAGGGCGAGCGGCCCACGCTCACCAAATGGGCGGAAAATCGCGGTGAGGCCGGCATACGGGACTACTGGGCCGAGAAAAACACCAAAAGCATCGACGGCAAGGACACCGGAATTTTCTAGCATGCTGGCGACCGCCCCGACACGTTTGCACACTGCGTCGGGCGGTGCGCTGGTGCGCGTGTTGTTGCTGCTGGCCGCGCTGGCCGGCGTGTTCCTCATCTGGGCGCTGATGGTGTACGAGGAGCCGCCGGTCGATCCGGTCTGGGCGGTGAGCGGCAGTGAGCGCATTCCCGATGGCGTGGTCACGGTGCGGTTCAGCGGCACGGCGACGCTGCTGTTCAGCGACGGCGAGACGCAGTGGATGACTGACGGCTGGTTCAGCCGCCCCGGCCCGCTGCGCCTGCTCGCCGGCAAAATTGCCCCGGACCTGGCGGCGATCGATGCGGGCCTGGCGCAAAATCACGTCACCCGACTGGCGGCGGTGCTGCCCGTCCACTCCCATTACGATCACGCCATGGACGCGCCGGAGGTGGCCCGGCGCACCGATGCCGTGCTGCTCGGTTCGCAATCCACTGCCAATATCGGCCGCGGGTGGGGCCTGCCGGAATCGCAGATACAGGTGCTCGTCGACCGCCAGCCAGTGCGCCTGGGCAAGTTCGTGATTACGCCTGTCGAATCGCGGCATTTTGAGTTTCCCGACCCGGCGGTGCGCGAGCGAACGCTGGGTGAACCGCTGATCGAGGCGCCACTGGTGCCGCCGGTGAGCGCTTTCGATTACCGGGTGGGCAAGGCGTATGTGCTGCACGTCAGCCACCCCAAAGGCAGCTGGCTGATCGTGGGCAGTGCGGGGTACGTCGAGGGCGCGTTGCAGGGCTTATCGGCCGATACCGTGTTTCTCGGCGTCGGCGGCCTTGGCTCGCAGACAGCCGGGTATATGGATGCTTTCTGGCGTGAGACGGTGACCGCAGTCGCGCCCTCGCGCGTCATTCCCATCCACTTCGACAGCCTTACGGCGCCGGCGGCAGGGCCGTTCCGCGGGCAGGTGAAAGCCGTGGCGCTGCTCTCCCGCGACCGCGAAGGCACGTTGTCGTTCCTGCGCGGCAAACAGGCCGCTCACCCCGAACTGCGCTTTGTCACGCTGCCGCGCTTTGAGGAAGTTGTACTGTTCGAATGATGGCGGCTTCCGCGGTGCGCGCGCTCAGGCGAACACGCCGTGGATGTACCACTGCCCGGCCAGGCGATCGTGAAACACCCAGTACTGCTGCCCGGCGTCGTTCGCCGCGATGAAATAATCCCGGCTCACCGCGTCATGCCACCAGTTGTCCTCGATGCGCTCCGGCCCGCACACCAGGCGCAGGGCGCCGTTCCAGTACAGGTGTTCACCGTGCCGGCGCAGGGCCTGCGGTTGCGGCAGCAGCCAGAACGGGCGCGCCGCGCCGGCCACCTGCTCGCTGTGTGCGGCGCCGGGAGGGTCATTGCCGATACACAATGCGAACTCCGGCAGGTGCTCGTCGCGGCAGCCGACGCTCTCGATGGCCTGTGTGCCCAGCCGGTTGCGCAGCCGATCCAGCAGGCCGGCCAAGGGCTCGCGCTGGTGGCGGGGGCGGAACAGGTCAATGCTGTCCTGTTGTCCGGACCGCAGCTGCTGGCAGACCAGGGCCAGGGCCTCCACGCCGCCGGCCAGTTGCAGACGCTCGAAGTGGATGCGGCTGAGCTGGTACCAGGTTTTCCAGTCACTGTGGCTGGCGGTGCCGCGCACGCACAGGTACCGCAGTGTGCGATCGGTGCCCGTCAGTTGCCACTGGATCTCATCGGTCTGCAACTGGGCGCTGCGCAGGAAGCGGCACAATGCCTGCAGCAGGTGTTGTACAGCAGGCAGCAATTCGCCGTTGGTTTTTACCTCGTAGCCAAACCAGTACTCATCGCTGAACGCGGCCGGCGGCCGGTGATCGGCCTGCAGATCCTCCCGCTGCCCCAGCAGTTGCTGCAGGAAGTGGGTGAAGTCCAGGCCGCAGCGCCGCCCCAGTGCCGCCGGTGGCAGCGCCAGCACATCGCCCAGCGTATGCAGGCCGGCCCGGCGCAGGGAGTCCACGGCGGTGAACTGATGCAGCAGGCTGAGGGGTAGGGGGCGGATCCGTTCCTGCAGCGGCTGTTGTATGGCCATGGCGGTGTCCCGATCGGCAAACGACAGCAGCCAGGCGGCCTTGGGTGTGGGCGCGAGGGCGTGGCGCGCACTGTAGCCGCGGCTGCCGATACCGCCGGCCACTTCTGCCAGCAGGGCATCCAACCCCCGGAACAGGCCCAGGCAGCCAGCGATTTCCAGTTGCAGGGTATCCGGCTGCCAGATGCACAGCGCGGGTGTAATGCTGTAAGCCCAGCAGCACAGTTGCTGCAGGCAGCGTTGCTCGGCGGCGATATCCCGTTCCAGCAGGCGCAGGGGTCCGTCGCCCGCCAGCGCGCGTAGTGTGGCGGTGCCCATGCCGGTGCGTATGCCGAGGGCGGCGGCGCAGTCGTTGGCGCACAGCACGCGTTGCGCCGCCAGTACCGCCACGGGTTGCTGCTCGCAGCGGCTCAGGCACTGCAGGGGCAGCCGGTCAAAGCGCAGGCACAGCCACAGGCTCATGCATCACCCCCGGGGCGACGACTGCCCGCAGCCGGCCCCGGCGGCATTATCAAGCTGCTGATACTGTTCATATATACAGTATCAGCAGCTTGGTCTCGCCTGTCCAGCGGCGGCGCGGGAACTCCCCGTGCGCCCCGGGACAGGGATCGGCCTGTTACCTTACGTGACAAATCAGTGCGCAAAATTGAACTTTCGACAAGTTTATCTGGGTCACTTTTCTATATGATTTTTAATAAAAAATTCACACAAATACAGTTGCGGTCGGCAGCGGATGGGTAGATATTGGTAACACAAGCCCAAGGTAATGTTACCGAAGGTTACAAATGGGAGACGTACCAATGAAAGCTTTAATCATGGCAGCCCTGTTCGGCTTGGCGCTCAACGCCTCTGCTGCCTGTCCCGTCAAGCGGCCGGGAGATGCACCGGTGCTGCCCGACAGCGCGGCGACCACCCAGGAGGAGATGTACCAGGCGCAGCTGGCGGCGGAGAAATACCTGATACAGGCACAGGCCTACATGGAGTGCGGCGTCATGAACCGCCGGCAGCATCTGGCGCTGGCTGCGCAGATGGATGAGTTTGCGCAGGAGTACAGGGCCAATATCGAGCATCAGGTCCGCGCGAATATCGTCGCGGAGAAGTGAGCCAATCCCCGGGGCGACGCGTGCCAGCTGTGCAGTACAGCGCGCATCGCCCCGGTCAGCGCTGGGCCCGGTAGTCCAGGGCGGCCTGTAATAGCACCAGCGGGTCATCCGGCTGCGTCTCGAACTGGCGGACGCGGGCGGGCAGTGTCAGCCAGGGCTGTTTTCTGCTGGTCCACAAATGAACTTCCGGTTCCACCGTGCCGGTCTCTTCCAGCGTCCCGGCCTGCAGTTTGGCCAGGTCGGGAGCGTTCTCGCCAATGCCGTACATGATGTTGCCACAGCGGGCGCAGCTATAGCGGGTATTGGTATTGCCCTCGTCAGAGACGCGACTCCAGGACGTCAGCTCGCCCCTCATCTCCAGCGCGGCCGCCGCGACAACCATGCCCATGCTGAATGCGCTGCCGGTGCGCTTCTGGCAGTTGCGGCAGTGACAGGCGTAGGTGAATACCGGGTCGGCGTTGACGGAGTAGGTGACGGCGCCGCATTGGCAGCTGCCACGCAAAGGTGTTTTCATCGCCGGATTCCGCGTTTGGATTTCGATGAGTATAGGCGCATCCAGAAGGGCTTTCCCCGCAGTCATCTGGCAGCCGGTAGCACAGCGCTGTGCCGGGTGCCGGCGGTCCAGACTGGCAGTTCCCACAGTTGCGGTTGCAGCGGGGCATCCTCGGCGGGCGACAGTTCCACATCGACGCACTGGTGGCCGCCGCGCTGTTTGAGGATGTGGACCGTGCGGTACTCGCGCATCTGCAGGCGCAGGCCGGCGGGCGCGTGGTCGCGGCCCGCCTGGTGGGGCCGGAACAGTACCGCCAGGGTGTCGCCGCCGGCGGCGGCCAGTTGCAGTTTGCGCAATTCGCTGTAGC
Organism: uncultured Halioglobus sp.; assembly: GCA_964461965.1. Taxonomy (GTDB): domain Bacteria; phylum Pseudomonadota; class Gammaproteobacteria; order Pseudomonadales; family Halieaceae; genus Marimicrobium. Next base: position 2,910 of record CAYWWD010000096.1, on the reverse strand, counting down.
GGTAGTCCTGCGCGCCCAGCCAGCTGAACACCGCGCTGCAGGTGGTGCTGCGCAGGGCCTGCTCAATGGCCCACAGCAGATCCTCCCGGTTGCGGGGGTGAACCAGCAAAATCTGCCGGGTATCGATACCGCGCGCCGCCAGCAGCGGGGCGTAGGGTATGTAGGGCGGGGCGATAAACACCTGCCAGCGGCCCTGTTCACTCAGGTGTTCCATGGCGGGCAGGAACAGCCCCATGGCGCCCAGCCCGCAACCGTCGCTCAACAGTTCGACGGCGCCGTCCAGCGGCCAGCCGCCCTGCTGCAGGTGAGCATCCAGCGTCGCATACCCGGTGGCGAGGCCCCTGGCGTCGTGGCGGGCGCTATTCGCCGAAACACCATGGTCGTGGAACTGGCGCTGGCGACCGCGCCAGGTGTCGTTGCGGCGGGTGATCTGCTCCAGCATCTCGTTGGTGTTCATGGCCCTGTGACCTCGCGGGGATATTCCGCCCAATATACTGTATGTACGTACAGTATTATTTCAAAGGGCGAAATGCAAGCCACATATTACGAGGCGAAAAAGGAGGAGGCTCCGAGGGTATGCCAGAAATGGACTAACGGGAAACCTGGCAGAGATTCAACACCAGCCGTTCGAGATTGTCCCAGGGCTTGCCGACGGCGAATCCCTTGATGCTGCCATCCACCTGCATGGCCTGTTCGAGGAGTAGTGACAGGGAGCTGGAATTGTGGCGCGCCAGCGCGGCCTGCATACAGGGCATGCGGCTCTGCCAGACATGTCGGACAGTGAGCGCCTGCTGCGCGCCCTGGCCCCGGTCGCAATCCTGTTGGGCTTCATACAGTGTCTGTATCTCGCGGGCCAGCACCCACAATATGGAGACTGGTTCGGAACCTTCCGCGCGCAGGCCGTGCAGCATGCGCAGGCTGGCGCTGGCATTGCCGTGCAGTGCGTGGTCGGTCATCTCGAACACGTTGTAGCGGGCGTTGTCGGAGACAGCTTCGGCAACCGTGAGCGCGGTGATGCGCGCGTCGGTTGCCAGCAGTTTCAGCTTTTCCACTTCCTGCGCTGCAGCCAGCAGATTGCCTTCCACGCGATCGCACAGTAATCGCAGCGCATCGTTGTCGATACTCATGCCGGCATCGCGCACCCGTTGCTGCAGCCAGCGCGGCAGGTTTTTGGCATCCACCGGCCACACCTGCAGGGTCGCGCCGGCCTTGTCCAGCGCCTTGTACCACTTGCTGTTGGTCGACTGCTTGTCGATTTTGCCGGAGACGATCAGCAGCACGTCGTCGCCGCTGGCGATGTCGAGATATTCGCACAATGCGCTGCTGCCCTCCGTTCCCGGCTTGCCGCTGGGCAGCCGCAGTTCGATCAGCCTGCGATCGGCAAACAGCGACATGCTGGCGGCGCTGTGCAGGAGTTCCTGCCAGTTGAAACCGGTGACACCGGTATCGAGTAGCATGCGCTCCGCGCAGCCCTGTTCGCGGGCTTTACGGCGGATCAGGTCGCAGCACTCCTGCACCACCAGTGGTTCGTCGCCGCTGATGAGGTAGACGGGCAGGAGTTGCTGCTGCAGGTGACCGGCGAGCTTCTCCGGGTAGAGGCGCATTACGAGCCTGCGGCTGGGGGGTGGCTGCTGGCTGCGAAAAAACTGATGCGGCGCATGATCTGCTCGGCCAGCTCGTAGCGCATTTCGTTCTGGATCATACGCATTTCGCCCTCCTTGCCGACCACGTTGCGCGGATCGTTCTCCATCTGCTTGATGATCGACACCGGGGTTGGCGGCATCACCTCGCGGCCGCTCCCGTCGAGCACGGAAAACTGCGAGCGCATGGTGAGCTCGAATTCCGCTACGCGGGCTTCGGAGTTGAGGGAGAGATTGCGCTGCTCGAAGCTCTCTGGCGTCAGTACGAGCCTGAAATTGGCGGTGTCGCTGCCCGTCCACTGCACGCCATTGGCCGCCAGCAGCGCCGTGACATTGCGGCTGAACTCGCTGTTGGGATCGCCGCTGACCAGATGCATGCTCTTCCAGTCATCGGGGAAGGCGGCACGGCTACCGCCGGTGCCGCGCAACTGGAAGCCGCAGGCGACGAGCAGGCAGGTCATGCCGAGGACGAAGCCGATGTGGGTGATGCGCCGGGGCATGGCGGGATCTCGCGCTCAGGAATCGGTCACAATATTAACCAGTTTGCCGGGCACGACAATGACCTTGCGTACGTTCACGTCCTGCAGGAAGCGGCTGACGTTATGCTGGGCGCGCGCCAGCGCTTCCACGCTGGCCTTGTCCGCACCCGCGGGCACTTCCATTTTTGCGCGCACTTTGCCGTTCACCTGCACCACCATCTCAATGCTGTCGCGCGCGAGTGCAGCGTGGTCGACGTCTGGCCAGGTGGCGTTCTGGATCTCGCCGCTCCCGCCCAGCGCCGGCCACAGCGCGTGGCAGATGTGCGGCACGATGGGGTTCAGCATCAATACGATGGCATGCAGGGCCTCCTGCAGTACGGCGCGGTCCTGCGGCTGCTCGTCCAGCCCGGTGAGCTCATTGCACAATTCCATGACCGCAGCGATTGCCGTGTTGAATGTCTGGCGGCGGCCGAAATCGTCGCTGACCTTGGCGATGGTCTCGTGCGTTTTGCGGCGCACATTTTTCTGCTTCGCGTCCAGCGACGCTGTGTCGAGCGCTGGCGCGGGCCCGGACGCAATATGCTGGCCGGCGATCTTCCACAGGCGCTTCAGGAAGCGGTTGGCGCCCTCCACGCCGGAATCAGACCACTCCAGCGACTGTTCCGGCGGCGCGGCGAACATGCTGAACAGGCGCACGGTATCGGCGCCAAAGCGATCGATCAGCGCCTGCGGATCCACGGTGTTGCCCTTGGACTTGGACATCTTGGCGCCGTCCTTCAGCACCATGCCCT
>CAYWWD010000095.1:0-14871 GCA_964461965.1 uncultured Halioglobus sp. | reverse complement strand
GGCGAGGTGGTTGCCGAATCCTACGTCAACCTGATCCCGACGATACAAGGTGGCACGCACGTCAATGGCATGCGCACCGGCCTGCTCGACGCCATGCGCGAGTTCTGCGAGTTGCGCAGCCTGCTGCCGCGCGGCATCAAGCTCGCGCCGGACGACATCTGGGATCGTTGCTGCTACGTGCTCTCCTCCAAGCTCGGCGACCCGCAGTTTTCCGGCCAGACCAAGGAGCGGTTGTCGTCGCGCGAGGCGGCGGCATTTGTCTCCGGCGTGGTGAAGGACGCATTCAGCCTGTGGCTGAACCAGCACACGGAAGAAGCGGAAAAACTCGCGCAGCTGTGCATCGGCAACGCGCAGAACCGTCTGCGCCTGGCCAAGCAGGTGACGCGCAAAAAAATCACCGCCGGCCCGGCACTGCCGGGCAAGCTGGCCGACTGCTCGGGCGAGGATCCGGCGCGAGGTGAACTATTCCTGGTGGAGGGCGACTCCGCCGGCGGCTCCGCCAAGCAGGCGCGCAACCGCGAATTCCAGGCCATCCTGCCGCTGCGCGGCAAAATCCTGAATACCTGGGAAGTGGACTCGCAGGAGATCCTCGCCTCGCAGGAGGTGCACAACATCTCCATCGCACTCGGTATCGACCCTGCCAGCGACGACCTCTCCGGCCTGCGCTACCACAAGGTGTGCATCCTCGCCGACGCCGACTCCGACGGCCTGCACATCGCCACGCTGATCTGCGCGCTGTTCGTGCGGCATTTTCGTGCCCTGGTCGCAGCCGGCCACGTGTACGTCGCCATGCCACCGCTGTACCGGATCGATATCGGCAAGGATGTGTACTACGCGCTGGACGAAGCCGAAAAGCAGGGCGTGCTCGACCGCATCGAGGCCGAAGGCAAGAAAGGCAAAGTGAACGTGCAGCGCTTCAAGGGTCTGGGCGAAATGAACCCGCTGCAACTGCGCGAGACCACCATGGACCCGGATACGCGGCGGCTCGTGCGGCTGGTGCTGGATGCGGGTGATGGCACCAACAACATGCTCGACATGCTGCTGGCCAAAAAGCGCGCACCGGATCGCAAGGCGTGGCTGGAGGAGAAGGGGGATCTGGCGGAGGTGGTGTGAATGAAATCACCGGAGTGCTCGATGCGCCAATGATGGGGAGTCTTCTCAACGGTGCTCGTCTGTTGGAGGTTACCGAGCGTTCTCCCGCGCAAAATGCAGCAGGGCATGCCGCCGTTCAGCAGGACAGCCGTCCAATCCTGGTGTTTGACGCGGGCGTGCTCCGTATCGACAACCCCTTTCAGCTGCAATGCGACAGCGGCGAACGGGTGAGCCTGCCATCCATCATCGGTTGTCATGTTTCCGAAACCTATTCAACCGCGACCGACTTTTTCGTCGTGTTTGAGGGGCGGATATCCCTGGCGGTTTCGTTGCGCGAGGAAGATTTCATCGGTCCCGAAGCGGCGTCGTTTCACGCCGCCTCGGGACAAGTGGTGAGTATCAACTGAACTCGTTTGCCACGGCGTCAATCCGCCAGTGTGATCGGCAACCGGATTGTCGCGTCCTCATCCGGCAGGCCCGCATCGTTGACGACTACCGTGCAGGGATTGGCGCTGTCGCATACGCCGGTGCCAACGGCGCCATGGCGAATCACGAGTTCGAGATTGCCTGCGCCTGTCGGGTCGGGGATCAGGATTTTGCCACCCGAAATATTGCAGGTAGCAGAGCCGCCGCTGCCGTCGCCTGAGCATTGCACGACGTTGACGACCTTGCCGGGCAGGAATCCGCTCCAGGTCACGGTGATGGTTTGGCCATCCGTAAGGCCGGTATCGGCACTGAGGAATGCCTGCCGGTTGGTTTCCGGTTCCGGTGCTTCCTCAACCGGGATGTTCGACGCCTCATCGGGCACCCAGTGCACGGTAGCAACGCCAGGCACGGCCGCTTCCGGTATCCTCGCTAGCGCCTGCGCGTCGCCGCGCAGTTCGCCGTCGAGAAAATCCGAGGTCGCCTGCGCCGTCGGCGCAAAGGCGGGATCGTCCGGGCCGAGAAAATCGCCGTGATCGGACTGCTCGAGGGTGAGCAGCCCCTTGGGTGGCAGCAGTTGATTGAAGGTGCGCACTGCGGGGTTGTAGCTGATCAGTGGGTCGTTCACGCCATGCACGAGGAACATCGGCGGTGTGTTCGTGAGATCGTACTCGCCGTTCGCAAACGGCGCGGTTACGCCCGACAGCACAATGGCAGCATCGATACGCTCGTCCCTGCAGCAGGAGTGGGCGGTGAGTCCGTAAGTCGTGATTCCCCCATTGGAGTGGCCGCCGACTGCGATGTGCTCGCCGTCGATTGCATTGCTGAACAGCGATTGCGATGCAGCCGACTCGGTGATCATCTCGTCAATGATAAAGCTCACATCGGCAGGCTGGTTCTGCACATCCTGGGCGACGGGACCGCCCGGGGTGGTATTGCTGGTGAGTGGAAATCTTGGCAGGGCGACCACGTAGCCACGCGACGCCCACGCCTCGGCCAACGGAAGCAGGTACCCCGGAAACCCGCCGAGTCCATGGGACAGTACCACCAGGGGGTAGGGGGCAGTGAACCCATCGACAGGCGCCTCCGGTATGGCAGCGCCACCGGGTGTGCCCTCCGCCGGGTAGACGATTGTGGTCTCCAGCGTCCGACTGGGCGTCTCAGGGACATTGCCGTGGGCAGCCGTGGGACGGGACGTGTCCACGAAAGTCATCTCGGTCATCCCCACCGCGTGATTCTGCGGCCCGGAGAGCAGCTCACCGAAATTGTTGTTGCCGCCGCTGGAGCAGGCCACGAGCAGCAGCAGGGTCGCGCAGGCCAGGATGTTGGCTATCCGCTGAAAAGTGTTCATTGATGGATTCCTCTTATCGTTGCTTTGATCGGGTTCAATCCAGTTGCTGTTCCGGGTGAAAAACCGGCGCCCATTCTACTACTGGACATGTGGAGCCGCCAGAAATGAGCCTCTGAGCCGCCTTCGTCCCGAGCATGTGCATGTTCCAGCCAGTGCCGCTGGCCCGGCGCGGCGCAGCGGACTAGAATTGGTCAGGCCCTTAGTGGCATGTGCTTGTCAAAAGTTCCCGCAGCAAGCCCCGGAGCTCTACCTATGACGTATTCTGGACAGTGCCTGTGCGGCGCCATTCGCTATCAGCTGGAGGGCGAGCCAAAAGCGGTTTCCGTCTGCCACTGCCGTGATTGCCGGCGCAGCGCAGGTGCGCCGCTGGTGTCCTGGGCGATGTTCTCCGAATCCGCCTTCCACCTGACGCAGGGGCAGCCGAAAACGATCAATTCATCGGGCACCGCCATGCGCAGTTTTTGCGCAGACTGTGGTACCGGCCTGTTTTACCGCAACGCCGCAGTTTTGCCCGGTATTGTCGACATTCAGTCTGCCACGCTCGATGATCCCGAGGCGCTGCCGCCGGCGCTGCAGATACAGACCGCAGAACGGCTCGACTGGATAAAGCGGCTGCATGAGCTGCCCGAATTCGAACGCTTTCCCGCGTAGGCCGGCACGTCACCATGCCAGTTAGCGCTGCAAGAAATGCCTGGAACGCCGATCAGATTCCGGATCAATCCGGCCGCCTCGCCGTGATCACCGGGGCCACGAGTGGCATTGGCATGGAGGCGGCGCGCGTACTTGCGCAAAAACAGGCCAAGGTGATTCTGGCTGTGCGCAATGTGGCCAAGGGTGAGGATGTCGCAAAGGCAATCCGCACACAGGCTCCCGCAGCCGAGGTCTCCGTTCGCGAACTCGATTTGTCGTCGCTTGCTTCCATACAACGTTTTGCGGAAGCGCTGGCAGGTGATCGCCGGCGCCTCGATCTCCTGATCAACAATGCCGGCGTGATGATGTGTCCGTACGCACAAACCAGGGATGGATTCGAGATACAGTTCGGCACCAACCATCTCGGTCACTTCGCGCTGACGCTGCGGCTCCTGCCGCTGCTTGCGCAGGCGCGCGATTCGCGTGTGGTGACGGTGTCGAGTCTCGCACACAAACGCGGCAAGCTGGATTTTTCCGATCTGGGCTGGAGCCGGCGCAGGTACAGCACTGTTCAGGCCTACTGCGATTCCAAGCTCGCCAACCTGTACTTTACCTACGAGTTGGCGAGGCGGATCGAAGCCGCTGGCGCGAACCCGAAGGTGACCGCGGCACATCCGGGATGGACGGCCACGGACCTGCAGCGCCATCTGGGGATTTTCAAGCACTTGAATCCGCTGTTTGGACAGAGCATCGTCATGGGCGCGCTACCCACCCTGCGGGCGGCGATCGATGACGCGGAGCCAGGCGATTATTTCGGTCCGGACGGTTTTCTCGAACAGAAAGGCCATCCGGTCGCGGTGCGCTCTACCGCGCTGGCGCGCAATGCCGACGCTGCCCGCAGGCTGTGGTCGCTCTCCGAGGAGATGACCGGGCTCCGTTACCCACAATGAGGACGACAGCACATGCCCAAGGCAAGTGACATCAAGAAGAACACGGCGATCAACTACAATGGGCGTACCTACATCGTCAGGGACATCGAGCGCTCCGTTCCGCAGGGCCGCGCAGGCGGCAGCCTGTACCGCATGCGCATGTACGACGTGGTGACACAGGCCAAAGTGGACGAGACCTTCAAGGATTCGGACATGCTGACTCTCGCCGACCTGGTTCGCAAGCCCGCCACGTTTTCCTACATCGATGGCAGTGAGCATGTCTTCATGGACACGGGCGATTACACGCCGTACAACCTCAATACGGAATCCATAGCCGACGAGATTCTCTTCATCAATGAAGCCACCGACGGCATTCACGTGATCGTTGTGAATGATGTGCCAGTCGCGCTCGATCTGCCCTCCATCGTGGAGCTCGACGTGATGGAGACGGATCCCTCGATCAAGGGTGGCTCGGCAACGTCCAGAACCAAGCCCGCCAGACTGTCGACCGGTCTGACCGTGCAAGTGCCGGAGTACATTGCAACCGGCGACAAGGTCAGGGTGAATGTCGAGGAGCGCAAATTCGTAGGTCGCGCGGAAAGCAAGTAACACTGCGGGTTCGTGCGGGATGGCATCTGTCGTCCGCTATCTGAACCGCCCCGGGGGACCCAATGGAAGCAGGTTTCTGGCAGCAAAAATGGGAGCGTGGCGAAATCGCGTTTCACGAGAGCGAGACCAACCCGCTGCTGATCGACCATATAGACAAGCTGGAGCTGCAGCCGGGCGGCTGCGTCTTCCTGCCGCTGTGCGGCAAAACGCGCGACATCGCATGGCTACTGGGTCGCAACTACCGCGTTGTGGGTGCTGAGCTGAGCGGCATCGCAGTCAGGGAGTTGTTCAGCGAGCTCGGGCTCACTTCCATTGTCTCGAATGAGGGAAAGCTGTTTCGTTACCAGGCCCATGGCATCGATGTTTTCCTGGGCGATATCTTTGACCTGACCGCCGAGCATATCGGAACGGTGGATGCGATCTACGATCGCGCAGCGCTGGTGGCATTACCCGCGGCCATGCGAGAACGCTATGCGCCGCACCTGATCGGGATCACCGGCACTGCGCCGCAACTGCTGATTACGCTCGAGTACGACCAGCTGCAGATGGACGGGCCTCCGTTTTCCATTGCGGAAGCCGAAGTTCAGCAGCACTACGGCGGCGCATATCGAGTCCAGCGCGTCGAGTGCAATGCGGTTGCCGGCGGACTGAAGGGCAAGGTAGAGGCGATGGAGTCGGCGTGGGTGCTCCGGAGTACTGGCTAGTGATCGGTATGCTGCAGATGAATGTGTATGAGTGCAGTTACCACGCCACCGGAATCTGGCTTTTGGGGAATGTTGTGGCACCGAAGAACCAGGATTCTATTGCATAGCGTGAGCGGGTGAAGTCTTCCCGGAATTGCGTTCTGTGCAGGTAAAATTGATCGAAGAAAAACGCATCCCCGGCATTGAATTCCGGCGCTACCGGCGCGAACTTCATGGCGCCACCGCGCACGTGTGCGTCGCTTACCGCCCAGTCGAACGCAGCGCCGTCGGCCGAGGCAATGTTGTACAGGCGCTGAGGGATGACATCCATGCCGGGCGCGCCGGTCTCGCCGCCGCACTGCGTCAGCGGCAGCCACATATTGACGGTGTTGATATCGGTGCCCATGAACGCGCCATCCTGGTGCCACCCTGCCGCATCCTTGGTCGGAGGATTGCGCCTGAGCACCCATTTCTTCACCGACAGGCAGGGTGGTTCACCGAGGTATTCACCCACCAGATCACGCACGCCGTGAGCATCGAAGAGCTGCAACAACATTTCCGCGACGCTGGGCGCCTCGACGCACATGACGGCGCCCACAATACCGTTGAACATCCTCAGGTCGGCAAGCTCCTTCTCCCGGTTCGGCATGATCGACACCAGGTTGCCGGGCGGGTTGAAGTAGGCATTCGCTAGTCGGGTGCGCACCTCCCGGGGGCTGTGACAGGCCTCCAGAACACGATCTATCACTTCGATCAGGGTGTCGGTTTCCGCTGTGGAGAACATATTGCGAACGATAAGTGCGCCGTGCCCGGCAATCGCGGTACGCAAGACATCGGCGCTCAACGCTCCTACTGCGACTTCGGGTACACAGGGGTCCGCAGGTAGCGTGTTCCGTGCGTTTTCGCGCACGATCAGGCTCGGATGCTCCGAGGGCATCACATGGCGGAAATCTTCCAGGCGCTGCATCACTGAATCGCGATCGCAGGCGACATCGCGCGCCTCGAGTGTTTCCCGTGAGAGTTGGAAACTGGACATACCTGAACCCATCGAAAATAACCCCTGTAACTCTATGTCAATTCGAAATTCACGTCTACGTTCGGGACCGGATGCTGCATCTGGTCGAACAGCGCAACGGCGACTACACTCTGTGCGCAGCGGTGACTGGACGTATGGGGCTGGGATGAGACGCGTTGTATTCCTGCTCGCGCTATCGGTGTCACTAACGGCGACGGCGGAGCTCAACTTTCTGGGCGCCAAGGTGTTGGCGGACCAGGATGAAGCGTCCCTGAACTCCACGCAAATGGAGGCACTGCTCGCCGCACAGGGTGTTGCCGGTGGTGATTCATTCGGCGCCTGCGCCCCACCCGCTTCGGTTGCCGAGCTGACACCGTTTACGGTAGTGATGAAACTCGATGCGTCCGGCAAGATCGTCCAGACCTGGCTGGAAGGCGAGTCCGAAATTGCAAAATGTTTTTATAAAGCCATGGGCGCGAAGTCATTGAACAAGCCGCCGCATGCACCGTTCTACACATCGTTCGCGATGTCGTGGCAACCCAGGGAGACCAACGCAAAGGAGCAGCAGGCGGATGGATCGCAAGCCAAAGAATCGCAGTAGGAAATTGGAAACCAGGTCACAGTCGTGGGTCGCGCAGCCGTCAGTAAATTTAACATCCGCCAGTGGGCCTGCGGCCTGGATGGCGGTCGATTTGCCTGCGAATCAGGAAGATAGAATACGCTGGCGCGAACATTGCTTAACCAGCAGCGTGCTGAAAACGCGAAACCAATGTGGCAGGGAAGCTCCGCGCCGGCGCCGTAGGCTGGCGTTGGCGGCGGTTGGCATGCTCAGCCTCGCCAGTCAATCCTGCGTCTGGCTGGAGCCGGTATCCGTGGATGACAGCGGCGCGACCATCGGTGCCGCCGAATCGCAATCTGCCGTATCCCAGGACGGTCGCTACGTCGTCTTCGTCACCGCTGCGGCGCTGGTTGCCGAAGACAACAACGCGTTGCCGGACGTCTACCGGCGCGATATGGCCTCAGGCAGTGTGGCACTGGTCTCGGCAACGGCTTCTGGCAGCAGCGCCGATGCCGCTTCCGGGGAGCCCGACATTTCCAACACGGGTGACACAGTGGCCTTTACCAGCGCGGCACTCGATCTCTGGCCGACCGCCAATGGCCAAACCCAGGTGTATGTCAGAACGATTTCCAGCGCTGCGACGGTGCTTGCCTCGGTGGCTACAGACGGCATCGCCGCAGGCGATGGGGCGAGTGGTGAGCCCTCCCTCGCGCGCGATGGCAGCGCGGTGGCGTTCGCCTCGGTGGCGACCAACCTCGCCCCCGTCGATGCCAACGGTGTCAGCGACATCTTCAATTATGCGATGGCGGGCGCCACCGTTACCCGCATCAGCGTCGACCCCGGTGGTATCGATGCCGATGGCGCGTCCACGGCGCCTGCAAGCAACACCGACGGCACCGCGATCGTATTCACCTCGCAAGCTTCCAACCTCGTTGCGGGAGACACCAACGGTGTCGCCGATGTATTCCTTGCCAGCGGTGCTGCCATCACGCGGGTTTCGCAGGGCGCGCTCGGCGAAGCGGATGGTCCCTCCAGCCAGCCGGCTCTCGCGGCAGACACGGCTGCGGTGGTCTTTGCCTCAGACGCCACCAATCTGGTCGCCGGGGATGACAATGGCGCAACCGATGTGTTTGTCCGCGAGCCGGACGGGGCAATCCAGCGCCTCTCCAGCAACGGTGCTTTCGGTTACAGCCTGCCCTCGACAGCACCGGTGATCAGTGCGAACGGCCAGCGGGTGGCATTCCTGACCGATGGCGCCAATATCGACCAACCGGCGGGGACCACTGCGGTGATTGCGGACCGGGTAGTGGGGCGTGTCGATGCGCTCGCCACGGCGAAGTCCTCGGATGTCGCCGTCGCTGCGGATGGCATCACCCTGAGTGCTGATGGCGCCATCGCCAGCTTCAACAGCGACGTCTCACTGGACGTGCAAGATACCAACGAGGCACCCGATATCTACACGCGCTTCACCTACCCTACCTATATCTGGATGCGCTCCCTGCTTCCAGGCATCGTCACATCTGGGACCGTCACGCCGGTGACTCTCTCCGGCTACGGCTTCGTGGTGGGTGGACTGCCACCGGAGCTTTCCATACCGGAACAGGAGAGCATTACATTCAGTGATGTCGTCGTGGTCGATTCCGGGACGATCACTGCGGTAATGACGGTGCCAGGATCAGTCAGTGAAGGAACGTACACGCTGTTGCTCGAAACGCCAGGGAATCGAGCCGACATGGAATACGGCCGGTCGCGCAGTTGCCCATGCCTGACCGTCGCCGCGCCGATACCGCCCCGTTATTTGAGCGACATCGGCCCCGAAACGGGTATCTCCGGGCCGGATGGCCCCACGAGCAATACCAGTGTCGACGACTACAACGGCGATTCGCTTCCCGACATTCTGCACCTGCGGCACGGCTACAGCAGAATTCTGCTGCTGGGAAATGGTGATGGTGTCACACCACAGGAAATCCTGCCGCTGGCGATTGCAGACCAGCACGAGTGCGACAGCGCGGATGTGAACAACGACGGTCTGGTCGATATTTTCTGTTCCGTCGGCGCCGACAAGGGCTCCGGTGTGGGGAATAACAGCCTCTGGCTGCGCCAGCCGAACGGCAGCTATACCGATGTCGCAGCCAAGTGGGGTGTTACAGATCCATATGGTCGCGGCCGCGAAGTTACGTTCCTGAACGCCAACAATGACGCATACCCCGATCTGTACGTCACCAATTACCCGCCGCGCACCGATGGGCAGATCTCGGAGAACCACTTGTTCCTCAACAATGCCGGTACCGGGTTCGTTCCCGCACCGGAGTTTGGCGTGGATGGCCACGTCGGCTACCGTTGCGCCGTGGCCACCGACTTTGACAACGACGGCGACGAGGATCTCGTCGTCTGTGATGACGGGCCGGTGCGCATGTACGCCAACCAGGGGGGCAGTGGTTTTATCGACGTGGCGACCGCGAACGGTTTCACCCAGCGCTTTCACGGCGCCGCGTTCGCTGACATCGACAATGATGGCGATCTGGATGTCGCGTTTTCCGCGCCCAAGAAGTTTTTTATTTACCGCATGCAGAATGGTGTGAGTGCAGGCCAGTTATTCAGTTATCCGGCGACCGAGGGACATAAGGTCGCCTTCGGTGAGATCAATGGTGACGGCATCCCCGATGCCTACTTTGTGCAGCGCGGCTGCCGTAACGAAGCCGAGGGTAATCTGCCCGATTTTGTAGCGGTCAGTGAGGGCGCAAGCTGGGTTCTGAGGCATCCGCCGGATATGACGCGCGGCTGTGGTGATGATGTCGTGGCCTACGACCACGATGGCGATGGCGTCGATGGCTTCGTGGTGAGCAACGGGCGCGACCGGAACGGGCCATTGCAATACCTCGTGGCGCCGCCAGGCTGTTGACCGATAGCGGCGGTTCCTGATTGAAATACTGGATCTTCAAATCCGAGCCGGACGAGTTCGGCATCGAGCACCTGGCAGCCCAGCCCCGGCAGACTGCACGCTGGGATGGCATCCGCAACTACCAGGCGCGCAACAACCTGCGCGATCTGGTTGGCAAGGGCGACCGCGTACTGTTTTACCATTCCAACTGCAAGCTGATCGGTGTGGCGGGCACCATGGACGTGGTGAAAGCTGCGTATCCCGACCCGGCGCAGTTCGACCCGGCGAGCAAGTACCACGACGCAAAATCCAGCCCGGACAATCCGCGCTGGTACTGTGTCGATGTGCGTCTGGTGGAAAAATTCCCTGAAGTGATTACCACCAAAACCCTGAAGTCAGACAGCGTGGCGGCTGGGCTGGAAATTTTCCGGCACACGCGCCTCTCGATTGCGCCCGTGACTGCAGCGCAGTGGAATGCCATCACACGGATGGCCGACGCGCTGAAAAATACCCGGTAACCAGTCTCAACTCGAGGTTTTGATCAGCGCCATGATGCCCGTAAAGGTCATCTGGATGCCGATGCAGAAAACGAGAAAGGACATCAGGCGGTTCAGCACCTGGCTGCCATTGGCGCCCAGCCTGTACACCACCTGGCTGGCATGGAAAAAACAGAAGTACGCGATCACCAGTACCGCCACCAGCGACAACGTGATGGCCGTCAACTCCGCGGATAACAAATGGCCTTGCGGCTTGTGCACATGGGCGCTGAGTGCGATCAGCGTCGAGATGCCACCCGGACCCAGGGTCAGCGGGAATGACAGCGGGTAGAACAGGTTTTTCTCCAGGCTGTTATTGGGCGCGATATCCGGGTTGTCCGTCTGCACGCTGTTCAGCATGTTAAAACCCATGATCGCGATCACGATACCGCCTGCCGTCTGGGTTGCCGGAATCGAAACCCCCATCAGCTTCAGTACATAGCTGCCGAGGTGCAGCGCGACGACACCCATGACGAAGCAATTCACCACGATACGGATGACAACGCGTCGACGCGCGGCATCGTCGAGCGTGGCGAAGTAAGGCTGGATGATAAACGCTGTGCCGATCGGGTTGATCAGCGGGAAGAGCGAACTGAATCCGAACAGGAATGTGGTCATCAGACTGGACAGCACCGGATTCATGCGCAAATCTCCCTGCTGTTATGGCAACAGCTCCGGCGCACAACTCCCCGGATTGACCGGATTACAGCGCGCGATCCGGCCCCCCGGCAGTTGCACGTGGTAATCGGTGAAACGCGGATCAGGCACCGGATAATCCGTGCTGACGAAATGCGCGCCGCTGGCGAGGGCGGCATCGCGCTGCGTGGTATCTCCGGTGCGGGCCTGCACCGTGTCCGCATCGGCGCGTGTGCGCACCAGGTAGCCCTGCTCGACCAGGGCCTCGATGTCGCCCGGGCTGCCAAGCGGATCGTTGCGTTTCATGAACGCCGCTTCCGGCGAGCCGGGTGGCGAATCGGTGAACAGCACCCGGCCTTGCAGTGACGGATGCCCTGCGATGTACATATCACGCCGCTCACCACCGTTATCCAGCGCGAACATGATCCTGCCGAGTGCCTGCGACAGGCGCGGCCAGCCATCCGTCAGCACAGCGGCTTCCAGCGAGGCGAAGTTGCCGCGCACGTCGTCCGGTACCAGCAGTTGCGCAGGCGGGAATACGCTGCGGATTTCCTCGTCGATGCGGTTGAGCGCCTCGATGCCGAACGGCAGTGGAATGGCAAAGCCGAGGTTGAGCGGATCGGGAATGGCCTCGTCCTTGGTTTCCACCAGCACCATAATGGGCAGATGACCGGGATGCGCATCGGACCAGGTTTTGATCTCGGTGAGGCAGCTGATGAAGGTGTAGCAAGTGGTTTCGTAATCGATATCCTGCACATGCAGGACCTTGAGGCCGGGTTGGTCCAGCTCGGGAATGCCCGAGGCCGGATCATCACCAAAGATGGTACGCACGGGATGATTGGCGTAGTGGCCGCCCTGTGGATCATCGAAAACATCGAGTTCGATCTGGCGTATGCCCTGCGATGTGAACTGCTCCTGCAGCGGCACATGGCTGTAGTCCAGCGTCGGTGCGACATCGGGAATGAAGGCCAGTAGCGCATCGAACAGGTCATCGCGCGCGCGTACGTGATAGCTGTTGTGCGTGCCGAGGTACTGTACCTGGTTTATGCGGATGTCGTCACCGAGCATGACCGGGCCGAACCCGGAGGAGTCGCCGCAGCCTGCAATCAGCGGCAGCAGCATCGCGGCAACGCCCGTGGTGAATGAAGAGAATGCGGATGATCGTGTTCTGACCAAGGCCAAGGCCCCTTTAAGCGGTTTATTGAGTCAGGTCATGCGGTGTATTTAGACACTTCCGGGCGCGGAATGCCAGCTGCGACGACGTGGGTCCAGACTCCACCAGGCCGGCGATGGCCCTGCCCGCGCTGGACGCTCGCCTGCTGCTTCGATTGCGCTACAATCAGGTTCCACCCAACGGAACAGACCGCCGGACCAGGCAGGAGAATTGCCATGAATATCCGACAAACCTTTATACACACAGCGCTCGCACTGTCACTGCTGGCACCTTGCGCCACCGCCCTGGCTGACTGGGAGCTCGACAGCACTGCTTCAAAGCTCAACTTTGTCTCCATCAAAAACGATACGACCGGGGAGCTGCACAGTTTTTCATCGTTGGTCGGTTATATCGGCGAAACGGGCAAAGCTGAGCTCACGATTGATCTCAATAGCGTGCAGACGCTTATCGCCGTTCGCGACGAGCGCATGCGTGAAATGCTGTTTGAAACCGTCAAGTTCCCCAGCGCCACCGTTCGCGCGCAGCTCGATCCAGATGTGCTCGCCGTCGCAGCCGAAGGCGGTGTGCTGAGCGCCGAGCTGCCCATTACCCTCTCGCTGCATGGCAAGGAAAAGTCATTGACCGTGCCCGTCGTGATCGTGGGCGAAGGCGAACGCCGCCTGCGTGTATTCAGCGCGCAACCCATCCTGCTAAATGCCGCCGATTTCGGGTTGGCCGAAGGTGTGGCGGCGCTGCAGAAAGTAGCGGGGCTGAAAGCGATCAGCGCGGTCGTGCCGGTGACGCTGCAGCTGTTGTTCGTGCCGGCGGCATAAGTACACGGCGTGACCAGCACAATCGAGCACCGGGAGCTGCACGCCAATGGCGTGAGCCTGCACCTCGCCTGCCAGGGTGCGGGGCCGCTGGTGGTGATGTGCCACGGTTACCCCGGACTCTGGTACAGCTGGCGCCACCAGATGCAGGCGCTCTCCGACGCCGGGTACCGCGCGGTGGCGCTGGATATGCGCGGCTATGGGCGCAGCAGCAGGCCGCGCCACGCCATCGAGTACGGGCTCGACCGGCTGAGCGGCGATGTACTGGCGGTGCTCGATCATTTCGGAGAGCAGGAGGCTGTGCTGGTAGGGCATGACTTCGGCGCCAACCTCGCCTGGCACATGGGTATCTACTATCCGCAGCATATACGCGCCATCGCCCCGCTGTGTGTACCCTACGACATGGAGCTGGCCGGTGGCAGCGACGAGCTCCCATCCACAGTATTTGCCCGCATTGCAGAGCGGCATTTTTTTCACATGCACTACTATCAGGCGGAGGGCGTCGCCGAGCGCCATTTGGTCGGTCGTGAGCGCGCTTTCCTCACGCGGCTGTTCTGGGCCTTGTGTGCGGATGGTGAACTGCTCAACTGGGAGCACTTTCCCATGCAGGGAACCCATTATTTCGATGTGCTGGGTGAGCCGCCGCCACTGCCGTGGTCGTGGTTGTCAGTCGCTGATATGGACTACTATGTCAGCGAATACCTGAGGGCGGGGCCGGAGTTGGCCTTCGCGGGCGGCATCAACTCCTATCGCGTCATGGACCACAACTGGCGCCTGCAGCGCGATCGCGCCCATGCCGAGGTGACTGTGCCCACACTCTTTGTCGGCGGCGAGGAGGACCCGGTCATCAAACTGGCCGGCGACGCGCCGTTCGAGCGCATGCGCGCTAAGGTAAAAGACTTGCGCGGCCTTTCATTGCTGCCCGGTGCCGGGCATTTCATCCAGCAG
This sequence comes from uncultured Halioglobus sp., assembly GCA_964461965.1. Classification (GTDB taxonomy): domain Bacteria; phylum Pseudomonadota; class Gammaproteobacteria; order Pseudomonadales; family Halieaceae; genus Marimicrobium. Next base: position 596 of record CAYWWD010000095.1, on the reverse strand, counting down.
GAGCGACCGGAGCTGCTCAATCCACTCCTGGTCGAATTTCTGCGCAGCCTGGTTTAAACGCGAGCGCCACACAGGCGACGCCGGGCCCTTCACTTTTTGCTCTGGTGCCATGTAACTAACCCTGGAGTTCTGGATGACCGCTTGCGCTTCTCACAGATGAAAGTCGCCGGCGCGCTCGGGCTGATACGTGATGCCGACGATTTTTACCTTGAGATTGCCGCCGCCGGGCTTCGGCCACTCGATCTCGTCACCGATCGAAAGCCCGAGCAGGGCGCTGCCCACCGGGGCGAGAATCGAGATTGTCTTGCCGGATGAGTCCACGTCCTTCGGGTAGACCAGCGTCAACTCGAACTCCTTCCCGGTGGCGTCCACGAAGAACTTCACCGTGGAGTTCATCGTAACGATGCTCGGCGGCACTTCCTGCGGAGTAACAATCGATGCGCGACCCAGTTCTGTTTCCAGTTCCGTGACGCCGGCAATACTGTTATTGCGTGGCAGGGATTCGATCAGGTCGTACAGGCGTTCCGAATCCAGCGTGGATATCGTGATTTCAGGTCTGGTTTTCATTCCTTCCTCGTGAGGTAGTGCTGTCCATT
>CAYWWD010000094.1:0-14996 GCA_964461965.1 uncultured Halioglobus sp. | reverse complement strand
TGTAGTTCTCGTCGTGCTTGGCCAGGATTTCCGTCGCTTCCAGCACACCTTCGGCATTCAATACGCCGGAAGCGACCGCGCCCTGCCCCTCGCCAAACAGGTCGGGCAGTATCCCGGTGTACACCACGGGAACCGAGGCCTTGAAGTCCGTCAGCTGGAAGCGCACGGCGAGGCTGTCGGTAGCGCGCTGCACGCTGCCCTCCACCACCATGCCGCCGACGCGTATGGGCTGGCCGGGCGGCGCGTTTCCTGCCACGACATCCACAGGCGGGTAGAACAGATTGATATTGCCGCGCAACGCGTACATCACCAGTCCCACCGCGATGCTCGAAAACACCGCGATGAACAGGACCAGGAACAGGCGTTGTTTGCGCACCGGATGCATCATGATTCTCCCGCTGGATTGACACTATCGGCGCGCCGCAGTTCCATCGCCAGTTGTCGCAGCACGCGCGCACGGCGCCGCCACGGCACGATCAGCACGGCGGCGATTACCGCCGCCGTCACCCCGTAGGCCAGCCACACGTAAGTGCCGTGGCCGCCCATGCTCAACGCCGCCTGCAGGCTGTCGAAATACATCAGTCGTCCCCCGCGTCCACAGCCAGCTTTCGGACCCACTGCGTGCGCGTCTCGCGCTGCAACAGCTCGGCGCGAATAGTCAGCAGCACGCTGCAGGCGAACAACGCGTAGAAGGCGCCGATGCTCCACAGCAGCGGATACAGCATGCTGCTGTCGATGCTGGATCCACCTGTAAACTTGATCGAGGCCGGCTGGTGCAGGCTGTACCACCAGTCCACCGATTTGTAGATGATGGGGATATTCACCATGCCCACCAGGCTGAGCACGGCACACGCCCGGCCTGCGGCGGCCTTGTTCTCGTACGCTTCATACAATGCCACCACGCCGAGATAGAGAAACAGCAGCACCAGCATGGACGTGATGCGCGCGTCCCACACCCACCAGGTGCCCCAGGTCGGCTTGCCCCACACGGCACCGGTAAACAGGGCGATGAACGTGAACGCAGCCCCCACCGGAGCGATGGCTTTCAATGCCACGTCCGCCATCTTCATGCGCCAGACCAGGCTGATGCCGCCCGCGATGGCCATGAGGTAGTACCCCGCGAGCGCCACGACCGCCGCCGGCACATGGATATAGATGATGCGATAGCTGTTGCCCTGGCGAAAATCCGGGGCGGTGAACAGCAGGCCCCACGCCAGGCCGAAAACCAGTGCGCCCAGCGTGACAGGCAGCAGCCAGCGCAGGATGGCACCGGAGATCGAGTACAACCAGGGAGGGGAACCCAGCTTATGAAAGAAGGACCACATGGCGGCGGCAATTATACAGGGCGCTTCGCGGTGGACAACCGAGCGTCGCCGGGCTTACGGAGTGCGCTATGCATCGATGCTGATCCGCAGGGCCGCCGCCACGGCGAGCGGCGCCAGAGCAAGCGCCAGGCACAGCATCGCACCAAGGATGGCGAGGTAGGGCCCGACCGGCACGCCACTCACCGCAGCGCGCACCGCAGCGCTGCCGAAGATCAGCACTGGCACGTACAGCGGCAGGATCAGCAGTGAGAGCAGCATCCCGCCGCGCTTGAGGCCTACCGTGAGCGCCGCGCCGATGCCGCCGACCAGGCTCAACACCGCAGTGCCCAGCAACAGGCTCCCGGCCAGCGCCGGCAGCGCGTGCGCCGGCAGCTGCAGCATCACGCCGAACACGGGTGACACCAGGGCCAGCAACAGCCCGGTACTCAGCCAGTGCGCGCCGATATAAGCCAGCACCGAAAGAAACAGCGGTTGTGGCGCCAGCAGCAACTGTTCCAGACTGCCGTCGTCGTAATCGCCGCGAAACAGGTTGTCGGAGGTCAGCAGAGTCGACAATAGTGCAATGATCCACAATGCGCCGGGCGCGAATGCCTGCAGCTGCTCCGGCGCGGGCCCAAGACCCAGCGGAAACAGTGCGACCACCATGGCAAAGAACATCAGCGGATTACCGATCTCGGCCGGACGTCGCACGGCCAGCAGCAACTGCCGGTGCAACAGGCGCACGCAGAACGACGCCGCACCCGGTGCGTTCACGCGGGAACTCCTGGCGCCAGGCTCAGGGAGTGAATAGCGCACGGTACGCGCAGCGTCTGGTGGGAAGTCAGTACTACCGCGCCACCCCCGGCCACGTGCGCCGCGAGCGCCTGCTGGAGTTCTTCCACACCCGCGCTGTCGATGGCGGTGAACGGTTCATCCAGCAGCCATACCGGTGCGGCAGACAGGAACAGGCGCGCCAGATTCACGCGGCGGTGCTGCCCGGCGGAGAGCGTGTGGCTGGGAACGTCCTCGTATCCGGACAGGCCGACGCGGGCCAACGCCGCGTCGATCCGCGCATCCGCATGGCCGGCATCGCCACTCACGTGCAGGGTGAGGTTTTCGCGCGGCGAGAGCAGCGCCTTCACCGCCGCCTGGTGACCGATGTAGAGCTGCGCCGCGTTGCGCTGTACCTCGCCCTCGAAGCCGTGGCGCGCGAGGCCGCAGAGGATGCGCAACAGGCTGGTTTTGCCCGCACCGTTCGCGCCTTCCACCTGCCACAGCTGGCCGGCGTAAACCTGAAGCGACAGGTCGCGGAACAATTCGCGCCCGCCCCGCGTGAGCTGCAGGGACCGGGCCGCCAGCAGCGGCTGCCCATCGACGGGCACTAGAGATTGACCACCCGGATAGCAGGAACGTGCAGTGCCGTGTCGCGCTCGACGCGAAGATTCTTGAAATCGAACAGCGCAGGGTCGCCCAGCTGCGAGGGTGAGATATGGCAGATACTACGGAATATAGATTCCGTGCGGCCCGGGTACTCGCGCTCCCAGCCCGCCAGCATCTGCTTCACCTGGACGCGCTGCAAATGCTCCTGCGAGCCGCACAGGTTACAGGGGATGATCGGGAATTCCTTGTAGCTGGCGAACCGCGCCAGATCCTTCTCCCTGCAGTAGGCGAGCGGGCGGATCACCACGTTCTGCCGGTCGTCGCTCAGCAGTTTCGGCGGCATGGCCTTGAGCAGGCCGTTGAAGAACATATTGAGGAACAGCGTCTCGACGATGTCGTCACGGTGGTGGCCCAGAGCGATCTTGGTCGCCCCGATCTCCTGTGCGAAGCCGTACAGCGTACCGCGCCGCAGCCGCGAGCACAGCCCGCAGGTCGTCTTGCCCTCCGGCACCACGGCCTTCACCACACTGTAGGTGTCCTTTTCGAGGATGTAATAGGGAATTCCCTGTTGCGAGAGATACCCCGGCAGCACATCCTCGGGGAAGCCCGGCTGTTTCTGGTCGAGGTTCACTGCCACCAGGTCAAAGTGCACCGGCGCGCTGTGACGCAGGTTGATCAGTACGTCCAGCATGCCGTAGGAGTCCTTGCCACCGGACATGCACACCATGACGGTGTCGCCGTCTTCGATCATGTTGTAGTCGGCGATCGCCTTGCCCACATTGCGCCGCAGGCGCTTCTGCAGTTTGTTGAATTCGAGGGTGTCCTTGCGGGAGAGTTCGCGCACAGTGGTCGCCGTTAGTGCTTGATTTGGCGGGCATTTTACTTGCTTGCAGCGGCGGGCGTCCAGTTGGAGCAGCCCTGATCGCTCAAAAAGCGCATTCGCTCTTAGGGCTGCTCCCTGCGGGAACGCCAGTGGTCGCTACGCAACCGGTGTCTATGCCAGGCCGTTCTTGATTGCCTGGTGTGAGCGCAGCAGACGACCAGGGGATCGGCACACTGGCGGGCAGAGTATTCTCGAGCGGCGTTCAGGGCATGGTGTACCCTGGGAGCGAATGAGCTTTTTGAGCGAGGGGGGTACACCATGCCCTGAACGCCGCCGGCAACCGCTCCGAAAAAAAGTGCATTCCCTCATACAGTTCGTTGCACATCCACGCCGCCTTGTAATTTCGCAGCTTTGCCTCGACAATGGCCGCCGCAATTTTTCGCTAGACCACCGTTACGAGGAACCCTTCCCCATGAAATCACCTGTTCGTGTGACTGTTACCGGCGCGGCGGGCCAAATTGGCTACGCACTGGTGTTCCGTATCGCCTCCGGCGCCATGCTGGGCAATGACCAGCCGGTGATCCTGCAGTTACTGGATATCACGCCGGCGATGGAAGCGCTGAATGGCGTGAAGATGGAACTGGAGGATTGCGCGTTCCCGCTGCTGGCCGGCATCGTGTGCACGGACGATCCCAATACGGCCTTCAAGGGCGCCGATTATGCACTGCTGGTCGGTGCGAGGCCGCGCGGCCCCGGCATGGAGCGCAAGGATCTGCTCGAAGCCAACGCGGCGATCTTCTCGGTACAGGGCAAGGCGATTAACGATCATGCCAGCAGGAATATCAAGGTGCTGGTGGTCGGCAACCCCGCCAACACCAATGCGCTCATCACGCAGCGCAATGCGCCCAAGATCGACCCGAGAAACTTCACTGCGATGACGCGACTGGACCACAATCGCGCCAAAACCCAGATCGCACTCAAACTCGGCAAGACAGTGAATGACGTCACCCAGATGACGATCTGGGGCAACCACTCCGCGACCCAGTACCCGGACCTGTTCAACGCCAAAGTAGACGGCAAGAGCGCCATCGGGCTCGTCGACCAGGCATGGTACGAAAATGACTTCATACCGGTCGTACAACAGCGCGGCGCGGCGATCATCAAGGCACGCGGTGCCTCCTCGGCGGCATCGGCCGCTAACGCCGCCATCGATCACATGCGCAGCTGGGCACTCGGCACGGAGGGCGACGACTGGGTTTCCATGAGCGTCTGCTCCGATGGCTCCTACGGCATCGAAAAAGGCCTGATCTACTCCTTCCCCTGCCGCTGTCGCAACGGGGAATGGAGCATCGTGCAGGGCGTCGAAGTGGGCGAATTCAGCCGCGCAAAAATGTCCGCCACGGAGCAGGAACTGAAAGAAGAGCGCGACGGGGTGAAGCACCTGCTGCCGTAACCGGACCCGGCTCACTGCACGGTGTTCCCGCCACGGGGTCAAGGCAACAGTACCTTGACCCCTTTTTTATGGATTAAGCTTAGGGCATGAGCGAGCCCGCACCTCCGAAGAGCTACCACCACGGCAACCTGCGCGCAGCGTTGCTCGCCGCCGCGATCGAAAAACTCCGGGAAACCAGCGTAGAGGACCTCAGCCTGCGCGCGCTGGCGCGCGCCGTCGGGGTATCGCAGACCGCACCCTACCGGCACTTCGTAGACAAGCATGAGCTGCTGGCCGCCATGGCCACCTCTGGTTACCGCGATCTGCTGCACGACCTGCGCGAGGCCGGCGCCTCGGCGGGGGACTGTCCGCAGGCGCAGCTGTTTGCGTTCGCCCACGCCTATGTCGACTACGCCGCGCGGCACCCCCAGTTGTTCAAACTGATGTTTGGCCCGGCCGTACAACCCTCGGCCAAGTACCCCGAACTGCGCGCAGCCAGCCGCGACACCCTGCAGCTGGTGCAGGACATCCTCCAACGCGGGGTCGACCGCCGCATCTTTCGCCACGCAGACGACATCACCTACATGGCGAACGCCGCCTGGTCCAGCATCTACGGCTTATCGACCCTGCTGGTGGATGCGCCGGGCCTGTTCGAGCGCCATATCGACCTGCAGCGCCAGGTCGATCTCGGCGTGCGGATATTCATCGACGGCCTCAGTCATGCTGCTGTACCCGGCGTACCCGAATAGACGTAGCTTCCATCGCTCGCGTCCGGGGTGGGGGAAATCCCCGTCCGCGAATGAGCTTTTTGAGCGGACGGGGATTTCCCCCACCCCGGACGCGAACGGTTAGCGCTGCAACACTTTAAAGTTCGCGCAACACGGCAATGGGGGGTGTGGAAACCACCTTCCGGCAACTGTAGACGCCGAGGCTGCCGATGAGCAGTGCACCGCTGAGGATGCCGAGCGGCCACAGCCAGGGCGTGGGTGTGTACTGCATGTCCATCACACGGGTCTTGAGCAGGTACACCGATAGTTCGGCACCCAGGGCGGCCAGCACACCCGCAAACACGCCGAGCGCCACAAACTCAATCAACAGTCCGCCGAGTAACAGCCGGCGCGGCGCGCCCAGGGCGCGCAAAATGGCGCTCTCGTGAATGCGCGCATCGACGCTGGCCTGCACGCCCGCCACCAGTACCAGGGCGCCGGCGGCCAGGATGACGACGAGCACGAGATTGATCGCGGAGGAAACCTGCTGGATGATGCCGCGAATCTGCTCGATCACGATATCCATCTCGATCACCGTCACGGTGGGGAACTCGCGAATAAAGCGATTGAGGAAGGTTTTGTCAGCAGGCGCCAGATGAAAGCTGGTCATGAAGGTCGCCGGAAAACCCTCCAGCGACCGGGGCGGAAAGATCAGGAAAAAATTCGGGCGCATGGATTGCCACTGCAGTTGGCGAATACTCGCCACGTTTGCGCTCATCGACTGCGAGCCCACCATGAAGCCCACCGAGTCTCCCACGGCGATACCCATCCGCTCGGCGAACCCCTCCTCCACTGACACCAGCGCTGCTTCGGAGCCGGGTGGCCACCATGCGCCCGCGACCAGCTGATTGTCCGCCGGCAACTCGTCCGACCAGGTGAAATTGGTTTCGCGCTGGCGTCGATCCTCCTGCACGTCATCAGAAAGCGGAAGCTCCTCGCCATTCACCGACATGATGCGACCGCGAATCATGGGAAAGAACGCTTCGCTGTGCAGGTGCGCCGCGCGCAGGAAGTGCTCGATCGCCTGCACCTCCTGCGGGCCGATATTGATCATGAAGTGATTGGGAGCGTCGACGGGCAGCTGCGCCTGCCATTCCTCGATCAGTGAAGTGCGCACCAGCAGCAGGATCAACAGCATCATGATCGCCATGGCGAAGATCACGACCTGCAGCGCATTCGCCACGCCGCGCCGTTTAAGTCCCGCCAATGCCAGGCGCCACACACTGCCGGCACTCATCCCGAGCAGTCGCCCGCCGCGCAGCAGCGTCAAAGCCAGGCACACGCCCAGGCCCACACTGATCGCCAGCCCTGCCAGCACGGCCAGTGTGAGCTGCCAGTCACCGCTGTACCACCACATCAGCAGCGTCACGGCCAGCAGGCCCAGCGCGTAATCGGCTATCGCCTGGCGGTTCGCGAGCGGCAGGTCCTTGCGCAGCACGCGCAGCGGGCTGGCCTGCGCGAGCCGGCGCAGCGGCGGCCAGGCAAAGCACAGCAGGCAGGTGAGTGCAGTGGTGGCGCCGATGGCATAGGGCCGCCACCCGCTGGGGCCGGGCTGCACCGGGAGCTGTTCGGCAAACAGGCGGAAAAACAGCGCCTGCATCAGCCACCCCAGCAGGCAGCCGAGCAGCGTCGCACCGGCCCCGAGCAGTAACAGGCTGTTGCCGTACAGGCGATTCACGGTCGCGGAGGTCGCCCCGAGACTCTTGAAGATGGCTACATAGTCATGATGGCGTTCGCTGAAACGGCGCGCGGCCAGCGCGACGGCAACACCTGCGAGCACCACCGCGAGGCTGCCGGCCAGCAACAGGAAGCTCTCGGCGCGGGCGAGTGCACTGCCGACTCCCGGCTGCCCCTCGTCGACACTCACCACGCGCTGCCCGTCCTGCAATTGCGGTTGCAGCCAGTGCTTGAACTCGTTGAGCGCCTGCTCCGTTCCGGCATACAGCTGGCGGTACTCGACGCGGCTGCCCGGCTGCACTACGCGCGTGGCGGGAATGTCGTCGTAGTGCATCAGGATGCGCGGGCCGTAATTGTAGAACGACGAGCTCTGGTCGGGCTCCGTGCGCGTCGCGGCCGCGACTTTTAATTCGGCCTCCCCGATGGTCACCGCATCACCCGGCTTTACGCCGAGCATGGCGAACAGACGGGAGTCCAGCCACACCTCGCCCCGCGCCGGTCCGTGACCGGCGGGCTGCACCGCGCCGAACGGTTGCAGGCTGTACGTCAGATCGCCGCGCAGGGGATAGGCATCGCTCACCGCCTTGATCGACGCCAGCGACATTGCTTCATCACCGGCGGCAACCATGGAGGGAAATGACAGCGTCAGCGCGACCTTCAATCCCTGCGCCTGCGCGTGTGCCAACCAGTCCTGCGGAAGTTCCCGGCCACTGCTCACCACGATATCGGCGGCCAGGAAGCGGTGACTCTCCTGCGCCAGCGCCGTCTGCAGGCGCGTAGTGAACGCACTGATGCCGGACACCACGCCCACCGCCAGCACCAGGGCCATGACCAGCACACCCAACTCCCCGCCCCGCCACTCGCGCGCCAGCATCCGCCCTGCGGTCATCGACACGCCGTCTTACTCCGTCACCAGCGCGCCGCTATCGAGGCGCAGGCGTCGCTGGCAGCGCTGTGCCAGCACCGCATCGTGCGTCACCAGCACCAGCGTCGTGCCCTCCTCGGCATTGAGCGCGAACAGCAGGTCGATCACCTGCCGACCGGTCCGGGTATCGAGGTTACCGGTCGGTTCATCCGCGAACAGGATGGCGGGGCGCGCCGCGAATGCGCGCGCCAGCGCGACACGCTGCTGTTCGCCGCCAGACAGTTGCAGGGGGTAGTGTCGCAGTCGCTCGCCCAGGCCAACGCGTCGCAGGTAGTGCTCTGCCTGTTGTGCGACATGGTTGTGGCCCTGCAGCTCCAGCGGCAGCATGACGTTCTCGAGCGCGGTCAATGCCGGCAGCAACTGGAACGACTGGAACACGAAGCCTATAAAGCGGCCGCGAAACTGCGCCCGGCCGTCTTCATCCAGCGCGCCGAGGTCGGTGCCGTTGATCCGCACGGTGCCCGCGCTGGCCTCGTCCAGGCCCGCGAGCAGACCGAGCAGCGTGGACTTGCCAGAGCCCGAGGCACCAACGATGGCGACGGTCTCGCCCGACTTGATTTCCAGAGTGATCCCTTTCAGTATCTCGAGCTCAACACCCGCTCCCTGGGCACCCGCCATTCGCACGCGTTTCTGGAGATTGTCACAAGTGATCATGCAGCGTGTCCTCTACCGCGTAGTACGCTCGGCGCTGTTGCTGGGGTGGTGGATTCTGGCGGCGTCGGGGCCAGCCCTTGCCGATGCACAGAAAATTCTGGTGCTGGGCGATAGTATCAGCGCCGCCTACGGTATGTCTCTGGAACAAGGCTGGGTGGCGCAGCTCGCCACGGCTATCACCTCTCGGCACCCGCAGGCCTCCGTGGTCAATGCCAGTATCAGTGGCGAGACCAGCGCCGGCGGGCTGCGACGGCTGCCGGCGCTACTGGAGGAGCATGCGCCGGCCCTCGTGATTATCGAACTCGGCGCCAATGACGGACTGCGCGGCTTTCCCCTGCCTGGCTTCAAGAAAAATCTGGCCGCGCTGGTAACGCTGGCGCAACAGGCCGGCGCCAGGGTCATCCTGCTGCCGATGGAAATTCCGCCCAATTACGGGCCGCGCTACACCGCGGGCTTCCGCGACACCTTCCGCGCTGTGGCGGACGAGACAGGCAGTGTGCTCGCGCCATTCCTGCTTCAGGGCATTGCCACCGATGCGCGGTATATCCAGCCCGATGGCCTGCACCCCACGGTTGACGCGCAACCGTTGATACTGGCGAACGTGCTGCCCACCGTGAACCGCGTGCTGGCCGATTCGTGACCGGTTCCGCCTGGGAGGAACTGCAACGCGCGGACCGCGATGCGCTGTGGCATCCCTATGCGCCTGCCACCGACGGCCCGGACATCTACCCGGTCGTCGGTGCGAGCGGCGTCCGCCTGCAGCTCGCGGACGGGCGGCAACTGATTGACGGCATGGCCTCGTGGTGGTGCGCCATCCACGGCTACAACCATCCGGTGCTCAACCGCGCAGTTGAAACGCAGTTGCAGCAGATGGCGCACGTGATGTTCGGCGGACTCACCCACGGTCCTGCGGTGGAACTCGCGCAGCTGCTACTCGCGCTCACACCGCCCGCCCTGGAGCGCGTGTTCTTCAGTGATTCCGGCTCGGTGGCCGTGGAAGTCGCCATGAAAATGGCCATCCAGTACTGGTACAGCATCGGCCGGCCGTCGAAACAAAAAATGGTCGCGCTGCGCAGCGGCTATCACGGCGACACCTTCGGCGCCATGTCGCTGTGCGATCCGGTCACCGGTATGCACCACCTGTTCGGCGACACACTGCAGCGACAATTGTTCGCGCCAGCGCCAACCTGCGCCTTTGGCGCGCCATGTCCGGACAGCGAACTGGACGATATGGCAGCACTGTTATCGCACCATGCGCAGGACGTTGCCGCCGTGGTCGTCGAGCCCGTCGTACAGGGTGCGGGTGGCATGCGTTTCTACTCGCCCGAGTACCTGGTCAAACTGCGTGCGCTGTGCGATCACCACGACGTCTTGTTGATCTTCGATGAAATTGCCACCGGCTTCGGGCGCACCGGTGCGCTGTTCGCGCTGGACCACGCCGGTGTGGCGCCGGATATCCTGTGTCTCGGCAAAGCGCTGACGGGCGGGTACATGACGCTGGCGGCCACGCTGTGCACCGCGCGCATCAGCGACGGCATCAGCCACGGCGTCGCCGGCGCCTTCATGCACGGCCCCACGTTCATGGGCAACCCGCTGGCCTGTGCCACCGCGATTGCCAGCATCCGCTTGCTGCTCTCACAGCCCTGGCAGCACACCATACAGCGGCTTCACGCGGAGCTCGCGGCGGGCCTCGCGCCGGCGCGCGAGCTTCCCCACGTCGCGCAGGTGCGCACGCTGGGCGCGATCGGGGTGATCGAATTGCGGGAGCCGGTTGACCTTTACCGCGTGCAGCCGATGTTTGTCGAGCGCGGTGTGTGGGTGCGGCCGTTCGGCAAGCTTGTCTACGCCATGCCGCCCTATTCGATGGGAACCTCCGACGTTGCCGCGCTGACCGCCGCCATGGTGGATGTCGTCGCGCAGCTTTAGCCACGCGGGAATTGTTCTACTCACTGAGTGCACTTGTGTCTTGCGCTCCGACCATGGGGGCACGTTGAGCGTCACCAGAGTCCCACGCGGGGGAAGCCCTGGGAGGGAATGAGCGTTTTGACCGAGCAGGGTTTCCCCCGCATGGGACGGCGGGGTGGATGGCCAACCCAGAGATTAGCGACGCGTTGCGGCTTCTCGGGTTGGGAGAAATCCCTTGTGATGCAACGGACAGCGTGAATTCAAACGCCCTCAACCACACCCTGCATAAACGTCACCGCAGACCCTGTCATAAAAACGCGGCCATCCCGCAGCTCGCAATCGAGGTCCCCGCCGCGCGCCGAAATCTGCCGGCAGTGCAGACGGTTGTTGCGCAGCCGGGGCGCCCAGTAGGGGAGCAGGCTGCAGTGCGCGGAGCCGGTGACCGGATCCTCGTCGATCCCCGCGTGGGGTGCGAAGAATCGCGACACCACGTCGCAGTCATTGCCGGGCGCACTGACGACTAAACTGCCAGGCGCGGCAGCCATCAGCGCCGAAAAATCGGGGCATAGTGCGGCCACGTCCTGCTCGAACTCGTAGACGTAGAGCAGCGTCTGCTTGTTTCCCACCGTCACCAGCGCCTCACTGGCCATCGCGCCGAGGGCATTGCACACCGCGTGGTCAACCAGGGCAGGTGCCAGTTCGGCGGCGGGAAAATCCAATGTGAGGCGCGCGCCGTTGCGGTGTACACGCAATGGGCCACTGCGCGTGTGGAAGAGGATCTCATCACCGGCGTGGGCCAGGTGCTCGAACAGCACATGGGCAGCGGCCAGCGTGGCGTGTCCGCACAGGTCGACCTCCACCTTCGGCGTGAACCAGCGCAGCTCGTACCCGTCCGCAGCTGCGACGATAAATGCGGTTTCCGAGAGATTGTTTTCCATGGCGACCGCCTGCAACAGCCCATCGTCCCACCACTTCTGCAGCGGCATCACCGCCGCCGGGTTGCCCTTGAATACTTCACTGGCAAAAGCATCCACCTGGTAAATAGGCGTGGCCATACACTTCTCCTGAATTGACGCGACCCCGCGCGGAAAAATCCGGGATTATTGCTGTGACAATCCTCCCGGGCTCACCTATGATAAATCAGCCCCGCCAGCCGGCCGCAACACCCACCGGCTCCAGAATAATATGACAGAGGCTCGCAGCATGAACTACTCGCAACGTCGCGTTCGCGCCCTCACCCTCGGCCTGGTTTTTTGTGCGGGCCTTTCCAGAGTCGTACACGCAGACGGCGAACTGGAAGAAGTCGTGGTCACCGCCCAGAAACGGGAGCAGAACCTGCAGGATGTACCCGTCGCGGTGTCCGCCTTTTCGGGCGAGGTGCTGCGCGACTCCGGCGTGCGCGACCTGTTCGAACTGACCAACCTCGCGCCCAGCCTGACGGTCATTTCCACGCAGACATCCACCGCCACATCATTCGGTATCCGCGGCATTTTCACCAGTTCCCAGAACTTCGGCCTGGAGTCCTCCGTCGGTCTCTACGTCGACGACGTGTACCGCGCACGCCAGGGCTCCATGATCAACAATCTGCTCGATGTGCAGAGCGTCGAAGTGCTGCGCGGCCCGCAGGGCACGTTGTTCGGACGCAATACGCCAGCGGGGGCGATCACCGTCAACAGTGTGGCGCCTGATTTTGAGGGTACCGGCTTCCTGGAGGGCGGTGTCGGCGACTACGATCTGCTGGAGATCAGCGGCGCAAAATCGTTCACGGTGATCGACGACGTACTCGCGGTGCGAGTGACAGGCTTCAACACCGATCGCGACGGCGTGGTGGATATCGTGGGCCAGAATATCAACGAGGACGATGCCATCAACGACCGCAATCGCTGGGGACTGCGCTTCCAGGCGCTGTACATGCCAACCGGGGATCTCACGCTGCGTTTCATCGGCGATCACTCGGAGGTGGATGAATACTGCTGCGCCGTGGGCAACTGGGAGAATAACTTTTCCACGCCCAACCCGCCGCCCAACGGCAAGATCGGCACCGATACCACCGTGCGCGATGTGCTGGGCGGAACCGTGCTCGATGGGAGGGATTTTTACGATTACAAGGTCAGCGCCAGCTTCAAGCCCGAATCGCAGAATGAAGACGAGGGTTTGTCACTGCAGGCCGACTGGCAGACCGATTACTTCCTCGTCACCAGCATCAGCGCCTATCGCGCCCACGACTCCTGGGACAATATCGACGCCGACTTCTACGACATCGACGGACTGATCCGCACCAACGATGTCGACCAGTCCCAGTATTCCCAGGAACTGCGCATCAGCGACGACAACGATAAACTGAGCTACGTCGCCGGCCTGTATTACTACTACCAGGAACTGGACACACAATCGGACACCATTCTCGGCGCCGACGCGTCAACACTGATCAACGCCAATTTCGGCGTCAGCCTCCCGCCGACTTATTTTCCAGGCGGCAGTTCGGCGCTGAACATTGCCGACCAGACCCATTACAGCTACGCCGCGTTCGGCCAGGCCGATTACCACGTCACCGAACAGTTTATCGTGACCGGCGGCCTGCGCTGGACAGCGGAAAACAAGGATATGTCTAACACCTTTACCGAAGATCCGACACCGGCACCCCCCGGCTTCGGTTTGTTCGGTCCCCTCACACCGCGGGACGACGTCGATGAAAATTTCGACGAGAGCAAAGTTACGGGAACGTTCAAGTTGAGCTGGTTCATGAATGAACTCACGATGTTCTATGCGTCCTACGGCACCGGCTACAAATCCGGCGGTATCAACACCGACCGCGTCCTGCCGGCCGTGGATACCGTGTTCGAACCCGAGACCTCGCAAGCCTACGAACTCGGCATGAAGTCGGAATTCCCGGACCAGGCGCTGCGGTTGAACGTCGCCCTGCATAAAACGGACACCGATGACCTGCAGACGATCTCCTTCCAGGGCACGGGCATCGCACTCGATAACGCCGGTACGGCGGAAACCTATGGCGGGGAAATGGACCTGCTCTGGCTGCCGACCGAGAGCACCACGATCACCCTGGGCTATGCCTACAATCACGCCGAGTACGCGGATTTCCAGGAGGGCCCGTGCTGGACCGGGACGCCGTGGCAGACCGCGCAGCCGGACCCCGGCGCCAATGGCGACGGCACCTGTGACCGCAGCGGCGGCATGGTCTCCGGCAATCCGGAGAATGTCCTGTCGCTGTCCGCCAACCAGCAGTTCTCACTCGCGGCAGGGTATGGCGCCTTCGTGCACGGCGAATTCATCTACACCGACGAGCGTATGACCGACGTTAACAACGATCCGGAGAAACTGGACGGCTCTTACAACGTGGTCAACCTGCGTACAGGCGTCGTCTTCGAACGCTACGCCACCACGCTCACGTTCTGGGGTCGCAATGTTTTCGATGCCGAGGCCACCACCACCATCGCCGATGCAGTGGCACAGGACGGGCGCTTTATCGCGTACTACCAGGAACCGGCGACCTGGGGCGTGAGTGTGCGCAAGGACTTCTGAGGCGATCGGCTCCGCTGCATGGGTGTCCAACCGGCAGGTACGGCGGGTGAAGGCCTCTCTTGCTCAAAATGCTGAGATATTTGCAGAGGCCTTCACCCACCGCACCTGCCTCCGAAGTTGCTCCACTCGCGCCACTCGCGACGGGAAGCCAGGGCGGTCACGCCGCGCAACGCGAATATCTCAGCCTTCTGAGTGTTGGGCGGCGTGACCGACCTGGCCGTTTGAAGTAGATATTCGTTGGCAAAACCACGCAATCCGACCAGATTTCATAGCTCATCGCCACCACGACAGGAAAATGCCGCCTGTCACCGCCAGGATCGAAGCGGTATAATGGCCGTGTTTTTCGAAAGACGCGATCCACATGCCCACACCCCTGTTCTCCCACCGCAAATATTGGGCGGAGTGCTTCGGCACCGCGCTGGAACTGCCCATGTCCCGGGCCGAGATGGAGGCCCTCGGCTGGGACAGCTGCGACATCATCATCGTCACCGGCGACGCCTATGTCGATCACCCCAGCTTCGGCATGGCGGTGATCGGGCGCCTGCTCGAGGCGCAGGGCTTTCGCGTGGGCATCATCGCGCAGCCCGAC
>CAYWWD010000093.1:0-15046 GCA_964461965.1 uncultured Halioglobus sp. | reverse complement strand
GTGGCTGCTGCTGGCGCCGCGCGACTACCTGTCAACCTTCCTCAAGATCGGCACTATCGTGGCGCTCGCCGTGGCTATTCTCGTGGTTATGCCGCCGCTGAAGATGACCGCCTTCACGCAGTTCATCGACGGCAGCGGCCCGGTTTTTGCCGGCACCCTGTTCCCCTTCCTGTTCATCACCATCGCCTGTGGCTCAGTGAGCGGCTTTCACGCGCTGGTGTCCTCGGGCACCACACCGAAAATGCTGGAGCGGGAATCGCACATTCCCGCCATCGGCTACGGCGCCATGCTGATGGAGTCGTTCGTCGCCATCATGGCGCTGATCGCCGCCTGCGTGCTGGAGCCCGGTGTTTACTTCGCGCTGAACAGCCCGGTCGCGGCAATCGGCAACAGCGTGGAAAGCGCCGCCAGCGCAATCACCTCCTGGGGCTTCGTCGTCACACCGGAGATGCTCACGCAACTGGCGAAGGATGTGGGCGAATCGTCCATCCTGTCGCGCACCGGCGGTGCGCCGACATTCGCCGTCGGCATGGCCAAGATTCTTTCCGACCTCATCGGCGGCCAGGCGCTGATGGCCTTCTGGTACCACTTCGCCATCCTGTTCGAGGCGCTGTTCATCCTGACGACGCTGGATGCAGGCACCCGCGTCTGCCGCTTCCTGATCCAGGACCTGTCCGGCACCGTCGTGCCGATGCTCGCCAACACCCAGTCCTGGACCGCGAACATCTTCGCCACCTCGACCGCCGTCGCCGGCTGGGGCTGGTTTCTCTACCAGGGCGTCACCGACCCGTTCGGCGGCATCAACAGTCTCTGGGCGCTGTTCGGCATCGCCAACCAGATGCTTGCGGGCATGGCACTGCTGTTGGCCTCGGTCATCCTGGTGCGGATGAAGAAGCTCCGCTATGTGTGGGTCACTGCGGTACCGGCGGCGGGGATTCTGCTGGTGACACTGTACGCAGGCTGGCAGAAGATTTTCTCCAGCGACGTCAAAATCGGCTTCCTCTCACACGCACAGCGTTTTTCCGATGCGATCGCGCGCAATGAAATCCTCGCGCCGACCACGAGCATGGCGCAGATGCACACCGTCGTGCGCAACGACTATATCGACGCGGTGATGGCCGGCCTGTTCGTGATGGTCGTCGTCGCCATGCTGGTGTTTGCACTGCGCGCAGCCTGGCAGGCGCACGCGCAATCGACAGCCAGCACCCGGGAAACGCCCATCGTCTGGCGGCAGCAGGAGATGGCGTCATGAAGGCAAGCGTGAAACAGGTATTGCGACGCACCGCGCAGACATTGCGCCTGATGGTGGGTGTCGGGGATTACGAGCAGTACGTTGCGCACGTTCGCACGCATCACCCCGAACTTGCGCCCATGAGTCGCGCTGAATTTTTTCGCCACGGACAGGCGACGCGTTATCCCTCGGCGGATGGCAGCATCAAGCGCTGCCCCTGTTGAGGATGCGCACGGCGCCAGCGAGATGACCAGACACGTTTGCGAAATCGGCGGTGAGGTTTAGATAACGGGGCTCAGGGTGTATGCGGCAGTCAGGATGGGTACAAGCCCCGCTTGCTTGACTGCTGAGCCTTGGGGGCTTCACCACCATGGCCGTCGAATGCAGTCACCCGAATCCCTTCATCGGCTGTCAAAACTGCTCGCCCGGTGATCCGGGCTCACCATCGCGATCCACCATCGCCGCAATCACTAAATCGCCACCCACGTTCACCGACGTGCGGCACATGTCGAGGAAGCGGTCGACACCCAGCACGAGGCCCAGGCCCTCCGGCGGAATGCCGACCTGTTGCAGCAGGATCATGATCAGCGGCAGCGAACCGCCCGGCACCCCGGCGGTACCCATGCCCGCGATGATGGCCATGACGACCACCTGCACCTGCTGGTAGAGCGTGAGATCTATTCCGTAGACCTGCGCAAGAAACAACACCGTCACGCCCTCGAACAGCGCGGTGCCGTTCTGGTTGGCGGTGGCGCCGACGGTCAGCACAAAGCGGGAGGTATTGGGCGAGAGTTGCAGCTTGCCGGTCGCGGTCTCCAGCGATTTCGGCAGTGTGGCGTTCGACGACGCTGTCGCAAAGGCGTAGATCAGGACGTCGAGGCTGTCCTTGAGGAAGCGCGCTGGGGAGCGCCCGGCGAGTGTCTTCAGCAGCACCGGGTAGACGACGAATAACTGCACTGCAAGACCTGCGACCACGACCAGCACATACAGCGAGAGCGAGCGGATCAACTCCCCGCCGTACTTGAAACTCGTCGTGAACACCAGTGCGAACACCGCATACGGCGCCATGCGCATCACCAGGTGGACGATCTCCATCATCGCCTCAAAGATCGTATCCAGCATCGCGATGGCGGGATTCGGTGTATCCGGCGGGACCACCCGGCTCAGCGCATAGCCCAGGACCAGGGCGAAAAACATCAGCGCGAGCATGTCGCCCTCGAGCGCGCGGGCCGCCGCCTGTACCGGGTTGGTGGGCACGATATCGAGCAGGGTCTGGCTCAGCGTCTTGGCCGACGCGGCGTTCTGCCGGATTTTCTCCATTTGCGCGTGCTGGGCCGCGAGCGCTTCTTCCGGCAATGCGAGCCCATCGCCCGGGCGGACGATATCCACCAGCGTCAGCCCGATGACCACAGACACCGTGCTGGCCAGCAGTGTGTATAGCAGGGTGCGAGCTGCCGCGCGGCCGAGGCCCTGGTGCTGGCCGAGCTGGAACACGCCGAGCACCAGACCGCAGAACACCAGCGGCACCACGGACATGAAAATCAGGCGCAGGAACAACTGGCCGAAGGGCTCGATCACATACTGTGACAGCGTGCTCAGCGTCTCGTTGGCGCCCAGCGTGTGCAGGGCGGAGCCCAGCACCAGCCCCGCGACCAGCGCCAGAAGGAGTTTGTTGTGCGGCTTCATGACATTCCCGAGGTGATGGTCGGCTAGTGCTCAACCGGGTGGACGGGTTCGCTTTGCGGCTATTCTGTAGCGTGCGGCATCGGTGATGAAGTCAGCGCGACCGTAACTTTGCAGCAGGCGGGCGATACGCCTCACCAGGTGCCTGTCCAGCACACCGCGCGCGCCCGGTATCCGCAGGCACAGTTTGTAAGCATTGGAGCGGCCGAAGATCGCGAGCAGCGCGACCGCAGTGGCCAACCTGTCGGCGCTGCCGTAGTGCACGCCGAAGGTCCGGGCGCGCGCCGGGCTGCCTTTACAGAAAGCGCGAATAAAAAAGTATTTTGAAAAGCCGCGCTCCATCCAACGATGAAAGCGGCCGCGCAGGGAAGAACCAGTGAACAACTCCGCATGCATGGTGCCGCGCACCAGCTCGCCGCAGGTCTTCTCGTCGAACTCTTCCCGCAACGACAGCGTGCGCGCCATCATGAGGTCGACGATCGCCTGCGGCGTGTCACCCAGCAGCTCGCGCGGCAGCCCCAGCAGGAAGCAGCGATACCGCGCCAGCTCCACCCGCGCGCGCTCCGCCGGTGTAAATGAGGAGCGCCCCTTGCCCAGCAGCTCGAAAGAGAGCAGGAAGATGCCGATCAGGCCGGCTGGCATCTGATCCACCTGCGGGATGGGAATTCCGTAGGTGGCGGTATCCCACGCACCGCTGCGCATAATGTTGAACCGCACCATCGAATGCATCAGCCGCACTTTCGCGGCGGCCTTGAAGCCCGCACCCGTGCGGCAGAGCGCACCCGGCATGACCGTGACGGTGAAAAAACTCGCGGTTTCAAACACACGCCTGGCGGACTGGGCATCCGAGAGCGTGCCCGTCATCGTCATCGGCAGCGCGGTGTATTTATTCAGGAACGTGGCGATGAAGGCGCCGCGTATCGCGAACGGGGCGATGGTCGACATGGGGATGCGCTCGTGTCGCGCGCCCTCCTCTACCAGACTCATATCCACCCAGTCCGGCACTACCTCCATCGCGCGGATGAACGCCACCAGTTCCGCCGGCGCGTCCGGCACCGCCTCGACACCGCGATCGCAGGCCGTTTCCAGCATGGCGACCAGCGTGCGAAAACCATACTGCGGAATCAGGGCGGCGTAGGCGTCGGCCACTGTATCGCCGGTCATGGTGTAGTCGCGGATCGCGGCGACCCGCGCCGGGTCGGACAACGCGCTCTGCGCATACTGCTTGAATCGCGACGGCCGCATCGCACTGACGTCGACTTCGCTGACGTAGCGCTCGGGAAGCCGGGAGAAATCAACCGCACCGTAGATCGCGGGAATGCCGTCCTTTTGTGCCAGTACACTGTCGGCGTACAGCGCGGGCGTCCGCTGTGACATGCGCTTCCTCACTTGGGTTGATTTATTTTTCGGTGACCGGCACAACCGCCTGCTATGGTAATCGGATGCGCAGGGGCCGGGAAGCCAGCAGTGGCGTGGAACCCGATGAGCTCTCAAGAGATGACCGCCGCATCAGCCGAAGCCAACCCTCCGGAACACGCCAAAAACCCTACGTCCATGTAGAGGCTCGGGTGGCGACATCCTGTCGCCACACGGTTCCGCCGGGTTGGCTTCGGCTCCTGCTCCAGCCGCGTTGCAACGTCAATCACGTTCCGAACTCGGACTGCGTGCAGTCGCGTGTGATTTACGGTAGATTTACCCGCTGCGACTGCTCTGCGTTACCCGTTCGAACACGATTCGGGCTTGCCGATGCTGAGCGAGTCCGCAGTCACAACAACACTGAATCGAGGACGCGCAGCACACCCCGCACAGCGGCTACCACACAGGATCGGCGGTTCGGGACAGGATGCTCCGGCGCCGCGCGGAAAATGCCGCCCTCGAACACCCGAGTGCACACCGTTTCCAAACCGAGAAAGGATATTTAAGTGTCTGATTTAAATAGCATAAAGTTGCGCGGTGCACACCCGGCCAAAGGCCGGGCCACCGTTCCGGGAGCCCCTGCGCACAGCGGGGCCAGAAGCCGTACCTCCCGGCGCCTGCCTGCGCTGGCCGGCAGTGGTGCAGTGCTGCTCACCACCAGCCTCGGCGCATGGGCGGAATCCGCCCCGGTTCACGTTACGGTCACCGCCGAGGATATCGGCGTCAACCTGCTGATTTTTATCCTGGCGAGTTTTCTCGGGCTCGGCCTGATCCACGGCGTGGCCAAACTGCTGCACACGCCGCTGATGTCGCTGACCAACGCCATCTCGTCGGTCTCGGTCGTGGCGGCCCTGATCGTGCTCTCGTATCCGCACAACACCACGCTCGTGGTCACGCTCGCCACGGTGGGCACGGCACTGGCGCTCAGCAACGTGATCAGCGGCTTCATGATCACCGAACGCATCCTGAAAATGTTCCGTAAGGGTGGCCGCTGATGCACACGCTCGCACTCTACCTCTACGTACTCTCCGCCGTACTGTTCATCCTGTCGCTCAAGTGGATGAGCGATGTGACGATGTCGCGCTACGGCAACCTGGCCGGCGTGCTCGGCATGGGCGTCGCTATCGGCACCACGCTGATGGCCTACCAGATCCAGAGCTACAGCCTGCTGCTCGGTGCGCTGGCGGTCGGCGCGCTGATCGGCGTGCCCATCGCACTGAAACTGCCGATGACCGCCGTGCCGCAGCGGACGGCCATGTCGCACGCCTTCGGCTCCTTCGCCGTTGCACTGATCGGCATGGCGGAGTACTACCAGCGCCTTCCACACGCCGACCAGGCGCTGAACGGCTTCACCACGGGCGTACTCGCGGTCGAGATGGTGCTGGGTTTCCTCACCTTCTCCGGCTCGGTGATCGCCTTCCTGAAACTGCAGGAAATGATCTCCGGCAAACCGCTGGTCTATCCCGGCCGCAACTTCGTCAGCGTGGGGGTGTTCGCAGTCTGCGTGATCCTCACCATCATGCTCATCCTCGACCCGACACGCTCCGGCCTGATCCCGCTCATCACGATCTTCGCACTCGTCTTCGGCTTCCTGCTGGTCATGGGCATTGGCGGCGCGGACATGCCCACGGTGATCGCGATCCTGAACGCCTACGCGGGCCTCTCCGCGGCAGCGCTCGGCTTCGTGCTGAACAACAAACTGCTCATCGTCGCCGGCACGCTGGACGGCTCCTCCGGGCTTATCCTCGCCTACATCATGTGCAAGTCGATGAACCGCTCCTTCCTCAACGTGCTGTTCGGCGGCGTGGGCTCCACGGTGTCGACCGCCTCGGCCAAAGGCCCGGGCGGCGAGGACCGCGTCGTGCACGCCTTCTCGCCGGAAGACCTCTCCATCGTCCTCGGCACCGCGCAAAGCGTGGTAGTGGCCCCCGGCTACGGCATGGCCGTCGCCCAGGCGCAGCATGTGGTGAAGGAACTGGAAGAGGCACTCGAAGGGCGCGGCTGCGAAGTCCGCTACGCCATCCATCCGGTGGCCGGACGCATGCCCGGGCACATGAACGTGCTGCTGGCCGAGGCGGATGTGTCCTATGACAAACTGATCGAGATGGAGGAGATCAACTCCCTGCTCTCCGAAACCGACGTCGCCATCGTGCTCGGCGCGAACGACGTGGTGAACCCGGCGGCGCGCACGCAGAAAGACTCGCCGATCTACGGCATGCCCATTCTCGAAGTGGACCGTGCGCGCACCGTGGTCGTCATCAAGCGCAGCATGGCCTCGGGCTTCTCCGGCGTGGACAACGACCTCTTCTACAACCCCAAGACCATGATGGTGTTCGGCGACGCCAAAAAGGTCTTGTCGGACGTCGTGAAGAAGATGGTGGCCTGACGCGCGGCGGGCACACCGCCGCTACGATTCCTCACCCAGGCCTGGAACCCAGGCCCAGCTCCTCCATCACCTGCTGTCGCAGTACGACCTTCAACACTTTGTTGGTGGCATTGCGCGGCAGTGGCTCGCTGGTAAACACCACGCGCGCCGGCACCTTGTAGGACGCGAGGCGCTCCTTCGCAAACGCCAGCAGTTGCTCTTCGGTGACCGGGCCCGCCGGATGCACCACCGCGCAGACCTCCTCGCCCAGGCGCTCATGCGGCAGCCCGATGACGGCCACTTCCTTCACCGCGGGATGATCGATGAACTCGTTCTCGATCTCGAACGGGTAGATGTTCTCCCCACCGCGAATGATCATGTCCTTGGCGCGATCGGCCAGAAAGAGGAAACCGTCCTCGACATAACCCATGTCCCCGGTTCTGAGCCAGCCGCTCTGGAATTCCCGCGCATTGACCTCGGGCCGGTTCCAGTACTCGCGGATATTCGCACTGCTGCGCACCCAGATCTCGCCGGTACTGCCCGGCGGCAGTTCCCCGCCCTCCTCGTCGCAGATACGCAGGTCGACGATGGGGTGTATAAAACCGGAACTGCCAGGCTTCACACTCCACGCCTTGCCGGTGAGCGACGCGCCCTGCGCATTGGTTTCCGTCATTCCCCAGCCGGTGCCGCTGAAGTTCTGCGGCAGTTTTTCGCCCAGTAGCTGCGTCACACGTTTCGGGGTGGCCGCGCCGCCCACGCCGAGTGAAAACAGGCTGCTCGTATCGGTCGCGTCGTATCCGGGTGATTCCAGCAGGTCGAGAATCATCACGGGGGCCGCGGCGATGGCGGTGACACGCTCCTGCTCGATGTACGCAAGCGCCCGGTCGACATCCCACTTGTACATCATCACGATGCGCCGCCCTGCGCGCAGGTTGACCAGGAACTGCGCATGGCAACCGCTGACATGAAACAGCGGCACCGCCAGCAGGGAGGTGGGCTCGAAGCCGCGCTGCAGCATCACGCCGATGGTTTCGCCGTTGGTCATCGCCGCCGCAATGGCACAGCATTCGAGATTGAAGATGGCCTGGCACAGCGCGCGATGCGTCGAGGCCGCACCCTTGGGTTTGCCGCTGGTGCCCGAGGTGTACATGATCATCGCGAGGTCATCGCCCTGCAGCGGAACCGGCGCCGGGCTCGCACCGCGATGCGGGGCGATCAACGCCTCCCAGCGGCGCGGATCGTCCGGCCGCGCCGGGCGGGCGATCACAGCCTCGATGCCCTGCTGCGCAAGCCACTGCGCCACGCCGTCGTAACGCGGCTGGTCGCACAGCACCAGCGTCGCACCGGAATCCTCCAGCGTGTAGGCAATATCGGCCGGCTGCCCCCAGCTGTTGACCGGCACGATCACCCCACCCATCTGCGTGATGCCGATAAACGCCATCATCCATTCGGGGTAGTTGCGCATTGCGATCGCGACGCGATCGCCCTTCTTCACGCCGCGTGCCTGCAGCGCGGTGGCGAGTGCGTCGGCTTCCGCCATCAATTGGTTGAACGTACGCCGCTCGCCCTCGTAGACGAGGAATTCGCGCTCGCCGTGCTGACGCGCTACGCCCAGCGCATCGGGTAGTGTGGCCGGCGCATTCGCGTAATAGCGGCCGCTGGCCGCATCGCCGGCCAGTTCGAAAGGCGCGCCGGCAGCGGTCAGTTGCGCGAGAGCGGCGGTGAATTCGCGGCTGAGTTCAGACATGGATCGACCTCGAAATAAAACTCTGTAAATACGGGAAGGAACCCACGCTAACGTCCCGCCAGCGGCCGCTTGGCGTTGAGCCAGGCCTCCTGCCAGTAACGGTCGCTGAGTTCATCGAGCCGCACCGCACCTCCGCCGCTCGACGCATGCACGAAGCGCCCTTCTCCCACGTAGATGCCGGCGTGGCTGGGCTGGTTGTCGCTGCGAGTAGTGAAGATCACCAGGTCGCCCGCCTGCAACTGGGTCACCTCGATGTCCGGCACCGCTAGCGTGTTCATCTGGGCGACGGTGCGCGGCAGCGCCAGTGACGCACTCTCGCGATAGACATACTGGATCAACCCGCTGCAATCGAAGCCGCGCGCCGGCGTGCTGCCGCCGTAGCGGTACGGTGTGCCGACCAGTGCGAGCGCACCGAACAGGACCTCGTTGGCGTTAGCTGCGGGCGGCGGTGGCGTCGGCGCGCGCGGCGGCTGGGTGGAACAGGCAGACAAGTACAGCGCGGCGAGGCACACCAGCGCTGGCAACAGCGGGCGCAGAGTCATGGCATGAGTACCAGCAGGCCGTCACAGCGCAGGCAGTGGTAACGCACCCGCCGCCGCTGCGCGCGGTTGTGCCGGGTGGTGGACACCTCGTGCACCTGGCAGCCGCAGAAATAGCGGTGGCAGCGCTGGCTGCGCTGCGGCACGCCGTCGAGATCGCGGTCGAAGGTGACGCCCGCATCGGCGCCAAAGCGGGCCATCAGCTCCCGCCACTGCCAGCCGTGCGGTTTGGTGCCGCGCTTCGGGTACACCTCGTGCACGATGAAGTGCGCCACTTCGTGCGGCACGGTGTCGCGCAGGTTTTCTTCGTAGTATTTGGCGAAGATCCACGGGTTGTAGCGAATGAAGCGCTGCTTGCCGAACGTCTTGAACATGCCCGCCGAGCGGCCCCGGAGATCGAACAGCACCGGTACCCGTTCGAAACGGCGCCCGAACAGGCCCTCGGCCTGGCGGATAAAGTCTTCGGTGCGCGCCAACACTTCACGCTGCTGGTCCGCGCCGATCGGTTGCAGCGTTGCCTCCGGCTCCACGTCGAACAGCCCCAGCGTGTGCGGGATGGCTACTGCCTGCTCTGCGGGCGAATCGACGGGTGCGGCAGTCATTCGGTGGGGTATCCCGTTGCAGAGTCCGCCGGCGAAGTTTCAGCCGGCTCGCCCGGCGCGGCAGTCGCGCCCTGCCCGGGGCGGGGCAGACCCTGGCGGATCAACGCGGAAAAATTCGGTTTATTGGCGTCTGCCTTGATTACCCCGGTGATGCGAGAGCGATTGCGCAACTCCTGCAGCGAGAGGGTGTTGTCGAGGAACCCGGTACTGTACAGGTAGCTGTCGAACAGGCCGTTGAACAAGTGGCTCGGCCTGAAATCGCCTTCCCTGCCCGCCCGGTTCATGTAGCGCACGATGTTGAGCGTGCAATTGTTGCTGAGCAGGTTGTACCACTCGGGGTGGTTGGCCAAATCGTTGATACGCTCCATATAAATCAGGAACAATTTGCGTGCCGACTCGGGGCCGACCCGCACGTGAAACAGGAAGGTTTCTTCATTGCGCACCCCGCGCAGGCCCACCACGTCTTTTTCGTCGCCTACCACGTAAATCAGTTCGAACTGCCGGAACATCGAGGCCAGTGGATCGAAACCCTCGCCCACCTCGGGCCGGGTCTCGATGGAAATGCTGACCGGTGGTGCATTGTCGAAAATAAAGCTCACCCACGTGTGTCCGACCGGCCCCTCCATCCAGAACGAGAGGAAGAAGTCGACGCCTACCAGATGCGAAAGCTGCACCTCACGCTCTTCATAAACTGGCGTGAAGTCTTCGCGGCTGCGAAACTCGAAATTGCGGAAATTGCTGATGCGCACCGTGTCGCCGTCGATGATCGCGGACGGCTTGCGGGCGACTTCCGGCCGCCAGTTGCGATCATCGGAGGGCGGAATCGACAGCCACCAGGCGAGCACCGCAAAAAAAGCGATGCCGAACACCAGCGGCCGGCGCGCAATCCACAGCGCCCAGATGCCAAACGCCAGAAAGCCGAGCGCCAGCGCTACTCGCCCCCAGGCCCAGGGCAGGTTGGACCAGTAGATCGCCAGTGTGGCCCAGCCCACGAGGCCGAGGCGGAACAGGAATCCCAGCGCTTTGCCGATCCCGCGCACGATCCGGCGCAGTACACCCGGCTTTTTCTCGTCCGCCCACTGCATGGTGATTATCGCCCCTGGTTTACTGTGTTGTTGTCGTATGCATGCTCCGCTACCTGCGCGATGTTGTGCGCCTCTGGTCGGGCGCGATACCGCAGGCGGGGCCTCGTCGCATAGTATCGACGCCGCCGCGAAAAGTCATCCCGCGCGGGCGTTAGCTCAGACTGGTCGTTTGAAGAAGGGTTGTGTCTCGAACACCGTCGCCGCGAAGCCCTCGCCGTTTACCCGCAGGCTGCGCTTGAGCGCGAAATCGAACTGCAGGACATTGTGCGTACGCAGCCGGGCGAGCGGCTCCACGGCCGCAGGGTCGAGCAGGTTTTTTTCGGCCAGCGCTTCGAGGGAAATCAATGGCACTACGCCGGGCAGCGGGTAGTCGGAGCCGTTCAGCAGGCGCGAATGCCAGTCCTTGCGCGCCAGCAGCGTCGCGATCACCTCCATGCGGTTGAACTGCGTGATCGCCGAGATGTCGCCAAACAGCGTGTCGCGATACTGCGCCTCGTCCATCATCCCTGCGAATAACGCGAAATTGTCCTGCGCGGGCGCGGCCGCCGGCGCATCGTGCGCGCTGCCGAGCGATGCGCAGTGCGCCACGACCACGCGCACGCCAGCGTCCAGTGGCCGCCGCAGCCGCTCCAGGTTGCCGAGTTGTTCGCCGAAGCCGGCCACCGCGCGCTCGTCGCCAGCGTGCGTGATCAACGGCAGCTGCAGCGCGGCGAGCTTGGCGTAAAAGGCATCGCAGCGTGCATCCGCGGGGTCGATATTCTGCGCCGAAGGCAGCCACTTGATCGCCCGCGCCCCGCGCGCGGCTGCGGCGTCCAGCCGCTCCAGGGCCTGCGGATCGTAGGGGTGGATGGACGCCGCCCACACAAAGTGTTCGGGATACTGCCCGGCAAGGGCTGCGACGTAATCATCCGGCACATAAAAGGTGGAGTGCTCTTCCATCGGCGCACCGCGAGCATCGCGCGCCCAGTCGAAGGCGAACAACAGAATGTGAAAACCCGCCGGCATCTCACGGCACTGGCGCAGCAGTTGCTCGACGAAACTCGTGTCGGCGCGGCCAGGGGAGTCGTCCGCGCAGGAGGCGTTGATGTAAAACGCACGCTGCATAAAGCTGAGCGGATGCCAGGGCTGGTCCATGCGCGGGTTGTACCACAGCCCGCTACCCGAATCGCCGTTGCCGAACGCGTGGCAGTGCGTGTCCCACACCTTGCCGGCATCGAGCCCGGCCCAGCAGGTGTCGATGAAGCGCTGCACCTGAGGGTCATTCAGCGGCTCGACTGCACAGGCATTCAGCACACCGTGCCGCCACGACAGGTCGCAACCGGCGAGCAGGCCGCAGGCGGCGATGCCGCCGCCGAGCAGCAAACGCCTGCGCTGTTTTTCAAACGGTGTCACGTAAGCCCCCTCACTCAACCTGCGCCGCCGGCCGTGGCGGCGACGGCGAGAATCACCAGCGAAACCACGAGCAGCGCCAACACCAGCGGCCAGGCAAAGCGCAGGTACTTGTCAAACTCCACCTTGGCGATCGCCAGCCCGCCCACCAGCACCACACTGGTGGGCGACACCATCAGGGCCAACCCGTGCCCCAGTATCCACGCAGTGATCGTCAACGGGCGGCTGACGCCGGCAAAATCCGCCAGCGGCGCGAGCAATGGCATGGCGAGTGCAGCATGACCGGAACTGGACGGAATGAGGAAGGCCAGCGGAATGTTGACCAGCATGGCGGCGATGGCAAAACCCGCCGCCGAGGCGCCGCTGATCAGCTGTTCCATGGCGTTGAGAATGGTGTCCAGCGTCTGCGTATTGGTCATGATCGCCGAGACGCCGCCCGCCAGCAGCATCACCATGGCCGGATTCATCATGTCCGCCGCGCCGACGGCGATCAGGCGCACGATCTCTTTCTCGTTCATGCGCGCGACCAGCCCGACCACGATGGACGCAATGATGAACAGCATCGCCAGCTGCGGGAACCACCAGTTGAGCTCGAACCAGAACGGCTGCACGCCCGCCACGGTGTGTGTGACGTAATCGTCCGCCGGCCCTTCGCTGCCGGTGAACAGGCTCGACCACGGGATGACGGAGAAAATCATCAGGCCAAAGGCCAGCACCGTGATGACGAGCACCCATTTCTGCGTGCCAGTCAGGGATTCCTCCGCGGGTGTTGCACTCTGTGGCCCCGCAGTATCAAAGCCCACCAGTGAAGCACCGGGATCGCGGCGAATTCTGGCGGCATAGCGCAACACCCACGCAATCGCCATGCCGGTGAGCAACAGCCACAGCACCAGGCGCAGCACGATGCCGTCGCCAATGTCCACTGCGGCCTCGCCCGAGGCAACGCCAATGGAGAAGGGATTCACAGTGGCTGCCATCACACCGGCGATGGAGCCGAGGATGATCATCGCCGCCGTCACCATGCGGTCGTAGCCCAGCGCAGCCAGCAGCGGTATGAACAGCGCGTAAAAGCCGAAGGTCTCCACCGAAAAACCCATGGTGGAGCCGAGCAGCGAGAACAGTGCCATGATGGCGGCAATGAGCATCCAGCCCTGGCTGCGCAGGCGATTGGCCAGCGCGGCCACCGCCACCTCCAGGCTGCGCGTGGCGAAGCTGATGGAGATAAAGGCGCCGATCGCCATGATGAACACGATCACGCCGATCTGGCCGAACAGGCGGCCCACCGTGCGCGTATCCACGATACCGGCCTGTGCGTTGAGCAGGCCGTACAGCCCATTGACAGGCGCCAGCACGAGTTGTTCCAGCCGTTCACCGCCATCCAGCGGCGAATCGATGCGGTGGTAGGTGCCGGGTATCGGCGAGCCTTCGGCATCGAGCGTGTACTGCCCCGCAGGGATGAACAGCGCGGCGATCCACACCAGCACCGTGACAATCGCCAGTGTGGTTACCGCGCTGGGGAAACCGAATTTCTGCTTTTGCCCGGAGGCCTCAGGAGGGAGATCTGCCACGCTATTTCCAGTGAAATGTTAGTTTGAGGCCACGGGCTTTCAAACACGGCCGTCGCGCGGATGGCCGCTTCGATCGCACTAGGGTACATCACCTGCGTACGGGCAGGCTTTCTTGCCACATGCATTGCTCTTCGCGAGGATCGAGACGACGTCCACGCCCCGCTCGCGCACCGCATCCGTGCCGATGATGGCCACCCGGCCACCGGTGTCGGCCACGTACTCGTGAATGATATCGCCGAAGGCATTGCGCTGGATCGCGAGCTTCTGGCCCACGCGGACCTCGTCGTTGAGTTTCACCAGCACTTCGGTAAAGCCGCTCTGCTCGGCAAACAGGTCCACCAGCTTGTTACCGACAAACACCTGCCGATCTTTCGCCACCTGCCCCAGAGGGATATCCAGCATCCTGTAGTGCGACAGCAGATTGCGCGCACCCAGCACGCCGGCATCCACCATCGCCGGCACGAAGCTGCGCGGGCCGCCGATCTCCAGCGTGATGGCCGGAATGCCGGCGCGCACCAGCGCATACTCCAGCGTGCCGTCGAAGCCGGGCTCCAGCAGGATCTGGTCGATGGGGAACAGACGCGCGATCTGCTGCGCCTCGGCGTCGTCCTCGTTGGCGAACGCAAACAGCGCGAAGTCGATACCGTTGCCGCCAGTATGGATGTCGACGCCCACGTCGGCATTGCCCTTGATGAGCCGGTTCATGATGAGCCAGGAATGACGCTGCACCGAGTTGCCGTCTTCCACACCCGGCCAGGTGCGGTTCGGGTTGATGAGATTCACGCCGAGATTACTGGTGGGCCACATCCGCGCCACGTGTTCAATGCCCGGGCGGCTCGGCCCGATGATGCCGATCACGCTGCCGGAGAGCTGGCTGGGATCGAGGTCGGCAAACACCTTCTGCACCACGCGGATCGGGTTCAGCTCATCGCCGTGCACACCCGACACCAGCAGCAGGCGTTTACCGGCTTTGGCGCCTTTGGCGACCATCACCGGCACGTACCAGTACTGCCCGGTGCCCATCTCCACGCCCTGGAACATGAAGCGGTGGGTTTTGCCCGCCTCCAGATCCGCAATATCGAGCTGGCTGATAACGGGCACACCCTGGACCTTGTCGCCGGTGTACACCGTTGCGGCCTGCGCGCTGGCGCACAGCAGCACGGTGGCAACCCATACAGCCATCGCGGTGGCTGCGGATCGAATGGTCATGGCACTCCTCCTTAAGTTGAGCGCGCCGCGCGCGCTCGGTTTTCCGTGCGAATCAGAAATCCACCGCGTCGCGCTCAATGGGGCAGGTCATGCAGTGGCCGCCGCCACGGCCGCGGCCGAGTTCGGCGCCGACGATGGTGATGACCTCGATGCCGGCCTTGCGCAGCAGCGTGTTGGTGTAGGTGTTGCGGTCGTAGGCGTAGACCACGCCC
>CAYWWD010000092.1:0-15253 GCA_964461965.1 uncultured Halioglobus sp. | reverse complement strand
CGGCGCCATGCCTTCCTCGATATGGCGGTGGATGTTCTCCACCACCACGATGGTGTCGTCGACCACCAGCCCGATGGCGATGACCAGCGCCAGCATCGTGAACAGGTTCAGCGAGTAGCCCATCATCCACATGATCAGGAACGTGCCGATCAGCGACAGCGGAATGCTGATCAACATGATCAGCACCGACCGCAGGTTGCCGAAGAACAGCAGCGTGATCAGCGCCACGATGACCAGCGCCTCGAACAGCGTGGTGGTGACCTCGAGCAGCGCGTTCTCGACGTATTTGCCGTTGTCGGAGAAGACGTCAGCGGTCATGGAAGAGGGCAGCTTCTCCTGCAATTCTTTCAAACCCTGGCGCACGTTGCGGCTCAGCTCCAGCGGGTTGGAGTCGGGCGCCATCGACACCCCGACCAACAGGCCGGGAACACCATCGACGAAGCCGCTCTTGCGCTCCGGCGCCGAGGCCAGTTCGACGGTTGCCACGTCGCGGACGCGCACTACTGCGCCGTCGCTTTGCCGTATGACGATGCTGGCGAATGCGTCAGCGGAGCTGATGTCGGTGTCCGCGCGTACGGGTTGTACCACGAGGCTATCGCGCATTTCCCCGGCCTCGCTGGTGAAGTTGTTGTTGCGCACGGCGGCCTGCAACTCGGCGGCGGTGACATCCATCGCTGCCATGCGCACCGGGTCGACCCACAGGCGCATCGCGAAGGGCCGCTCGCCGAGCGGCAATAGGCCGGCGACGCCCTCGCGCGTAAGAATGGTCGGGCGCATCACACGATAGAAAAACTCGGTCAGTTGCTCCGGGGTCATCTGCGAGTCTTGCAGCCGGATCCAGAACGGCGGGCTGGAGCCGAAGCTCTTGGTGATGACCGGCTCCAGCGCGTTGGGTGGCAACTCGCCGCGCACGGAGGCAACCTTGCCGATGACATCGGTCACCAGCCTGTTCAGGTCGTAGTCGGCGACGTTGTAGATGGTGATGGAGGAGAGTCCGTCTTGGCTTGCGGAAATGTAGTAGTCGATGCCCTCCGCGCCGATGATCGCGCGCTGCAAGGGGCCGGTGATGAAGCCCTGCACCACATCTGCGGGTGCGCCCGGGTAGGCGGTATCGACGTGGATCGCGGCGGGCTGTATGTCGGGGTAGGGCCGCAGCTTCAGATACCCGAACGCCACCAGGCCGAACAGCAGGATGAGGGCGTTCAGCACCCAGGCGAGCAGCGGCCGCCGGATGAACAGATCCGTGAAGCGCATTACTTGGCCTCCGCCGCCGGTGGTGGTGGCAGGCCCAGCTCGGCGTAATTTTCGATCGCGACTGGTGAGCCATCGAGCAGCCGGTGCTGGGTGTCCAGCGCGACGAGTTGCCCGGCGTCGAGACCGGTCACCGCCAGGCGGCCATCGCGCAGCTCACCACTTTTCACTGGTTTGCGAGTCGCTTGCCAGGTTTTGGTTCCCGCCTCAGCATCGATTTTCTCTTTTAGCAGGTACACGGTTTCGCCGTACAGCGTAAAGGCGACAGCCGTGCGCGGCAGTGTTACCACATCGACGCTCTGCTCCAGAATGATCGTGGCGTCCGCAAACATACCCGGCAGCAGTTCATGCTGCGGATTGTCCACCTCGGCACGCACCAGCACATTGCGCGTCGTCGCCTGCACCTGCACGTCGATAAAGCGGATCACGCCGCTGTACGTACGGCCCGGGTGGCTTGGCACTGAAAACGTCACCTGCTGGCCGAGCTGCACATGCTCCAGTTCCTTCTCCGGCAGCTTCATATCGAGGTAGAGCGTGTCGAGGTCCTGCAGTGCCACCACCGCGTCACCTCTGGACAGATAATGCCCCACGGCGAGATTGTGAATGCCGATGTTGCTGGCGAACGGGGCGCGGATGCTTTTCTTGTCGATGATGCCCTGCGTCTCCTCGACCAGCGCCTGCGCACTCTCGAATTCGCTGCGGCTGTTTTCGAACTTGTCTTTGGAGGCGAGAGCTTTCTCGAACAGCGCCTTGTCACGCTCAAATTCGCGGCGGGCTTTTTCCAGACGCACATTGGCGCTTTTCAACGTCGCGCGATCGACCGTGTCGTCCAGTTCCACCATCAGTTCACCGGCCGCAATCCATTGTCCGGGCACGATATAGAGTTGCCGGATCACACCGTCCGATTCGCTGCGGATATCGATGCCGCGTTGTGCGCGCAGAGAACCGATGGCGGCAAGCTGCTGCGGCCATGTTTCGGATTTTGCCACCGTGGCGTTCAGGGTGACGGGCGGCGTACCCATGTTGGCCAGATAATCGGCGATCATCGACTGCTTGAACAGCTTGAAGCCGATGACCCCGCCGAAGCCGAGAACCAGGAGTACGGATGTCACGATGAAGCGCTTCTGCATGGTTAAAACTCGCGGCTAGTGATCAGGCGGCGCCTGCACCGGGATTGGGCGGCAATTCACACCGGAGCGGCATGATAACCAACGGTATCGATGAGTTAAAACATTGGTTCAGTTTGCTACCGCATCGGTTTAAATTTTGGGGTTAAATCATGGCTCAGCGTAATAATGCTGGGGTGTCCGAACTCAAACATGGAAGTTGCGAACCGGGCATTTAGTCTCTGTCCCCAAATTCAACGGCAGACCTTGCGAATCCGCGCATGTCCGACTTTACTTGAAAGCGTTATTTCATGGCGAGTGACGCCCGGCAGCGCAAGCCAGGCGGTGTTTGTCAATTGAGCATCTTTTGGAGGGAATGGGATGAATAATCGTTGGATACGAAAAATTGTACTTGCCGGAACTGCTGCGCTGTTCGCACTGCTTATGTCTGCTTGCGATTCAAAGCCTGAAGGACCCGCAAGTGCCGGCACAGGCAGTGTCTTGGGTACTTATGAAAATGCCAATGAAAATTCGGTGATCAACCTGCAGGACGGCAACAAGGTCACGATGATCGTTGACGGCGAGAACACGAACCTCACGTGGGAAATGGATGGTGCCGACAAGGTCGTCATTCACGGCATGGAGGGCATCAGCCTCGTGTTCACCATAAACTCCGAAGGTAATCTTTCGGATGGCATGGGGAGTGTATTCCGGAAAAAATAGGCCTCGAATGCTGCGCTCGAGCCGTGTGATTGCCGTCGCTCGGATCAGCGCAGTATCTCGAAGGCGTTCGGGTCCAGCTGCTTGGCACGCTCTGCGGCCTGCTTCGCTTCAGCATCCATGCTGAGCCAGCGGTACGTGTCCGCGAGGTAAACGTAGACCCGTGGGTCGTCCGGGTCGGACTGCGCGGCGGCCAGGAGCTGCTGCAACGCTTGCTGGAATTCCATTTCACCGTGGAGTTGCACGCCGCGCCCCAGCTGCGACATGGGTTCGATAGGTTCACGCGCCGAACGCGCCGGTGCGATCGCAGCGCTGGCGTCCGCCGCCGGCTGGGCGGCTGGCGCTGCAGACACGGCCGTTGGTCGCGCCCCTGCGCGCACCAGTACGCAATCCTGCAGCCGGAATTCCCGGATGGTGTTCCCGTCCACGATCTCGAAGCCCAGCAGGGGAAGGCCCTGGTCCGGGAGCGCAAAGACCTGCTGGTCCTGCGTGCGGTACTGGATCGGGCCGAGCGAGTCATCGCCGGTGCTGTCGCTGGAGGCCCACGATCCCGGCTCGAATTCGACGACGCCCCCGCCAAACACGACTTCGCACATCGCGCCGCCCGGATTGGCGAGCATTCCCATCAGTTGTGACAGCTCAGCCCCGTCGCGTTGCCCGCTACTGGTGGCGACGCGCCAACGCCCCAGCAGGGGGTTGCGATCCGGTGGCAATGCCGGTGAGGACAGGAGTTTGGCGCGCAATGCCGTGAGTCCGGCATCGTACTCTGCCTGCTGGCGTGCCTGTGCGGCCTGTTCGGGTGAGGATTGACGTCGCTGTTGTGCGTACTCGGCGTCACTCTGCTGCTGTCGTTCGTATGCTGCTTCCGTCGCCTGCTGTTGTCGTTCTGCCTCGTCCTTCCGCCACTGTTCTTCCTGCTGCACGCAGTTGTTGTAGTTCGGGTCCGACGTATTGGTGACGCAGTACTGGCCGAAAGCCGGGCCGGCTGCGACCAGCAGCCCCGTCACGATGATCAGGCGCGTGGTCATCGCAAGCTCCTTCGCTATGGATGGTCTACGAGTACAGGGAGTATAGACCGTCCATTCGAAGATCAGTCAGGCAGTGCGTTGTCCTACCCCGCCTTCGCCAGGTACTCCGCAGCGATCGCCTGCCCGAGCTCGCCGCTGAGCTGTGCGCTCGTGCCCGCCGTCAACTCGATCTGCCGCGCCAGCTCGCAGTAGCGGAACAGCACATAGTCGCGATCCACGCCGGTGCCGCCGTGGTTGTGCTGTGATGACTGGCTCACGCGGTGCGCCACGTTGCCGCACCAGATCTTCGCCATTAATACGGCTTCGTGTGCGGGGCGACCCTGGTCGATCAGGGACGCGGCCTGCTGCGTGACCAGGCGCAAGCACTCCACGTCGATGTAGGAGTTCGCCACGCTGTGGCTTACCGCCTGGAAGGTGGCCAGCGCGCGGCCGAACTGCTGGCGCTCGGAAGTGTACGAGCCGGTGATGCGCATCATCTTGTCGCACACGCCCACCGCCATCGCGGCGAGCGCGGTGCGGGTGGCGTTCAGCGCCCATTCCATCGCGGCCAGCGCCTCGGCGCCGGTGGCGACGATGTCCGCCGTCGGCACCTGCACCTTGTGCATCACCAGTTCGTGGCGGGTCTCGCCGGTGGTGACGAGCTGCGCATTGAGCGTGACGCCCGCGGCGCGCGGATCGACCAGCGCAACGACCAGGTCATCGCCCGCACGGGCGGACACCAGGATGCGCGCCGCGGACTTTGCGATGCTGACGCAGATCTTGGTGCCGCTGATCGAATAGCCGCCGTCTTCCTTTTTCGCCGTGCACAGCGGCGCGGCGGGATCGTCGTTGTTGTACTCATCGAGCGCCGCGCTGATGAGCGTCGCGCCGCTGGCGATGCCGCCCAGCCACTGCTCCTTTTGCGCGTCGGTGCCGAAGCGGCGCAGTGTGCCCGCGGCGGACACCAGCACCGGAATCACCGGCACCCACGCGACCGTGCGCCCGACTTCCTCGCACAGCTGGGTGATGCTGTAAAAACCGAGTTCCGTACCGCCGTGGTTCTCGGGAATGTCGAGCCCCAGCAGGCCGGCGTCCGCCAGTGCCTGCCACAGGCCGGCATCGAAGCGCTCCTCCTGCTTCTCGATCCGCTTGAGCTTGTCCACCTCGGTGTAGTCGGTGAGGATTTGCTGCGCCAGTTGTTGCGCGCTTTTCAGTTCGTCGGAAATCGTGAAATCCACAGTGTCGTCTCCTAGCGGGTGCGGGGCATCCACAGCCCCGCCATGGCGATGATGTCGCGTTGAATTTCGTTGGCGCCGCCGCCGAAGGTGAGCACCGCACCTGCGCGCCAGCGGTATTCGATCTTGCCCTGCAAGACCGCGCCGGGTGAGTACGGCGCGATGGTGCCCGCCGTGCCCATCACTTCGAGCAGCATGCGGTACAGCTCGACAAAGAATTCGCTGCTGTAGACTTTTGCCATCG
Source organism: uncultured Halioglobus sp. (assembly GCA_964461965.1). Taxonomy (GTDB): domain Bacteria; phylum Pseudomonadota; class Gammaproteobacteria; order Pseudomonadales; family Halieaceae; genus Marimicrobium. Next base: position 9,690 of record CAYWWD010000092.1, on the reverse strand, counting down.
ATGCGTTGGCCATGTCCAGCGGGCCCTGGTCCATCGCCCAGGCCAGCTTCCAGCAGATCAGCTTGACTGCTTCCAGCCCGTTCTTCACCTTCGCCAGGTTGTGTTGCACCCAGGGCAGCTCGATGATCTTGCCCTTGCCGCCCGGCGCCGCGGTCGCCGCCGCCCATTCGCAGACGCCCTGATAGAGCGAGTCCACCTGGCCGTGCGTGAACAGCGACAGGCGCTCCACGTTCAACTGGCCGGTGATCAGCTTCCAGCCGCCGTTGACCTCGCCGACGCGGTACTTGTCCGGCAGGCGGATGTCGCTGTAGTAGGTGGCGTTGGTGCGCACGCCCAAGGTGTGCACTGGCGTGAAGGAAAAGCCCTCGATGTTGGTCGGCACCAGGAACATGGTCAGGCCCTTGTGCTTCTTGCTCGCGTCCGGGTCGGTGCGCGCGGCCAGCCACACGTAGTCGGCGAAGTTCGCCAGGCTGGTCCACATTTTCTGGCCGTTGATGATCCAGTGGTCGCCGTCGCGCTCGGCGCGGGTGGTGAGGCTGGCGAGGTCGGTACCGGCGTTGGGCTCGGAGTAGCCGATGGCGATGGTGACCTTGCCTTTCTTCACGCCGCCGACCACTTCCTCGCGCACCGCATCGTTGGCATTGGCCGCGATCACCGGTGTCACCGCCTCGGTGGTGAGGAAGGGATAGGCGAAGCCGGAGCGCACCACTTCGTCGGTGAAGATGTACTGCTCGATGTGCGAGGCCTCCTTGCCGCCGAGGGCTTTCGACCAGGACAGGCCGATCCAGCCGTCGGCGCCCATGCGCGCGTACTGCTTGCGGAATTCCGGCCCGCCGCCTTCCCGAAGGTCGGGGTCTTTCATTTCCTCGGCCAGTTCCGGCGTCATCACCGTCTTCATGTACTCGCGCACCTCCTGCTGGAGGGCTTTCTGATGTGCGGTTAATTCAATATTCATCTCTCTCGTCCTTATATGGCGACTTCGAATGGGGACGGGCTTAAGTCCGTCCCCATTCGAAGTCGCTGGTCGGTTGGGGAATATGGGGGGCGCAAATAAGTGCGTCCCCATTTTCCCGATCTAAAGGGGACGCACTTAATTGCGTCCCCTAGCGGCTCGCTCGCAGCGCGTCTATCAATTGCTTCTGCCGATCCCTGTCCCCGGTATCCACCGTACACATCCAGGTATCGACGAGGCCGGCGTAGCGCGCCTGCAACAGCGCGGGCACCCTGTCGATGTCCTCGCATACCAGTGCGAAGGTGTTGAGGATTTCATCCGTGATCAGTGCGCCCATTTCCTGCCAGCGGCCCTGCCGGGTGAGTTGGTGAGCCTCGGTTTGCAATTCGCCCCAGCCGTGCAGTTCCAGTACCGGTCGGTAGGCGGGCGTGGAGGCGTAGAACGCGAGCTGGCTCTGCACGCGCAGCTTCGACTGCGCGAATGCTTCCTCATCGACGCCTGCCACCACCATCACCGGCAGGCTGAGATCAAATGTCTCCCGGCCGCGCCCGGCGCGCACGAGCCCGCGCTGCACGGCCGGCAGTGTAACCTCCCGCAGGTATTTTTCGGTAGTAAAGCCGTGGGCGATCACGCCATCGGCCACTTCGGCCGCCACCTCGGTCATGCGCGGGCCGACTGCGGCGAGGTTCACACCCGGCGCGCCGTAGGTGGTGCGCGTGGGCGTGAACATCGGCGTCATCAGGTCGTGGCGGTAGAACTCGCCGTTGAAATCCAGCTTGACGCCCGTCTCCCAGCAGGCCCAGATCGCCCGCATGGCCAGGATGAACTCGCGCATGCGCGCGGCGGGCTGCGACCACGGCATCGAGAATCGGCGCGTGATGTGCGGCTTGATCTGCGAGCCCAGCCCCACCGTGAAGCGGCCCTTCGAGTACTGGTTCAGGTCCCAGGCGAGGTTGGCCACGGTCATGGGGTTGCGTGCAAGCGCCACGCTGATGGCGGTGGTCAGCTGGATAGACTTGCTGTGCTCGGCGGCCAGCACCAGCGGAAAGAACGGGTCATTGTTGATTTCCGCGGTGAAGGCGGCGTCATAGCCGCGCGCTTCCAGCTCGGCGATGGCCAGTGGCGCCATCTCCAGGTCGGCGCCCAGCATTCCGCTGACTCTCACGGTGTGTCGTCCTCAGTGCTGGCAGGGCCAAGGTGACAGCACTCTACGCGACCTGCCGCGCGGATCAAGTGTCCGCAGCTGCCGGGTGGAGTGGCAAAAACGCTCAACACCACACAGCAGGTCTGCCGGCTTCTGTCTGGTCGGGCGCTGCATGAGCGCAATCCGGCATTCCTCACATTTCTTTTCGGGCGCGAGACGCGCGGCAGGGGTTATCATTGCCGAACCAGCCCCGGTGGGGCGTGCGGACACGCATCATGGACATACCCAGTAGTAACTCAACATCCCGATTGCACCATCGCAAGATGACTGACTGACCCCTCTGGCGTGCTCTGCCACTGGGGGTGGAGCACGCTATATGACTGAAGTAGAAGCCAAAAAGTCGCAAGAAAGCCTGCAGGTCCGCCTGGCCAAGGTGATCGAGCTGCTGGATCGCCACAAGCTGGTGGAAGACCTGACCCATCGCCAGCAGGGCCAGCGCCGCGACCTCGTTGAGAACCTCGTACACCGGCAGAATCTGGTCGAGCTCCAGCGCAAGCTGGACGAGCTTCACCCCGCCGACATCGCCCACATCCTCGAAGCCCTGCCGCTGGACGACCGGCTGACCGTCTGGCAGTTGGTCAAGGCCGAGCGCGACGGCGACATCCTCCTCGAAGTTTCCGACGCGGTTCGTGAATCGCTGATCGCCGACATGGACGATCACGAGCTGATCGCCGCCGCCAGGGAACTGGACGCCGACGAGCTGGCGGAGCTGGCGCCCGAGCTGCCGCGCGATGTGATCCACGAGCTCATGGAGTCGCTCGACGCCCAGCAGCGCGAGCGCGTGCGTTCGGTACTGTCCTACGAAGAAGACCGGGTCGGCGCCCTGATGGACTTCGAGATGGTCACCATTCGCGACGACGTCACCCTCGAAGTGGTGCTGCGCTACCTGCGCCGGTTCAAGGAACTCCCCGATCACACCGACAAGCTGTTCGTGGTGGATTACGACGGCGCGCTCAAGGGCGTGTTGCCCATCAACGGGCTGTTGGTGGGCGACCCGGACAAGCAGGTGGCCGAGGTGATGGCGACCGAGCCGGTGAGTTTTCAACCCGATGAGGATGCCTACGCTGCCGCGCAGGCGTTCGAGCGCTACGACCTGGTCTCCGCACCAGTAGTCGACAAGAGCGGGAAGCTGGTCGGCCGCCTGACCATCGACGAGATGGTCGACCTGATCCGTGAGGAGAGCGAGAGCGACGTGCTCAACATGGCCGGTCTGCGGGAAGAGGAGGATGTTTTCGCCTCGGTCTGGAAGTCGGTGCGCAACCGCTGGGCCTGGCTGGCCGTCAACCTGATCACCGCGTTCATCGCCTCACGGGTGATCGGCCTCTTCGAGGGCTCCATCGAGAAACTGGTGGCGCTGGCCGCGCTGATGCCCATCGTCGCCGGAATTGGCGGCAATTCGGGCAACCAGACCATCACCATGCTCGTGCGCGCCATGGCCCTGGACCAGGTCGCAACCGGCAACACGTCGCGCCTGCTGCGCAAGGAGCTGGCCGTCGCCCTGGTCAACGGCCTGGTGTGGGGAGGGGTGATCGGCCTCGTGGCGCACTACCTGTATGACAGTTGGTCATTGGGTGCCGTGATGACCGGCGCGATGACCCTGAACTTGCTGCTGGCGGCATTGATGGGGGTCTTGATCCCCATGACGCTGGCGCGCCTGGGGCGTGATCCGGCTTTGGGTTCCAGCGTGTTGATCACCGCCATGACCGACAGCGGCGGCTTCTTTATATTCCTGGGCCTTGCCACGCTCTTCCTGCTGTGACTCGCAAGGACAGTGACTGCGTGCGTCGATATGGTCCCAGTTGGTGTAGCTGTCCGCATGGTCGCTGTGGATTTAACTGCGGGTTCAATGCTCACCACGCGGAAAAACCTCTCGTGCGGCCTTTGATAGTGCCCGGGCCTGGTTCTATTGGCCTGCAGTCGGCCAATAGTGGCTGTCTGGCAGGCCGCGCGCGCCAAATATGGCCTGGCCGACACGCACCACGGTGGCGCCTTCCTCGATGGCGATCTCAAAGTCCCCTGACATCCCCATCGACAGATCGTCCAGGTTGATACCGGCGGGAGCTTCTTGGCGCAGCCGGTCGCGCAAGGTTCGCAGCAGGATGAAACAATTCCTGACGCGCGATGCCTCGGAAGAAAACAAAGCCAGGGTCATCAAACCCCGTACGCGCAGTGCCGAGAATGCTGGAAGCTCCCGCACGAATCCCGCGACGTCATCGGGACTGAGGCCGTACTTGCTGGCCTCACCGGAGGTGTTCACCTGCACGAAGACATCGAGCGAGCGCCCCTCGGCCTGCAATCGGCGATCGAGCGCCTCCGCCACTCTCAGGCTGTCAAGCGCCTGGAACTCACTGGCAAATCGGGCCACCAGCTTGGCTTTGTTGGTCTGCAGATGACCGATGACCGACCATCGCAAGTCGGCAAGACCAGATAGGGCCTCCCACTTGCGAAAGGCTTCCTGCACCTTGTTCTCGCCGAGAAAATGCAGGCCCGCGGCGTAAGCCAATCGAATGCTGGCCTCGTCCATCGTCTTGCTGACCGGCAACAGGCGAACGGATGCCGGCTCTCTCCCCACGCGCTGACAGGCATTGCCGATACGAAGGTGAACGGCCGCGAGGTGACGCTGGAAGTCTGCGACCGACTCCGCCTTCGGATAAAGGCCGTGATTGTCATGCTGGGGCTGTGTTTCCGGTGGTGCGTCATCTGATGTGATGCTCATTTAACGTATCCGAAAATGAGTGCTGGCCCAATACAGGGCCAGGTGGCTCCTTTCAACGGCACGGATCCAGTGAGCGAGTCGAACGCCTTTGAGCGAATTGCTAGGTGTCACGACGAGAACCCATATTGTGGTGGATGCGAATGGTCTTTGTGGCGAGGTGTACCTCACGCAGAAAGTACGCCAGCCCAACAATCAAGGCCAATGTAGACCCTGTAAAGAGCACGCCGATCAGCCAGCTGAGTTCAAGACCAAGCAGCACCTCGAAAAACAACGCCGCAATCACCGTACAAACTAACAGCGCCGAAAAGGTGCAGGCAGTAATCGCTGCGCTCGCCATGTGGCGGCGCCGTTCGAGATCTGCGACCTCTTGTATTAGTGAATTCGCAGGTCCAGTAGCGTCATGGACAGGGCCTTCAGTTACACGCCGCCCGCGATCAATGATTCTTGCGAGACGCCCGGTCATGACATTGAGGATACCGGCAATGCCTGTGAGCAAGAAAACGGGCGCAAGAGCAAGCTGAATGGCGTGACCCACATCATTGAGATTGACGGCTGTGCTGAGTAATGCCATGCCCCTTCACCTCTACCTTGAATGCTGTACCCTTTTGCAGGAACGAGAAGCCACTATTGAAATGAGTGGTCGCAGTGGGGATGTGAGCCACGATACGGCGGATGTACTTGCGCGACAAGATTCCGCTGCGCGAGATTGCGCGGCAGACCGGATTAAATGCCCGCGTGGACGGACAGGTCACGTTCAACAGTACCCCCCGTATCGTCGAGCCGCGCTGGAGGGCCTGGGCATCGCCTTTCTCCCGGAGGACGAGTTCGCGCCCCACGTCGAGCAGGGGCGACGGGTGCGGGTACTGGCGGACTGGTGCGCGCCGTTCGATGGCTACTACCTTTATTACCCCAGCCGTCGCCGGCGTTCTCGCTGGTGGTGGATGCGCTGCGCTACACCCCCGAGACACCGCGAAAAGTACGCGCCACGCGTTGACTGGCCTGTCCATGCAGCAGTGTTGGAATTCCGTCTCCAACCGCCCGATCGGCGCCACGTTCATTGATCGCTGACCCCCAGACTTTCGCCGCCATGCAGCCCCGGCGTGGTGGCGAGCGTCGCGATCACGCCACCCCGATTCCGCTCAACTGCTTCACGATGGCCGGGTCGCGGTGGTCGATGAACAGGCTGCCGCCGGTGTCGAGCGCGGCGATGGCGGCCATGTCATCGGCCGCCAGCTCGAAGCCGAACACGTCGAAGTTCTCGCGGATGCGCGCGGGCGTGACCGATTTCGGAATCACCACGATGCCGCGCTGGATCAGCCAGCGCAGGATCACCTGGGCCACGCTGCGGCCGTGCCTGCCGCCGATGGCGGTCAGCGCCGGGTTGCGGAAGATGTCGTTCTTGCCCTCGGCGAACGGGCCCCAGCTCTGCGGCGCGACGTTGCTCTCCTTCAGCAAGGCCACCGCTTCGGCCTGCGCGTGGAAGGGATGCAGCTCGATCTGGTTCACCGCGGGTACGATCTGGTTGGCGAGGATCAGGTCCATCACCCGGTCGGGATGGAAGTTGCTGACACCGATCGCGCGCGCCGCGCCGTCACGATGCAGGGCTTCCATCGCCCGCCACGCGCCGTGCACGTCGCCAAAGGGCTGGTGGATGAGGTAGAGGTCCAGGTAGTCCAGGCCCAGGCGCTGTAGCGAGGCCTCGAACGCGGGTTTGGCCCTGGCCTCGCTCGCATCGGACACCCACAGCTTGGTGGTGATGAACAGTTCCTTGCGCGGCACGCCGCTGGCGCGGATCGCGCGGCCCACGGCCTGCTCGTTGCCGTAGATGGCGGCGGTATCGATCAGGCGATAGCCGGTTTCCAGCGCGGCCAGTACGCTGGCTTCGCATTCGGCATCGCTCATCTGGTAGACGCCGAAGCCGAGGATCGGCATTGGCGTGCCGGTGTTGAGGGTGATGGTTTGCATGGGATTCTCCTTTCGCATCATTCTGGGGGCGGGATGGTCATGCTCATGACCTTGGGCAGCGTGCGCGCCTGTATATGTGGCCTTACAGTTCGCGCACCATCGCCGGCGCTTCACGCCCGACCATCGCCAGTTGTGCCGGCGCGTAGCGTTCGCCCTCGATCGGGATTTGCGCCGCCGCTTTCTCGATGTCGTGCAGGTCGGCAGCCGAGAGCTCGACGGTGGCCGCGCCGAGGTTTTCTTCCAGCCGCTGCAGCTTGGTGGTGCCCGGAATCGGCACGATGTAGGGCCGCTGCACCAGCAGCCAGGCCAGCGCAATCTGCGCGGGCGTCGCGCCCTTGGCTTCGCCGACCCGCCGCAGCAAGTCCACCAGCGACTGGTTCTTCTCCATCGCCGCGGGCGAGAAGCGCGGGACCGAATTGCGAAAATCGTTTTCCAGCAACTTAGTGTCCTTGTTCATCGCGCCGGTGAGAAAGCCCTTGCCGAGCGGGCTGTAGGGCACCAGGCCGATGCCGAGCTCGTCGCAGGCGGCCAGGATGCCGTTGGTCTCCGGCCCGCGCGTCCACAGGCTGTATTCGTTTTGCAGCGTGGTGACCGGCTGCACCGCATGGGCCCGGCGCAGTGTCGCCACGCCGGGTTCGGACATGCCGAAGTACTTCACCTTGCCCTCGGCGATCAGCGTCTTGACCGTGCCGGCGACGTCCTCGATCGGCACGTCCGGGTCGACGCGATGCTGGTACAGCAGGTCGATGGTGTCGATGCGCAGACGCTTCAGCGAGCCCTCGACGGCCTGGCGGATGCGCTCCGGCCGGCTGCTGACGCCACGGTTCTCGCGTGTGGCGAAATCGATGTCGAAGCCGAACTTGGTGGCGATCACCACCTGCTCGCGCAGCGGCGCCAGCGCCTCACCCACGACTTCCTCGTTGGTGAAGGAGCCGTACACTTCCGCCGTGTCGAAAAACGTCACGCCGCGCTCCACGGCGGCGCGGATCAGTTTGACGCCTTCGCTCTTCGACAGGGGTGTGCCATAGCTCTGGCTGATGCCCATGCAGCCGAAGCCGAGGGCCGAGACTTCAAGATGGTTTCCAAGTTTGCGTGTATGCATATTTCGTCTACTCCTGGAATCAAGTGCGATGCCGGCACCACGCCGTCACCGATACTTCGCCCGGTGTCCCTGCGCATTAGCCAGCCACCAGAGTCGGCATGGCAGTGAAGGTAAGCAACAGGATTCGGGGGCTTTCATGCTCACGTGCTCAGCGTTGCGTGGCTGCCAGCACGTTGGCCAGCGCCTCGCGCGCGCGCCGGCCGTTGTCGCTGCCGACGCGCTCGTCCAGAACCTGCACCAGTTGCTGCAACTGCGGCGCGGTGAGCCCCACGTTCAGGCTGATACGCAGGTGCGATTGCAACTGCGCTTCGGCGCCGGGCAGCGCCGACAGGAAGCCGACGGTGGCCAGTTCGCGGCTCTGCCAGTCGAGGTTGTCGCGCTCAAAGATGTCGCCGAACAGATGGCTCTGCAAGTACTCGGCGATGGCCGGTGCGAACTCGAAGACCGGCCCCTGCACCGGCTGGCCGACGAGTTTGGTCTGGTTGGCGGTACCGGCCGCGCGCAGCGCATCGCCGGTGGGAATGGCGCGGCCGGGCTCGCGGCCCGGTGCGTCCTCGATGCCGCGCTGTTTGCGCGCCTCGACCACGTGCATCAGCTCGGTGAGCGCATTGAGGCTGCGCGGAAAACCGGCATAGGCGTAGAGCTGCACCAGGATCTCGCGCGCATCGCTGATGCTGAGGCCGGCATCCAGCCCCTGGTTCAGCGCGGCATTCAGTCTGGCCATGTCGCCCGCGGCGGCGAAGGCCGCCATGGGCAGGATCGCCTGCTGCGGTGCGCTCAGCGTGTCCGCCGAGGGGGTTGTGATTTGCGTCGACATAGTTCCGGACTCCTGCGCATTGTGGGTTTGGGCGGTAGCGCCACCTGCGGCAGCCGCCACACCCAGTAGGGTTGCCATCGTGCCGAGGGCAAGCCAGAGCGTACTGGCGTACCGGCGCGGTCTGTGTGGTTCAGGGGGTGTTGTACTGCTCATCGGTGACTTTCTCCATCCAGGTGACGTTCTTGCCATCGAGCACGCCGGTCACGGCCAGGTGCGTCATCGCGGTGTTCGGGACAGCGCCGTGCCAGTGCCTGACGCCCGGCGGGCACCACACCACATCGCCGGGGCGGATGACCTGCACAGGCTTGCCCCATTCCTGCGTCAGCCCCACGCCCGACATCACCACCAGCCGCTGGCCAGCCGGGTGCGTATGCCATGCCGAGCGCGCGCCGGGCTCGAAAGTGACCAGCCCGCCGGAGGCGTTGATGGTGTCGCTGGCCGGCCACACCGGATCGACCCGCACTCGTCCGGTGAAGTTCTCGGCCGGGCCGGCGAACGAGTGCTGCTCGCCGGCGCGCGTGATCTGCTGCGTGCCGGCGAAGGGGTTGGTTTGCGGATCGGTGGCCTGGGCGAGCGTGGCCTGCAGGGCGGTCGCGCACAGGGCAAGTTTGAGAAATGCGTGCATGAATATTCTCCTGGTGTCTTCAACAATTGTTTCGCAACTACACAACCGGCATCCTGTGCGGCCTGCTCGTCCTCAACGCATAGGTCCCGATGATCATGGAAAGGGCCAGCAGGACGATGCCCGCGCGAAGGATCAGTTTGAAATCCAGCACATCCGACAGGTAGCCCCAGCCTCCGGCCATGACCGCCCCGCCCAGCGCCAGGGCGATGGAAACGTTGGAAAAGATCTGCGAGTAATCCTTGGCCCCGAAAACAGTTCTGACCAGCAAGGCCGTTTCCACGGTCACGCCGGCGTAGGCCCAGCCGAACA
>CAYWWD010000091.1:0-15606 GCA_964461965.1 uncultured Halioglobus sp. | reverse complement strand
CTGCAGTTTCTGCATCATCCCCGACATGCGCGGTGACCTGGTCAGCCGGCCCATCGGCGATGTCATGGAGGAGGCCGAGCGTCTGGTGCGCGCCGGCGTGCGCGAACTGCTGGTCATCTCGCAGGACACCAGCGCCTACGGCGTCGACCTCAAATACCGCACCGGATTCTGGAACGGCCGCCCGCTGAAAACGCGCCTGCAGGAACTGTGCGAGGCCCTCGGCGAGTTCGGGGTGTGGGTGCGCCTGCACTACGTCTATCCCTACCCTCACGTCGACAACGTGATTCCGCTGATGGCCGAGGGCAAAATCCTTCCTTATCTGGATGTGCCTTTCCAGCACGGCAGCCCGGCGGTACTGAAGCGCATGCAGCGCCCGGCCGCCGCGGAAAAATCGCTGGAGCGCATCCGCGCCTGGCGGGCGACCTGCCCGGACATCGCCCTGCGCAGTACCTTCATCGTGGGCTTCCCCGGCGAGACTGAGGACGATTTCGAGGTGCTGCTGGACTTCCTGCACGAGGCGCAGCTCGACCGGGTGGGCTGCTTCCAGTATTCGCCGGTCAAGGGCGCTCGGGCCAACGACCTCCCAGACCCGGTGCCAGACGAGGTCAAACAGGAGCGCTGGGATCGGTTCATGGCGCTGCAGCAGCAGATCAGCGCCGACAAGCTGCAGCGGAAAGTCGGCAGCACCATCGAGATACTGATCGACGAGGTGAACGACGAAGGCGCCATTGGCCGCTCACGCGCGGACGCCCCGGAAATCGACGGCAATGTGTTTCTCGACGGCGCAACCGGCCTGCAGCCTGGCGATTTCGTCGAGGCGGAAGTCACCGCTGCCAGCGAGTACGACCTGTGGGCGGGTTGACCGGGCGTTGAACCTGCTGCTGTTCACCGCAGCGGATCGCCTCGCCGCGGACACCATCCTGCTGCGCGACCACCGGTTGCGACACCTGCGAGACGTTGCGCGCACCCGTGTCGGCGACACGCTGCGGGTGGGCGAAATCGACGGCCTGATGGGCGAGGGAAATGTACTGGCAATCGACGACGCGCACGCCACACTCGCCGTGTCGCTGCATCGCACCCCACCGCCCAAAGTGCCGCTGTGCCTGGTGCTCGCCCTGCCCCGTCCGAAAATGCTGCGCCGCATCCTGCGCGGCGCCGCGGAATTCGGCGCTGCGGAGCTGCATCTCATCCACAGTTACCGGGTGGAGAAAAGCTACTGGCGCAGTCCACTGCTCGCGCCAGAGATCATGCGCGAGCACCTGCTGCAGGGTCTCGAACAGGCACGGGATACCCGGCTGCCGGCAGTGCACTGCCATACACGCTTCAAGCCCTTCGTCGAGGACACCCTGCCGCAGTTGTGTTCGGGAAAGACCGCGCTGCTGGCGCATCCCGGTGACCATCCTCCCTGCCCGCGTGGCGTCACTGGGCCCACTCTCCTGGTAATCGGCCCGGAGGGCGGCTTCATCCCCTACGAAATCGAAAAATTGCAGGCCGCGGGATGCCAGGCTGTCTCGTTGGGGCCGCGCATCCTGCGGGTCGAGAACGCCGTCATTGGACTGCTCGGACGGTTGTTCTGAGGGATGCAGTGTGCATCATGTACAAGGCGAACAAGCGGGTATTCCCATACTGAGACTGCGCGAATTCGTGCTGCTACCGACTTTTCACGGAATACTGAACCCGCAACGGCCTTTTTCCGCTGCGCGGCGAAGAATCCTGCGCGAGGCATGGATTTCACCTGCCCTTGATGTTAACTTTTCCGTAACCTGCGAGCGATCGAAAGCCAGGTCGGAAGCATAAATCAAACCGACCCGGAGCGCAGAACGTACGCGGTTCTACCTATAACGCTAAGTCTGGAGAGGCTCCGCAATGGCTATCAAACAACGTTTACTTGTATCTCACCTGTCCGCTGCAATCGCCGCGACATCCGTGGGATTCATTCCCAGTATCGCCGTCGGCCAGGACGCCCTCGAAGAAGTCGTGGTCACCGCCCGTAAACGGGAGGAGACCCTGCAGGAGACACCGGTGGCGGTTTCCGCTTTCACCGGTGAATCCCTGCAGGAAATGGGCTTGCGCAATATCGCTGACCTGACCAAGGTGGTGCCCAACGTCGACATGTACTCCGGCAACGGCACGACGGGTAACAGCAACGTGTTCATCCGCGGTATCGGTGCCCGCAACACCGGCGTCAACTACGACTCCGGCGTAGGCATTTATGTGGATGGCGTCTATGTATCGCGGTCAGACGGCGCGGTGCTGGACAACGTCGACCTGCAGAGCGTGCAGGTTTTGCGCGGCCCGCAGGGCACGCTGTTCGGCAAGAACACCACCGGCGGTGCAATCCTCTACACCACCAACAAACCGGTGGAAGAACTGGGTGGCCATGCGGAGGTGCGCGTCGGCAACTACAACCAGCTCGACACCCAGGGCACCATCAACGTGCCGATCATTGGCGACACCCTGCTGTCGCGTTTCTCCCTGTTCCAGAACAAGCAGGACGGCTATGTGCACAGCGAAATCCCTGACGGCCTGCCGCCGCAGGCGGTCGGCAATCCACCCATGATCGAAAGCGAGTACAACGACACCGACCGCTGGGGCGGGCAGGCGCAGCTGCGCTGGCAGGCGCGGGAAGACCTGCTGCTGGACCTCAACTACACCTACGGGAAAACAGACCAGGCCGCGCGCGGCCAGGATTGCGAGGTGGTCACCGGCCTGGATGGCATCGGCTGGCAGGCTAATCTGCAGAATGCCAATATCGTCATCCCATCCACCGGCCAGTCCGTTGCGGACTGGTGTCAGCAGAACCATGATCTGGGCATTGACAAGATCATGGCCAATGCCGCTCCGAACCGCTACCGGGCCGAGGTCAATACGCTGGCCCTGACCGCAGACTGGGAAATCAACGACATTCTGAGCTTCAAGAGCATTACCGCCGGCCGCAATACCGTGGGCGGTGAAGTGAACGAGCTCGACGCGATGGGGATCGCCCTGCTGGATCGCTCCAACTACATCGGCAACGGTGCGCAGGAGCGCGATACCGACGCCTACAGCCAGGAATTCCAGCTGCTCGGCAATGCCTTCGATGAAAAACTGGATTACGTGGTGGGCGTGTTTGGTTTCACGGAAGAGACGAACAAGGGTGCGGCCACGTCGCCAACGCAGTTTTTTAACGTGGTACCCTCATTCCCGGGTGCGGCAAACCGGGCCTTCTACATGAGCAACCTCACCGAACTGTTGACCAAGAACACCTCCGCATCGCTGTTCAGCCAGGCGGACTGGCATTTCGATGAGTACTGGACGATGACCCTGGGTGCACGCTACACATGGGAGGAAAGGCGGCTGACGCGGGACTTCAAGGTGCCGAATGTCTCCGAACTGGCGACCACCGGCGATGCCTCGTTCACGTTCGGTCCCAGCACGACGATCTATACCTTCCCGAGCGGCCCCCAGACGTTCAACCCGAACCATGGGTACGTCTACAACACTGTCAACGGCATGCCCGATCCGCAGGGCCGGCAGACCATGCACATCGACGACTCCAAAGTCACGCCGATGGCCAGCATCCAGCGCACCTTTGACAGCATGGGCTTCATGGATTTCGGCAACGCGTACTTCACAGTCGCCAACGGCTTCCTGTCGGGCGGTATCTCCGACACCGTCGATCTGGCGACCGGCGAAATCTATCCGATCGAACCCGAAGAGGTGTGGAACTATGAACTGGGATTCAAGATGGACGCCTGGGAACAAAAACTGCGCCTGAACACGGCCGTGTTCTATACCGACTATCAAGATCGCCAGCTCACCACCGTGCGTATCGACCCCAATACCGGCCGTATCGCCGGCGCGCTGATCAACGCCGAATCGTCCTACATCTCCGGTATTGAATTTGAAGCCGTGGTGTTGCCGATCGACAACCTGCAGCTGACCGCCAACGTCACCTTCAACGAAGGCGATATCGAGAAGTATGCGGATGAGCGCATCAGCGCCGCCGGATCGGGCCCCGTGCCGCCGGGCTGTGACCGTGTGACCGTCGGCGGCGTAGGCCAGGTGGATTCCTGCCCGGTGGATCGCTCCGATGAAGACCTGCCACGCCTGCCAGACAGCGTCTACTACCTGGCAGCCCAGTACACGTTCGAGACGGAATACGGCACGGTGGTGCCCTTCCTGTCCTGGTCGTACCGCACCAATCTGGAGAACTGCTTTGACGTCGGCAGCTGCATGTCCGGCATCTATAAAGTGGATCAGGAAGACCTTTCCGCCCGCCTGACCTGGAATTCACCGGACATGAACTGGCGCGTGACGGCCTTCGGCAACAACCTCACGGACGAACGGTACGTGACCGGCGGCACGCCGCTGGTGGATGTCACCGCAACTGCGGGCACCGTCTACAACCCACCGCGCACCTACGGCATCGAAGCTGCGTATACCTGGTAAGCAGACAGCGTGTACAAGGGCCGGGATGAATTGATCATCCCGGCCTTTTTTTTGCGGAACAGAAACATATTTCCGGAGCAGAAATTCATGACGAGGAATCAAGGTGTAATCACCGCCCAATTGTTGGTGGCACTCGTGACAACTCCCACAGGACTCTTTTCCAATGTCGTGCTCAGTCAGGAGGCGCTGGAGGAAGTGGTAGTCACCGCGCGCAAACGGGAAGAAACGCTGCAGGAGACACCGGTGGCGGTCTCCGCCTTCACCGGCGAGAATCTCCAGCAACTGGGCTTGAACAACCTCGTCGACCTCACGCGTGTGGTCCCCAATGTCGACATGAACCCTGGCAACGGCAACGCCGGCAGCGCGAACATCTTTATTCGCGGTATCGGTGCCCGCAATGCCGGGGTCAACTTCGACTCCGGCGTGGGCATTTACACGGACGGGGTCTATGTATCGCGCGCGGACGGCGCGGTGATGGACAACGTCGATGTGCAAAGCGTGCAGGTATTGCGCGGTCCGCAGGGCACACTGTTCGGGAAAAACACCACCGGTGGCGCGATTCTCTACACCACTAACCGGCCGGTGGCGGAAGCGGGGGGCCACGCGCAGCTACGCGTCGGCAATTACCATCAGCTGGACAGCCAGGGCACACTCAACCTGCCGCTCATAGGCGACACACTGTTATCGCGGTTCTCGTTGTACCAGACCGAACAGGATGGCTACGTACAGAGCGAAATTCCCACCGGGCTGCCACCGCAAGCAGCCGGCAACCCGCCGTTCATCCAGGACGAATTCAACAACACGAACCGCTGGGGCGGCCAGGCCCAATTGCGTTGGAACGCGGCCGACGACCTGCTGCTGGATTTGAATGACACCTATGGCAAGACCGACCAGGGCGCACGCGGCCAGGATTGCGAGGTAGTGACTGGCATAGAAGGCATCGGCTGGCAGGCCGACTTGCAGAACGGTCCTATCGTCATTCCCTCCACCGGCCAGTCCATCGCCGACTGGTGCCAGGCTAATCATGGCATGGGCACCGACAAGATCATGGCCAACATGCAACCCAACCGCTACCGGGCTGAGGTGAACACGCTCGCGCTCACCGCGGACTGGTCAGTCAACGACACACTGAACATCAAGAGCATCACCGCCTGGCGCAACACTGTGGGTGGGGATGTCAGCGAGCTGGACGCGATGGGGATTCCGCTGCTGGGCAGCAGCAACTACGTGGGCAGCGGCACCGAGGAGCGGGAAACCGACGCCTACAGCCAGGAATTTCAACTGCTGGGCAATGCCTTCGATGAAAAGCTGGATTATGTGGTCGGAGTCTTCGGCTTCCAGGAGGAGTCAAATCAGGGCGCGTCCGCCTCTCCGACGTTGTTTTTCAACGCGCTGAACCAGCCCGACCTGGCGTTTTACCTCAACAGTCTCACTGAGTTGCTGACCAAAAACTCCTCTGCATCGCTTTTCAGCCAGGCGGACTGGCACTTCGACGACTACTGGACAGCGACGCTGGGTGCGCGCTACACGTGGGAAGAAAGGCGCCTCACACGCGACTTCAAGGCACCCGATATCGCGACGCTCGCCACGACCGGCGATGCAACGCGCGCTTTCAGTACGTTCTATGCCTTCCCCAGTGGGCCAGACACCTTCAACCCGAATCACGGCTGGGTCTACCCGGTCATCAATGGCGCAACCGACCCGCTCAGCCGGCAGACCATGCACACGGATGATGCCAAAGTCACGCCGATGGCCAGCCTGCAGCGCACATTCGACAATATGGGCTTCATGGATTTCGGCAATGCCTATTTCACCGTGGCCAACGGTTTTCTCTCCGGCGGAGTTTCCAGCACGGTGGATCTCGCCACTGGCCAGCTCTACGAGTTCGATCCGGAGGAGGTCTGGAACTACGAGCTCGGCTTCAAGATGGATGCATGGGAGCAGAAACTGCGCTTCAACACCGCGTTGTTCTATACAGATTACAAGGATCGCCAGCTCACCACTGTCCGCATCAGCCCCGAGGGGCGCATATCCGGGGCTCTGATCAACGCGAAGTCCTCGTACATTTCCGGCATCGAATTTGAAACGATCGTGCTCCCTATCGAAAACCTGCAACTCACCGCTAACCTGACTTTCAACGACAGCGATATCGAGGAGTACGATGATTACCGGATCATCGCCGCCGGCGCTGGCCCTGTGCCGGCCGGTTGTCAGCGCATCAGCGTGTCCGGCGCGGGGACGGTGGACAATTGCCCGGTGGATCGCTCGAACGAAAACATGCCGCGCATCCCGGACAGCGTCTACTATCTGGCAGCGCAGTACACGTTCGCGACCGAGTACGGCGCGATCGTGCCCATGCTGTCATGGTCCTACCGCACCAACCTCGACAACTGCTTCGATGTGTCCAGTTGCATGTCCGGGATTTACAAGGTGGATCAGGAGAACATCACCGCCCGCCTGACATGGCAATCACCGGACATGGCCTGGCGCGTGACAGCCTTCGGGAACAACCTCGGCGATGAGCGCTACGTGACCGGCGGCATCCCGCTGGTGGATGTCACGGCAACTGCCGGCACCATCTACAACCAGCCGCGCACCTACGGTATGGAGGCGGCTTACACCTGGTAGGCGAAAGCCCTGATCAGCACCGTCTACCCGACAGGCAGACCGCCAGGGCAGGTCACGCCCGTCCCCCCCACGCCACAGTAACCGCCGGGATTCTTGGCCAGATACTGCTGGTGGTAGTCCTCGGCGTAATAAAACGGCGGGGCGGGAATAATTTCTGTGGTGATGGAACCGAAGCCGGCAGCGGCCAGCGCGCGCTGGAACGTCGTTCTGGAGGCCTGCGCTGCGGCCGCCTGCGCCGCGTCGAAGGTGTATATCCCTGAGCGGTACTGCGTGCCGCGATCATTGCCCTGGCGCATGCCCTGTGTCGGGTCATGCCCCTCCCAGAACACACGCAGTAATGCTTCGTAGCTCACCTGCGACGGATCGAAGATCACCAGCACCACTTCGTTGTGCCCGGTCCTGCCGGTACACACTTCCTGGTAAGTGGGATTGGGAGTCAGGCCGGCTGCGTAGCCCACCGCCGTGGTGTAAACGCCATCCAGCTGCCAGAATTTGCGCTCCACGCCCCAGAAGCAGCCCATACCGAACATCGCCTCGCGCAGGTGCGCGGGAAACGGGCCGCGCAGTGGATTGCCGTTGACGAAATGCGCAGCGGGGACGGGCATTTCCTCCGCCCGGCCCGGCAACGCGGTCTGCGCAGTAGGCAGGCTGTGCTTGCTGTGGGTGTCGAATAGGCTCATGGATCCCAGTATAACGGCAAATGGGCTAGAGTAATCAGCCGCACTCCTGATGGTCACCCACATGCCCCTGACTCGCCGCGACCTGCTGGAACTATTGGCCGGCAGCACGTTCTATCTGACACTCGCACCTGCGCGCGCCATCGCGGCCGAACTGCCGGCGAATGCCGTACCGCTGCAATTTCCGCAGGGCGTCGCCTCCGGTGATCCGCAGCCGGAGGGCATCATGCTGTGGACGCGCGCGGTGCCGACCAGCGGCGCCAACGGCGAGATCAGCCTGTTGCTGCAAGTGGGCACAGCGCGCGATTTTTCGGTGCCGCTGTTACAGGCACTGATCCACACCGGCGCGGACAGCGACTACACCGTGCGCACCTACATCGACGGACTTTCACCCGACACCTGGTATTACTATCGCTTCCTCGGCGCCGACGGCTCGACCTCACGCACCGGTCGCACCCGCACGGCACCTGCGCCAGGGCAGGCAAGCCCGGTAAAGCTGGCGTTCGCCAGTTGCCAGAACTACGAGCAGGCCTTTTACGGCAGCTGGGCACGCATGCTGGAGGACGACCGCCGCGCGCCCGAAAACGAACGCATCCAGTTTGTGCTGCACCTCGGCGATTTCATCTACGAGCGTTGCTGGCCGGATCGCCTGGACGGCAGCCCGCCATCGCGCTCCGTGCCACCCTTCCCCGACGGCGCGACGACGGACGACTACCGCGACGCCGTGTCGCTGGCCGACTACCGGCACCTGTATAAAATCTACCTCAGCGACCCGCATCTGCAGGAAGCGCGGGCGACGTGGCCGTTCATCTGCACCTGGGACGATCACGAATTCGCCGACGACAACTTCCAGAGCTTCACCAATTACGACGACATCGCCCACCTCGAAGCGCAGCGCAAGCTGGCCGCCAACCAGGCCTGGTTCGAATTCATTCCCGCAGTGCTGGATGAACTGAAGGGCCAGCCGGCGCACGATTTCCGCCCGCGTGAACTCGGGCCAGACGCGAGCACGCACAATGCCGAGGCGGTGGACAGCCTGCGCATCTACCGCAAGCTGGGTTGGGGGCAACACCTGGATATCGTGCTCACCGACAGCCGCAGCTACCGCACACCGCCCTGCCTGCCGGCAGGTTTTGCGGCCTCGCTGGGGCTGCCGTTGAACACCGTGCGGCTGGTGGAGATAGCGGATGCGGGCAACGCCTATGCCGACGGCCATCCGCCCGCCACACTGCCATACGGTGACGGCACGGTCGCCAATCCGGCCAGGAACCGGCCGCCCGGCAGCATGCTGGGCGCCGAGCAGCGCGCGTGGTTCATGGCAACGCTACAGGCCTCCACCGCGAGCTGGAAAATCTGGGCCAACTCCCTGCCCCTGCTGCCGATGCGGCTCGACATGTCGTCCATACCGTTCGCCGGCTACGAGGACAGCGTGTTCAATATCGATGGCTGGGCAGGCTATCCTTACGAAGCCGGTATCCTGATGCGCCTGCTGGAGACAGCGGGCATTACCGGCGTGGTGTCGCTGTCCGGGGACCACCATATGCACGGGGCCGGCACCGTCCAGCGCTCCACCACCGACCCCGAGGCGCGGCCGGTGGCGGCGGATTTCACCGTGGCCGGCATCAGTTCATCGCCAATTTTTGAGGATTTGCTGGCGGCGGCGAACGCGGATCACCCGGATTTTGCACCGCTGGTCTACCGTGAAACCGACAACGACCTGGAGGCGACGTGGAATATCGCCATGCTGCAAGGCGTGCTGGCTGCATACGCCTACGCCAAAACCGGCTTGCCCGCGGCGAGTGAATGGCTGGGACCCAATGCGGCCAACCCGGGCCTGCGTTTTGTCGACACGGTCATCAACGGCTACGGCCTCGCCAGCCTGGACGGCGATGCGCTGCGGGTACAGTTGGTTGCCATGCGAGATTGCCGCGCGCCTTTTGAGGAGCCGCCCGCCATTGCCTACACCGCCAGCTTCCACCTATCGCGCTGGCGAGCCGGCGAGGCGCCAGAACTCACCGGCCCCGTGTTCGCAGGTAGCGCGCCCTTCCCCTTTAAAACACCGCCGGTGTAAGCTCAAACGCTCGCGACACGGCAACCCGCTGCAGGACTCGCGACAGGGCTGATTCCCAGGGGCACACTCCGCACTATGGCCAAACCACCCGCACAACGCTCCTCGGCGCAGGAGATCGCGAACTTCCTGCACAAATCCCGCGCGATTACCGAATTCGTAGAGCGCCAGCCCCGGCTGCTGTTTGCCGTCGATGCCACCGCCAGTCGCCAGCCGACCTGGGATCACGCCACACACCTGCAACAGGAAATGTTTATCGCCAGCGGCAAGCTCGCCGCGCTGGCGGTGCAACTGTGCTACTACCGCGGCTTCGCGGAGTTTCGCGCCAGCCGCTGGCTCACCGATAGCGCGGCGCTGGCCCGCCTGATGGGCCAGGTGCGCTGCGAAGGCGGCCACACGCAGATCGCGAGACTGCTGCGGCACGCACTCGATGAACACCGAAAAGCCAAACTGCGCGCACTGGTCTTCATCGGCGACGCCATGGAGGAAAACGCTGACAACCTGTGTCACCTCGCAGGGCAGTGCGGCCTGCTGCAACTGCCCTTGTTCCTGTTCCAGGAAGGGCGTGAGCGACTGGTAGAAGCGACATTTCGCAGCATGGCGAAGCTGAGCGGTGGTGCTTACGCGCGCTTTGATACCAGCAGCGCCAGCACGCTGGCGCAACTGCTCGGCGCCGTGGCGAGCTTCGCCACCGGCGGTCGCGCCGCGCTTGAAACGCGCGACGACAACAGTGCTAAACTGCTGCTCCAACAACTGAAGTCCTGAGCGTACGCGTGCCTCGACTCCTACTGCTGGCGGCAGTACTCGCCCTGTTTTACCTCCTGCTGCGCCGCGTAAAATCCACGCCACCACACCTGCGGCGGGCCGAATACATCAAGTTGGGGCTGATCGTCATACTGGTGGCCACTCTCGCCCTTGCCGCAACCGGGCGCATCCACTGGATTGGCGCTGCCTTCACCGCCCTGCTGGTCGCCCTGCGCCAGAGCCTGCCGCTGCTGGTGCGCCTGTTTCCGATGTTCGCAGCCGGCCTGCGCGGCGGCAGAGCCGCTGCCGGCCAGGCATCCACGGTTCAGACCGCGCTGCTGCGCATGCATCTGGATCACGACAGCGGCGTATTGCAGGGTGAAGTGCTGCAGGGCGCGTTCAGCGGTTGGCGCCTTGCGGACATGGACCGGCGGCAACTCGAGCAGTTCATGGCGTACTGCAAACGCGAAGACCACGACTCCCTGCAGTTGCTGGACAGCTATTGGCGGCAACGCTTTCCCGGCGAGGCATTTGCGGGCGGGCACGCGGGAACGCCAGCCAGTGATTCCCACACCATGGGGCGCGCCGAGGCGCTGGCGGTGCTCGGGCTGCAGGAGGGCGCAAAAGAGGAAGACATCATCGCGGCCCACCGCACATTGATCCAGAAACTGCATCCGGATCGCGGCGGCAATGATTACCTCGCGGGTCAGATCAACCGCGCCAGGGACGTGCTGCTGGGTTGACAGCGGGGCTGCCCGCCCGGCACGGACACCAAACTGGCATCGCCGCGCGCGAATGCTTACACTGGCGCGCACACTGTATGGACAGGTATTCGAGGATACTCCGGCGTGAACACCGAAGTCTTTGTCGTTCGCAATCAACACGGGCACTACTGGGGCAAGGCCAAGTGCTGGGTGGACGGTTACACCCCGCGGGCAGTCATGCGCACCGAGCACCGGGACGAGGCCATCAACACGTTGTTTGAGCTCAGTTCGCGCGACATCGGGCTGCGGGGTGAGGTGCTGGCGGCAGCACTGACAGAGCGGGGGGATCCGGCCATCGAACCCAGTCCTACACCGCTGCCGCAGGCACCGGATGGGGACGTCGACCCACTGGCAGCCACACCGGATAGCGTCAGCCCGACTGCGGCGGAACCTTGAACCCTGGCCTGACTGCCCCCACACCACCCCTACGGGGTACTATCGCCGGACAGGTGCATCGCGGGAACACCACTGCAGCGGCGCTGTCATAGCGAGCGGAACTGACAATTTCAACGCGACAAGGGAAACGGAAACCACATGCGTATACTTTTATTCCTGGCCACCAACGTTGCCGTGCTGGTCCTGGTCGGCATCGTGTTCAACCTGCTGGGCCTGCAGGGCGTGCTGGATGCCAACGGCGTCAACCTTAACCTTGGCTCCCTGCTGGTGATGTGCGCCGTATTTGGCTTCGGCGGCTCGCTGATCTCGCTGTTCATGTCCAAGTGGATGGCCAAACGCGGCACCGGAACCTACATCATCGAACAGCCCCGCAATCGCGACGAGCAATGGTTGCTGGATACCGTCCGTGAACTCGCCAAGGAAGCGGGGATCGGCATGCCCGAGGTCGGCATCTTCCCGTCGCAGTCGGCCAATGCCTTCGCCACAGGCTGGAACCGCAACGCCGCACTGGTCGCGGTGAGCGCCGGCATGCTGCAACGCTTCGAGCCCGAGGAAGTGCGCGCGGTTATGGCTCATGAGATCGGCCACGTGGCCAACGGCGACATGGTGACCCTCACGCTCATACAGGGCGTTGTAAACACCTTCGTGCTGTTCTTCGCGCGCATCATCGGCCACACCGTGGATCGCGTGGTGTTCCGCAACGAGCGTGGTTTTGGACTCGGCTACTTCGTGGCGACCATGGTGGCACAACTGGTGCTAAGTCTGCTGGCCAGCATGATCGTGATGTGGTTCTCGCGCTATCGCGAGTACCGCGCGGACCACGCCGGCGCCACGCTTGCCAGCAAGGGCGGCATGATCGCGGCGCTGCAGCGCCTGCAACTGGAGCAGGGCCAGCCCCAGGACCTGCCCGGGGAACTCACCGCATTCGGTATCAGCGAACAGCTGAAAGAAGGGATTTCCGGAATGTTCCGCTCACACCCGCCGCTGGATGAACGGATCAAGGCCTTGCAAGCGGCTTGACCAGGTACTCGCTCATGGGGATGACGTCGATCTGAGTGAAATCGATAAAGCGGGCGCAGCTCTCCATCATGGCTTTCATGTGCTGGCGCAGCAGTGCGTCATCACCAGCCGTGCCGTAGAACGCGTGGTCTGAGGTCATGGCCTCCGGCGGAAAGTTTTCCTCCACCACCGCGTGGCAGGGCGGTGTATTCTCGCTTAATCGACGCACTACGAGGTTCTGGCGATAGCCGAATGTGGATTGTGTGTCGATGGCGATTTGCGTATGGCTGTCCTTCCAGATGGCGAGCCACTGCTCGTAGTCCAGTTCCGGCGGCGGCGACATGAACACCACATGGCACATGCCGTACATACGCTCACCTGGCTGCGACGGATGCGCGCGCTGGTTTACCAGCGGCTCGGCCTCCACGACCAGATACGCAGTCCAGCGCGCCACCTGCGCGGCGATCAGCGGTTCCCAGTGCGCCGCAGCGCCCGCGAAATCAACCCACAGGGACAGCATCGCATCCGGCAGCGGCGCATGGCTTTCGATGCGGCGCGCCTTGCCAGCCTCCACAGCGCTGTCGGCCACGCACAAGCGCAGCGCGTGTACCCCGTCTAGTTCCGCAAGTGTTGGCGCCAGCTGTCGCAGCAACCGTTCGCGAAACTCATCGCCGTCCAGCGACGGTGATTTCCACAGCGGGTAGAGCAGCTTTTCCATGGCTAGCGCTTTCGATCAGATGCCGACGGGCGGCGTAATCGTCGCGGCATTGTCGATCAGCATCTCCGCGCCATTGATGAACCGCGACTCATCGGATGCAAGGTACAACACCAGGTTGGCGATATCCTCAGGCTCGCACATGTTGCCAAACTTGCCGACCGTTTCGATATCTTGTTCGGTTGCCACCTCCTTGCCCATCGCAACCTTCACAACCATAGGCGTCTTCACGCCGTCGGGGTGGACAGAATTGCAGCGAATGCCGTTCTTCTGTTCCTTGCAGTACATGGCGATGTTCTTGGTGAGAGCACGCACCGCACCCTTGCTCGCCGTGTAGGCGGCAACAAAGGACTGCCCGTGAATCGCCGCCACCGAGGACATATTGATAATGGAGCCGCCACCGGATTTCGCCATTGCGGGAATTGCGTGCTTGCAGCCGAGGAAGACGCCATCGCTGTTGACAGCATTGACCATGCGCCAGGACTCCAGCGTGGTGTCGACGATATTGCCAAGCGCAATAATGCCGGCATTGTTGACCAGGATGTCGAGTCGGCCGAATTTTTCCACGGTGGCGGCGATGACGGCTTTCCAGTTGTCCTCGTCGGTCACGTTCAGGCGCATAAAGACCGCGCGCGCGCCGATGGCGTCGGCCACTGCCCTGCCGTCGGCCTCGTTCATATCCGCCACCACCACGCTTGCGCCTTCGGCGGCCAGCAGGCGTGCATCCGCCCTGCCCATGCCGCTGGCGGCACCAGTCACCAGCGCGACCTTACCTTCCACTCTACCCATTCCCTTTCTCCACGACGTGTTATGCGTTGCGTCGCCATGCCATCCCGCCGGCGCCGCCAGCGGGCAAGTTAATCAGATGCCCCTGCACAGCTCAAACCGGGCCGCGCTAAACCCCGCACAGGGCTACGCATTTGAACCGCTCGCCAGCTCTGTGGTCGGGATGTATTCTTGGCGTCCACACCGGCGACAGCAGAGGAGGTTGTGGTATGAATCAGGCGAACGGGATGCCGGGGCTGCTCCGGTGGATGCGCTACAGCGCGCTCGGATTCCTGCTCCTAATACCACTGTGTGTGCTCGCGGTGCGCGCCGGGCTCTGGCAACCCGGCCTGCTGCTGTTTGCGCTCGCCTGCCTGGCCAGCACCGCGTTGATAATTCTCTCCATCGCGCTGCTGTTGGCGCCGCGCTTCGCGCCGTGGCGACAGGCGATCGTGCGCCACGCATTCTACGCGCTGCCGGGGACGTTGCTGCTGCTGGCGCTGGTCAACAGCGTCGGTGATGCGCCGCGTATTCACGACATCACGACCAACACCATCGATCCGCCTGCCTTCATGGCGGCGGCGCAGCAGCGCGGCGCCGGGGCGAACTCGCTGGACATCGACGCGAACACCATTGCGCAGCAACGCGCGGCGTATCCCGACGTGACAACACTGGACAGCGCGCTATCCGTCGACCAGGCATTCGACCGGGCACTGCAGGTCGCCTCCGACCTTGGCTGGGAGGTTTACCACCAGGACCGCGATACCGGCGCGATCGAGGCGGTGGCCACCACCCGCATCATGAGCTTCAGGGACGACGTGGTGATACGCGTGCGCGACAGCGCTGCAGGCACGCAGGTGGACCTGCGCTCGGTGTCGCGGGTCGGCCAGGGCGATATGGGCGCGAATGCCAGGCGCATTCGCGCTTTCAGAGACGCGTTCCAACCAGCGGGATAACGGAATGACGGGGGGATTTTCGATGTGGTTGCGCCGCACTGCCCTGCTGCTGGCCTGCCTGATATCGTGCACGCTGCCAACCGTCAACGCCCTGGCAGGCGCGGATAACTACCTGAGCTTCGCCACCGATGACGAGGCCAACACCACGGAAATTTTTCGTAAGGCCAGCCCCGCGGTGGTGTACGTCACCAACACCGCACTGGGCCGCAGCCTGTTCAGCCTCGACGTGCTGGAAATCCCGCGCGGCACCGGCACTGGTTTCGTCTGGGACGACAGTGGTCTCATCGTCACCAACTTCCACGTCATCTCTGGCGCGCAGAAACTGACCGTCACCCTGCACGATCGCACGGAATATGACGCCGAGGTGATTGGAGTCGCGCCGGAGAAGGACCTGGCAGTGCTGCGCCTGCTGCGTCCGCCTGCGAACCTCGCCACGCTGCCGCTGGGCGACTCGTCCGAGTTA
>CAYWWD010000090.1:0-15801 GCA_964461965.1 uncultured Halioglobus sp. | reverse complement strand
AGGTGGAGTAGATGGCGACCACTGGTTTGAGCCCGTCGCAGGCCATCCCGGCGGCGAGTGTGAGTGCATGTTGCTCGGCGATGGCGACGTCGTAGTAGCGTTTGGGAAACCGCTTCGCGAAATCGACCATGCCGGAACCTTCGCACATGGCCGGGGTGATGCCCACCAGGCGAGCATCGCGCTGTGCCATATCGCACAGCCAGCGCCCGAATACATCCTGGTACTTGGGGCCCGCGCTTTTCGCCGCCGGCAGTGCTGCTTGCGGTCCCTTTGGTTTGGCCTCGATCTTGTTGATGGCGTGATAGCCCACCGGGTCGCGCTCCGCAGGCAGGAAGCCCTTGCCCTTGATGGTGCGGATGTGCAGGAACTGCGGCCCCTCGAGATCCTTCATGTTTTCCAGCGTGTGAATCAGTCCCGGCAGGTCGTGGCCATCGAGCGGGCCGATGTAGTGAAAGCCCAGCTCCTCGAACAGCGTGCCGGGGGCGACCATGCCCTTCATGTGCTCCTCGGTGCGCTTGGCCAGTTCCCAGGCCGGGCGGATTTTCTCCAGCACCCGTTTCGAGCCTTCCCGCATGGCGATGTAGAACTTGCTGGCCCAGATCTTGGCGAAGTAGGCGGCGAGGCCGCCCGTGTTGTGGCCGATGGACATCTGGTTGTCGTTGAGGATCACCAGCATGTTGGGCCGTTCGTGACCGGCATGGGCGAGCGCTTCTATCGCCATGCCGCCGGTAATGGCGCCATCGCCGATCACCGCGACCACCTTGCGTGCAATGCCCTGGTGTCTGGCTGCCAGCGCCATGCCGACGGCCGCCGAGATACTGGTGGACGAGTGTCCCACGCCGAACGTGTCGTACTCACTCTCGGCGCGTTTGGGGAAGCCCGCGAGCCCGCCGGCCTGGCGCATGCTGTGCATCTGCCCCCTGCGGCCGGTGAGGATTTTGTGGGGGTAGGTCTGGTGGCCGACGTCCCAGACGATGCGGTCGTGCGGCGTATTGTAGACATGGTGCAGCGCGACGGTGAGTTCCACGACACCCAGCCCAGCGCCAAAATGCCCGCCGGTCTGGCCGACGCTGTACAACAGGTAGTGACGCAGTTCCTCCGCCAGCTGCAACAGCTCCTGCATATCCAGGGCGTGCAGTGAATCGCCCTGATCGATCCTGTTCAGCAGCGGGGTGTCGGGTGGTGCAATGGGGATGTCGAGCAGCATGGGCGCGATTCTAGCGCATCTTGACGCAAATGTAGCAGGTCAGGGCTTCAGTGTGACTGGCGAACCTGCGAGCGTGTCGGTCGCCAGCTGGTTGTAGAGCAACACGGACAGTCGCAGGTAGCCGTGTTCATTCAGGTTCATGCCGTCACCGCGAAAGCAGTTGGCTGCAGGTTTGCCATCGGGCCCGGCCAGCAGCGCGTTGGCGTCCAGGATGACGACGTGCGGTTCGGATTTTGCCCAGTCGTGCAGCAATCGGGTCGCCGCGTCGATGGTTGCGTGATCCTGTGGCCGCCAAAGCGTTTTTACGGGCGTAAATACATAAAACCGCCGGGTATTGTGGTAGTTGGCGTCCATCTCCACTAGTTCGCGTATGCCGGCTGCCAGTTCTGCGGCGGACTTGTTGTCGCGTAGGTGGAACTCGCTGCTGCCCGGCAGCAGGACCACGGTGTCGGGCTGGTAATACCCGATCAACCGGGTGTAGTGGGCAGTGATGTCCTGAACGATCGCGTCCCCGAGCCCGCGCATCAGCACCGGCCTTGGCGCCAGCAAGTCTTCGAGGTTGCGCCACAGTTTTACGCTTCGCCCGCCGACCACCAGGATCGGCCTGACGGGTAGGAGCGTGCGGCTGTCTTCGGCGGCGTAGCGCTCCATTTCCCTGGCCCACGCATCGGGCGAGTTGTTCATGGCCTCCAGTGTCTCGCTGGAGACCAGGTATGCCAGATGCACGAGCGGTAACAGCAACAGTACGGTGCATGTGGTGCGTATGGCGTTCCAGGAGTACATGCCCCGTGTCCGGCTCGATGAAATGAGGCCAGTGTGAATGACTCACCGGGTACGGGCAACGCACAGGCATCCGGCGCTGTGAACCGGTTCGCAGCCTGATGTGCAATCTGACTGCCACGCGCGCGTGGCGTGTAGGATTCAGCCATGATCTATCAACGCCATATTCCACCGCAGGAGCTGGTTTCCGCCCAGTTGGAAATGCTCATGCAGAATGCGCGGCTCGCCACGTTCAGCATGCACCTGGTGGGCATACTCGCAACCATTGCCATTTTCTGGTCGTTCATGGCGTTTACGACCATCCTGTTGTGGGCAGTGTGTTTCCTGTTGTTCCTCTTGGGACGATCGCTGCTGATGAGCCGCGCGTTGTCGCAGCGGCTCTACCAGACTCACCCCGCCCGTGTGTACTGGCAGCTCATCATCGGCGCCGCGCTCACGGGCAGTGTGTGGTCCGGTGCCTACATAATTGCCGCGCAGCAAGTACCGGTGACCATGCAGTATGTGTTCCTGTTGCTCATCGTCATGATCACCGCGTTCTCACTAGGGTTCTCGGTGGTAGTACAGGAGTACTACATCGTCTACGTATTCACGTCGCTGTGGCCGATTGCGTGGTGGAGTCTCGCACATTACTGGGAGCAGCCCTACAACCTGCAGATCGGGCTGGCGCTGCTGGCGATTTGCGCGCTGCTGGTGTACGTCAGTCATCACACCTGGCAATCGTTCTGCAACATGATTTCGCTCACCTGGGAGCGCGAGCATATCGCGCAGGAGCTGGGCGATCTGACGGGCTCCCTGCGCGATCGGAACCGGCAATTGCGGGATGCGCGCCGTCAGCTCACTGACCTCGCCAACGTGGATGAGCTGACGGGTCTTGCGAACCGGCGGCGGGTGAATCACGTGCTGCGGGAGGAAATCAACCGCGCTCGGCGCGCCGGCGCTGAACTGTCCGTGATCCTGCTGGATGTGGATTATTTCAAGAACTATAACGATACCTACGGTCATACGGCAGGTGATGACGTCCTGCGCAGGCTGGCCGAGATCATGCAGCGCACGCTGACCCGGGCGGGCGAGCTGGTGGCACGGTATGGGGGCGAGGAGTTCATTATTGTGTTGCCCGGCGCCACCGCGAAAGCGGCTATGCGCACCGCTTCGCGCTTGCGTGAGGCCGTGGCGCAGGAAGCCATTGTGCATGCGAATTCAGCCGCCGCCCTGCATATCACCATCAGCCAGGGTATCGCCACCATGCAACCGGACAGCGACTGCCAGCCGAAGGAACTGATCAATCTGGCGGATAAAGCGCTCTACCGCGCGAAGGCTTCCGGACGCAACACCATCGCTGTAGCGTAAAGCGCTCAGGCAGTCAGCGCGATAAATCCTTGAACCGCTGGATCAGGCGCCGCTGCTGTTTGTCGGGTTTGCGGGGCGGGCGGTCGACCATGCCGCCGGCCGCCTTGCGTGCCAGCGCCTGCGCTTCACGACGGGCCACGCTATCCGCGGTTTCTGCGTATAACGCCTGCGCTTCGGGCGCGCCGCGCCGCTGGTCGCTGAGCTGCACCACCCGCACGGTCTTTTCGTCCCAGCCCTGCCGGATCTGCAGGGTGTCGCCTACCGTGATTTCCCTGGAAACCTTCACACGCTGGCCGCCCAGATGCACCTTGCCGCCTTCGATGGCGGCCTTGGCGAGACTGCGCGTCTTGAAGAAACGTGCCGCCCACAGCCATTTATCCAGGCGCAATTTTTCCGGATGTTCGCTCGCGGCGCTCATTACAGTGGCTCTCCCGGCATGATTTCATCGAAGTGGTGGATGCCCGGAAAACGGGTCGCGATGCGCTTGAGGCGCTGGCTGTCCGGTTGCAGCAGCGTCAGCAGGTGTGCGATGCCGTACTGACGCGCGCTGTCCAGCACCTGCTCGGTGTCGTCGATCAGCAGTGTGCGGGCAGGATCGAAGGGGTGCAGCGCCTGCAGGCCATGCCAGAATGCCTGTTCCTCCTTGGGTGCGCGCAGGTCGTGCGATACCACCACGCGATCGAACCAGCCCTTGATGTCGACGTTGTCCATCTTGATTTGCAGCGTCTTGGGGTGCGCATTGGTGACCATCACCACATCGCGCGCGCTGTCGCGCAGGCGGGCAAGAAACTCTATTGCGAATGGCCGCACGCCGATCATGTGCTGCACTTCGCGCTTCAGGGCGGCAATATCCATGTCGAGGCGCCGCGACCAGTGATCCAGGCAGTACCACTGCAGGGTGCCTCGCTCGGCGCTGAATTCACCGTGCAGGCGCGCGTTCGATTCCTTTTCGCTGATCTGGTGTTTCGCGGCGTACAGGCGCGGCAGGTGTTCCGTCCAGAAGAAATTGTCGAAATGCAGGTCCAGCAGCGTACCGTCCATGTCGAGCAGCACGGTGTCGATCTGGTTCCAGTCAATCATGCAGAGTGTCCGCCATATCCGGGAGCTGCGCAGGGGGTCAGCGCGCAATTATGCCCCGTAACGCAGGTCGGCGGCAGTGTCGCCCGGCGCCCGCACAGGGCGGTGGTATAGTGCAGGCTATGGACCGCGAACCTCATGCACAGGGCTTACAACACTGGATACCTCCGCTGCTCGAACTGTGCAGCAGGGCAGGCGAGGAGATTCGCCAGCATTATGCCGCGCCCGCAGCCGGGGACTTCGAAGCGAAGGGCGACGATTCTCCCCTGACGCGCGCCGATCTCGCCTCGCACAGTGTGCTGGTGCAGGGATTGTGCGCGCTCGATGCCGCACTCCCGGTGCTCTCCGAGGAGTCCGCAGCCGACGAGATCGCCCGGCGGCGGACGTGGCAGCGCTACTGGCTCGTCGATCCGCTGGATGGCACGCGGGAGTTTCTGGCCAGAACCGGCGAATTCACCATCAATATCGCCCTGATCGATCGGCATCGACCGGTGCTGGGTGTGCTCTTCCTGCCGCTGGAACAGGTGGCGTATACCGGCATTCCCGGCGTCGGGGCGCGGCGGTATCAGCGAGACCTGCGTGGGGACTGGGCAGCCTCAGAACTGGCGACGCGCGCCCTGCGCCACGGGCAGGCACTGCGCCTTCTGGCCAGTCGGCGACACAGGGGCGCGCGCCTCGATGCGCACCTGGCGTGGCTGGAGGAGCAGTGGGGACCGATCGCCAGGGACAATATGGGCAGCGCGCTGAAGTTCTGCCGCATGGCGGAGGGCGCAGGGGATTTCTATCCGCGCTTCTCGCCCTGCTGCGAATGGGATGCCGCAGCGGGACAGGCCGTACTCGAGGCGGCCGGCGGATTGGTCCTGGGCCTGGACGGTGCGCCGCTGCGCTATAACACCGATGATTCCCTGTACAGCCCGCCGTTTTACGCCATTGCGGATAACGCCCATCCGCTGTGGGAAAAGCTGCTGGCGGCACGCATTGCGTAGCCCCGCCGAGCCCGTCGCTGCGCTCTTGTGCGGGCCTTCTGTCCGGGTATAGAGTGGCACCCTTGGCGATGGAGTTGGCATTACCGATTGCGCGATGAATGAGCCACCGGAAAAAGGCCTGGTAACCGACGGCGAAGCGGCCAATGAGCTGATGACGCCCGCCATGCGCCTGCTGAGTTTGCAGACCAAGCACCGCGCGCTGGACACACGCATACAGGAACTGCACGGCTATCCCTACCAGAACCAGATCCTGTTGCAGCGCCTGAAAAAAGAAAAACTGCGCCTGAAAGACGCCATCGCGCGCCTGAAGGATGAAATGATCCCCGATCTCAACGCCTGATCGGGAAAACGCACCTCACTTTTCCCTCGTCCCGTCGCGCACCGCACTGAGCGCGCCCTCCAGCTCCAGCAGGAACGATTTGGCCTTGAGTCCCCCGCCGAAGCCGGTCAGCGTCCCGTTGCTGCCGATCACGCGGTGGCATGGCACGACAATCGGCAGGGGGTTGCGTCCATTGGCAGCACCCACCGCGCGCACCGCAGCCGGATTGCCGATGGCGCGGGCGATGTCGCCGTAGCTGCGCAGCTCGCCGTAGGGAATCTGCGCCAGCGCATCCCATACCGAGCGCTGGAACGGTGTGCCGTGCGCCGCCAGCGGCAACGTAAACGTTCGCCGTCCGGCGCCGAAGTACTCGGCCAGCTGTTCGGCGCAGGCATCCAGCGCTTCGTCGCGTGCTTCCCAGCCAGTGTCGGCACCGTAATGGCCCTCAAATTCGATCGCCGTGATCTGGCGGCCATTGGAGACCAGGCGCAGGGTGCCGATCGGCGACTTTAGAAAGTGGATGTTCATAGGCTGAGGCTCCTCCAGAGCAGGTTGGCGGCGTAACTGCGCCAGGGGCGCCAGTGCACCGCGTGCAGATTCAGCGGGGTGTCGGGGCCGGGCAGACGCGCCCAGGCTTTCTCCAGACCCAGATCCTTTATCGGGAAGGCGTCCGGCTGGCCGGCGCCGCGCATCGCCACCAAGGCGAGTGTCCACGGCCCGACGCCGGGCAGCGCGGCCAGCACATCGAGATCCAGTTCCGCTTCGCGACCGCTGCAGTGTCGGCACAGGGCGAGCAGCGTCTGGCGTCGCCTGCCCGGCATGGGAAAGTGCTCCTCACCGAGGGCAGCCATCCCGGCGGCGCTTGGAAATGCGGCTTGTTCGCCCTCGCCGTGCACGCATTTGGCAAGCCGGGCCAGCACCGTGCGCGCTGCCTGTGTGCTGACCTGCTGACCGACGATACCGCGCACGGCGGATTCATAGAGCGACCAGTGTCCTGGCGAGCGGATGCCGGGAAACCTCCGCAGCAGTGCGGCGAGACGGGGATCCGCGCCCAGGGCCAGCTGTACGGCAGCAGGATTGGCGTCGAGATCGAACATGCGCCGCACCCGCGCGACCACGGGCATCAGGAGGCGGTGGTCGGACAGTTGCAATTCCAGCTTGAGTGCGTTCGTCCCCGCAATCGGGCTCACCGCCACGCGATCGTGCGTATCACCGGTTGCGATCGTGCGCTGGTAGCGCTCTGGCGTGACGGTCTCCACGCCAGCCACGGCGTGTCGGGCGAAGAAGCCTGCGATGCCTTCCCAGTCGTAGGGCGGGCGATAGTGCAGTTGCAGTTCGAGACTGACATCACTCGCGCCCGCATTACGCCGGCCCCGCAGCGCGCTCGGCGGGAGTTTGAACTGCTGCTGCACCGCGCTGTTGAAACGGCGGACACTGCCAAAGCCGGCGGCGAACGCCACCTCGGTGACGGGCAGCGAGGTTTCCGCCAGCAGTTTTTTTGCGAACAGCAGGCGCTGGTTCAGCACCAGCGCCTGCGGCGACACACCAAGTTCACGCTGGAAGAGTTTGCGCAGGTAACGCTCCCCTACCCCCAGGCGCGGCGCCAGCTCGGCCAGTGTGCCGGTGTCCAGCGCGCCCTGCCGGATGAGATAAAGCGCGCGCTGCACCGTAGTCGAGGTGCCATTCCAGGCCGGGCTGCCCGGCGCTGACTCGGGGCGGCAGCGCAAACAGGGGCGGAAACCGGCCTGCGCTGCCTGTGCGGCGCTGGCGAAGTAGCGCACGTTGTGCTCCGCCGGCGCACGCGCCGGACAGATCGGCCGGCAATAGATGCCGGTGGTGTTCACGCCGAGATAGAACTCGCCGTCGAAGCGGGTGTCGCGCGACAACCGGGCCCGGCGGCACACCTCGGGATCGAGTGTGCCGTCGAGGCCGGATGGAAGCGTTGCTGCTTTGCAATCTTTATCCATGGGCGCAATATAGACCCGCGCCCACTGTGGCACTAGTCAAAATCGGCCCTGGACTGGCCAGACTCAACTCTGTCGTGGTCTGTTCGTGCTGATTACAATGGAGCCGCATTCACCCCGCGCAGCGCGCGTTATTGCAGGAGCACAGTTATGTTTCGATGGCTGGTCGTTTTGCTGGCGATAGGGCTCGCTGCCTGCCAGTCCTCCACTCAGGGGCCAGACATGCAGAGGGATCACCCCGGGCTCGGTCCGCTGGTAGATAGCGTGCAGGAATCCCGGGCAGCGCTGCTGGCGGCGGTGGACCAATTTCAGGCGACCGGGGATCAACTGTGGACGATGGCTGCGGGGAATACCTCGAGTGTCGAGGCAGCGATCCTGGCGACGCAGCAGCGCTACGATGCTGCAGTCGATGCCGCGGCGGCGGTGGGCGCCGCCAACGCCACCGTGGATGAGGCCGCGAACACCGTCTTTGGTGAGTGGCAGATTGAAGCCGGCGTGTTCAGCGACCCTCGCCTCAAGGCCGACAGCCAGGCCAGGTTGGCCGCAGCCTGGCAGGAGTATCAGGGACTGTCGCAAAACCTGCAGCAGGCGCTCGCCGATATGGACCCCGTACTGGCCGAGTTGAACCGCGCGATGGCCTTTTTGAAAGCCAATCCCACGGCAAGTGCGGTGGCGTCCCGGGCGCGGGCACTGGGCACGCTGCAGAACAGTATCCAGGGCCTGAATGACAACCTGAACAACGCCGTCACCAGCTGCGATATATTCCTCGCAAACATCAAGTGACGATGCCGGAGCGAATCCTATGGATCTCGTGAAACTCGCCGTCCCGTTTTTCATCCTCGCCATCCTCGTGGAGTGGCTCTACGGTTGGCTGAATCACCGCAACACCTACCGCCTCAACGACAGCGTGAGCAGTCTCTCATTGGGCGTCCTCAGCCAGGCGCGGCGCTTCGTCACGCTCGGCATCGGCGGTTACATCTATCACATGATTACTAAGTACACCGCGCTGCCGCTGATGGATGCCACGCACTGGTTCACCTGGGTGCTGGCCATGGTTTTGTACGACTTCTGTTATTACTGGCTGCACCGTATGGGCCACGAGCGCACTATCCTGTGGGCCGCCCACGTGGCGCACCACCAGAGCGAGGATTACAACCTGACCACGGCGCTGCGCCAGACCAGCACCGGCTTCCTGTTCGGCTGGATTTTCTACATCCCGATGTACGTGCTCGGCATTCCCGCGCACGTGGTGGTCACGGCGGGCGCCATCAACCTGATCTACCAGTTCTGGGTGCACACCGAACATATTCCGAAGCTGGGTTGGTACGAATGGCTGTTCATAACGCCCTCCAACCACCGCGTACACCACGCTCAGAACGACCGTTACATGGATCGCAATTACGGCGGCATGTTCATCGTGTGGGACCGGCTGTTCGGCACCTTCCAGGAAGAGCTCGATGAAGAGCCGGTGGTGTTCGGTATTCGCGGCCCGCTAAAGAGCTTCAGCCCGGTGAAGGCGCTGACGCACATTTATGTGGACATGGCGCAGGACTGCTGGCACACGGCGCGTTGGCGCGACAAGTTCAAAGTGTGGGTGGCGCGCACCGGCTGGCGACCGGCGGATGTCGCCGCGCGCTACCCGCGCGAAAAAACCGACCTCAGCCACTTCGAGCGCTACGATCCGAAGGTGCCGCGCCTGGTATCGGTTTATGCGTTCTTCCAGTTGGTGTCTGTCGTGCTGTTGCTGTTGTTCATGGAGAAGGCGCAGCTGTCGTACTGGCAGGGTGTGGCCGGCTGGGCGGTATTGTTGGCCACCACACTGACCACGGCGTGGTGGCTGGACGGCAGGCCCGCTGCCCGCCTGCTGCTCTGTGAGGTGCTGCGATTGGGTGGCATCGGCGCACTGCTGTGGCTGGCATCCGGCAGTGGCATGGATGGTGCTACGTGGGTCTGGGCGCTGCTGTATGGCGGCGTCAATGTGGTGATGCTGGCGCCGCTGGTGCGTGTGTCGCGAGTGCAGCCCGATGAGGTGATGTCGGCTGCGTTGGTTCGGTAGACGTTGGGAGGTCGAACCGGAATTTCTAGCTCCCAGCCGGGTCGGGTGACCTGTGCCTTGCGGTGGGACGTATCATGGAAAAGCGCGCAAAAATCAAGGCCTGCCATTGGTGCGAATGTCAGTTTCACACCACAGCAGTGGGAGTTACAGAGCTCGTCGCCCAACGCTGGTTCTGTTGCATTGATCACTATCAAATCTGATGGACCTATAATGAACTCCTCGAAGAACATGGCGAGGATTGGGTAATCAGGCTAACGGGGACGCACTTATTTTCGCTTATTTTCGCCCTCAATCGCTGTAGCACAACAGCTTCTGCTCCACGCTGACCGACGCATTGCCGTTATCGAGATACAACGTCCCTCCCACCACACTGACACTGAGTTGCACGGTGCGATCCAGCAGTGCCGCAGCTGCCTGTATCTCCTCCCAGTCAAACTGCCAGACCTGCAGTCGTGGCAGCACCTTGAGCGAGTCGCCGTTCAGCTTCCACCAGGTGTCCGCGCTTTTGGCGAAGGCGTACACGCTGACTTGCCTGGCGCGTCCGCAGGCTTTCTTCAGGCGCGCTGCTTCCGGCTGGCCTACTTCGATCCAGTGTTCGATTTCGCCGTGGTCGCAGTGCGCCCATACATCCGGTTCGTCGGTGGTGGAAATGCCGCGGGTAAATTCCAGGCCGCGTGTACAGTTGAGGCAGTAGGCGAGCAGGCGCGCCGCCATGCGCTCCAGTGTTTCCGATGGATGTCTGGCCAGGGTGAGTGAGAGCGATTCAAAGCAGTGCCGGTCGCTGTCCGCGAGCTCGATCTGGGCTTTATAAATCGTCGGTTTCAGCGCCATGGTGTCAGCGATTCCCTGTCAGTGTGTGCAGTTGGCGTGGTTCGTGCCAGATAGTGCGCACATCCGCCGGCTCAGATGCTTGGATGATTTCGCGTTTCCCATAACACGATCGCACACAGCAGAACCACCACTACGTCCACGGCAATGCGCAGCGTATACAACTGCACTGTGTGGGGTGTGGTGTAATACGCTACACCGATGGCGGCCACGGGAACGACGCTGCCCAGGACGACGGAAAATCGCGAGTGACCGTACAGCCCGATGCCAATTGCCAGATACACCGTTCCCCACAGGCCATCGACCAGCGCGGTGCCGGTGAGCTCTCGCAGCCACAGCGCGCCGATCTGGGCTGCGCCCGAAATGCACATCAGTGTGGCAGCGGTGTGGCGCAGCAGTGACCCGTGTCCGGTTGCCATGAATCGGCCGCTTCAGCCGCGCGCGAGGCGGGCGCGCGCGACCGCGGAGGCATTGCTCCTGCCGAGTGCAGCGGAAATCCGGCTGCCTGCGGCAATCAGCGCATCCAGGGAGAGGCCTGTTTCTATCCCCAGGCCATTGAGCATGTACACCACATCCTCGGTGGCGACATTCCCGGAAGCGCCGGGCGCATAGGGGCAGCCACCGAGCCCGGCCACGGAGGTATCGACGGTGGCAATACCGTGCTGTAGCGCGATGAGGATATTGCTCAGGGCCTGGCCGTAGGTGTCGTGGCAGTGCACCGCGAGTTGTGCTGCGCGAAAGCGCAACAACAGTACATCGAGCAGGTGCTGCATGCCGCCCGCACTGCCAATGCCGATGGTGTCGCCGAGCGATACCTCATAACAGCCGAGCTCCAGCAAACGGCCGGTCACCTCCGCCACGGTTTCGGGCGCCACGATCCCGGAATACGGACACCCCAGCACGCAGGACACATAGCCGCGCACCGGCAGCCTGTGTTCGCGCGCAGCCTCCATCAGCTGGCTGTAGCGCTGCAGGCTCTCCTCGATTCCGCAGTTGATGTTCTTGTGCGAAAACGTCTCGGAGGCCGCCGCGAAGATGGCGACTTCATCCGCGCCTGCGGCGAGTGCGCGCTCAAAGCCCTGCAAATTGGGCGTGAGTGCGCAGTAGCGGACGCCGGCGCGACGCGTGATGCCGGCAAATACCTGTTCGCTGTCCGCCATCTGCGGCACCCATTTGGGGTTGACGAAGCTGCCGGCTTCGATGCAGGTATGGCCGGCTGCGGCGAGATCATCGATCAATTGCAGTTTGGTCAGGAGCGGAATGGTCTGCTTCTCGGCCTGCAACCCGTCGCGGGGGCCGACTTCCACCAGCTGCACTTTCCCGGGCAGTGTCATGTGTCGTCATTCCTCGATGGCGGCAAAATCAAGCAGTGCAGCACCGCCCGAGACCAGATCGCCGCGCTGGTAATAGAAAGCCTGCACCACGCCTGCCGCCGGTGCGCGGATCGTGTGTTCCATTTTCATCGCCTCCATGACCAGCAGCGGTGCGTTGGCGTCCACCTGAGTACCGGGCTCCACCAGCAGCGCCACAATGGTGCCATTCATAGGCGCTCTCAGGCCAGTGTTTCCGCTGTGGGAATCCGACTCGCCCGTGTCCGGGGGCACTTCGCGAAAGTGGCAGGCGCCTTCAGCCAGATACAAGGTGAAGCCGTCATGTGTGCTGACCAGTGCACCGCAGCGCCGGTGGCCAGCGATTTCGTACTGCAGGGTATCGCCCACCAGCGAGCATTCGAGCACGCACTCTGCGCCCGCCGCGCTCACACGATACTCTGAGCGGCGTTGCTCAACGATCACGGTGTGATCCTGCTGGTGGCAGTGCAGGGTGAACGTGTGCACTCGAGGTTCGTTAAGTCGCCAGGCGCTGGTATCCCGCCACGGCGACCAGAGGTCGATACACGACGCGGACGCCGTCACGGCGTGCTGCTGTTGGTGCAGCAGCAGCGCCACGGCAGCCAGTGGCAGCTCGCGCGCCAGGTCCTGGACGCGCTCGTGGAAGATGGATTCCCGGTGGCGCTCGATGAAACTCGTATCCAGTGTCGCCTCGCCAAACGGACGGCAGGTCGCGAGGTTGTAAAGGAAGTCGAGGTTGGTGACTGTGCCGCTGATGCGGAATTCAGAGAGCGCGCTGCCGAGGCGCTGCAGCGCGCGCTCCCGCGTCTCGTCCCATACGATCAGCTTGGCGATCATCGGGTCGTAGTAGACGCTGATTTCATCGCCCTGGCTCACGCCGGTATCGACACGCACGTGGCGCGATTCCAGCGGCGGCCGTAGATACGCCAGTGTCCCGGTGGCGGGCAGGAAGTCGTTGTCGGGATCCTCTGCGTATACGCGCGCCTCGAAGGCGTGCCCGCGAATCCGCACCTGTTCCTGTGTAAGCGGGAGGGGCTTGCCCGAGGCAACCAGGAGCTGCCACTCCACCAGGTCCAGGCCCGTGATCATTTCCGTCACCGGATGCTCGACCTGCAGGCGGGTGTTCATCTCCATGAAGTAGAAACTGCCATCGTCCTCCAGCAGGAATTCTACCGTGCCGGCTCCGCGATAATTGATGGCGCGGGCGGCTTTGGTCGCCGTCTCGCCCATCGCCTGGCGCAATTCCCGGGTCATCCCCGGCGCGGGCGCTTCCTCGATCACTTTCTGGTGGCGGCGCTGCACTGAGCAATCCCGCTCCGCCAGGTAGATGCCGTTGCCGTGGTGGTCGAAGAATACCTGCACCTCGACATGGCGGGGCCTGTCCAGGTACTTCTCCACCAGCATGCGATCATCGCCAAAGCTGGCCGTGGCTTCACGCCGCGCCGCGGCCAGCGCTTCGTCAAACTCGCTCGCCGCCCACACCTGCCGCATGCCCTTGCCGCCACCACCGGCGGTGGCTTTCAGCAACACCGGAAATCCCATGGCCTCGGCTGCCGCGCGCAAGCGTGCGCTGTCCTGTTCCTCGTCGTGGTAGCCCGGCACCAGCGGTACACCGGCTTCCGCCATGATGCGCTTGGCGGCGGATTTGCTGCCCATCGCCGCGATGGCCTCTGGACCGGGGCCGATAAACACGACGCCCTGCGCGGCGCAGGCCGCCGCAAACTCCGCGTTTTCGGACAAAAATCCGTAGCCAGGATGGATCGCGTCCGCATCGGTGAGGTGGGCGGCGTCGAGAATTTTCTCGCTCACCAGGTAGGATTCGCGCGCTGGCGCTGCGCCGATGTGGATCGCTTCATCCGCCATCTTCACATGCAACGCATTGCGATCGGCGTCGGCATACACGGCGACTGTCGACACGCCCAGGCGTCGCGCCGTCCGGATAATGCGGCAGGCGATTTCACCGCGGTTGGCGATCAGAATCTTGTTAAACATCCTCTTGTTCCTTTGGCCGGGGTCACCGTTATTGCTCCGATCCCGGCCGGTGTTGTGAAGGGGCTATCCGGGACACGCTACAAGCACATCCATGTGCGCTCGGGCGAGGCCATCCGTGGCCTCGCACGGTCCCGGATAGCCCCTTCACAACACCGGCCTGCACCGGTTTTGCGTTCAAAGTGCATAAACCTCGGCGCCAGGTTACATCCGGAACACACCAAACTTCGTCTCCTCCACCGGCGCGTTCAACGTCGCCGATATGCACAATCCCAGCACCATGCGCGTATCCGCCGGATCGATCACCCCGTCATCCCACAGCCGCGCCGAGGCGTAGTAGGGGTGGCCTTGCTTCTCATAGCGCTCGACAATCGGCTGCTTGAATGCCGCTTCCTCGGCGGCGCTCATCGCAGCACCTTCGCGCGCCAGCTGTTCCTGCTTGACCGTCGCCAGCACGCCCGCCGCCTGCTCGCCGCCCATGACCGAGATACGCGCGTTGGGCCACATGAACAGGAAGCGAGGGTCATACGCGCGTCCGCACATGGCATAGTTACCGGCGCCAAAAGATCCTCCGATCATGACGGTGAACTTCGGCACGCGCGCGCAGGCCACGGCGTGCACCATCTTCGCGCCATGGCGCGCGATGCCGCCGGCCTCGTACTGCCGGCCCACCATGAAGCCGGTGATGTTCTGCAGGAACACCAGCGGCGTCTTGCGCTGGGCGCACAGCGTGACGAAGTGCGCGCCCTTCACCGCCGATTCGCTGAACAGGATGCCGTTGTTCGCCACGATGCCCACGGGATAGCCGTGGATGCGCGCAAAGCCGCAAACAAGCGTTTCACCGAACAGCGCCTTGAACTCGTCGAACTCGGAGCCGTCGACAATGCGGGCGATCACTTCGCGGACATCGTAGGGCTGCCGGGTGTCCGCCGGAATTACGCCGTAGATGTCCTGGGCGGGGTAGAGCGGTTCCACGGCCGGTCGCACATCCATGCTGACGGGCTTGATGCGGTTCAGGCGGCCCACGGCGCGGCGCATCAGCTCCAGGGCGTGGTGATCGTTATTGGCGTAATGATCCGTGACACCGGAGGTGCGGCAGTGTACGTCCGCGCCGCCAAGTTCTTCCGCCGAAACGATCTCGCCGGTGGCCGCCTTCACCAGCGGTGGGCCGCCGAGGAAAATCGTGCCCTGGTTTTTCACGATGATGGATTCGTCCGCCATGGCGGGCAGGTAGGCACCGCCGGCGGTGCAGGAGCCGAGTACCGCGGCAATCTGCGGAATACCTTTGGCCGACATGCGCGCCTGGTTGTAAAACGCGTGCCCGAAGTGTTCGCGATCGGGGAAGACTTCATCCTGCAGAGGAAGAAACGCGCCGCCGGAATCGACCAGGTAGAGACAGGGCAGGTGGTTTTCCTCGGCGATGGTTTGCGCGCGCCCCTGCTTCTTCACGGTGAGCGGATAGTACGTGCCGCCTTTCACCGTCGGGTCGTTGATAAAGATCATGCACTCCTGCCCGGCGACGCGGCCAATGCCGGTGATGATGCCAGCCGCCGGTACGTCATCCTCGTACACCTGGTAGGCCGCCAGTTGCGACAACTCCAGAAAGGGCGATCCGGGGTCGAGCAGCGCGTACAGGCGATCCCGCGGCAGCAGCTTCCCGCGCGAGGTGTGCCGCTCCTGTGCCTTGGCGCCGCCGCCCTGGCGGATGACATCGACCTTGCGACGCAGGTCATCGACTTGCGCCTGCATGTGCGCCCGGTTGGCAGCGAACGCCTTGTCCCGGGAATTGATGCGTGTCGGCAACACGGCCATGCGGATACTCCTAGGCGGTGGCGTTGAACAGTTCGCGGCCGATCAGCATGCGCCGGATTTCCGACGTGCCGGCGCCGATCTCGTAGA
>CAYWWD010000089.1:0-16034 GCA_964461965.1 uncultured Halioglobus sp. | reverse complement strand
CCCAGTGCAAGGCAAATTTTCGGCAACTGGGTGGTCTTGCCGGAGCCGGTCTCGCCGGCAACGATCACTACCTGGTGTTCAAGGATGGCGCGCGCGATTGCCTCACGGCGCTCAGCAATGGGCAGTTCCGCAGGAAAGGTAATGGCGGGGACGCGCCGGGCGTCGCCGGGGTGCTCGTACATGCGCTGGCTCTGCCCGTCAGCGCACGCGCGCCAGGGCCGGGGTAAATGGGGTAAGCTTCACGGCCGCCATTCTACGGGACAAGCGCCATGCCTCACATCAGCAATTACAGCTATGACGAAATCACCCTGGGGCAATCCGCCGAGTACACCCGGCAAGT
This sequence comes from uncultured Halioglobus sp., assembly GCA_964461965.1. Taxonomy (GTDB): domain Bacteria; phylum Pseudomonadota; class Gammaproteobacteria; order Pseudomonadales; family Halieaceae; genus Marimicrobium. The sequence continues at coordinate 15,694 of CAYWWD010000089.1, read as the reverse complement.
CAGCGCCGAGGATATCCAGTTGTTCGCTGCGGTGTCCGGCGATGTGAACCCGGTGCACCTGGACGCGGCGTATGCGGCCACGACACCCTTTGGCGGCTGCATCGCCCACGGCATGCTGAGCGGGGCTATCGTGTCCGCCGCCATCGCCATGCAGCTGCCCGGACCAGGCACCATCTATCTCGGGCAGAGCCTGCGATTCACCGCGCCGGTCAGGCCAGGGGATACCCTGACCGTGACGCTGACGGTGACCGGCAAGACGGACAAGCGCCGCCTGGTTACGCTGGCCTGCGACGTACGTAACCAGCAGGGGCAGAGCGTGGTCTCAGGTACTGCGGAGGTCATGGCGCCCAGGGAAAAGCTGACGCTGGCGCGGCCCGCGACGCCCCGGGTGCGGATCGAGGCTTTATAAGTGCTTTTCAACCCCGGCAGGCAGTTTTGTGTAGATTCGTGCGATTTCAACTGGCCGGGTCAACAGCCGATCTGCTACTGTTTATCTCCAAATCCGTGCAAAACCCGGCCGAAACATCGCCCGTAGTGCTTATGCGCAATCGATCCACAACGGTAACCGGCGCGTCTCACCTTGTTCTCGGCCAGGTCGTCCTGGCCTGCGTCCTGTTATTTGCCGGCCAGGCGAGGGCGCAATCCGAGGAAGCCACCCTGCAGTTGCAGCGGCTGACCGCAGAGCGCGTGCAACTGATGGCCGAACTTGACCAGTTCAACCGGACGCTGGCCACGCTGCACGCCGACGGGACACCGCCCGAGCAGAGCGCCAACCCCGCCGTCCGCACGCTGGCGGTGAAAGCGGTGGAGATCAAGCAGAGGCTCGTCGCGGTTACCGAACAGGAAGTGACCCTGCTGCAACAGCAGATCGTCGCCGCCAAGGCGAAAGCACGGGCCGAACAGCCGGCGAGCGCGGACGTCGCCATCGCGGCGATAGAGCGCAAACCCGATGACGCGCTGGAAAGCAAACCGCTGCGCACACACTACGTCGACTATACGCAGGCGCGCGAAGCGGAGAATGTGGAGCGCCTGCACGCACTGCTGGAGAGCTACTACGCCGACCTGCAGGAAGCCGCCAGCATCCTGCCCACGGCGGAAGAACTTGCGCAGCGCGAACACGCGCAACGCGACGTCGACACGCTGGACCGGATTCCCTTCAGCGTCGACAAGGTCAGACTCTCCGGCGCGGAGGGCAGCACCGCACTCGCCAGCATCACGCAGCGCCTCATGGATCCCACGATTCCTGAAAGCCGGCGCGATATTGCGCCCATCTGCATCATCAAGACCCGACTGTTCGACACGCTGGTCGGCAGCGAGAGCCGCAGCCTGCGGCCGGTGGGCAAGAACCACTACATCGCGCGGGTCAAACTGCAACCCGGTGATACCACCATCAGCATCCTGTCCGATACCTGGGAGCTGCAGCTGCCCCAGCACAGCAGCGCCCGGGACTTCCTCATCACTCTGTACCGCCCGGTAGAGGGCGATCCCGAGCTGCACGTCTTCTCCGTCGATGACCTGTTGGCGGCCGACAACCCCCATATCCCTGCCTGGCTGCCGGCCGAACTGGACCTCAAGAAAACGGCAGGATGAAACACGAGCATTCGCCCTGGCGGCCCGCGCAGGGCGCGGCGCTGCGCTGGAGCGATGGTGGCACGCCGGTCTCCACGCAATTCGAGGATGTGTACTACTCGCGCGACGACGGCCTCGCGGAAAGCCGCCATGTCTTCCTCGGTGGCAACGGCCTGCCCGACCGCTGGCGCGAGCACCCGCACCCGCAGTTCTGCATCGGTGAACTCGGGTTCGGCACCGGCCTCAACTTCCTGCTCACCTGGCAGGCATGGCGCGCCCTGCCGGCGCCGCGCCCTGACCTGCACTACCTGTCGATCGAACAATACCCGCTGACCCGGCGCGACCTGGCGCGGGCAGTGGCGGCGTGGCCGGCGCTGGGCGAACTTGCGGCCCTGCTACTGGAATCCTATCCAGGGCCGCTGCCGGGCCAGCATCGCATCCTGCTGGAGGATGGGCGGGTGCGGCTGGACCTGTGGTGGGACGACGTTGCGCAGGCGCTGCCCGACCTCGCGGGCCGCGCCGCACCGCCGGTGGACGCCTGGTACCTCGATGGCTTCGCGCCCGCACGCAATGCCGCCATGTGGGCGCAGCCGGTGCTGCACGCCGTGGCCGCGCTCAGCCGCCCGGGCGCCAGTTTCGCCACCTTCACCGCCGCCGGCCAGGTGCGCCGCGACCTCACTGGCGCCGGCTTCCAGGTCAGCAAGGTGCCCGGCTACGGTCGCAAACGGGAATCCCTGCGCGGCCTGCTAGGCACCGCGCCGACACCGGCACCGGACCCGCCGGCCTGGGATCTGCCCGCCACGCAACCATCGCGACCGGGCAGCGCACTGGTGATCGGGGGCGGCCTGGCCGGTTGCGCGGTCGCCGCGGCCCTCGCCCGGCGCGGCATCACCGTGACCGTGCTGGATGAGGGCGCGATCGCGGGCGCGGCCTCTGGCAACGACCAGGGCATCCTCTACACCAAACTGTCGCGCCACCACGACGCGCCGGCGGATTTTGCGCTGCAGAGTTTCCAGTTCGCCTGTCATATGTACCGCACCCTGCTGCAGAGGGGGCTACTGCGCACGCCGCTGGACGGTGAGCTGTGTGGCAGCTTCCAGCAGAGCGACGACGACGCCCAGCTGGCGGCGTTCAAGGAGGTACTGCGCAATCTGGAGGATTTCGCCCGCGTGCTGGACCGCGAAGCCGCCAACGAGCTGCTCGGTATCGACCAGCCCTGTGCGGGCATCTGGTTTCCGCGCGCAGGCTGGTTGCGCCCCGCCGCTGTGTGCAGGGCCTGGCTGGCCAGCGACGCCATCCGGGTGGTCGAGCACTGCGGCCCAGTGACGCTGCACACTGTGGGCGGGCACTGGCAGGCCGCCAACGGCGACAGGATCGTAGCGGAGGCCGACTGCGCCATCATCGCCGCCGGCACTGGTGTGAAAGCCCTAGCACAGTGCCAGTGGCTGCCGCTGCAGGCCATTCGCGGCCAGACCACGCAACTGCCCGCGGCACCGGCTTTCACCGACTTGCGCGCCGCGCTCTGCCACGCGGGGTATATCGCGCCGGCGCGGGCCGCGCAGCACTGCATCGGCGCCACCTTCGACCTGCGCAGCGCCGAGTGCGAGCCGCGCGTGCGCGACAACCAGGCGAATCTGCAACGGCTGGCGCAGGCGGTACCCGCCTGGCGCGAGACCCTGGAATCACTCGATCCGTCCGCGCTCGCAGCGCGCGTCGGGTTTCGCTCCGCCAGCGCCGACCACCTGCCCGTGATCGGTCCGGTACCCGACCTGTCGGCGTTTCTGGACGCCTTTGGCGCGCTGCGTAAAAACGCCCGGCTCACCCTCCCCGGCTGCGGGCACTACCTTCCCGGCCTGTACATCAGCGCCGCGCACGGCGCGCGCGGGCTGACCTCGACACCGCTGGCGGCGGAACTGCTCGCCAGCCTGATCTGCGCGGAACCACCGCCGGTGTGCCGCGCGCTGTGCCGCGCGCTGTCACCGGCCCGCTTCATCATCCGCGACCTGTCGCGCAACCGGATCTAGCCGTGACTTTCCTGCGCGCCCTGCTCCTGCTCATGGCCTGCCTGCCACAGGCGGTGTGGGCGCTGCAGCACTACCAGGTGAAGGTGAGCGACCGCAAGCCGCAGCCGCGCGAGAACTTCGTGCAGGGGCTGGAGATCGTCGACGGCCTGCTCTACGTCAGCGCCGGCAACTACGGCGAGTCGCGCCTGTTGCGCTATCACTTTGATGACGGCCGCCTCGACGTCGCGCGCGCACTCGACGCGCGCATCTTCGCCGAGGGCCTGACGGTGCTCGGCGATACTGTCTATCAGCTCACCTGGCGCAACGCAGCGATGCTCGTCTACCGCAAATCCGACCTGCAGTTCCAGCGCGTGTTACCGCTCGCCGGCGAAGGCTGGGGTCTCACGCACAACGGCGCGGAGCTGATCCTGAGCGACGGCAGCGCGCAACTGCATTTCCTCGCACCGGACACAGCGCGCGTGCTGCGCTCCATCACCGTCACTGCGGCGGGCAGACCGGTTCCGCTGCTGAACGAACTGGAATGGATAGACGGTGCAATCTGGGCCAACATCTGGCAGAGCGACCGCATCGTGATCATCGATCCGGCGAGCGGCAAGGTCACCGCCTCCATCGATCTCACCGGGCTGCTGCCGGCCTCGGAGTACCGCCCCGGCACCGACGTGCTGAACGGTATCGCCCGCAATCCCGCCGACGGCAGCATCTGGGTCACCGGCAAGCGCTGGCCCTGGTTGTACCGCATCGAACTGGTACCGGCCGACGCAGCCGGCAAAAGTGGGCCTGCGACGGTAAAAACGCGCTAGAATAGCGCCCCTTCACACACCGCCCACCAGTAGAGACTAGCTATGAGCAACGGCGCGACCGCCTGTTCCCTCCCACACCCGGCTTTCGACGCAGTCCGGACGCAGACGATCGATTCGCTCAACATTCGCGTGGAGCAGTACGAACACCGCAAAACCGGCGCCGTGCACTACCATCTGGCCTCCGACAACACCGAGAACGTGTTCCTGGTGGCGCTGCGCACCGTGCCGCAGGACTCCACCGGCGTCGCGCATATCCTGGAGCACACGGCACTGTGCGGCAGCCGGCGCTTCCCGGTGCGCGATCCGTTCTTCATGATGCTGCGGCGCTCACTCAACACTTTCATGAATGCCTTCACCAGTTCGGACTGGACGGCCTACCCGTTCGCCAGCCAGAACCGCAAGGACTTCAACAACCTGCTGCAGGTCTATCTGGATGCGGTGTTTTTCTCGCGTCTGGACCCGCTGGATTTTGCCCAGGAGGGACACCGCGTGGAGTTCGCGGAGGCAGACAATCCGCGCAGCGACCTGGTCTTCAAGGGCGTGGTCTTCAATGAGATGAAGGGCGCCATGAGCTCCATCGGCAGCGTGCTGTGGAACACATTGTGCGAGCACCTGTTCCCCACCAGCACCTATCACCACAACAGCGGTGGCGATCCGCAGCATATCCCGGATCTCAGCTATGAGCAGCTGCAGACGTTCTACCGCAGCCACTACCACCCGAGCAACGCCATTTTCATGACGTTTGGCGACATCGCCGCGCACGAGCACCAGCAACTGTTCGAAGAAAATGCACTGCGCCACTTCGACCGGCTCGCAACACGCATACAGGTACAACCCGAGCGACGACTGTCCCGGCCCATTCGGGTACAGGAGAGTTACGTTTTCGACGACAACGAAACCACCGAGCGCAGGACACATCTCGTTGTCGCCTGGATGCTGGGTGAGAGTGCCGACCTGACGCAACTGCTGGAAGCTCAGTTGTTGTCCAGCGTGCTGCTGGACAACAGCGCGTCGCCGCTGCAGTACGCGCTGGAGACCACCGAACTCGGCCGGGCGCCGTCACCGCTGTGCGGACTGGAAGATTCGATGCGCGAACTGGTGTTCAGCTGCGGTATCGAAGGCAGCGAGGCGGAACACGCGGACGCGCTGGAGGCGCTGGTGCTCGGGGTGATCGAACAGGTGGCCGTCCAGGGCGTCAGCCACGAGCGCCTCGCGGCCGTGCTGCATCAGCTCGAACTGCACCAGCGCGAAATCACCGGCGACGGCTATCCCTATGGCCTGCAGCTCATCCTGCAGGCGCTGGGCTGCGCGACGCACTACAGCGATCCGATCGCCGTGCTCGACCTGGAGCCGGTCATCGCAGCGCTGCAGGCGCGGATCGAGGATCCGGACTATATCCGCCAGCTCGCCCGGCGCCTGCTGCTGGACAACCCGCACCGCGTGACCCTGGTGATGATACCTGACACCGGCCTGTCCGGCCGTCGACGCGCGCAGGAGGAGGCGCGGCTCGCCGACATCAAGGCCGCCATGACGGAGTCGGAGCGTGCGGCCACGGTACGTCTGGCGGCGGACCTCGTCGCGCGGCAGGCGCGAGTCGATGACGACAGCATCCTCCCCAAGGTTGAACTCAGCGACGTCCCTGCAGCCATGCCGGAGCTGACCTGCACAGATCGCGCATTGCGCACGTTGCCGTTCACCACCTATGGACAGGGCACCAATGGCCTTGTGTACCAGCAGGTGATCGCGCCCCTGCCCGCGCTGGACACGGCGCAGCTGCACCTGTTGCCGATGTACACCAACAGCCTGACCGAGGTGGGCCTTGGCAGTGCGAGCTACCTGCAGATACAGGAGCGCCAGGCAGCCACCGTGGGTGCGATCTCCGCCTTCGTCTCCCTGCGCGGCGGTATCGACGATGCACAGGCAGTCAGCGGCAACATCACGCTGTCGTCCAAGGCATTGCTGCGCCACGCCGAGGCACAATCGCAACTGCTGTTCGATACACTGCACGATGTGCGCTTCGATGAAACCGACAGGCTGCGCGACCTCGTCAACCAGCAACGCGCGCGGCGCGACCAGTCGATCACCGGCAACGGGCACGGGCTGGCCATGACTGCCGCCTGCGCCGGCATGAGCCCGCTGGCGCAGCTGCAGCATCACCAGTCCGGGCTCGCCGGGATTCGCGAGCTGCGCGCCCTCGACGACAGCCTCGCCGACACTGCGCGCCTGCGGGAGTTCGCAGCGAAACTGCAGGCACTGCACCAGCGTATCGCCAGCACGCCCAGACAATTTCTCGTCATCGCGGAGGCACATCGGGTGGACGCTGTCGCCGCGACCGCCGCCGGCATCTGGTCGCAAGCCAGCGTCGCTGCGCATTCCTCCGACTTCGAAATGCAGCCGGTGCGCGAGCGCCGCAGCGAGTTGTGGGTGACCAATACGCAGGTGAATTTCTGCGCCAGGGCGTACCCCACGGTGCCGGAGCGACACCCCGACGCGGCGGCGCTCACCGTACTCGGCGGGTTCCTGCGCAATGGCTTCCTGCACCGCGCGATCCGCGAGCAGGGCGGCGCGTACGGCGGCGGTGCGTCACAGGATTCGAGCATCGCCGCTTTCCGCTTCTACTCGTATCGCGATCCGCGTCTGGCACAGACGCTCAAGGATTTCGACGCCGCCATCTCGTGGATGCTGGATAACCGGCACGAGCACCGTGCTCTCGAAGAGGCCATCCTCGGTGTCATCGGCAGCATAGACAAACCCAGTTCACCGGCAGGCGAAGCCAAGCAGCACTTCCACAACCGCCTCTTCGGTCGCAGCCACGCACTGCGCGAGGAATTCCGCCAGCGCATCCTGTCTGTCACTCTGGACGATCTGCGCGCAGTCACCGGGCGCTATTTCCAGCCCGCGCTCGCCAGCACGGCGGTGATCACCGGCGCCGGGCAACTGGAGGCCAGCGCGGCGCTGCGAGAGGAGCTGGGCCTGGTGGTACAGGAGCTGTAACACGCAGGAATCGTATGAGCCGGATGACAAGGCGCGACAGCTTGTTCACACTGGCTACCGGGTAATTGCCAGCGAGACTGCCGCGTGGGCGCCACCGTTCTGATCATCGACGACGACCGGGAACTCTGCTCCCTGCTCTGTGATTTCCTGACGCTGGAAGGCTTTGTCCCGCATGCCCTGCACCACGGCGCACAGGCGGTGTCGCACTGCCAGACGCACGCCTACGACGCGATCGTGCTCGATATTATGCTGCCCGGACTGCAGGGGCTGGATGTGCTGCGGCAGTTGCGGCGATTCTGCACCACGCCTGTCCTCATGCTCACCGCGCGCGGCGAGGACACCGACCGCATACTCGGCCTGGAACTCGGCGCCGATGACTACCTGCCCAAACCCTGCAACCCGCGCGAACTCGCCGCGCGGCTGCGCGCCATCCTGCGGCGTTCACAGCTCAGTGCCGATGGTGCAGCGCCGCCGCTGCTGGAAGTGGGGCCGACCCGCATCGACCCGGCCAATCGCAACGCCACGTTCGCCGGCGTGGAGCTGCAACTCACCAGCGCGGAATTCAACGTGCTTCAGGTTCTGGTCGGCAGTGCCGGCACCGTGGTCAACAAGGAAATACTGAGCCGGCAGGCGCTGGGGCGTGCGCTGTCAGCGTATGACCGCAGCATCGATGTGCACGTCAGCAAGATCCGCAAGAAGCTGGCCGCGCTCGGCGGCGACAACCTGATTGTCAGCGTACGCGGCAGCGGCTATCAGTTTCGCACCGGCTCGGATACCTGAGCCGTGATGTTGCGCGGCAACCTGTTCCTGCGCATGTTCATCGGCTTCTGGCTGATGACTATCGCGGTATTGGGGAGCTGGCAACTCGCCTCCAACTATTTTGAATCGCTGCCGCCGGACCGTGAATGGGGCGACAACTCGCGCCCGGAACTGCCGCACCGCTTCATGCTGCGCATCATCTATACACTGGAGAACCTCGAGGATACGGCGCTCGCCGAAGCAGTGGAGGACGTGCGCAAGGAGCACGACATCCAGATCTTCCTGGTAACGCGCAGCGGAACTGAACTTCTGGGGCGCGAAGTTCCGAAAGCGGTGGCACGACTGGCCGAAAGACTGCGCAGCCAGCGCCGCAAGTCCGTGATCAACTGGCCACGCAACCATCTGGCTGCCTATCGTATCTACCGGCCCAACGAGGGCGCGGTGAGTGCGGTGTTCGTGTTTCCGGCGCAGCGCGGGCTCATCCTCAACCTGCTCGGCGGCAATCTCTGGCTGCGCATCACGCTCGCCGTACTGATCAGCGGCGCAATCTGCCTGTTCCTGTCGCGGCTCATGACCAGCCGGCTCAAGGAGTTGCAGCGGGCGTCGCGGCAGCTGGCCAACGGCGACCTGGAAACGCGCCTGCGGGTGCGCGAGCGCGGCGGCGATGAAACCGACGAACTGGCGCGCGACTTCAACAGCATGGCGGAACAGATAGAGGCCCGGAACCTGGCCCAGAAACGCCTGCTGGGCGACGTCTCCCACGAGTTGCGCTCCCCGCTGGCACGTCTGCGCGTGGCCCTCGCGCTGGCGCAGGAAATGCCAGGGAATGCACCGCAGTACCTGCGCCGTATCGAGCAGGAAGCCGAACGCCTGGAGGAGCTGATCGGACAATTGCTCGCAAGCCAGGCGCGGGACATCGTGCTCGATACGCACATCGACCTCGTCGCGCTGCTGCAGCAGTTGTGCGCCGATGCCAACTTTGAAGGCCAGGGCGCCGGCAAGCAGTTCAGCTTCCACACCGAAGCACCGCAGGCGATCGTCGACAGCGCCGGCGACCTGCTGCACAAAAGTTTCGAGAATATCCTGCGCAACGCCCTGCAACATACGGCGGAACAGTCCTGCGTGCGTGTCGCGCTCACCGTGCGCGACGGCGTTTTCGAGGTCGCGATAGAGGATCAGGGGCCCGGCGTTCCGGACGCCGACCTCGACAATATCTTCGACGAATTCTACCGCGTGGACACTGCCCGCTCGCGCGACAGTGGCGGGCACGGGCTGGGCCTGGCCATCGCCCGGCGCGCCATCGCCCAGCACGGCGGCGCCGTGGTGGCGCGCAATACCGGTTCCGGCCTGTGCCTCACCGTCACTCTCCCCGCGCGCAGCCCGCTGGTTGCCGACTGAGTGCAGGCACCGTGCACCCTCCCCATCCAGGGTGTAGACTCAAGGGTACGGTTTGGCCGAGACGCAGGTATTACCTGGCGTGCAGGCTCGCAAAGGACGCGAGGTAATCACCTTGCCCCGACCTCCGTGTGTCCCACACAGATTGCGGACGCGCTCCGCAAGGAGGAACCCCCATGGCAACTGTAAACCATCCTATGCATGCCTTCCCCGTGCGCAGCGTGCCGCTGACCCGGCCTTTTGTGTGGCTGGGCGACGGCTGGGACGACCTGCTGCACCACCGGGGCGCCAGCCTTGCCTACGGGCTGCTGGTATCGGTGCTGGGCGCGCTGATCCTCGCCTTCGGCCGCCACCCATTCTTCGTAGCCGCAGTGTGCGCGGGCTTCCTGCTGGTCGGCCCGCTGCTCACCGCCGGGCTGTGCGAGCTGTCGCGTCGCCGCGACGCGGGTGAAGTCGCGGACTTCCAGTCCTCGCTGGCGCCGCTGCGACGCAATCGCACCAGCCTGCTCGGCGTCGCACAAACGCTGGCAGTGCTGGCGCTGCTCTGGTTTGCGCTCTGCGGAGCGCTCTACGTCGCGCTGGTAGGCGACGTCGCACCGGACCTCGGCCCCACGCTGTGGGGCGAAGTGATGCGACAGCTGGACAGCTCGCAACTGCTGGCCTACCTCGGGGTGGGGCTGGTGTTATGCGCGGTGGTGTTTGCGCTGTCCGTGGTCACCATCCCGATGATTGTCGAGCGCCACGTGGACGCCGGCACCGCCATGCGCACAAGCCTGCGCGTAACGCTGCGCGACCTGCCGGCCATGCTGCTGTGGGCCGCCCTGATTGCGGTACTGGTCGGGGTGGGTTTCGCCACCGCGCTGGTGGGCATGGTGGTGATCTTCCCGCTGCTGGGCCACGCGACCTGGCGCGCCTACCGGGAGTTGGTTGAGTAGCGCCGGCACGGTGCGCCCGCAGCCCTTCAGCTACGGTCGCACACCGTCTGGCTGAACGCCTCCACGGTGACCGGGGTGGTTGCGTTCAGCTGGGTATTCAGAATCACTGGCGGCGAACGCACCTCTGACGACGGCGCCTCTGGATCACCGATCAGCGTCTCAACCGTGGGGTCCTCCACCGGGAGATAGCCATCGACAAGCCGGGTATCCACCTGCCTGCCATCGATGAACATGGCGAGGCTGATCTGGTCCGTGCGGGTGAATCCCAGCAGACGACGATGGAAGTTCCCGGTGATCACCACACTGGAGCACTGGCTTTGGCGCTGGATCTCGCCGGACAGTACCACCTTGCCGAAAGTCGCCGTCAACGTATTGCCGTCCCGGCGCAGCTCCCATATCCCGGCCTGGGACGCGAGCAGCCCGTCCTGATCGAGGCCAATGCCCATACCGAAGGTATAGGAGCCGTAGCCTGGCGTGCGCAGAAAATCCGTGCCCGTGAGTACGCCACTGCCATTGGCTTGCGGGGCATATTCAGTTGCCACGGTATGCACGCCGGGGTACCACGCGCGGTAATCCGCCAGCATCTGCTCAAGCTGCGGCGCGGGGGGTGGCAACACGGCTTGCGTACCGTGCGGATCGAGCTCGAAGTCGTACAGCATGGGCTCCACTGCCTTGCCGAAGTACGGAAAGTATTGATTCAAGCGCCAGCGCCCATCGATGGTCAGCACACTGTAGCTGGAACTCATGCCGTTGAAGTGGTCCCAGTACCGCGGCCGCTGGCGGATCGACGTGTGGTGTTGAACATTGTCGTAAAAGCTCACGCCGTCGAGGCTAGCCTCGGGAGCAACGCCGATCGACGCCAGCAGCGTGGGATAGATATCGTCGATGGAGACCGCATCGGTGATGACCTGCCCGTTCATGGCGTGGTCCGGCCAGCGGATGACCAGCGGTGTGCGCATGCCGCCCTCGGTCAGCGTGGTCTTGGCGCCACGGAAGGGGGCGTTGTTGTCCAGCGCGGCATTGGTTCCGCCGTTGTCACTGACGAACACCACGATCGTATTCCGCGCAGCATCGATCGCCTGCAGATGTGCCAGCACCCTGCCGACGTTGTAGTCGAGCTGGTTGACCAGGGCCTGGTATTCGCCGGCGCGCGTGGCGGGGTACTTCTGCGCGAACTCGGCCGCCGGCTTCACCGGCGCGTGCGGTGCGAAAAACCAGAGATTCAGGAACCAGGGCTGCTGTGCAGCCTGCAATTCGCTCAGCACGGCGATGGCTTTGTCGGTCAGTATGTTCTCAAGGTGCCCCGAGAAATGGCGCCCCGGTTCCGTATCCCCCTGCAGCCACGGGTTCTGGTAGCGGGCCCGGACGAGCTCGATCTCCCCGTTGGGCAATTTTTTTCCGGCCAGCCGATCCGAGTTAAGGAAGCCAAACCAGTGATCGAAGCCCTGGTAATCCGGCCACGCCGTGCGCTCCAGATCGCCAATGTGCCACTTGCCGATATGCCATGTGGTATAGCCCTCCTGCCGCAGGCGCTCCGGCAGTGTCGTAATCTGGGGCGAAATGCCGCGCGCATTGGGCAGAAAACCGAGCCGCTCCGGTACGTAGCCGGTCAGGAACGACGCCCGCGCGGGCGAACAGACCGCTGCCGCATAATGCCGGGTGAACCGCACCCCGTCGCGCGCGAACTGATCCAGATTGGGTGTGTCGATTTCCTTATTGTCGTTATTGATGGCGAGGTCATTGAAACCAAAGTCATCGGCCATGATCACCAGGATGTTGGGCCTGGTCGCAGGCGGGGTGCCCGAGTGGTCAACACGCGCCTCGGCGGCGTCGCCTTGCGAAATTGGATTCGGATGGCTGCACGCCACGAGCACCGCGAACACCACGACCAGCATACCGGCGTTCCACCGGCGTACACGCCCCATCATTGACACCATCCCCGGGTTGTTGCGTCCGTACGACCGGCAACCTCAGGCCGCCGCGATCTCCTTGAAAGTAGCCATGCCCTCCTCAAACTCCCAGTAGCCGCGCAGGGCGGTCAGCTTGCCCTCGGCGTTGCAACTGTAAGTGAAGACACCATTGACCTGCTGCGAGTACGTCTTGCCGTTGACGTGCATCACCACGTTCAGGGTGACGATGTTGGCGCACTCCAGATGTGCGGTGTACGTCTGGTGGATGATGTACTCGATATCCGAATTGGCGATATTGCGATCGTAAAACGCTTCGCGCGCCGCAGGTGTGGCGTGCCCCTTGCCCGCCGGATCGAGCGGGGTCGGGCCGATCGGGTCCTCGATGATTCCGTCCTCGGCCCACATGGCCAGCCAGCGCGCCTTGTCCTTGGTCTTCAGGCACTCGCGCGAGCGCAGCGACATCTGGTAAGCGACATTATCCTTGTTCATGCAATCACCTCCGCAGGGTTCTGTTTTTGAAATGCCGGACAGCACGTGTTGCAACATACCAGAGCGCGGCGAATCTTTGGAGAGAATTTGCGTAACGAATCCACGCGCCGGCACGATCGCACGGGCGGTGCTATGCTCTGGTGGCAAATAAAAACCCGGAGGAACTACCCATGAACACCCCCGCAGGCTTCAAGCGTCGCTCTCTCGTCAAGGCCATCGCGGCCAGTTCCCTGCTGCCGCTGCTGGGCGCCAATCTGATCGGCTGCTCCAGTGGCTCGAACAATGGCAACCGGCTGAACACGACTCCCGCCAGTTTCGAGCACGGCGTCGCCTCCGGTGATCCGCTGGCGAACCAGGTCATCCTCTGGACGCGGGTCACTGCGCAGGGACAGGGAGACGTCTGGGTGGGTTGGGAGATCGCCACGGACGAAAGTTTCAACGATAAAGTCGGCGAGGGCAGCGGCACCACGTCGGCGGCGGTCGATTACACCGTCAAGGTGGACGTGGAGGGCCTGCAGCCGGCCACCGTGTATTACTACCGTTTCTTCACCGTGAACAGCACCTCGCCCACCGGCAGGACACGTACCCTCCCGCAGGGCGAGGTGGCAGCAGCGGCGTTCGCCGTAGTCTCCTGCGCCAATTACCCGGCAGGCTTCTTCAATGTGTACCGCGAGGTCGCCATGCAGGAGATAGATGCAGTGCTGCACCTCGGCGATTACCTCTATGAGTACGGTGCGGACGGCTATGCCAGCGAGCGCGCCGAGGAATTCGGCCGCGTCGTGGAACCCGCGCACGAGATCATCTCGCTCGATGACTACCGCACCCGCTACGCACAGTATCGCCGCGATGTGGACCTGCAGGCTGCCCACGCCGCCCACCCGTTCATTATCGTGTGGGACGATCACGAACTGGCGAACAACACCTGGCGCGAGGGTTCGGACAACCACGACCCGGCTACCGAAGGCAGCTTCGAAGCGCGCCGGCTCGCCTCGTTGCAGGCCTGGCACGAATGGCAGCCGGTGCGCCCGCCCACCACCGTGGACGACATCATCTACCGGCGCTTCCAGTACGGCGACCTGCTGGACCTGCTGATGCTCGACACACGCCGCATCGGGAGGGATCGGCAGTATTCCTACAGCGAGTTCGCCAGCGGCGGCACCATCGACGTGGAGGCCGCGCGCGCTGCCTTCGGCGACAGCAATCGCACCATGCTCGGCAGTGAGCAGCTCAACTGGCTGCGCGGGCAACTGACGCAGAGCAGCGCGCGCTGGCAGGTACTGGGGCAGCAGGTACTGATGGCACGCTACCACCTGCCGGCGCCCATCATGGCGGCGCTGGATCCGGACATCTCACCTGAAAACCCACAGCTCGCGGCGGGTACCGCCGCCGTGCTGGCGGCGGTTGCCGCCATCGGCAAGGCGCCGGAGGATCGCACACCTGCAGAACAGGCGCTGCTGGATTCCGCCATACCCTACAACCTCGACGCCTGGGACGGGTATGAATTCGAACGCGACCAGCTGCTGGCATTCGCGCAACAGCTCGGCTCCCGGCTGGTGGTGTTGGCCGGCGACACGCACAACGCCTGGACCTCGCAACTGACCACCACCGATGGCGCAATCGCCGGCGTGGAGTTCGGCGGCACCAGCGTCAGCTCACCCGGCCTCGATACGGTGCTCGGCGCCAGCAGCGCCGCGGCCTTCACGCCGCTGGTGCCGACGCTGGTGGACGATCTGGTGTGGGCGAACCTGGTCGGACGCGGATATATGCACGTGGTGTTCTCGCGCGACACGGTGACCGGCAGCCATCGCTTCGTTTCCACCATCGACTCCCGTGAATACACCGTGAACGACGCGGCGGGCAAATCGTTCACGGTGGACCGCGCGGATCTGCGCTTGTCCTGAGCGCGGCAACATTGTCGACAGTATTGTTGATTACAGTTGTTGCCGGGGGCAGCGCCAAGTAGACTGCGGCATCGCCTGCTGACCGGACCGTAACGCCATGCTGACGCTGAACGACGCCTCCCTGCTGCGCACGCAACTGTATATTGACGGACACTGGGTCGACGCCGACAGCGGCGCGACGATGCCGGTGCTCAACCCGGCAACCCGGGCGGAGATCGTCGCCATCCCCAACGCCGGCGCCGCCGAGACACGGCGCGCCATCGAAGCGGCAGAGAGGGCCTTTGCCAGCTGGCGCAACGTGGTGGCCAAGGAGCGCGCAGCGGTGCTCAAGCGCTGGTACACGCTGATCATGGCCAATCAGGAAGACCTCGCGCGAATCATGACCGCAGAGCAGGGCAAGCCGCTGGCCGAAGCGCGCGGCGAAGTCGCCTACGGTGCGGCGTTCGTGGAGTGGTTCGCGGAAGAAGGCCGGCGCATCTACGGCGATACCATCAGCGCGAACAATCCCCACCAGCGCATCGTCACGCTGAAACAACCCATCGGCGTGGTGGCCGCCATCACGCCGTGGAACTTTCCCATTGCCATGATCACGCGCAAGGTCGCACCCGCGCTCGCCGCCGGCTGCACCGTCGTGTTGAAACCCGCTACCGAAACACCGTTGTGCGCACTGGCACTGGCGGCGCTGGCCGAACGTGCCGGCGTACCGGCGGGCGCCTTCAGCGTCGTCGCCGGCAATCGGGCCCGCGACATCGGCGGTGAAATGACTGGCAATCCCATCGTGCGCAAGCTGACCTTCACCGGCTCCACCGAAATCGGCAAGGTACTGATGGCACAGTGCGCCGCCACGGTAAAGAAAACCTCCATGGAACTGGGCGGTAACGCGCCATTCATCGTGTTCGACGACGCCGACCTCGACGC
>CAYWWD010000088.1:0-16056 GCA_964461965.1 uncultured Halioglobus sp. | reverse complement strand
GATGCCGATGGTGGTCGATTTGCCCGCGCCGTTGGGGCCGAGCAGCGCAAAAAACTCGCCCTGCTCGACGGTCAGGCTGATCCCTTTCAGCGCGGCAAACCCGTTGCCATAGACCTTGCTGAGATTCTCGATTTCCAGTGCTGGTATCATCGCGAAAGGATTGGTTGTGTCGCCAGACAAGCGCGCAATTGTACTCGTATTTTCGTGCCCGACGACAGACGATCGCAATGCAGGAAGCAGGGCTTGACGCCATCGCCGGGGCTTCCTACAATGCGCGCCTCTTGATGGAGACCACTGCGTCCCCTTCGTCTAGTGGCCTAGGACACTGCCCTTTCACGGCGGTAACAGGGGTTCGAACCCCCTAGGGGACGCCACTCATCAAGCGCTTGAATCTGCGGGAATAGCTCAGTTGGTAGAGCGCAACCTTGCCAAGGTTGTGGCGGGGCGCGCAGCCTCGTCGGTTCCGGCGACCGCAGGCGAATCATCACATCGCGTTTCGCGGGAATAGCTCAGTTGGTAGAGCGCAACCTTGCCAAGGTTGAGGTCGCCGGTTCGAACCCGGTTTCCCGCTCCAATCCTACCCCTTCCCCGGCTGCAACCTGATCGACAGGCTGTTGATGCAGTAACGCAATCCCGTCGGCGCAGGCCCGTCCTCGAACACATGGCCCAGATGCGCACCGCAGGCCCGGCACAGTGCTTCCGTGCGCAGCATGCCGTGGCTGCGGTCCGCCACCTCCTGTATCACCTGCGCATCCGACGGCTGGAAAAAGCTAGGCCAGCCGCTGCCGGAATCGAACTTGGTGCTGGACAGGAACAGCGCCTCGCCGCAGCAGCGGCAATGGTATACACCCTGTTCCTTGGTGTTCCAGTACTCACCGGTGAATGCGCGCTCCGTGCCCTTCTCCCGGCAGACGTGAAACTCCTGCGGGGTCAGCTTATCGCGCCAGAATTCGTTGTCATGCATGGGGAAACTCGCCTCCGTTTCTGCTGCACCCTAGACTACACGAGCCGCCTTTGGTGCACTACAGATTGCCGACGCGGTACAGCACATGGTCGTCGTACCCGGTGCAGACCGCTCGCAGGCCGCACAGTTCCCGATCCAGCGCCACGTCATTGGTGTCGACCAGCAGCGGACGCCCGGCCAACCCGGCAAGCTTGGATTTCGCCGCGACGATGCGGATATTGTCCAGACCCACGGCGCGAATTACTGCGGGCGAAAACTGCTGGTTGCCGCGACCGAACAGATAGCCCTGCCCGCCGATCACCGTCACGATGATACTCGCCGCTCCCGGCGCCTGCGCAAGCACTTGCAGCAGCCGTTGCTCGTCAGCATCTGCCACCACCAGTGCAGCGTCGCGCACGACATCCACACCCAGCAGGGTATTGGGCAGCCTGAGTTCATGCATGATAGCCGCAGTGGTCGATCCCGGACCGATAAGATAGGTGTCACCCGGCACCATCGATGCCACCTGCCAGCTGGCGATCTCCGTAGCGACCAGTTCCGCATCCTCCCGCCCCCCGACCTTGGTGTGCTGGAGGTAGCGGCCTTCACTCGGCACCATCAACTCCCCGTAGTACCGGCTGCGCACCACGTCGCGGCGTGCGGCCTCCTCGTCGATGTCGCGCACTTCGCACGCCCTCACCCCCACCAGGCCCCCGGTGGCGAGTTGTTGCAGCAACTCGCCCGCAGCTTCCGGCGAGACGGCGAACACACCCGACTGCATTTTCACACCCGCCGGAATACCCAGCACCGGGCAGCGCAAACCCACGACATCCAGGATATCGCGGGCTGTGCCGTCGCCTCCGGCGAAAAGAATGATATCCACACCCGCCGCCATCAGGCGTTGCGCCGCCAGGCGTGTGTCGGCGGCGCTGGTGAGAACACCGTGCGCACCGCCTGGCACCTCGGGATGAAAGCCCGCCGCGCGCAGCGCCTCCTCGCCCATATTGCCGGCCCAGCTGGTGAACCTTACTGGCGCTGCAGAGGTGGCCAGTACACACAGCGCCCGGATACTGCGCTCTACCGCCCGGCCGGACTGCTCCGCCAGCATCCGCGCCGCCACTGCTCGCAGCGCCTCGCCGTCACTGCCCTTCATCGCGAGACTGCCGCCGAGACCGGCAAGGGGGTTGATCAGCAGGCCGATGTGCAAGGCTGCGTTCAATCCGTCACTCCCCCACAACCGGCGTGCACCCCAACGCGCGCACCATTGCCTCTTGCTCTGGAAGTACACCCGTTACCACGGCGCCCGCCAGCTCACGGCGCTCGCGATAGGTGCGGCGCAGCGCGTCGAAGGCCCGCGCTCGCGCTCTGGCGTCTTCGCTGCCGGCCATCGCGTCGCGCATCAGCGCATCGTCCGCGTGAATGTCGTAGCGAGCCTGTAGCAGGTACCTGGCGAGTGCAGCGCCAGCGAGGCCAGCAGGCACCCGGAGCGCAGGCATATCCGTCGCGATGCGTGCGCCGGATGCCGCCTGCCCGACTGGCTCGTCCTGCCCGAGGTGGGCCAGCAACGCATCGCGCAGCATGCGCGTGGCAAGCAGTTTGCCGTCGAGACTGTAACCCGCGATATGGGCTGTACCCAGCGCAACCTGCTGGAGCAGCGCGACGTCGATGCGCGGCTCGCCCTCCCAGACATCCAGCACCACACGGGCGCTAGGCGCGCCTGACAACTGTGCGGACAGCGCAGCGTTATCCACCACCGACCCACGGCTGGCGTTTATGAGTAGTGACCGGGAACCGAGGCGCTGCAGTTCGCGACTACCCAACAGGTGATGGCTCGGCCATGGCGCTTGCGTGCACAGTTCGGCGTGCAGGCTGACCACATCGCATCCCAATACGACATCGAGCCCTGTGGCGTGCGCGATGGTGCGCTGGTCCAGCCAGGGGTCGAAGATGCGATAGCCGATCCCGAGCGCATCCAGTCGCGCCGCCAGCGCCCGGCCGACATGCCCGTAGCCGACAATGCCCAGCAGGGCACCTCCCAACAACCGCTCCAGTGTGTCATTCATCGCGGCGACGGCGGAAAGCACGTACTCCACCACGGAATTCGCGTTGGCACCCGGTGCGTGCGCAAATGCGATGCCACGCTCTGCCAGATACTCGCGGTCGATATGATCGATACCGCTGGTGGCGGTGCCGACAAACCGGACCGGGGTATCCGCCAGCAGTTTGGCGTCCACACGTGTTACAGAGCGCACCAGCAGCACGTCGGCCTTCGCCACCTGCGAGTGCCCCAGCGTGCGCCCGTTGACGCGCTCGATCCGCCCGAGGTGGCCCAGATAGTGCTCCACGGCGGGAATATTCTCATCGGCGAGAATAGTGAGCTTCACCGCGCTGCAGGCTCCCGCAGGCCCGGCATTACGCCAGTTGCTCCAGCGTAAAATTCAGTTTGTCCGGTGCCACACCGGTGCCGAACTCACGGCACAGCGCCGAATAGAACACGCCGGCGCGCTCGGATAAGCCGCGCGCCTGCCAGATGTGCGCCTGCGCGAGTACCTGATGGTGAAACGAGGTGATACCGGGCAGGCCCTGCGCGGTCATACCCGGATTGTCCACGCTCAACTGGAAGCGATAACCGCATGCGCGCGAAAAAAACCACTCCAGCGCCTGCGGCCTGCACTCTGCCGCTTCGAATGCGCTCTGCTGCCTCGCGTCGCGACCGTCCGGCGCATACCAGTAGCCGAAATCGAACTGCTGCCTGCGCTGCTCCCCGGCGATGCACCAGTGCGCGACCTCGTGCAGCGCGCTGGCAAAAAAATCGTGCCGGAAGTAGAGCGTGTGGTATTCCCCGGGCGCGCGCGCAGGCTGGTAATAGGGTTCATCCGCGCCGCCGACGAGGCGTGTCTGCCAGCGCTCGGCGAAGCAGTCTGCGAAGACCTGCACGAGGCGCGCGGCACTAAACGACTGCGCGACGTCCACTCCCGCCAGCAGCGTCATGTGCTTTCCTGCTTGCGCAGCAGGTAGCGGTACTGGCCCTCGAACTGGTCCTGGTCGAGGAGTTCATGCCCGAGGAACAGGCAGAAACGGGGAATATCGCGCTCGGTGGAAGGATCGGTGGCCAGCACCTGCAGCGTCTCTCCCGCCGCGATATCGCGGATACGGTTGTGCAGCAGCATCACCGGCTCGGGACAATACAGGCCGGTAGCATCCAGGATGTGGTCGGGCGTCATGGACATACAAACATTCTAGCCATGGTGCAACAACTGCTCCGCCTGCACGCATGGCACCAGATCCCAGTGCTCGCTGGCCGTATCAAACAGAAGCCGCAATTCCCGCGCCCCCAGCTGATCCCGCAGCCGGCTGACTTTTTCTTCGAGCGTACGCTCCTGCTCGCCATAGTCGGTGCCGTCGCGGCTGGCATACTCCTCCAGCAGTGCCTGCAGGATGTCCGGCTGCAGGCGCTGCAGAGGCACTTCCACGAACTGCGCCATGCGCCCTGCTCCTTCTTGTCGCTGCGGTTGCACGCTAATATACGGTCTGGACCTCGGAATGTGGAGCCTGAGCCGTGCAAACTTCCTACATCGTGACATTCATCGGCGACGATCGCCCGGGGTTGGTCGAGCAGCTGTCCGGCGTGATTGAACGCAATGGCGGCAACTGGCATGAAAGTCGACTGGCGCAGCTCGGCGGCAAGTTTGCCGGTTTGATCCTGGTGTCGCTGCCGGCCGATGGCGGACCTGCTCTCGAAGCCGAGCTCAGCGCCCTGGCCGCCAGCGGCATCAGTGTGCGCGTCACACCCGTCTCCGGAGCACCATGTGGTAAAAGCGGCGCCGGCCCGGACACGCACCCCGGGCTCGACATCACGCTCACCGTCATCGGCCCGGATCGCCGCGGGATCGTGCGGGAAATATCCCACGCACTGGCGCAACGGCGCATCAACGTACTGGAGATGGAGAGCGAGGTGCGCAGCGCCCCGATGAGCGCCGAAATGATTTTCAGTGCCCGCATCGCAGCATGGATTCCGCAAACAACCAGCCTGGAAGACCTGCGCGACACGCTGGACGAGATCGCCAATCACATGACGCTTGAAATTGATCTCGAGTCGTGAGCGTGCACTGAACACCGCGGGTTGTCCTGTTGCCGGCGCGCTGCCGGCTTCAGCGCTTCCCGCTGTCGGTTGCTGAAGCAGGTAACACCGGGGTATCACACTGCACATCCATGTTCTGCGCGCGGTGGCGCAACACGTGATCCATGAGCACGATTGCCAGCATGGCCTCCGCGATGGGTGTGGCCCGGATACCGACACAGGGATCGTGGCGCCCGTGGGTTGCGATCTCGGTAGCGCTGCCGCTGGTGTCGATGGTGGCGCCCGGCAGGCGGATACTGGACGTGGGCTTAAGCGCGAGGCTGACCGTGATCTCCTGACCGCTGCTGATCCCGCCCAGGATTCCCCCCGCGTTGTTGCCTATAAACCCCCGCGGTGTCAGCAGATCCCGATGCTCGCTGCCACGCTGCTCAACGGCCGCGAACCCGGCGCCGATTTCCACACCCTTCACTGCGTTGATGCCCATCATCGCGGCGGCGATGTCGGCGTCAAGGCGATCAAACACCGGCTCACCGAGCCCGGGCATGACGCCACTGGCCACCACGTTGATACGGGCGCCGATGGAATCGCCGCTCTTGATCAGCGCGGCCATGAATGCTTCCATGTCCGCCACTTTATCCTGGTCCGGACAGAAAAAGGGATTGGTGTCGATCACCTCCCAGTCCACCTGCTGCACGGCAATCGGGCCCAGTTGCGCCAGGTAGCCGCGGATGGTGATGCCGTAACGCAAGGACAGGTATTTTTTTGCGATCGCGCCGGCGGCCACCCGCATCGCGGTCTCGCGCGCGGACGAACGGCCACCGCCGCGGTAATCGCGGAAACCGTACTTGTGCGTGTAGGTGTAATCGGCGTGCGCCGGGCGGAACCGGTCCTTGATCTCGGCATAATCCCGGGAGCGTTGATCGGTGTTGTCGATGATGAGCCCGATCGACGTTCCCGTGGTACGGCCCTCGAAAACGCCAGAGAGGATACGGACTTGATCCGCCTCCCGGCGCTGCGTGGTGAAGCGCGACGTGCCCGGCTTGCGTCGGTCCAGGTCGCGCTGCAGATCGGACTCATCGAGTGCCATGCCCGGCGGGCAGCCGTCGACGACGCAGCCGAGCGCCGGGCCATGACTCTCCCCGAAGCTGGTTACCGTGAACAGTTTGCCGATTGAATTGCCCGCCATGGTATTACCGTGAGTCCCGTCCGCACTGGCCCAAAAGCGGCTTATTATAGGCTCATTCGCCCCAGTGTGGGCGGTATTCTTCCAGCTCGCTGGCGGTCAACGTGAATACACCTTCCCCGCCGTGTTCGAACTCCACCCAGGTGAACGGTACGGTCGGGTAGGCATGCTCGAGCGCCGGCCAGCTGTTGCCGACCTCGACGATGAGCAATCCGCTTTCGCGCAAGAAGCGCCGTGCGCCCGTCAGGATACGGCGTGTGATATCGAGGCCATCGATGCCTGCGCCGAGCGCGCGTTCCGGTTCGTGGTGGTATTCGGCGGGCATGGTCGCGAGGTCGGCGGCATCGACGTAGGGCGGGTTGCTGACAATCACATCATAATTGCCATCCGTGAGTGCCTCGTACAGGTCGGACTGCCGGATGCTGACCCGGTCCTCAACCCGCAGGAAGGCTGCATTCTCGCGCGCCAGTGCCAACGCCTGGTTGTCGATGTCCAACAGGTCGACGTGCGCCTCAGGAAAATAATGGGCAATGGCGAGCCCGATACAGCCGCCTCCGCAACACAGGTCGAGGATGCGACGCGGCTCTGCGCCCGTGTACCAGGGCTCGAAGCCATTCAGGATCAGTTCGGCAATGGGTGAGCGGGGAATGATTGCGCGCCGGTCACAGCGGAATTCCAGCCCTGCAAACCAGGCCCGTCCGAGCAGGTAAGGCAAGGGGACATGCTCCTCGATGCGCTGCCTCAGCAGCTGCAGGATGCGCGTCATGACAGCGTCACTCAGCGGCTGCTGCAGTTGCCCGGTGTCGCCATCCAGCGGCAGCTCGGCAATGGAGAGCACCAGTTGCGCGGCTTCATCCCATGCGTTATCCGTGCCGTGACCGAAGTAAACACCGCCTGCTTCCAGCGCATCGCTGCAGTAATGCAGTGCCGCGCCCAGGGTATACGGCGCAAATGGTGTGGAATCGGTGGGGTGCATGACTGCAGTGTAACCGATCGGGCACGCGTGCCTGAAGTGCCGTACAGAACGTGGAACCGGTTTGCCATGCTCGCGACGGGTTGTTACTATCACCGGCCCCCTCCTGGCCCCTGCGCCACACCTGTCACGGAGTCGCTCTTGTGGAAGAACACTGGGCAAAAATCATTGCAGCGATCGGTGAAGACCTGAGTCGGCCCGGCCTGCTCGACACCCCCAAGCGCGCCGCCCGCGCGTTTGAATTCCTGACGCAGGGATACAAGCAGTCAGTTGAAGAAGTCGTCAACGACGCACTCTTCCCGTCTTCGTCCAGCGAGATGATTCTGGTGCAGGATATCGAGCTGTACTCGATGTGTGAACACCACCTGCTGCCCTTTATCGGCAAATGCCATGTCGCGTATATTCCCACCGGCAGGGTGCTCGGTCTCTCCAAGGTGGCGCGACTGGTCGATGTCTTTGCACGTCGCTTGCAGATCCAGGAGTCGCTGACGTCGCAAATCGCCGAGACGATCATGCACGTCACCAACGCCGAGGGCGTGGGCGTTATCATCGAGGCCCAGCACATGTGCATGATGATGCGCGGTGTGGAAAAACAGAACTCGCTGATGAAAACGTCCGCGATGCTGGGCTCGTTCCGCAGCGAGCACAAGACGCGAGAGGAGTTTCTCGCCCTGCTGCGGATGCACGCCTGACACGCGCACGGCGCGCTAGGGTGCCGCCAGCAACAACTCCACATGCAGGTATTGCCGGTCAGCGGTGCGGCTGGCGCTGTACACGATAAGACGGGCGGCATTCTCGCCCGCGAACGCATACACCCGGTAGCGTTGCTGATCCTCCCTGCCATATAGCGCGCGCTCATCGAAAACGCTGTTTGCCCACTGCGCGGCGGGCCCGCAGGCGCGTCCATCGCAGCTGAACAGATTGTTGGCGCCTTCGATTCCGGCGACGGACTGAAGCCACTGCCCCATCACTTCCGCCGCGCTGTAGCCATTGCCGACCTGCCAGGTATAACTGAGCAAGGTACCGCTCAACCGCTCGCTATGCTTGAAACGCCACTGTCCGCGAATTTTCTGGATGGCGCCGAGCCCGATCTCGTGATCGACGACTGCCTCGCTGGCGAAGGCGATCTGGCGCACATTCGGGGATTCATCCAACTCTCGCAGCAGCAGTTCCGGCTCGCCGGGAGCGGCGATGACTGCCGCGGCACGACACAGTGCCAACGCCACAGCAACCGACAACACAGGGCGTAAAAGTCCTGGTGAGCTCATGCGCACTCGGGCTCCAGCACTACACAGAGGAATTCCAGCACGCACTGCGCAACCTCCTGAGTGCACGCTTCCATATGGAAATGATGGCCGCCATCGAACCGCCGCACAGTTAACCGCGGCACGTGGCGCACGGCGGCCTCAGCGACTTGCTGAAACTCGATCGGGGTTTCGCCGGCGAGCAGCAGCAAGGTCGGCATACAGAGTGCTGACAGCACCGCCTGGATCTGGCCCGGGGTCAACTTGACCGCCGAAGCGCCGCGCAAGCGGGGATCGGTCGTCCATTCCATTCCGCGCTCACTGCTGACCAGGTTCCTCTGTGCCAGTTCCCTCGCTGCCGCCACCGATAGGCCACGCATCGCCCGCGACGCCGCTGCCTCCTCGACCGAACCATACGTACGATTGGCCTTGTGCAGCAGGCGTTGCTTGTCCAGCAACGCCGTGCGCAACTGGATGGGAAATCGATCCTCGGCAACAGTGTCGGGCACGATCGCATCCAGCAGCACGAGCCTGCGCACCCGCTCGGGGAACGCGCTGGCGAGTAGCGTCGAAATTATGGCACCGCGCGAATGCCCCAGCAGATCGAACGTCTCCCAGCCCAGCAGTTCGAGCACCCCGAGGATTTCCGGCAGGTCGTCCCAGATCTGGTAACTGGCATCGGCTGAACGTCGGGCGCTCCTGCCATGCCCGGTCAAATCCAGCGCCACCACATGGCAGCCCGTCAGCAGAGGCGCCAGGCGTGTAAAACTGGCCGCGTTGTCCAACCAGCCGTGCAGCGCAAGCACGGCGCGTTCACCAGGTTTCCCCCAGGAAAGGCCCGCCAGATCGAGGCCATTGACTCGCCAGTGCACCGGTGTCGCAGGGCGGCCAGGCGCGCGTCCCGGCATTACAGGCCCGCCTCGAATTCCGGCGGCAGCGCCCAGAACAGCAGGCGTGCGCAGGCCGCCGCCGGTGTATCCAGTGCCAGGGTCACCAAACCACCCGGCGTGAGCGCGGGCACCCTGCCCGCGTCACCGAGGAAATAATCGGCAAGCTGCGACACCAGCGGCTGGTGCGACACCAGCACCACATGCTGTTCCTCACCGCCGGCTGTGGCACGCTGGCTCAAAACAGCCGCCACAGCTGCGACATCGCTGCCCGGCGCCAGCGCCTCCTCTGCGGTGATCTCGGCATGCGTGAAGGCGCCGGCGATGATCTCAGCGGTCTGGGTTGTGCGCAGCCAGGGGCTATAGAGGATCGCGGTGGCATGCACCAGCCCTCGGGATTCGCACGCATGGTGGAACTGGCGGCACCCGAAACCTACATCGTCGCGCCCGGCGATGGTGAGGGCGCGCTGACGATCGATCGCTCCCGCTTCCGCCACGCCGTGCCGCCAGATACTGACAATCATTGTGCTACCGCCGTTAGTGCATATTCCAACCGGTATCCATCATAGCACCATCACCGCACCCACCGGGGCAGCGGACGCGGATCGCGATCCTGCCCGCAGGAACATGCGACGAGTGCCATCGCTAACGGGTCTGGCTCAATTCCACCAGCAACGCATTCAAGGTTGAGACGTAAGCCGCCGGGTCGGCAAGCTGCCCGCCCTCTGCCAGCGTCGCTTGATCGAGCACGATACGCGCGAGGCTGGCGAAGCGGTCCTCGTCGGCTTCCTGATCGAGAATCATGGCCAGTGGGTGTGACGGGTTGATCTCCAGGATCGGCTTGCTCTCGGGCACTGCCTGGCCCGCCGCTTCCAGAATTCGCTTCATCTGCGAGCCCATGTCGTAGTCGCCGACGACGATGCAGGCCACGGAGTCCGTGAGACGGGCCGTGGCGCGCACCTCGCTGACCCGATCCTCGAGGACTTTCGACAGCCGCTGCACCAGCGCTTCTGACTCCTTCGCAAGCTGCTCCTGTGCCGCCTTGTCCTCCTCGGAATCACCGGCCAGTTCCAGCGCGCCGCGCGCCACATCCTGGAACTGTTTGCCGTCAAACTCGCGGAGGTGATTCATCAGCCAATCATCCACGCGGTCGGACAGCAACAGCACTTCGATACCCTTCTTGCGAAACACCTCCAGATGCGGGCTCTTCTTCGCCGTGTTGAAATTTTCCGCGACGACGTAGTAGATTTTTTCCTGCTTCTCCTGCATGCGCGAGACGTAGCTCTCCAGCGACTGGTCCTGCGTTTCCACATCCGTATGCGTGGTGCTGAAGCGCAACAGTTTCGCGATCTTGTCGCTGTTGGTTGAATCTTCCGCCGGGCCTTCCTTCAGCACTGTGCCAAACTGCTTCCAGAATTTGGCATAGCTCTCCCCGTCTTTCTCCTTGGCCATTTTACCCAGCATATCCAGCACGCGCTTGGTGAGCGCACTGCGCATGTTTTCAACCGCCGGGTCCTGTTGCAGGATTTCCCGGGAGACGTTCAGGGACAGATCGTTGGAGTCGACCACACCTTTCACGAACCTCAGGTACAGTGGCAGGAACTGCTCGGCATCGTCCATGATGAACGTACGTTGCACATACAGTTTTAATCCCCGTGTCATTTCGCGATGCCAGAGGTCGAACGGCGCGCGCGCGGGGATGTACAGCAGGCTGGTGTACTCGAGCTTGCCCTCCACTTTGTTGTGGCTCCACGTCAACGGATCCTCGAAGTCGTGCGACACATGCTTGTAAAAGGCTTTGTACTCGTCATCGCTGACTTCGGTGCGCGGACGCATCCACAGGGCCGTGGCTTCATTGACCGTCTCGTATTCGACTTCAGCTTTTTTGGACGCTTTTTTCCCCTTCTCCGGCTCGGGTTCCGGCTTCGCCATGAGCACCGGAACGGAGATGTGATCGGAGTATTTCTTGATGACGCTGCGCACGCGCCAGTCGTCGGCGAACTCCTTGCAGTCTTTCTTCAAATACAGGGTCACGCTGGTGCCGCGAGTCGCCTTCGGCCTGGACTCGATGGAAAATTCGGCTTCGCCGTGGGACTCCCACAGCACGCCCGTATCCTCGGCTTCACCAGCCTTGCGGGTGTGAACCTCCACGCGTTCGGCGACGATGAATCCGGAATAGAAACCGACCCCGAACTGGCCGATCAATTGGGAATCCTTGCGCGCATCGCCGGTCAGGCTTTCGAGGAAGTTGGCCGTACCCGACTTCGCAATCGTCCCGAGGTTCTCGATCACTTCCTCGCGGTTCATGCCGATGCCGTTGTCGCTGATGGTGACGGTGTTGGCCTTCTTGTCCAGTTCCACACGGATTTCGTACTCGGGCTGGTTCTCCAGCAACGATTCATTCGCGAGCGCCGCAAAGCGGAGCTTGTCGATCGCGTCACTGGCGTTGGAGATCAGCTCGCGCAGGAAAATCTCCTTGTTGCTGTACAGCGAATGGATCATCAGGTGGAGCAGTTGCTTGGCTTCGGTCTGAAAACCCAGCGTCTCTTTCTTGATCTCTGCGGTCATGGGCGCCTCTTTCTTTAACGTATTGATTTAACAGGATTTTATTGCTGTCCCGTATATGGGGTTGCAGCGCTCGGATTTCAAGAGCGCCGCGCTGTTCATGGCCATCAAAGCGGGAGTCCGCTTGGGGTGGGAAACCTACAGGTAGAGGCGATTTTTGACGGGGCAGGCCGTTTTCCCAGGGCTGTTGACGTCGGTGAGCACCACCGCTTTAGAAGCAGCAAGCTCTGGCGCGGACTTAAAGATGTGACGCGCCATCGAGTCGGCCGCAGGCGGGGACGGGCCTCGCTTGTTCAAAAAGCTCATTCACCGCGAGGCCCGTCCCCGCCTGCGGCCTCGTCTGGCGTGTGTCCCAGAGTTTTCCCGCACGGGTTCGGCGGCACTTGATCGATAGTGGCACGAAGTGCGGGATCAGTTCCGACGCACGCGAGGTGAAGGAGGTGCGCCGGGAGCCACTACGCACTAACGCCGCATGGAAAGGGCTCTGACCCCTTAAATCGTTAACTCCGTAACCCTTCAAGGATGACTTCGGGGTGACGAAATGCAATTTGAATTAAAGCCTTTGCCGCACCTGATGGCTCACGGCGACCTTGCTCCCATTCTTGCAGCGTACGCGGAGAAATCTGCAATGCCTTGGCAAAATCAGATTGTGATAAGCCGGATTTCAAACGAGCAGCTGCTACCTCATTGGCAGCAATTTGTGTGACACGAGCTACTTTTCCCGCCTTCATTTCACGAACAGACTTGAGCAGTTTGTTGCCCAACTCAGTACCCGTCATACTTTTGGATTGCTTACTCATGTTCAATTGCCTCGCGGATCGATTTCAGGATGTGAGCAGGTATTTTGCCGGTCACACTTTTGCTGTAGATGACTAATAACCAGATTTCACCGTTAGCCAATCGATTGAAGTAGATGATGCGAGCGCCACCGCGCTTGCCACTACCGGCAACAGACCAGCGAACCTTGCGGCACCCACCGCTGCCCGAGATAACATCGCCTGCCTCTGGATTGACTGCAATCCATGCACAGAAGGCGCCCCGTTCCTGCTACGACCAGATTTTCCGCGCATCTTCCTGAAAGGTCGGGGTTTCGACGATTGTGTACATTTGACGATATATACGTCATTGACGTATATATAGCAAGAGCTTGATTCCAGGAGTTAACGCCGCCGGCGCCGGCGAGCGAACCGCGCAGCGGTTTGCGGGTCCAGCGCACGCAGTGCGCGCCGGGAGCCACTACGCACTAACTCCGAATGAAAAGGGCTCTGAACCCTTAAATCGCCGCGTGCATGCGAAGATGATGACTATTTTGAATTAGATGGTGCGCGATCAGCAGGAGTGGTAGATGACCTAATTACTTTCTCTACGGGATTGATTTGGAATCACAGTCGCTCGTTAGGCGGCGACACTACCAAGCTTGCCGGCCAACCTTGATTCATTTGACTTGAGTATCTCTGTGACACGCTTAGGAAGCCGCGATATCGAGCAATAATGGGCTACACATTCTGCAAGGGTCTCGTCAGTTTCCGCGTCCGACAGCGCGTCCATAGCAAGGATTCCATTCTGATACCAATCCCAATTGCGACGCATCAGCGACAATACATCTGTGACAGTCGAACAGTCGGAAAGCGAAAGCAATATTCGCTGGTCCTCAGATAAGTCAATTTTTGATACGAGACCACGATGCTCGAAGTCCGCAAGTCCGTGCGACTTTCGCCTCCACTCTACCAGCATCTTCATCGCAGCCTTTGAGTAGTAAACATCATCACGCTTGTAGCCGCCGCCGTTTCGCTCGGAAATGATCCACTCAACTCCGTGCATAAAACGCTGCGCTGCTCGGTTGAAGTACCAATCGGAAGGATGTGCGCGCGCAAATCTTGCAAGATGTGTTGCAACTTCGAGCGGTACAACCTCGTAAAAGTAGTAAAAATCCGCAGTCGGAAGTCCGTTAGTGAATAGATAGATCGAATCTCGGCTGTTGTTGTTTTTTTTCGAGTTATAAAAATGGCTCGCACATACTCCGTTTTCGATTTCGTTGCCACCGCCTTTTGACGCGGGTCTAATATGGTCCACCCAATCCACATCAAAGGTGGGGCTGAGCCCATAATCAAGCATCCATAAGCTCTTCCCAGAAAAGGCGCAGATGGCACGATCTCGGACGAATATTTCAGCTTTCTGGGAATTGCTGAAGTTTAATCGCATGACCGACGTTCTCTAGCCGCCGAACGCCTTGCGCAGCGGCGAGCGAACCGCGCAGCGGTTTGCGAGTCCGGTCTGCCGCAACTTGTAATAGCTCCGCTATCGTACATAACCCTTGTGGTAAATTTTGGATTTGTCTGGCCTCGTCAACACACTGTCATTGTCATCGTTTATAAGGGCCGAATAATGGCGATTAACCGCGAATAGCTTCATCGATACCTCAAAATCCCTTTCTTCCTTCATTTGAAACAGGTCTCCAGGAAGGAGCTCTGGCTGCCAATAAAACGGCTCAACGGATTCCAGTGCACGCCACCAAGCTTCCAACTCCACCGCACACATTTTGGGGAACCAAATCCATTCTCGGTAACCATACTCTTCATCGAGTAGGACCACAGTTTCTGATTTAGCTCTTTCCTTGATATCGGACATGGCGCGGACTAATAGCTATAACAGCCGAGTATACTGAGCCGTCCGTACAACACGCCGCCGCCTGATTCCGGAACAGAGTGCGCGGACCAACTTGCTCTTATCTTCTTATTCAACAGCTCAATTCTTTCCATTTTTTATATGGTCCGGATAGTCGGCGCCCGCCGCAGTTACAGCTCCATCATTCACGTCAATTATGGAAACTCAATTCTTGTACAGAATCAACCGCGTGCGACCTCCTTCGGCAGCACACTGTCATCCTGTTGCTGAAAAATCCTGCTGCGGTCTCCCGCTCCGGTGCCAACGCCTGTTGTGTAACGTTGCGATGCTGTGACTACTGAATCAGTAGATCAGTAATGGTGCCAGAGCGCTTTATGTCCCGCCTCGATCAGCGCAACGTTCAAAATCTGGAGTGCTACAACCGGGGCAGTTCGCGCTTTGGGGATTGCGCAGAGTGAGGTTTGGAAGCCGGGAAGGGCCGTCCAGAGCAATCAGGGCGTCGCTTATGCTGGCCGTCAATTCCGGGGAGCTTTCGGCCGGTCCGGCGTCCCGGAGGACTGTACGAGTCCCGAAAATTGCGAAGCAATTTTGGTCGAGTTCCGCAGCCGCCCGGAATTGACGGCAAGCATACGCCCGCTCTGGACGGCCCTTCCCGGCTTCCAAACCGGATCGTGACTCACCCAACATAAAAAAGGCCCATCGAACGATGAGCCCTTCAGATCAACATCGTGGCAAAGGATTACCAGCCGGTAACCTCCGCCAGCGCAGAGCCGATATCCGCCAGGCTGCGCACGGTTTTTACGCCGGCGTCCTGCAGCGCGGCATACTTCTCGTCCGCCGTGCCCTTGCCACCGGAGATGATGGCGCCGGCGTGGCCCATACGCTTGCCTTTGGGCGCGGTCACACCGGCGATATAGGACACCACCGGCTTCTTGACGTTGGCCTTGATGAACGCGGCAGCTTCCTCTTCGGCCGTGCCGCCGATTTCACCGATCATTACGATCGCTTCGGTCGCCGGATCGCCCTGGAACATCCTGAGGATGTCGATGAAGTTGGAGCCCGGGATCGGGTCGCCGCCGATACCGACGCAGGTCGACTGGCCGAAGCCCGCGTCGGTGGTCTGCTTGACGGCTTCATACGTCAGCGTGCCGGAGCGGGAGACAATGCCGACTTTGCCTGGCAGGTGAATGTGGCCCGGCATGATACCGATCTTGCATTCACCGGGCGTAATGACACCGGGGCAGTTGGGCCCGATCAGGCGCACACCGAGTTCGTCGCACTTGACCTTGGCATCCAGCATATCCAGCGTCGGAATGCCTTCGGTGATGCACACAATCAGCTTGATCCCGCTGTTGGCAGCTTCGAGGATCGAATCCTTGCAGAATGGCGCGGGCACGTAGATCACCGAGGCGTCGGCGGCCGTGGCGGCAACCGCATCGGCGACCGTGTTGAACACAGGAAGGCCCAGGTGCTCCTGGCCACCCTTGCCAGGAGTTACACCACCCACCATTTTCGTACCGTAGGCGATGGCCTGCTCGGAGTGGAAGGTGCCCTG
>CAYWWD010000087.1:0-16155 GCA_964461965.1 uncultured Halioglobus sp. | reverse complement strand
CGGGACCGGGGCGGCGCCTGGCCGCCCCCGCCCGCCCCTCGCCCCGGCTGTGGGCTTTTGGGCTTGTCCCGGGCGCGGTCCCGGGCGCCGGCTCGCGCCTTGAGCTCAATCCCGGCGACTAGGGTACAATCCCCGCCCTTTTTCCAGAGGCAGTGACTCCCCATGTGGTTCAAGAACATCCGCGCATACCGCCTGACCCAGCCCTTCAGTCTCACCGCAGAACAACTGGGTGCGCTGCTTGCGCCGCGCATCTTCACGCCCTGTGCCAAATCGCAGGCGCTCGCGGTGGGCTGGGTGCCGCCGCTGGAGGGACAATCGCAAGAGATGGTGCACGCAGCAGCCGGCCGCCTGCTGTTGAAAATGAAGCGCGAGGAAAAAGTGCTGCCAGCCGCGGTGGTGCGCGAGCAGGTGCGCGAGCGCATTGCAGTCATCGAGTCCGAGCAGGGACGAAAGGTGTACCGCCGCGAACGACTCAGCCTGCAGGATGAGATCGTGCAGGACTGCCTGCCGCGGGCCTTCAGCCGCACCGGCCATGTGCATGCGTATCTCGATGTGAAGGCGAACTGGCTGTTCGTGGATGCGGCGAGCGCTGCGCGCGCCGAGGAGCTGCTCACGCTGCTGCGCGAGTGTATCGGCAGCCTTCCGCTGCTGTTGCCGCAGGTCAACCAGGCGCCGACTGCCGTGATGACGGCATGGCTGTCGCAGCACAGTCTGCCGGATGATTTTGTACTCGGGCAGGAGTGTGAGCTGCGTGACCCGGGCGAGGAAGGCGGCGTGGTGCGCTGCCGTGGCGTTGATTTGCTGAGTGAAGAAGTGGAAACTCACCTGCATGCGGGCAAACAGGTTGCCCGCCTCTCACTGCACTGGGATGAGCGCCTCTCACTGGTGTTGTCGGAAGACCTGTGCCTGCGTCGCCTGCGGTTCACGGATGAGTTGATGAAAGAAAACGAGGACATCCCCGAAGCGGATCAGGCGGCGCGCCTCGACGCGGACTTCGCGCTGATGGCCGACGCGATCACCAGCCTGCAGCAGCGCGTGCTTGCGTTGTTCGGCGGCGAAGCGGAGTAACCCCTCGCCGTGCAGTCGCGCCCCGACACCGACGATTACCGCGCGCTGTTCATGCACCCGGTGCCGTTGATGGACATGCGTGCGCCGGCCGAGTTCGCGCGCGGTGCATTTCCCTCCGCGCTCAGTCTGCCGCTGATGAGCGACGACGAGCGCGCTCAGGTCGGCATTTGCTACAAGCAGCGTGGGCAGCAGGCCGCCATCGAACTCGGCCACCGGCTGGTCAGCGGCGAACTCAAGGCCGCGCGTCTGGCGCGCTGGGCGGCGTTCGCCCGCCAGTACCCGCAGGGTTACCTCTACTGTTTTCGCGGCGGCTTGCGCTCGCGCACCGTGCAGCAGTGGCTGCGCGAAATCGGCATCGACTACCCGCTGGTGCTGGGCGGTTACAAGGCTATGCGGCATTTCCTGCTCGAGGAACTGGCGCGCTCGGTGGCGGCCGCACCGTTGGTGCTCATCAGCGGCAAGACCGGTACCGGCAAGACGCGAGTGATCTCCCGGCTCGAACACGCTGTCGACCTGGAAAGCCTGGCCAACCATCGCGGTTCCAGTTTCGGCCGCCTGCCGACGCCGCAGCCCAGCCAGATCGATTTCGAGAACGGGCTCAGCATCGCGCTGTTGCGGTTGCTGGCCAAGCGCCCGGCGCAGGTGTTCCTGGAAGACGAAGGCCGGCTCATCGGCAGCCTCGCCGTGCCCGAGCTGCTGCGCGAGCGAATGAAAGCCGCGCCCATGGTGGTGGTGGAGCAGGATCTCGAAGCGCGCATCGACGTCGTCGTCGAGGACTACGTGGTGGATCTGGGGCGCCACTACCAGCAAATGTTCGGCGAGGAGGGGCCGCTGCGGCACTGCGCGAAACTGCAGGCTGACCTGGCGCGGCTGCGACGGCGTCTCGGCGGCCTGCTACAACAGGAGGTCAGCGCCCTGCTGGAGGCGGCGTTTGCCGAGCAGTGGCGCAGCGGGGAGCTGTGTGCGCACCGCCGCTGGATTGCGGTGCTGCTGCAGCAGTACTACGACCCGATGTACGAATACCAGCTCGCCCAGCGCTGCGGCGAGCGCCTGTTCCAGGGCGACCGGCAGGCTGTGCTGCAGTGGGCGCAGCATCACCGCGGGCCGCGCGAGGTTTTCGATGCAGCCGCTCGCTGAACTGCACCGCGACCTGGTGCTGGTGGGTGGCGGCCACAGCCATGCGCTGGCCCTGCGCATGCTGGCCATGAAGCCGATCGCCGGCCTGCGCATCACGCTGATCTCGCCGGACAGCCACACGCCCTACTCCGGCATGCTGCCCGGGTTGATCGCGGGCCACTACCGCTTCGAGGAGACGCACATCGACCTGGCGCGGCTGTGCCAGTGGGCGGGCGCGCGCTTTATCGCCGCCGAGGTGATCGGCGTCGATCCGCAGACACGGCGCCTGACACTGGCCGGCCGGCCGCCGGTCAGCTATGACATCGCAAGCCTCGACGTCGGCTCGCAACCGGAACTGGACTCGGTGCCAGGCGCTGCGCGCTTCGCCACGCCTGTGAAGCCGGTGTCCGGATTGTGGCAGCGCTGGCAGGACCTGCTGGCGCGCATCGAGGGCGGCGGCGCTGGCGCACGGCAGTGCATCGCCGTGGTGGGTGGCGGCGCGGGCAGCGTGGAGCTGGTGCTCGCCATGGCCCACCGCCTGCGGGAGGCGCCGCCACAGTTCGACCTGTACTGCGCACTACCGATGATCCTCCCGGAGTACAATCGGCGCGCCAGGAAATCGGTGCTGGCGGCGTTGCAGCGCAGCGGCGTCTATGTGCACCTGAACGCCAGGGTCGCGGCGGTGGAACAGGCGGAGCTGGCACTGGCCGACGGGCGGCGCGCCCGTTACGACGACGTGTTCTGGTGCACCGGTGCCGCGGCTCCGGCATGGGTTGCGAACAGCGGCCTCGCCACCGACACCAACGGCTTTCTCGCTGTGCGCGACACCTTGCAGGGCTTGCGTGAGGAGCGTCTATTTGGCGCTGGCGATGTCGCCGCGCAGGTTAATTTTCCGCGGCCGAAAGCCGGCGTGTTCGCGGTGCGCCAGGCGCCGGTGCTGGCGCACAACTTGCGCGCTGCGGCGCTGCACAGGAAGCTGCGCCGTCATCGACCGCAGCAGCGCTTCCTCTCGCTGCTCTCGCTGGGCGAGAAACAGGCGACGGCGAACAAGTCGCTGTTCACCGCCACCGGCCGCTGGGTGTGGCGCTGGAAAAATCGCATCGACCGCAAGTTCATGGCGCGCTTTTCAAAACTTCCGGCCGGCATGCCGCGCGCGGCGCGCCAGCGTCTGCCTTCACTGGCTGGCGCAGCGCAACAGGCGGTTTGCGGCGGTTGCGGCGCCAAGGTGGATGCGGATGCGTTGACGGCGGCGCTGGCGCAGCTGGCGCGCGATTATCCACGCCACTGCGTCAGTGCCGGTGAGGATGCAGTGGCCATACCGGTGCCGACGGGCAGCACTGTGGTGCAGAGCCTGGACGTGTTGCGCCAGCTGGTCTCCGATCCATGGCTGATGGGCCGCATCGCCGCCAATCACGCGCTCTCCGACCTGTACGCGCGCGGTGCGAAGCCGGTCTCCGCGCTGGCGGCGATCACCCTGCCGTTCGCCACCGGCGTGCTGCAGCAGCGCGACCTGGAGCAGTTGCTGGGCGGCGCGCTGCATGAGTTCGCGCTCGTCGACTGCCACCTGAACGGCGGGCACAGCCTGCAGGGTGCGGAGCTCTGCATCGGCTTTGCCGTGAATGGCGTGGCCATGTCAGCGGAGCAGGGCTTGCTCGGCAAGTCGGGTGCCGCGCCCGGCGACCAGCTCGTGCTGACCAAGGCGCTGGGCACCGGCGCCCTGTTCGCCGCCCACATGCAGCTGGCGGCGGATGGCCGCGACATCAGCGCTGCCGTGACCTCGATGCTGTGCGGCAATCGCGCCGCAGCGGAACTGGCGCTGGCCTATGGCGCCAGCGCGTGCACCGACGTCACCGGGTTTGGCCTGCTGGGGCACCTGCTGCCGATGCTCGGTGGCGTGCACGGCGCGCAACTGGAATTGAAGCGACTGCCACTGCTTGCCGGTGCGCTCGAACAGGTGGCTGCCGGCCGCACCAGCACCATGCACGCCGCCAACGCGCGCAGCGCAGGCTGGGCCGTGCAGCAGCCTGAAACCATCGACGAAGCGCGCCTGCAGATGCTATTTGATCCGCAGACCAGCGGCGGACTGCTCATCGCCATCGCGCCCGGGCGGGCGGCGGCATTGTGCGAGGCGCTGCGGCAGCACGGCTATGCGCAGGCGCAGGTGATCGGCGAGGTAACCGCGCCTGCGGCGGGTGGCGCTGCGGGTGTCCGGCTCAGTTAGTCGTTGCCGCCAGTCTCAACTCTCATCCCAGTAACGCGTCATCTCAAGATACAGGAAAGACGCTGTCCAGGTGATCAGCACCAGCCCGGTGAGCGATTCCAGCCCGGTGAGGAAACGCAGGTCGCCATGCGGTGCGATGTCGCCCGTGCCCAGCGTGGTATACATCGAGTAGGAAAAGTAGACGCAATCCTGCAGCGAGCCGTCAAAGCTGCCATCCAGATGGCCCCAGCCTGTAGAGTGGTGCATGAGGTAGTAGGCGAGCGCGAAAATCCACACCTCCGCCGAGTGGGCGAGCAGGGCGACGAAGACGCCGAGGATAATGCGGAAGCGGTGTCGCATCTTCAACCTGGGCATCAGCAGAGTCGTCTGGTGCAGGAACTCGTAGTGCAGCATCACCACGATGCCAATGACCAGGAGATTGATGGCGATAATGGAGATCACGGTTCGGCCCGCAGCGTTGCCGCATGTGGGTACAGCGTCTGCAATGCGCCCCACACCACCTCGGTGAGCAGCGGCAGCAGTTGTTCCTGCATGCGCGCTGCGGTGGCGTCATCCGCCGGGCCTGCGCCCCGCAGCGCCCAGATACCGTGCAGTGTCGCGCGCTGTGGTTCCACCAGCGCGGGTACCAGCTCCTGCCAGCGCGGGTGTTCGCGCTTCAGTACAGTTTTGCCGCGGCCCCGGCCGGCGTGCGCGACGATCAGGTAGCACATGACGAGGCGGGAGAACACCGCATCCAGCGCCTGCGCATCCCACTCCACCCATGCCTCTGCGCTGCCGAGCATGCGGTTATAGCCGGAGGCTGCGACTTTGCCGCCGAACGCGCCGGCGATGCCGCCCACGATCATGCCGCCGCCGAGAGTGAGCCCGCCGGTCGCCAGATCGGCCGCCAGCCCGCTCAGCATGCCGGCCAGCACTGCGCTCAGCAGGGTAACACGCGTCTCCGAGACGGCCTTGCCCGGGTGATAGAGGTGACTCAGTTGTGCCGCGATGTCGTTCTCCACGGTTGCATCCAGCCGGTTCAGCGCGGCGAGTTCCGATAGCGCCTGGGCGGTGTCGCGCACCATCCGCTCGCCGAGTTTGGCCTGCGCGGCGTGTTGCACGCTGGACGTTTCGCGCCGCCGCCGCAGGATGTCGGCGACCGGGCGCGCGCCCTCGCCGGGCGCAACCGGTTCCCGCGCCACCGCGCAGCGCGCAATGCACGTGGCGAGTGCCTGCATGGACGCGGCGAAAATCCGCAGGCCGTCGCCGCGCCACGCGGCAACCAGGCGGCTCATCAGGGCGCGGTTCTCCTCGTCGGGCAGCGCCGCCAGCACGGTTTCCAGCAGCACGTATTCCTGGACCCAGCAGCGCGCGAATGCATCCAGCGGCAGCACGCCCGCCACGTGCGCGAAACGCGCGCAGCACGCCTGCCACTGCTGCATGTCCGCCTCCTCCTGCGCCGCGTCCTGGTCGCAGGCGAGCTGGTTGACGAGCACGATGACGGGTTTGCCAATGCACTCCAGCAGCGCCATCTCACTGTCGAGATAGGCAGCGGCGTCCGGTGGTTCTGCGGCGCTCACCAGGTAGAGCACGACGTCGGCTTCCTCCTGCACGGTGCGCAGCACCTTCTGGCTGAAATGAAACCCCGGGTACAGCCAGCGATCCCACACCTCCGTCAGCAGCCAGCCGCGCAGGGTGCCCGAGCGGCGCAGGCGCTTGAGCAGGCGCTGGCTGTCGCCGAAGCCGGGCGTGTCCCACAGCTTGAGCGATTCACCCTGCGCGGTGTCCTGCCACGTATAGCGGTCGGAAAACTGCGTGACGTGCGCCTCGTCGCGCACTTCTCCCACATCCCGGCCGAGCAGGGTGCGGGCCAGCGTCGTCTTGCCGAGGTTGGTGTGCGAGGCGAGCACCAGTTCGATACTGCGCTTGGCGGCCGCGTCATCCATGCGGCACCTCCGTCGTCTCGTCGATGAGACGCTTGATCTCGCGCACGTCCGCCGGCGTTGGCGCATGCTCGAGGTCGAGAAACACGATTTGCATCGCAACGGAGCGGGCAAAGCGCGACCAGGCCTCGCGTCGTTCGAGCTGGCGCTCCGGATAATCCCGGAAGCGGCTGGCAAAGCGGCTCGCGTTCACCACCAGCATGAGTGGCGCTGCTACGCGCGACTGCAAGGCCCGCAGAAAAGCTCCGTGGTGTTCTGCCTCCGGCGTGGCCGTCATGTCGTACACCGCCACGAGATGGCTTGCCTGCCCGAGCCTGGGTAAGGCGCTTGCGAGATCGTCCTCCGCGCCGAGCGTCACTGCCGCTTCGAAATCTACCAACGGGGTGTTCTCGAAGGCCAGGGCGAGGGCGTCGCGCAGATGCTGTTGCGCGTTACTTCCCAGCGATGACCCGTAGGGCAGTACCAGCACCTGCGTGACATCACCGCGCTGTACACGCAACAGGGTGCGAAAGTAGCTGTCCTCCAGCGCCAGCGGAAAGTGCGCGCGGAGCTGCTCCGCCCGCCATCCGCTGCCGAGCGCCAGCAGGGCGCGCGGTACCACTACGAGCAGGGCGAGCATCACCGCGTAGAGATGTATCCACGGTGCGGCGCTGGCCTGCTCGCGGCCGAGCGCCGAGGCGTCGCGCAGCGCCTCCATCTGTGGCGCGTCGGGCAGGGCGATTCCCGAGAGGTGTACCGCGGGGGCGAGCAGGAATGCCAGCAGGTCGTGCACGGTCTGCGCCTGCAGGAACGTGCTGCTCCAGCCGACGCGGTACTCCAGCACCAGCCCGCGCAGGTACATGCCCGCGATCAGCGCAGCGCCTACCGCCGCGCTCGCGGCATGCAGCAGCGTCGCGGCGCGGGCTGCGCTGAGCGGTGCTCTGGTGCGCGTCCACGCGGTACCGAAACTCGCGAGCGCCCGGCTGTGTGCACCGACGCTGGCGCTGCCCAGACGGTGCAGGCGCACATCCAGCAGCGCCCGCGCGCCGCGCGCGATCCAGCCCGATGCCGAAGTCGCCGCGCCCGTGCCGGCGCCGAGCGCCCGGGCGCAGAGCAGGG
Organism: uncultured Halioglobus sp.; assembly: GCA_964461965.1. Taxonomy (GTDB): domain Bacteria; phylum Pseudomonadota; class Gammaproteobacteria; order Pseudomonadales; family Halieaceae; genus Marimicrobium. The sequence goes on along the minus strand of CAYWWD010000087.1, from coordinate 8,730 downwards.
CATAGACGCCGAGATTCCAGAGGATGACCAGCCAGGCAGGCGGCGCGAGCAGGTTGAGTTCCCGGCCGCTGCCAAACACATCTGCCGTGATACCGAGCAGTGCGCCGAGGAGGATCGCTGCGGGCAGCCACGCCGCGTGCCACCCGGCTGTGCGCAGGATGCCGTTGACCACCGGCATCCGTGTCTCCACAGCGTCGAGTGCGATCCGCGCGCGCGCGGCGATGAAGGCATCGGGTGCACTATTGGACCCCACTGCTTCGAGCGCCGCGCGCGTGGCGTGGTGCCGGTCGGCATCCGACAGCAGCGCCGGTTCCGCTCCCTGCGTCTCGAACGCCTGCACCAGCACTACCCTGATGGCGTCCTGTTCGTTCATTCCGTTTCCTGTGTCCGCCGCGCCGAACGTCTGAGGTTCCGCATTCTCGCGAAACCGCTGCCGCAGCTCAGGCGCGCGCTGTGGCCTGCCTGGCCTGCTGCTCCAGTTCAGCAACCAGCGCAGGGTCCAGTTGCAGCTGCCGTGCCAACTCCTGCAGGTAGGCGCGCTCCATGTAGCTGTCATCGTCGACGATCAGCGCGCTGGCCAGGTACATTTCCGCCGCCATCTCGGGCGTGCGGGAGGCGCCGGCGACTTCGGCGGGATCCAGCGGCTTGCCGAGCTCCAGGTTGAACCAGCGCGCCAGTTCCGGGTCGTTGCCCAGCTTCGCGATCTCGGTGTCGATCAAGGCCCGCTCCCGTTCGTCGATGTGCCCGTCAGCCTTGGCCGCGCCGATCAGCGCGCGCAGAATGGCCTGGCTGTGCTCCTCGGCCTGTGCGCCGCTCAGGCGGTCGATAGTTTGCGGCTGGGACTGTGGCGCGCCCGTCTGCGTCGTCTGCCAGTTGGAATACGCCTTGTACGCGGCAACACCCAGCGCCGCCAGGCCGCCGTACATTGCCAGATTGCCGGTAGCCTTGCGCGCTTTCTTGTTGCCGAGCAGCAGGGTCATCGCGCTCGCCGCCAGCGCCCCGCCGGCGGCGCCGGAGAGGAATCCGGACAGCGGGTCGCCGCCGGTACGCGCAGTGCTCGAAGTACTCGACGGCATGTTGAAGCCCCACATCTTGCCCATATCCGACTGTTCTTCCTGCGCGGATTGCTTGCCGAGGTAGTCGCTGCCCGATTGCAGCAGTTGTTCCAGAAGGCCGCGGGTGTTCATGGTTGAGTCCTTGTGTGAGGTATTCGCTATTGGTTGAAGTATAGATGTGCGCACATTGAGGCAGCGTTTATCGCCATTGGTTCCGCGCGATCGCACCGTGCCTGCGGGTGCCGCGCGAGCATGCCGGATACTGGCGTGCTAGGCGAGTGCATTCTCCAGCAGTACCAGCAGGCGGCTCCAGGCGCGCTCTGCCTGGGCCGCGTTGTACACCGCGGAATCCGGCGGGCACCAGCCGTGCGCGGTGCCCTCATACACATCAATCTCGGCGTGCAGGCCGGCCTTTTTGAAGCTGTCGCGCAACACGTATTGCACCCTGGGTTCACGCTCGTTGTCGTCCTCGGCGATTGCAAACAGGAACTGGGCCTCCATCTGCGGCACCAGCAGGTGCGGGCTGTCCGCGCTGTCGGTGACCAGATTGCCGCCGTGGAAAACGGCGCCGGCGCCGATGCGGCCCGGCACGGCCGCCGCCGCGCGCATCACGATGGGCCCGCCCATGCAGTAGCCCGCGGTGCCGATCCTGCGTTCGCGGTTTACCTGCGGCTGGCGGTCCAGCCAGTCGATGAAGGCGCGCGCATCGGTGACATGGGTGGTTGCATTCAACGACTGCATCAGCGGGATCACTTTGCTGCGCACTTTCTCGTCGGCGAACACCGCGCCTGCGGGCACCACCGGCGCGCGTTCCACGCGATAAAACGGGTTGACCACGAGCACTGCGTAGCCGGATTCGGCGAGGCGCCTGCCCATTTGCCGAAAGGCAGGCCGCAGGCCGAGGATGTCCGGCCAGATGAGCACGGCGGCGTGCACACCGCTCGCCGGATAGACGAAATAGGCATCCGCGACGCCGTCCGGCGTCGGAATGGAAACATCTTTTTCCGCCACCGCCAGCGCATCGGCCGCTCGCGGCAGCATCAGCATGAGGCCTGTGCCTGCACCCAGCAGGCCAAACTGCCGGCGGGTCATCACGTCGGGGGATGCGTACTTGCGCAGGGCGCTCTCGTAGTGGTCCTGATCGCACATGGGCCGGGTCTCCACAGTCGGGGTGACATTCAAAAAGTGTGTTCAATCAGCAGCAGGCAAAGTGCTGCCAGCGGTTCCATAGTAGTAGCACAGTGAGCGGCGACACAATGTGTAGCAGTCGCTAGCATAAAATCCTCTGAAATCCACAAATACCTCACTGCCGTGGTTGGACGGCACGGAAAACTGTGATTAAGATCACAGTACGCAGGTCTCCCGGAAGCATGAGGAGACCGTCGACACCTCTGACGCTCCGCCGAACGCCCTGCTCGGCACCAGTTACCTCTCCCCGCACATGGGCGAGGCGATGACCAGGGAGGTGGACGAAGTGTTCAACGACGATACCGGATTCTCGCGCGGTCGCTCCCAGAAGGAATCGATGTTGCTGCTGCTCAGCGGTGTGCTGGCGGTTGCGGTAACGCCCATTGCCATCATGCGGCTGCGCGAGGAGCACTGGACACTGGCGCTGGTCGACGCCGGCATCGTCTGCGTCATGCTGCTGCTGTTTCTGTTCGTGTACTTCAGCCGCCGGACGCGCACCGCCGGGCTGTTCATCGCGCTCGGTTTCATCAGCGCCGCGCTGATGTCCACCCTCCTGCTCGGTGTGAGCGAAGTGTACTGGGCCTTTCCCGCGCTCATGGTGGCGTACTTCATGCTCGATACACGGCAGGCGACGCTGCTCGCGGGTGGTTTTATCGGCTGCTTCCTCGCGATTGTGTGGGACGATTTGCCCGACATCCGCCTCGCCCGGGTGAGCCTGACGCTGGTGATTACAATGCTGCTGGCCAATGCGTTTGCCCTGACCAACCGCCGGCAGATGGAGGCCCTGCGCCGCCTCGCGAATGTCGACCCGCTCACCGGCGCCGGCAACCGGCGCGCGCAGAACCTGAAGCTCGATTCGAGCATCGCGATTTTTAATCGCAACCGGAGCCCCACCTCTCTCCTGATCGTCGATATCGATCATTTCAAACGGATCAACGACGAGCACGGCCATATCATCGGCGACCAGTTACTGGTCGACCTGTGCGAGCTGATACGTCGCTCCACGCGCGCGACCGAAAGCCTGTACCGCTACGGCGGCGAGGAATTCGTCGTGGTCGCGGAGCAGACCGCACTTGCCACCGCCATCAACCTGGCGGAGAAGCTGCGCATCCAGATTGCCCGCAAGGCGTTTACCGCCGGTATCAAGCTGACAGTCTCGATCGGTGTGGCCGAGGTGCTGCGCGGTGAAAGCCGGGAAGTCTGGCTGGCCCGGGCCGATGCCGCGCTGTACCAGGCCAAGGGGCACGGGCGCAACCAGGTCGTACTCGCCGAGCACCCGTTGCCGCCGACGCTGTCGCCGCTGCCCGCAGTGCAGCGCAGCAACGGGTTGCAACGGCAGCGGGCCGCCGTCTCGCGTTGAACCGCGCTGCGCAAGTAGCGCTCCCGCGCACGCCCATGCTAAGTTAGCCGCCACCGGGCTGGCCGGGCGCCGGTCCTGCGGGCATCCTGCTGCGCGCCACCCTCCATAATAGCTATCGCCATGGATGCTTACGTTTTCTCACTGTCTCCCCTTGCCCAGTTCGCCATCACCATCGGGCTGTTCGTGCTGCTGCCGCAGGCCATGGAGCGTCTGCGGCTGCCCGGCGTGCTCGGCTTTATCGCCGCCGGCGTCCTGCTCGGGCCGAATGTGCTGGCGCTCATCAACCCCCACAGCCCGGTTGTGGCTTTGTTCGCCGAGCTCGGCAAGCTGCTGTTCATGTTTTTTGTCGGCTTCGAGATCGACCTCGAGGAGTTCGGGAAGTCCCGCAATCGCTCGTTGACCTTCGGTCTGGTTACATTCGTGTTGCCGATGATCGGCGGCGTGGCCATCGGCCGTCTCACCGGCAATAATTGGAATACCTCGCTATTGATCGGCTCGCTGATCGCCTCGCACACTATTCTCGCCTATCCCGTGCTGCAGCGGTTCGGGCTGACGCAGCATCCCGTGGTGACCATGCTGGTGGGCGGCACGATCTTTACCGACATCGCTGCCATGCTGGTGCTTGCTATCACCGTGAGCGTGCACATGGCGGGCTTCTCCTGGGAGTTCCTGATCAGGCAGCTGGTGGAGCTTGCCATCTTCGTGCCGCTGGTGTTGTTCGGCGTGGGCAACCTGACACGCAAGGCGATCATCCGCTGGGGCAGTAAACCCGAGCTGCGCGTCATGATCCTGCTGGTGGTGATCGCGGTGTGCGCCGAGGCGGCGCATTACATCCAGCTCGAAGGCATCGTCGGTGCGTTCCTCGTGGGCATCGCGATCAAGCGCGCGGTGCGCGGCAAGTACACGGTGCAGCAACTGGAAGTGATCTCGCACACGCTGTTCATTCCGGCCTTCTTCCTGACCACGGGCTTTCTGGTGAACTTTCATGTACTCGGCGAGACGATCCAGACGCAGAGCGGCCTGGTGATCGGCATCATCGCCACACTGGTAGCCGCCAAGTACCTGGCGGCGTGGCTCGCCTCGCTCGCCTTTGGCGGTACGCGCGCGCAAACCCATCTGGTGTGGAGCCTGTCGCTGCCGCAGATGGCCGCCACACTCGCCTCGGCGGTAGTTGCGTACCGGGCGAAGAATGCAGCGGGCGAACACCTGCTGAACGAAACCTACGTCAATGCGGTGCTGGTGCTGGTGGTGGTGACCTGCATCGTCGGCCCGATGCTCAGCCAGCGCTATGCGGTGCAGGTGAAAGCCGAAGGTAACGGCGAGGAGGCAAAACCCGCCGCTTGAGCAGGTGGCATCTGCGTGATGCTGCGCGCACGAGATTGGCATTGGATGGTGCCCAGAGACGGAATCGAACCGCCGACACGGGGATTTTCAATCCCCTGCTCTACCGACTGAGCTATCTGGGCGTAAGCTGAAAGGGCGCGGAACTGCGCGAGGCGCGTATTAAACCCGTACGGGTGGGTTGAGTCAAGCCGAGCCCGGCGGCAGTGCGTGTCTATGGCTTGGGGGGAACATACCCCTGCGCACGATCGAATTCCGCGCCGGAAAAAAACTTCTCCATCTCGCCCTGCAGGTACTTCCGCGCCTCGGGGTCTACCAGGCTCAGGCGCTTCTCGTTGATCAGCATGGTCTGGTGGCTCTGCCAGTCCTGCCAGGCCTGTTTGGAGATATGCTCGAAAATGTCCTGCCCCTTGGGGCCGGGATACGGTGGCGCAGCCAGCCCTTCCAGTTCCTTGTTGTATTTTCTGCAGAAAACCATGCGGGACATGTTCAGTGCTCCATGTGCGGGCGCCGGTCGGCGAGTGAATCCAGCAGCGCGGCCACGGGCGCGGCGAGGCCGATGTGCGGGGGTTGGCGCAGGTTATACCAGAGCTGTCGCGCGGCTTCCATCACCGCGTGCGGGGTGATATCGAGCTCCACCACCACGGGCGTGATGTCCAGGTGATAGTGGCTGAACGTGTGTCGAAATGCCCCCCGGATGTCGACGCGGGCAGGTGCTTTGCCCCACCGGTCCAGGCAGTGTTCGCTGCCCCGCGCGGGCGTGTCGATTTCGGGAAAGCACCAAAGGCCGCCCCAGATGCCGCTGGCCGGTCGCTTCTCCAGCCATACATCGCCTTCGCTGTTGCGCGCGATGAGGAAGTGCGTGGCTTTGACCGGCAGTATCCTGCGTGGCTTTTTGCCGGGATACAGGTGTGGATCGCCGTGCGTGCGCGCCGCGCAGCCGTCGGCCAGCGGGCAGCGCTCGCACGCCGGCGCGCTGCGAGTGCACAGTGTCGCCCCGAGATCCATCATCGCCTGCGTGTACTCCGCGCAGCGCTCAGGTGGCGTGTACTGTTCGGCGATCTCCCACAGACGCTGGTGCACGGCGGACTCTCCGGGCCAGCCGGCCACGCGGTGATAGCGTGCCAGCACGCGTTTGACGTTGCCGTCCAGAATACTTGCGCGCCGGTCGAACGCGATGCTCAGGATTGCGCCGGCGGTGGAGCGCCCCACGCCCGGCAACGCACCCAGCCCCTCGAGGCTGTCGGGGAACCGTCCCTGCAAGTCTCCGGCAATAAGCTTGGCCGCCCGGTGCAGGTTCCGCGCCCGCGCGTAGTAGCCGAGCCCCGTCCACAGGTGCAGCACCGCATCCTCGGGCGCCGCAGCCAGCGCCTGCACATCGGGGAATACCGCCATAAAGCGCTCGAAATAGGGAATGACGGTCTTTACCTGCGTCTGCTGCAGCATGATTTCCGACACCCAGACACGGTAGGGGCTGGTATCGCGCTGCCACGGCAGGTCCTTGCGGCCGTGCCGGTCGAACCAGTTGAGAACGCGTGCATGGAAAGGTGCGGGGCCGGTCATGGAGCGCGAGAGTTGCTGCGGATGGGAGCGTCACAGGGTAAAGCCTCGTTTGCCATAGTGCCAGTGAATTGGGTGTCGGCTTCCCTTATAATGGCCGCCCTTTCGGGGGCGAGCCCCCGAGTCACGCGCGGTGGAGAATCCCATGGCTGAGCGCAAGGCCGCGATCACGCGAAATACCCTGGAGACGCAGATCACCGTGGAGGTCAACCTCGACGGCTCCGGCAAATCCCGGTTCGAGACCGGCATCCCCTTCCTGGAACACATGCTGGACCAGGTTGCGCGCCACGGCCTGATCGATCTCGATATCAACGCCCAGGGCGACCTGCACATCGATGCGCACCACACGGTGGAAGACATCGGCATCACACTGGGCCAGGCGGTGGCTGATGCAGTCGGCGACAAGAAGGGCATCGTGCGCTACGGGCACGCGTATGTGCCGCTGGATGAGGCGCTCTCGCGCGTGGTGATCGATTTTTCCGGCCGTCCGGGGCTCGAATTCCATGTGCCGTTCACGCGTTCCTCCGTCGGCGGGTTCGATGTCGACCTGTTCATGGAATTCTTCCAGGGCTTTGCCAATCATGCCCTCGTCACGCTGCATATCGACAACCTGCGCGGCGACAACAGCCACCACCAGGCGGAGACGGTGTTCAAGGCGTTCGGCCGTGCGCTGCGCATGGCACTGGCCTTCGATCCGCGCATGGCGGGCGTCACGCCGTCCACCAAGGGCGTGTTGTAGGCAGGGAGCGGGTTATGGGTTCCCGGCAATGAGCATCCGGACATGAGCAACCGTGTCGCCGTCATCGACTACGGCATGGGCAACCTGCACTCTGTGGCGAGTGCGCTGCAGCACGTGGGTGCGGGCGAAGTGGTGGTCACGCACGATGCCGAGCTCATCCGTCAGGCGGATCGCGTGGTGTTTCCCGGCGTGGGCGCCATCCGCGACTGCATGGCGGAAATCCGCCGCCTCAAATGCGACGAGTTGCTCGCGCAGGCGCTCGACCGGCAGCAGGTGCCGGTGCTGGCGATCTGTGTCGGACTCCAGGCGCTGTTGAGTCGCTCGGAGGAAAACGACGGCGTGGACTGTCTCGACATCATCCCGGGTGAGGTGCGTTTCTTCGGCCATCCGCTCACCGATGCTGAGGGCAGGCGCCTGAAGGTACCGCACATGGGCTGGAATGAAGTGCGCCAGTGCCGGGATCACCCCCTGTGGGCGGGCATTCCCGACTTGAGCCGCTTTTACTTCGTACACAGCTATTACGTGCACGCACAGGATCGCAGCCTGCTGGCGGGCAGCGTGGAATACGGCGTCAGCGCCGATGCCGCGCTCGCGCGCGACAATCTTTTCGCCGTGCAGTTTCACCCGGAAAAGAGTGCCGATGCCGGGTTGCGGTTATTGAAAAATTTTCTTACATGGAACGGGCAATGCTGATCATCCCCGCGATCGACCTGAAAGACGGAGAGTGCGTGCGCCTGCGCCAGGGGCTGATGGATGACAGCACGGTGTTCTCCGATGACCCGGTAGCGGTAGCGGCGCGCTGGGTAGACGCCGGCTGCCGGCGCCTGCACCTGGTGGACCTGAACGGCGCGTTTGCCGGCGAACCGGTGAACGGCGCGGTGGTCACCGCCATCGCCGCCGCCTATCCGCGACTGCCGATCCAGATCGGCGGCGGCATCCGCACGCTGGCGACGATCGAGCACTATATAAAAGCCGGTGTCAGCTACGTCATCCTCGGCACTAAGGCGGTGAAAGAGCCGGCATTCGTGGCTGAGGCCTGCGCGGCGTTTCCGGGCAAGGTCATCGTGGGGCTCGATGCCAAAGACGGACTGGTCGCCACCGACGGCTGGGCGGAAGTGTCGACGGTGCGCGCTGCAGATCTTGCGCGACAGTTCGAATCAGACGGCGTGGCGGCGATCGTCTACACCGATATCGCGCGCGACGGCATGATGCAGGGTGTGAACGTGCAGGCGACGGTGGCGATGGCGCAGGCTTCGTGCATCCCGGTGATCGCCTCCGGCGGCATCACCAATCTCGACGATATCCGCGGCCTGCTCGCGGTTGCAAACGTAGGCATCATGGGCGCCATCACCGGCCGCGCCATCTACGAGGGCACGCTGGATGTCGCGGCGGCGCAGCGCCTGTGCGATGAGGCGGCGGCCTGAAGATGGGCCTCGCCAAACGCATCATCCCCTGCCTCGACGTGGACAACGGCCGCGTGGTCAAGG
>CAYWWD010000086.1:0-16217 GCA_964461965.1 uncultured Halioglobus sp. | reverse complement strand
AGGGCGTGGAGGATCGCACCATCAAGCTGATGAACGTCTGCCGCCTGCGCGACACGCCGATTTTCAGCTTCGTGAACAAACTGGATCGCGACATCCGCGATCCCATCGAGCTGCTGGACGAGATCGAGTCCGTCCTGCAGATCCGCGGTGCGCCCATCAACTGGCCGATCGGCATGGGTCATGAGTTCCGCGGCGTATACAACCTGTACACCGACACCCTTCACCTATACACACCGGGGCAGGGCAGTGTGCTGCCTGAAGACCGGCGGGTAGTGGGGCTCGCCAGTGATGCCGCGCGCGTGCTGTTGGGCGACGAGTACGAACGATTCCTCGAAGACATCGAACTGGTGCGCGGTGCCAGCCACGAATTCGATTTGGGCGAATTTCTTGCCGGTCGCCTCAGCCCGGTATTTTTTGGTACCGCCCTCGGCAATTTCGGCGTGCGCGAAATGCTGGACGATTTCGTTGAGTGGGCGCCTGCGCCGCTGGACAGGGATGCCGTGGAGCGACCAGTGGCGGCGACCGAAGAGAAGTTCACAGGTTTCGTGTTCAAGATCCAGGCGAATATGGATCCGCGTCACCGCGATCGCATCGCCTTCCTGCGGATCTGCTCCGGCCGCTACCAGAAGGGCATGAAACTGCAACATGTGCGTATCGCCAAGGAGGTGAAAATCGCGGATGCAGTGACCTTCAAGGCGGGCGAACGCGCGCTGGTAGAAGATGCGGTCGCCGGCGATATCATCGGCCTGCACAACCACGGCACGATACAGATCGGCGACACGTTTACCGAAGGTGAAGTGTTGCAGTTCACGGGCATTCCGCACTTTGCGCCCGAATTGTTCCGTCGCATCCGCCTCGCCGACCCGATGAAGTCCAAACAATTGCAGCGCGGATTACAGCAGTTGTCGGAGGAGGGCTCCACGCAGGTATTCTCGCCGCTCATGTCGTCCGACCTGATCGTGGGCGCCGTGGGCCCGCTGCAGTTTGAAGTGGTGGCCTACCGCCTCAAGGATGAGTACAAGGTCGACGCACGCTATGAGCCGGTGAACGTGTACACCGCGCGTTGGATTGCCTGTGACGATAAACGCAAGCTGGAGGACTTCCGCAAGAAGGCGGCGGAGCACCTGTCGCTGGATGGCGGTGGCCACCTTACCTACCTGGCGCCTACGCGTGTCAATCTGGCGTTGATGGAAGAGCGGTGGCCAGACCTGCGGTTCCGGGCCACCCGCGAACACTGATGCGTCAGGCCAGCAGTTTCTCGATATCGCGGGCGATCACCGCTGGCGTGTCCTTGGGGGCGTAGCGGCGGATCACACTGCCCGAACGGTCGATCAGGAATTTGGTGAAGTTCCATTTGATACCCTCGGTGCCGAGTGCTCCGGGGGCCGCGTGCTTGAGATACTTGAAAAGCGGGTCGGCGTTGGCGCCATTCACCTCGATCTTGCCGAACATGGGAAAGCTCACGCCGTAATTGAGCTGGCAGAATTCCATGATCTCGTCGTTGCTGCCCGGGTCCTGCCTGCCGAATTGGTTGCACGGAAACCCGAGGATTTCCAGCCCCCTGTCCTTATACGTCCTGTACATTTCCTCCAGTCCGCCAAATTGCGGAGTGAAGCCGCATTTCGACGCCGTGTTGACGACCAACAGCACCTTGCCCCGGTAATCCCGCAGCGATTGTTTCTTTCCTGCGGGCGTCTGGCAACTGAATTCGTAAACGGTATCCATTGTGACTTCCTCCCGCAGGTTTGCTCAGGCCAGGCGCGCCTGGTGAAAGTGAACCTGCTCCATCAGCAGGCCGAGACGTTTGCGCTGCATTTTGAGTGCGTACTCGAGCGTCTTCAGTTTGGTGTGCAGGGCAGCGTTCTCCCACTTCTGCTGCAGTTGCTGTCGCCCTTCCTCCAGCGCTCCGCTCAGATGCACCTTGGTGCGTTCGTAGCGCTCGGCCTGCAGCAGTGTCCACTGGTTGATGAAATCGGTAAACAACTGGTATTCCCGCTCGAGGATATCGCGCAGTGATTCGGAGTTGTGCGCCTGGTCGAGTTTGGTGCGGGCGCGTTTGAAGGCTGTGTCGAGTATGGCGCGCTGGATCTTGAAGTCCGAGACGCGATTCAGGTTCCAGGCGAGACCAAGGCGGTGGCACAGCGCGATCATCCACTTGGTCGGATCCCACTGCCACCAGCGGATACCATTACGATAGTCTGCCTGGAATATGTGATGGTAGTTGTGGTAGCCCTCGCCGTAAGTGAGGAAGGCGAGGAAGCCGTTATCCCGCGCGCTGTTCGACTCGGTGTAAGGGCGGCTCCCCCAGTAATGCGCGAGGGAGTTGATGAAGAAAGTCACATGATGATTCACCACCAGGCGCAACAGGCCGACCAGCAACAACGTGCCGATGACATCGCCGTGCCACAGGCCGAGCAACAGCGGCATGCCGACGTTCATGAACACGGTGAGCGCCACATAGTGCTTGTCCTGCCACACGACTATCGCATCGCGCTGCAGATCCCGGGCGTTACTGTAGTCGGGTGTGTTCGATTTGTAGCGGCGCAGCATCCATCCCATGTGGCTGAACCAAAGTCCGCGTCCCGCGCTGTACGGGTCCAGCGTGTTGTCGTCCACATGGCGGTGATGACGGCGGTGGTCCGAGGCCCAGATCAAAATGCTGTTCTGCAGTGCACCGGCGCCCCAGAAGGCAAAAAACCATTTGAGCGCCGGACTCGCCTCGTACGCCCGGTGCGCCCAGAGGCGATGATAGCCGCCGGTGATGGACATGCCATTGAGGTACAGGAAGGCAAGTGCCCACAGCCACTGGAAGGTGTCGAAGCCACGATGGATTCCCCACGCCGGTACCAGCACCAGCGCGGCGAGGGGCAGGCCGACAAAAATTGCGATGTTGACCGGGTTCAGCGGCGGTTTGGTGGTGTCTTGCATGGTGAAGGGTCTCGAGTTTCGTCTGGCTCACCGGGTCGGTGACTGCTCATGATGGGGAGGGTCGTGTCCGAGCGCGGCCCCGTGGTTGGCCTATTCTGACCGGACGCGCATTCTACCGTACCAGGAAGTATCGTTAATAGTAGCTAAATACCCGCTTGCCGGGCAGGTTTGCTGACGCTCCGGGAGCGTACCAAGCCGCAAGTGCGTGAAGAAATTCCGCAGAGCCAAGGCTGCGGTGGCGCGCAGGCATTAGAGTTTTTCGAGGTAGGACTGGTATTCCAGTGTCGTGATGCGCTTGCGAAACTCTTCCACTTCCTGCTGCTTGGTGAGCGTGTAGATCCGCTGCAGTTCGGCGCCGAGGCTCTGGCGAATAAAGTCCGATTCACTGAACAATTTTACCGCGTCCGGCATGTACAGGGGCAGCCTCTCTTTCTCCTGCGCGTAGCCATCGCCGGTGACGGGATCACCCGGCGACAAATTCTGCTCGATACCGTCGAGCATGGCGGCGAGCAATACGGCAAACAGCAGGTAGGGATTGGCATCCGCCCCGGCCACCCGGTGCTCCAGGCGGCGTGCACTATGGCTGCCGGCGGGCACGCGCACCGCAACGGTGCGGTTTTCATAACCCCAGCTCGGGAACGTGGGCGCATGGCAGCCGGGACGGAAGCGGCGGTAGCCATTGAAGCTGGGGGAAAAAATTGCCACAGAATCCGCCATGTTCGCGAGGCAGCCACCGATCGCGTTGTGCAGCAGCGGCGAGCCCTTGTCGGTACCGTCGTCAAAAATGTTGACGTTATGCTCATCCAGCACGCTGCAATGTACGTGCATACCATTGCCTGACTCCTCTTCGAAAGGCTTGGGCATGAAGCTGGCGATCAGGTTGTGCTTGGCGGCGACGCCCTTGATCAGGCGTTTCAGCATCAGAATCTGTTTGGCCGCCAGCACGGGGTTGTCCACGTGTTGCATATTGACTTCGTACTGGGAAGGGGCGGACTCTTTGGCGACGCCGTCGAACGGAATGTCCTGCACTTCGCAGGCCAGCCGCAGATCCTCCAGCATGGCCTGGTGGTGGTTGAGCACGTCGAGTCCGTAGGTGTTGCCGCCGATGGGGGAGCTGCCGGCGGGCGCGGGGCAGGTGTGCAGGGGCACTGTGTCATCCCAGCGCACCAGGCTGAACTCCAGTTCGGCGGCGACTACCGGTCGCCAACCGGCCTTCTGGTAGCGGGCCAGTACCTGCTTGAGTACCTGGCGTGGATCGCCGGCGTACGGTGCGCCATCGGCATCGAACATGGAGAGCATGACCTGGCCGTGGTGGCCGCCGATACTCCAGGGTGTGGGGAGCAGCGAGCCTTCCACCGGCCGGCAAATGCCGTCGGCGTCGCCGCTGGCGAACACCAGTTGTTCTACGTCACGACCCCAGATGTCGAGGCTGAGCGCGGTCTTGGGGAGTTTCAACTCGCCGTCGAAAATGGTGTGGAGTTTGTGGCGGGGTATCCATTTGCCCCGCATTATCCCATTGCAGTCGGGGAGCAGCGCTTCAATGGTTGTGATTTCAGGGTGAGCCCGCAGGAACCAATCGGCTTCGAGCGACATGCATCCACCGTATTAGTATGCGGTAAGCGCGCACTATCACTGCTTGGGCTGGGCCGCTCAATGCCCTACATTGGGCAAGCTTGATTCAAGTGCGAGACACGGTTCACAAAAACTGCGTAGCCGGAAAATTGCGCGTGTTTCGCACGTCGGTTCATGTCATGCGCGGCGACATATAGACGCTGAGCGGATCCCGGCCGGCGGCTTCGCCCATGCACGACATCGCATTCAGGAACAGCGAAAACAGATCTGTCTGTGAGCTCACATCCAGTTTGCGATAAATACTTTTCCGGTGCCGGCGCACAGTTTCGACAGCGATATCGAGGCGCTCGGCGGAAATGTCCGTCCCGTAACCGCGCAGCATCAGCTCCAGCACGTCTTTTTCCCGGGGTGAGAGCAGCGAGGCGCCGAAGGTACGAAATGCAAGATCGATCTGGTGGTCGATGCCGGGCTGGATCAGGTTGGTCGCCGCGAAGTCATTGTGCTCGGTGTGGCTCTTGAGCAGTTCGGAGACAGGCTCTGCCAGCAAGTACAGGGACTCATACTCCTGGTCGCTGAAGGGTCCGCGCTCCGGAAGTCGCATCATGCTCAGATTGATCACGTTCCCCGCCTGCAGCTTGGCGAGGTAGACCACTTCATCGCAGGTGCCGGTGTCTGCATAGTAGTTCCGGTAGTAATCTGAATCCTGCAGCTTGCCCATGGTGATGCGCGACAGGCGATAGATCTTGGAGCGGGGTTGGTGCAGGGACGTCTGGTAGAACGGGTCCTCGCGATAAGGCCCCTCGAGGTATTGATCGATCTGGGCGGCGACCGCGTGCTGCGGTACCCCGTGGTACAGGATTCGGGGCGGCAGGTCGCGGTGATAGAGCCAGACCTGGGGGTAATCGATCCTGACCTGCCCGCTGATGGCTTCGACCAGCGACGGAAAGAAGCGCTCGGTGCCGAGCGCGGCAATCGCCCGGGAGATATCCCGGTTCCACTTGCTCAGTTGGTTGACGTCCGTCATGCGGCCTTATGCTACTTATTGCCAGCGTTTTCGCTACATAGTGATGAGGCACAACGGCGTTGTCAAACTCGCGGCCCGAACCACTACTCTGCGCAGAGGGAACCGGCGCGCAACCACGGCTTGCCGTAATTGGCTGCTCGGTTTCCCAGCGATACGGGTAGAGCGGTCTTTGTAGCTAAAATCTCGCGCGGATTCAACTGCCCGGGCAGTCACTGCCGGTGCGGTTCACGAAACTGGCGACGATGCGCTATGCTGTACCGCCCTTTGGGAAGGCAGATTGAATTTTGTCCGAGGACACCATCCACACCGCGCCGTACAACGAAGTCGTGCCCATGCAGTTTACCCGCGCACTGCTGGCGCAGGCGCGCGCCTACCAGCGGGATGTCGATGCCATACTGCGGGCCGCCAGGTTTCCATTCGACCCCCTGCGCCAGGATGTGCAGACGGCTTTTGTTTCGCGTGAGCAGTACTCCCGGTTGTGCCTGGAGTTGATCCGCGCACTCGGTGATGAAGCGGGCGGTGTCATGCCGGATGTGCAGACACCGGTGGGGACCACCCGTCTGATCGCACTGAGTATGCTCAACAGTTCCAGCCTCGCGGCAGCACTGCAGCGTGCGATCGAGTTCAACGAGGTCTGCCGGGTGCGCCGCGGCGCCGCAGTCGTCAACCGCTTGCTGGTGCACGAGGGGCGTCGCGAAGCCACCCTGACCTACCTGTGCGGCGACGATGCGCCCGAACTGCAGCACAATGTGCTGTGTAATCTCGCCATGTGGCTGCGGTTTTGCGGTTGGCTGATCGATCAGCACATCGATGTGACCAGCGCCACCTGTGCCGGGCCCCGGCCGAGATTCATGGCGGCCATACGCCACTTCTTCCCCTGTCCCGTGCACTTCGACCAGGCGGTCAATTCCGTGACCTTCAGCGCCCGCCACCTCGATGCCGAACTGGTGCGCGATGAGGACGACCTGCGGGAGTTCCTAAAACTTGCACCCTATTACGTGGTGATCGAGCCCCAGGCCGCGACACTCAGCATCACGCACCGCATCCGCCAGATACTGGGCAGCGATTTCCGCCAGGAATTGCCGAGCTTTGAAGAATTGACCGGCCGGCTCAACATGTCACCGCGTACACTGCGTCGCCGGTTGGAGAAAGAGGGCACGTCGTACCAGCGCATCAAGGACAATGCGCGCCGCGATGTGGCCATCACCCTACTGAGTCGCGAGGGATTGACGGTCAGCGAGGTGGCGGAGCAGGTCGGTTTTTCCGATCCCAGTGCATTTCATCGCTCATTCAAGAAATGGACAGGGCAGTCGCCGGGGTCGTATCGGTAGTCACTCGCTGTATTGTTTTAGATCTTGTAGTCGCTGACGACCGAGCTTTGATAGATGGGCTTCGCCGACAGCGCTCTCTTTTCGAGCACTACTTTTTGGTGTTCCGATTGGGCGGTAAGTGACGTAGCTACCGCAACTGCTCCTGCAAAAACGCCAGGATGTCGTTTCTGGGAACAAGCTGTGATTCCGTCCCGCGCCGGCTTTTATATTCGAGGTTGCCCTCGGCCAGTGTGCGATCGCCGATCACCACGCGGTGGGGGATGCCAATGAGTTCCATGTCCGCGAACTTGACACCCGGGCGCTCGTTGCGGTCGTCCAGCAGCACGTCCACTCCTGCGGCCCGCAGTTGCTGGTAGAGATCTTCGGCGCAACGCGCGACGGCCTCGGATTTGTGCATATTCAAGGGAACGAGTACCAGTTCGAAAGGCGCCATGGCGGCGGGCCAGATGATGCCGCTCGCATCGTGGTTCTGCTCGATGGCGGCGGCGACAATGCGGCTGACGCCGATGCCATAGCAGCCCATGATCACAGTGAGCATCTTCCCGTTCTCATCCAGCACCCTGGCATTCATGGCTTCGCTGTATTTGGTGCCCAACTGGAAGATATGCCCAACCTCGATGCCGCGCCTGATCTGCAGTCGACCCTTGCCGTCGGGGCTGGGATCGCCGGCCACGACGTCACGCAGGTCCTCGACGCGCTGCAGCGCACAATCCCGCCCCCAGTTGACACCGGTGAGGTGCGCGTCGTCGCGGTTGGCGCCACAGGTAAAATCGGCCAGATGCGCCGCGCTGCGGTCCACGATGACCGGGAAGGGAAGACCCACCGGCCCCAGCGAGCCGAAGCCGGCGCCGCACGCTGCGCGCACCCGTTCCTCGCCCGCCATGCGCAGCGGCGTGGCCACGCCGTCCAGCTTTTCCGCCTTAATAGTGTTCAGTTGATGGTCGCCGCGCAGGACCAGCGCCACCAGGCTGCCTTCCTCCTCGCCTTCCACTACGAGCGTTTTGACGCAGCGGCAGGGGTCGATTGACAGGAACGCGGCAAGTTCCTCAATGGTTTTCACTCCCGGTGTCGCGAGGGTCTGCAGATGCTCAGCGGGCGCCGGTCGAGAGGTTGCTGGCGCCACAGCCTCCGCCATTTCCACGTTTGCCGCGTAGTCGCTGCCGTCGCTGAACGCAATGGCGTCCTCCCCGGAACTGGCGAGTACGTGAAACTCGTGCGAACCGCTGCCACCAATACTGCCGGTGTCGGCTATTACAGGCCGGTAATCCAGCCCCAGCCGGGTGAAGATACGGCAGTACGCTGTGAACATGTCCTGGTAAGTCTGCTCCAGCGACGCCTGGTCAACGTGGAAGGAATAGGCATCTTTCATAAGAAATTCCCGGGAGCGCATAATCCCGAAGCGTGGCCGGATCTCATCGCGTACCTTGGTCTGGATCTGGTACAGGTTCAAAGGGAGTTGCTTATAACTTTTTATCTCGTCGCGCACCAGGCAGGTGATCACTTCCTCGTGCGTAGGGCCCAGGCAGAAGTTGCGCTGGTGGCGATCCTGGATGCGCAACAACTCGGGCCCGTATTTTTCCCAGCGTCCCGATTCCTGCCACAGCTCCGCCGGTTGCACGACCGGCATACTGACCTCCAGCGCGCCGGACGCATCCATTTCGGCGCGCACGATGGCTTCCACCTTGCGTAGCACCCGCAGTCCCAGCGGCAGCCAGGAGTACAATCCCGCTGCCAGCTTGCGAATCAGCCCGGCGCGCAGCATAAGCTGGTGGCTGATGACCTCGGCATCCGCTGGTGTTTCCTTCAGGGTGGCGATGACGTATTGGCTGGTGCGCATGCGAAGTTCCAGGGAGTCGGGTAGTGACGGGGCGCCCAGTGTACGTGTGAAAAACCGGAGCGTACAGCGACGACACGCCGTGTGTTCGCGCAACCTCGTTGCCGAACCTGTATCGATACCAAGCGGGCTCCGTGCGTGTGTTGTGAAAATTCGCGGACTGTTCCGGCACTGCGAATCAAGGTATTTTTCGTGCGGACGTAGAAAACGCTTGTATTGCAGCGTTTCCTGATTTATACATTCCCCTGCGATGAAGAGCGGCCGTGTTTTTTCGCATGGAAAAAGCACTTTCGCCCGGCGCGCAGAGGGTTCCAATTAAAATTTTTAGGGAAGGTTGAATACAACATGGCAACTAAAAAAGCAGCTAAGAAGTCTCCGAAGAAAGCGAAGAAGGCACCGGCGCGCAAGCCGGTAGCAGCAAAAAAAGCGCCACCGAAGAAAAAGGCCACTGGCCCGATCACGGAAAAAATGACCAAAGGGCAGATCGTTGCAAGCGTGTCGGACGCCACTGGCCTCTCCAAGAAGGAAGTGAGCTCCGTGCTGGATGCCTATGACTCACTGGTTGAGCGCAGCGTCAGCAAGCGAGGCATCGGCGAGTTCACGATCCCTGGCATTCTGAAGATCACTACCCGCAAGCAGGCAGCAAAGCCTGCGCGCAAGGGTATAGATCCGTTCACGAAACTTGAGCGGGTATTCAAGGCCAAGCCGGCGAGCATTCGGGTGAAGATTCGCCCGCTGAAAAAGCTCAAGGAAGCCGCACAGTAATCCATTCGTCAGGAGGGGCCGGTACAGCCTGCTGCGCCGGCCCGCTTTGAATCGAGTCTCCGCGGCACGATGCAGTGCCGGGGTACTTCGTCACTTCGCATTCATGTTTGCCACGCTTGGCCCGCGTACCTCCTTGCGTTAGAATTCCGCCCTCATTTTCTTACCTGAACCAGCGGTTCGGCCGCTGTGTAGTGCGTTCCCATGCCAATTTATGAATACCAGTGCCAAGCCTGTGAGAATACTCTGGAGGCTTTGCAGAAGATCAGCGACGCACCGCTGGTGAATTGCCCGAAATGCGGCGAGCCCGCTCTCAGGAAAAAGGTCTCTGCGCCCGCATTTCGCCTGAAGGGCAGCGGCTGGTACGAAACCGATTTCAAGACGGGCAACAAGAAAAACCTGTCCGGCGGTGGTGACGGCGCCGGCGCCAGCTCCGGCAGCGATACCTCCGGCGGTGGCGAGAGCAAATCAGGGGAAAGTAAAACCGGCGACAGCAAGTCCGCTGACAGCAAGCCCGCCGAAAGCAAATCCAGCGAGAGCAAGAAGACAGCCTGATCCCGGGCCCGCCTTTAGCCCGGCCCGCCCATCCAGATGGAACCCAGCCTATGCGCAGCCATTATTGTGGCGCCCTGAGTACAGCGAATATCGACCAATCGGTAACCCTCTGCGGATGGGTAGATCGCCGGCGCGATCACGGCGGCGTCATTTTCCTCGACCTGCGCGACCGTCACGGCATCGTGCAGGTGGTGTTCGACCCGGATACCGCCGAGCACTTCAAACGCGCCGACCGGGTGCGCAGCGAGTATGTCCTGCGCGTGACCGGTCGTGTGCGTGCACGCTCAGAGTCAACCGTGAACCCGGCCATGCCGACCGGCCGGATCGAGGTACTGGGCAAGGAACTGGAGATTCTCAACGCCGCAGCCACGCCGCCCTTCCAGCTGGATGAACACACCAGGGTCGGGGAAGAAGTGCGTCTGCAGTACCGCTACATGGATCTGCGGCGGCAGGACATGCAACAGCGCCTGCTCCTGCGCTCGAAAATCACCGGCGCGGTGCGCCGCTTCCTCGACGCCGAGGGTTTCCTGGATATCGAAACACCGATCCTGACACGCGCTACGCCTGAGGGTGCACGGGACTACCTGGTGCCCAGTCGCACGCATCCCGGCAAGTTCTTTGCCCTGCCGCAATCGCCCCAGCTCTTCAAGCAGCTGTTGATGGTGTCGGGTCTCGATCGCTACTACCAGATCGCCAAGTGCTTTCGCGACGAGGATCTGCGCGCTGACCGGCAGCCCGAGTTTACGCAGATCGATATTGAAACCTCGTTTCTCGACGAGCAGGGAATCATGGCGATCACCGAGCGCATGATCCGCGAGCTGTTCAAGTCGGTACTGGATGTCGAGCTGCCGGCGTTTCCCCGCATGACATACGCCGAGGCCATGGAGCGCTTCGGGTCCGACAAGCCCGACCTGCGCATTCCGCTGGAACTGGTCAGCATCGACGACCTGATGCAGCAGGTGGAGTTCAAGGTATTCCGTGGCCCGGCAGACGACCCGGCGGGCCGGGTGGCCGCGCTGAAAGTGACCGGCGGCGCGTCGATCAGCCGCAAGGAGATCGATGACTACACGCAATACGTGTCGATTTTCGGTGCCCGCGGCCTCGCCTGGATCAAGGTGAATGATATCGCCGCAGGTGTGGCGGGCCTGCAATCGCCCATCCTGAAATTCATGCCGGATGACATCGTGGCGCAACTGATGCAGCGCCTGGGCACGGCGGACGGCGACATCATCTTCTTCGGTGCCGATCGCGCGCGGGTGGTCAACGAGGCGCTCGGCGCGCTGCGTATAAAAGTGGGCGAAGACCTGGGCCTGGTGGCCGCAGGCTGGGCGCCGCTGTGGGTGGTGGATTTCCCGATGTTTGAACAGGACGCCGACGGTGCGTGGACGCCGCTGCACCACCCGTTCACCGCGCCGGCCTGCGATGTGCAACAACTGGCTGACAATCCCGGTGCAGCCGTTTCCCGCGCGTATGACATGGTGCTCAATGGTACGGAGCTGGGCGGTGGCAGTATCCGCATCCATAACCGCGACATGCAGGAAGCGGTGTTCCGCATTCTCAATATCGATGCCGCCGAGGCGGAAGAGAAGTTCGGTTTCCTGCTCAACGCCCTGCAGTACGGTGCGCCGCCGCACGGTGGCCTGGCATTCGGGCTGGACCGGCTGGTGATGCTGATGACGGGAGCCTCATCCATCCGCGATGTCATTGCGTTCCCCAAGACGCAGAGCGCGGCCTGCGTGATGACCAATGCGCCGGGGGAAGTTGGGGCACAGCAGTTGAAGGAGCTGAATATTCGCCTGCGGCAGAGTCGTGAGGCTGGCGAGTAGACCGCAGCAACGGCATCGCCTGAGTAATCGCTTCCCTGGCGCTCATTCCGTGCCGCGATGAGTCCGCTTGCACGACCAGGACACGCCGTGAACCCATCCATGGGGGTTCGACTGCGGCATCCGTGCCGCAGACGGTCCTGGTCGTGCAAGCAGTCTCATCGCGCCTCGATCGCGTGCAAAATCTCACCTTCTGTCTGCAGACCAACCCTGTGTTTTTGTACATAATGTGACCCTGACGCAACCGTCGGACACAGGTATGTCGCTCATCCTGGGAATCGATCCCGGCTCACAGAAAACAGGCTTTGGCATTATCCGCCATGTGGCCGGGCGCAGCGAATATGTCACCAGCGGCGTGATTCGCCTGCCGGCGGGGGAATTGCCGCAGCGCCTGCGGATCATTTTCGACAGTGTGACTGAACTGGTTGGCCTGCACGGCCCGCAGGAGCTGGCGGTGGAACAGGTGTTCATGGCCAAGAGCGCGGGTTCCGCGCTCAAGCTGGGCCAGGCGCGCGGCGCGGCCATCGTGGCCTGCGCGGCACAGGGCATGCCCGTGGCAGAATATTCCGCGCGCCAGATCAAGCAATCGGTGGTAGGTACGGGCGCGGCGGACAAATCGCAGGTTCAGCATATGGTCAAGGTTCTGCTCAAGCTGCCCTCGACGCCCGCGGAAGATGCGGCCGACGCGCTGGCGGCGGCGCTGTGCCACGCGCACTCGCGACACGGTGTGCTCAGGATGGCAGGCGCCACCGCCGTGCGCCGGCGCCGGATGCGTTGAGCGGGCGCGCGCGATGATAGGCCGGATCAGGGGCACACTGGTGCACAAACAGGCACCGCTCATTCTGGTGGAAGTCGGCGGTGTGGGTTATGAACTGCAGGTACCCATGACTACATTATTCCAGCTCCCCGAAATGGGCGCGGAAGTGTCGCTGGTGACGCACTTCGTGGTGC
This sequence comes from uncultured Halioglobus sp., assembly GCA_964461965.1. Lineage (GTDB taxonomy): Bacteria > Pseudomonadota > Gammaproteobacteria > Pseudomonadales > Halieaceae > Marimicrobium. The sequence goes on along the minus strand of CAYWWD010000086.1, from coordinate 3,437 downwards.
GCGAGGATGCGCAGCTGTTGTACGGGTTTATCGAGGAGGGTGATCGCAGCCTGTTCCGCCACCTGATCAAGGTGAACGGCGTCGGCCCCAAACTGGCGTTGACGATTCTCTCAGGTATGGATGCGAAGAGTTTCGCCCGCTGTGTCCAGCGCGATGATATTTCTTCCCTGGTGGCCCTGCCAGGTGTCGGCAAGAAGACGGCGGAGCGCCTGCTGGTGGAGATGCGCGACAAGCTCGAGGACTGGCAAGTCCACGTGGACAGCGTGCACGGTGACACCTGCGGCGCGTCGTCGGCCGCGCGGGCGGGCATTGCCGCCGATGCCGAAAGCGCGCTGGTATCACTGGGTTATAAACCACAGGAGGCCAGTCGCATGGTGGCGGCGGTCAATGACGATGGCGCAAAAGACAGCGAGGAGCTGATCCGCCGCGCGTTGAAAGCGGTGGTGACATCGTGAGGTTGCGCGCATGATCGAGACAGATCGCCTGGTCGCGCCGCAGGCCAGCGGCGCGCGCGAGGATGTCGCAGACCGCGCAATTCGCCCCAAGTCCCTCGATGAGTACATCGGCCAGCAGGCGGTGAAGGAGCAGATGCGAATCTTCCTGCAGGCCGCCCGGGGCCGGGGCGAGCCGCTGGATCACACGCTGATTTTCGGTCCGCCGGGGCTCGGCAAGACCACGTTGGCCAGTATCATCGCTCACGAGATGGGGGTGTCGCTAAAGACCACATCCGGCCCGGTGCTGGAAAAAGCAGGGGATATCGCGGCGTTGATGACCAATCTTGAACCCGGTGATGTGCTGTTTATTGATGAAATCCATCGCCTGAGCCCTTTTGTAGAGGAAATCCTTTACCCGGCCATGGAGGACTACCAGCTCGACATCATGATCGGCGAGGGGCCGGCCGCCCGTTCCATCAAACTCGATTTGCCACCATTTACCCTGGTAGGCGCCACCACGCGCGCCGGCCTTTTGACCTCGCCGCTGCGCGACCGCTTCGGTATCGTGCAGCGGCTGGAGTTTTACGAAGTGGCGGATCTCGCCCACATCGTCGAACGCTCGGCCCAGATTCTGAAGATCGGCATGGATACCACGGGCGCCCTCGAAATTGCGCGCCGTTCGCGCGGCACGCCGCGCATTGCGAACCGGCTGCTGCGTCGCGTGCGGGACTTCGCCGAGGTCAAGGCGGACGGTCATATCTCCGCTGCAGTCGCGGATCGCGCGCTGGATCTGCTCAGCGTGGACCAAAAGGGTTTCGATCACCTGGATCGAAGGCTGTTGCTGGCGCTGATCGAGAAATTCGACGGCGGCCCCGTGGGTGTCGAGAGCCTGGCCGCCGCCATTTCCGAGGAGCGAGGCACCATCGAGGACGTGCTGGAGCCGTACCTGATCCAGCAGGGCTATATGCTGCGCACACCGCGCGGCCGCATGGCGACGCGCAATGCCTACCTGCATTTCGGCCTGCCAGCGCCGGCCCGCCCCGCCGGCGGTGGCAATCTCTCGCTGGATCTCGGCGCAGGCGGCGGGTCGTAGTGGGCGCGACGGAATTTTCACACGCGTTGCGGGTCTATATCGAGGACACCGACGCTGGTGGAATCGTATATTACGTCAACTATCTCAAATACATGGAGCGCGCGCGCACCGAACTCATGCGTGCGCTCGGTTACGATAAAAATTACATTTTCAATGCCGACCTGATGTTTGTGGTGCGCGATGTGGCCGTACGCTATATGCTGCCGGCCCGGCTGGACGATGAATTGCAGGCCACAGCTGCGATTGCTGGGTTGCGCGGGGCGGGAATCGTATTCCGGCAGGCAATCCTGCGTGGCGCCGATGTGCTTGCGCGGGGAGAGCTGACCATCGCCTGCGTGGATCGCGCCGGCATCAAACCGCGCCGGCTGCCTGTGGACATGGCCGAGCAGTTGCGCGCGTTGACGACATAAATCGGCAGTACGACGAAGCTTACGCATTAAGGGAGACGGACGTTGGAAGAACAATTGAGTTTGCTGGATCTGGTGTGGAATGCCTCGTTCACGGTGCAGTTCGTGATGGCCATCCTGCTGCTGGCCTCGATGACATCCTGGTACATGATCGTGAATCGGGCCGTCTATCTGCGCAATGCGAATGACGAAATGTACCGGTTCGAAGAGCGTTTCTGGTCGGGCGTCGATCTGGCGCAGCTGTACCGCGAGGGCAATGACAAGGCCGCCGATGGCCATGCGATCCTCGGCATGGAGAGTATTTTCCGTGCCGGGTTCAAGGAGTTTTCACGCCTGGCGCAGCAGGCCGAGATGGACTCCGAAGCCGTAATCGAGGGCTCGCGCCGCGCGATGCGCGTCGCCGTGATGCGTGAAGAGGAACGGCTGGAGCGCCATCTTGCTTTCATGGCATCGGTTGGCTCGACCAGCCCCTATATCGGTCTGTTCGGCACCGTATGGGGCATCATGCACTCCTTCCGCGGCCTCGCCAATTCCACGCAGGCGACGCTCGCGACGGTCGCGCCCGGGATTTCCGAAGCGCTGGTGGCGACTGCCATGGGCCTGTTCGCGGCAATTCCTGCGGTGCTGGCATACAACCGATTCGCCTCCAAAGTCGAAGTCCTCAGCAACCGCTACGACACCTTCGTCGATGAATTCTCGGGCATTCTCTACCGCCAGGCGTTCGCACTGCGCTCGCGCGAGCGAAGAGCGGGGTAGGGCGCCGTGGCCAGTGTCAACCGCGGCAAACGCAAACCCATGTCCGAGATCAACGTGGTGCCGTATATCGACGTCATGCTGGTGCTGCTGATCATCTTCATGGTCACAGCGCCGATGCTGATGCAGGGTGTGAAGGTCGACCTGCCGGACGCGAGCGCCGACCCCGTCGAGAACCAGGACGCCGAGCCGCTGATCGTTTCAGTCGACGCAGCGGGTAAGTTATTTCTCAACCTCGGCCAGGAAAAACAGGAGCTGGAGCTGGCGACTATCAAGGATAGAGTCGCTACAGTGATGCGACGCAAGAAAGAGACGCCGGTGTTGATCTGGGGCGACCAAGCCGTGCCCTACGGCGAAGTGGTAACGGTCATGGTGGCATTGCAGGAAGCGGGGGCCCCGAGCGTGGGCCTGGTGACTGAAGAGCCGCAGTGAATACGTCGATTTATGCCAAGCCGGTGATGCCGCGAATCGTGGTGCGGCCTGCGCTGGCCACGCTGCTGTTGCACGGTTTGCTGCTGTATGTGCTGACTGCCAACTGGACGAATATGGATCGCGAGCGCGTCAAGGTAAAGCCGGCGCCGCAGGTGATCAATGCGCGACTGGTTGCCGCCAGTGAGCTGCAGTCCAAGCCCAAACCCAAACCCAAGCAGACACCGCCAAAGCCCAAGCCGGAGCCGCCGAAGCCCAAGCCGGAGCCGCCAAAGCCCAAGCCTGAGCCGCCGAAGCCCAAACCCGAGCCGTCAAAGCCCA
>CAYWWD010000085.1:0-16951 GCA_964461965.1 uncultured Halioglobus sp. | reverse complement strand
GGCCCGGCGTGTCGAGCAGGTTGACCGTGCACTCGCGGTAGGGGATCTGCATGACAGAAGACGTGACAGAAATGCCGCGTTCCTGCTCCATGCTCATCCAGTCGGACGTGGCGTGCGGGCCCTTCTTGCCTTTCACGCTGCCCGCGACTTGTATCGCATGCCCAAGCAGCAGCAGCTTCTCAGTGATCGTGGTCTTGCCGGCATCAGGGTGGGAGATAATGGCGAACGTTCTACGGCTCCCGATCTCGGTGGACAGTCTGTTGTCGGACACTGCGATGAATCTCCCGAAGATAACGGTTTGGCTGCGACACCCGCCGGAAGCAGGATTTGAAAGGGGCCGGATTATAACCCAAAGCTGTGAAACGCATGGCAAGTCGCGGCTTGTAGCCACGTTTTGGCTACCCTACCATTTCACGACATCCCGAACGGTATCGACACTCGGAGGCGACCATGGGACTTTCGACATTTGCGTACCTGGTTATCGGGGTGCTCGTCGTTATCACCGCAGTACTGCTGCTGCGATCGCGTTCCGGCAAAGCTGCGGGCAAGACGGCATCGACGCCGGCAAAATCCCAATCTACAGCAGTGAAAACACCGGCTGCGACCAAGCACAAGCCCGCAGCATCAAAATCCTCCGCGCCGTCCAATACTCCCTATCACGCAATCTCCGTCGTCCCCGGGAGCAAGGCCTGTGAGGCGGCAATTGCGATCGGCGAAAAACGGTTCCTGGCCGCAGCGCAAAATATCCCCCAGCTGCCGCTGCCCGGTTGCCGTCAGCCCCGGTGCACATGCCGATACGCGCATCACGCGGATCGACGGGACACCACTGAGGGGGATCGGCGGGGGCCTCCGGGCTTGCGCAGCGAACTGCACACGCACACCGGTGAGTCGGAGCGGCGCGCAAAAAAACGGGGGCGCCGCGCATCGGACTGGGAGTAATACCCTCGATCAGGTTTTAAGCTTGTCCAGCACTACGCCCGTCAGCCGTCGGCCAACATCCTCCAGATCAACCGGCAGGTCGGGTAGCAACTCGGCCATGGAGGTCACGCGCAGGCCGGGATAACCGCAGGGACTGATGCGCGCGAATGGCGTCAGGTCCATGTCCACATTGAGGGCGAGCCCGTGATAGCTGCAGCCGCGCCGCACGCGCAACCCCAGCGAGGCAATTTTCGCATCCACCACATACACACCGGGCGCGCGGGGCTGGGCGTGCGCGGCAACACCGTAATGGGCGAGTAGCTGTATCACAGACGCCTCGATCAGATCGACGAGGTCGCGTACACCGAAGTGACGGCGGCGCAGATCGATGAGCAGGTACAGCACGCACTGCCCGGGGCCGTGATAGGTGATCTGCCCGCCGCGATCCGCCTGGATCACCGGAATATTCCCAGGCGCCAGCACGTGTTCGGGTCTGCCCGCCTGGCCCTGGGTGAATACCGGTGGGTGTTGCAACAGCCAGAGTTCGTCGGGTGTATCGGCGGCGCGTCGATCTGTAAACTGCCGCATGGCGTCCAGCGTGGGCAGGTAATCGACGACACCCATCGCGCGCACCACCGGCTCGAGGATCACTCAGATCACCATGTTCACGCGGCCGGTGGCCAGCAGATCCTGATGCAGCGCCTGCAGCTGTGCGGGGCCGGTGGCGGTGATCGTGATGGTGAGGGACGTGAAGGTCCCGTTGCGGCTGACGCGGGTCTCGATTGCCTGCGTGTCAAAGCCTGGCGCGTGACATTCAATGACCGCGAGGATGGCAGCCTCGAAGCCTGCGCCGCTGCGACCCATCACCTTGATCGGATAGTCGCAGGGAAATTCAATTTTGGGATTGTCAGGCTCGCTCACGCAGCCCCCCACACTGTTCCGTCGTGCCTCCTCAAGGTCCGAAGAGGCTGGTGAAGAACATCAGGATGGAATCCCACAGGCGCGCAAAGAACCCCGCTGATTCCACTGGCTCCAGGGCAACCGCCGGCACTTGCAATTTGGTTTCACCATCGAGAGTCACCGTGACGGTACCCACCGCGTCACCCTTGGCCAGTGGCGCCACGATTTCGGTGTTGACCTCGACTGCGGTCGCCACGTTGTCGGCCTTGCCGCGCGGCAGCGTCAGGACAGCCGGTTCCAGCAGGCCAACGGGGACAAAGTCCTGCTGCCCTTTCCAGATGCGCGGCTTCGCCAGTTCCGTCATCGGCTCGATCAGCGTCCTGGTTTCAAAGAAGTGAAATCCGTAATTGAACAGGGCAGCGGCGTCATTTTTGCGGGCTTTGGTACTCTGCGTACCCATCACCACGGCGATCAGGCGCATGCCTTTGCGTTCGGCGGACGCCACCAGGCAGTAGCCGGCCTCCGCTGTATGGCCGGTCTTGATCCCATCCACCGTAGGATCCTCCCGCAGCAGGGTATTGCGGTTGTACTGACGGATATTGTTGTACGTAAATTCGAGTTCCTTATATATGGCGTACTGCTGGGGATGATCGTTGATCATCGCCTTCGCGAGAATGGCCAGATCGCGCGCGGTTGTCAGGTGTGTCGGGTCGGGCAGGCCGTGGGCGTTTACATAGTGCGTGTTCACCATGCCGAGGCGCTGCGCGTTGGTGTTCATCATCTCGGCAAACGCAGCCTCGGTGCCGGCGATATGCTCAGCCACCGCGACCGAGGAGTCGTTGCCGGAGGATATGATGATCCCTCGCTGTAAATCCGCGATGGAGACATCCGTCCCCGGCTCGATGTACTGCAGGGATGAGCCTTTGAAAATAGGGTTCTGCGAATAGGAATTCTCCGTGATCCGCACCATGTCGGTTTCCTTGACACGCCCGGCCTTGATCTCTTCGGCCAGCACATACGCGGTCATCATCTTGGTGAGACTCGCCGGCGGCAGTTGCTGGTCCGCATTGTGCTCCGCCAGTACCGCGCCACTTTGGGCATCGATCAGGAAATACGCCTTGGCGGCGAGCTCCGGTGGTGCGGGAATCGCGTTCTGTGCAGAGGCGCCAACAGTAATAAGTGCGAGGACAAAAAATAACGCGGATCGAATCATGATTACAGGAAACCGTGGGTAGGATTTGGACTGCGGCGATGGTAACCCATGCACCGCTTCAGCGAAAGAATTCCCGTGTTTGCACCGGCTGTCGCGGCATGCGCCAGCATCGGTTACGGCAGAGGCTGGCCCGCGTCATAGCCGTTGTCCTGCAGCCGTTGCTGCAGCGCCAGCAGGTGTTGCCTGTCGTCCACCGGGCCAACCCTGACGCGATAAAGCCGCGTTCCACCGGCTTCCACCGGACTGATAAACACCGGCGCGGAAAGGATATCCTTAAGTTCCGCCAGCAGCGAGCGCGCAGTGGATTCCTTGCCGAATGCACCGAGCTGCAGGTAGCGGTATATGCCGTAGGTGGTATCGCGCCGGTCTTCGACACCCGCTACATCGATAACTTCGACCTCGACCTGCGCGGTGCCCTTCTCCATGTAGCCGAGCTTCACGGCGGCAGCGTAGGAGAGATCGATCAACCGGTCAGAATGGAACGGGCCGCGGTCATTGACGCGCACTACAATGTGCTTGCCATTTTCCAGATTAGTGACGCGCGCATAGCAGGGAATGGGCAGGGACTTGTGGGCGGCGCTGGCCTGGTAGACGTCGTAGAGTTCACCGTTCGAGGTTTCGTGCCCGGTAAACTTCGCCCCGTACCATGACGCAATGCCGCGCTCCTGGTAATTGCGATGGTTCTTGATCACTTCATAGGTTACGCCGTCGATGACGTATGGACTCATGTTGCCAACGGCCAGGATGGGATCAGGGCGCGGCACTGCGTCGACGACCTGATCGGCACTGATAGGCTTCAGCGGCGCGAAATCCTTGGAGACGGCATACCGGGATTTCGGCGCGTCGGGCGCCGGGGCTGCGACAGCCGTATCCCGCGGGGCGGGTGGTGTTGAACTGCAGGCGCTGAGCAGCAGCGCCATCGCGTACAGGACGTTGCCGCAGGGTCTCACTGTGCCATCCGCGCCGCCAGGCGCTGGCTGAGCTGATACACGGTCATCGCGTACATAGCGCTCTGGTTGTACCGGGTTATCACATAGAAATTGTGCAGGCCGAGCCAGTACTCGTAGCCCTGCTGCAGCTCAAACTTCATCGCCGTCGCGAGCGCATTGGGGTCCAGCGGCACGCGCGCTACCAACCCGTCCGCGGCAAACTGCGCCACTGTACGCTGCGGTTTCAATTCGTCGCGACTCCGGACAAAGATCGACGCCGGTGTAGTGGCTGCCGCGTCGGCGGCGGCCACAACCACCTCCCCTGGGCGCCACCCGTGTTGTTTAAAATAGTTGGCGACACTGCCGATGGCGTCGATGGGATTTTCCCAGATATCGATTACGCCGTCATTATCGAAATCGATGGCGTAATTACGGTAGCTGCTCGGCATGAACTGGCCGTAACCCATGGCGCCAGCGTACGAGCCCATCAACTCGGTGGGATCGAGGCCCTGGTCGCGCGCGAGTATCAGATAGTGCTTCAGTTCACTCGTGAAAAAAGGCGAGCGCGGCGGGTAATCGAATGCCAGCGTCGACAGCGCATCCAGCACGCGATAACTACCTGACACCCGGCCGTAGGAAGTTTCCACACCGAGGATAGCGACAATAATTTCTGCCGGCACGCCGAATTCACGCTGCGCGCGCGCAAGAGTCGCCCGGTGCTGCTTGAAAAACTCCACACCCTGGTTTTCCCGCTTCCGATCGAGGAACATGGCGCGGTAGGCATACCATGGCTTGGTCTTTTCCGCAGGCCTCGCGATCGCTTCGAGAATGCTCTCCTTGCGCTCGGCGGCGGCGAACACCCGCAGTAACTGCGCCCGGTCGAACCCTTCCTGCGTCACCAGTTCGTCGATGAGGGCGCGCGCCGCAGGGTTGGCGCCATAGTTATCGGCGGCGCAGGATACGGCGGTCCACAGGCAGGCCAGGACCAGAAACACTTTAAGACGAACCAACATCATCTGGAATTCGTTCTCAGTCGGAAGGGAATAAGAAAGGCGGCAAGTGTGTATCGCACTCATGGCGCCGTCCCGCGTTTTTCGGTGCTGATAGCCATCAGAACGCCAAAACCCGCCAGCAGGGTGACTGCGGCGGTGCCGCCTGCGCTCACCAGGGGGAGCGGAACCCCCACCACCGGCAACAGACCGGCCACCATGCCCATGTTAACAAAGATGTATACGAAAAACGTCAGCGTCAGGCTGCCGGCCATCATGCGGCCGAAACTCGTTTGCGCGTGCGCGCCGATCCAGAATCCGCGCAACAGGATCAGCAGGTAAATGCTGAGCAGCAGGATGACACCCTGCAGGCCGTGCTCCTCGGCGAGTACCGCTATGATGAAATCCGTGTGGCTCTCGGGCAGGAAGTCCAGTCTTGATTGCGTGCTCTGCAGCCAGCCCTTGCCCTCCCAGCCGCCGGAGCCGATCGCGGTCTTCGACTGGATGATGTTCCAACCCGCGCCGAGTTTGTCGCTCTCCGGGCTGAACAGTGTGAGGACGCGCTGTTTCTGGTACTCCTTGAGTCCATACAGCCACGCCGGCCAGGCCGACGCCGCCGCCACGATCACGGCGCCGAAGATATAGCGCCAACTGAGACCCGCCATGAACAGCACGAACAAACCGCTGGCGGCGATCAGGAGTGCCGTGCCGAGATCGGGTTGTACCACAATCAACCCGGCCGGTATCAGCAGCAGCGCCAATGAACCCAGCACCGCAAACAGGCGCGGCGGCAACACGCGCCCGGACAGGAACCAGGCGACCACCATCGGCACTCCCAGCTTCATGATCTCCGCAGGCTGGAAGCGGATACCGCCCACTTGCAGCCAGCGCTGTGCACCCTTGGCACCCACACCCACCAGCAATACAGCGACCAGCGTCGCCACCCCGAGCAGGTAGATCCACGGCGCCCAACGCATGTAGGTCTGCAGGCTGATCTGGGCAGCGAGGAACATGATGACGAATGCCAGGGCAAAATACCGCCCCTGGCGGTAAACGGCGTCGAGACTCTGGCCAGATGCGCTGTACAACACCACCAGCCCGTAAACACCGAGCACCAGCAGCAGTAAGAGCAGGGGGACGTCGATATGCAGGCGCATCAACATGCTGGGCCGGCTGGCCATATCGCGCGAGCCCTGGTGCGGCAATTGGCGGACGTAGTCTCCCATCAGCCGGACTCTACACCGAGCCAGGTGTCGATCACCGCCCGGGCAATTGGCGATGCCGCCGCAGCGCCGCCACCATTCTCCACAATGATACCTACCGCAATCGTGGGCGCCTCGATCGGCGCGAACGCAATGAACAGACCATGGTGCCGGTGCCGCTCCGCGACCTGCGCCTCGTTGTAGACGGAATTCTGTGCGATGCCGATAACCTGGGCGGTACCGGTTTTCCCGGCCATTTCGTAGGTGATGTCTTTGGCGAGCGCTCTCGCGGTGCCGCGGCGCCCGTGCACAACCTCGCGCATGCCGTCGTAGACGGCATCCCAGTATGCGTCAGGCGCTAACACAGGCTCCAGTTCTGGCACCTGGAGCGGTTCGCCATCCACCGCCATCACCAGCCGCGGCACCCGGCGATGGCCCCGGCTCGCCAGGACACTGGTGGCGACCGCCAGTTGCAGCGGTGAGGCCAGCATATAGCCCTGGCCGATGCCGGCGCTGAGCGTCTCACCCGGATACCAGGACTGCCCCATGGCGCCACGCTTCCAGCGCGTCGAGGGCAATACCCCAGTGCGCTCGTTGGTGGTATCGATACCAGTGCGCGAGCCGAAACCGAACGGCGCCAGGTAATCGTGCATACGGTCGATGGTCAGGCGGCGCGCCAGATCATAGAAATAGACATCACAGGATTCCGCAATTGCCATTTTCATGTCCACGCGTGAGGCATGCCCGGTGCCCCGTACACGCAGGATCCAGTCGCGGTAGCGCCGGGAATCGCCGGGGAGGCGGTACCAGCCGGGGTCTGCGACCGTCGACTGCGGATTCACCAGTCCGGACAGCAATCCGGCCATGGCCATGAAGGGCTTGATGGTGGAGCCCGGAGGATAGGTACCCTGGATGGCACGATTGTAGAGTGGCACATCCAGCGAATCGCGCAGCGCCGCGTAATCGGCGGCACTGATGCCGTTGACGAACAGGTTGGTGTCAAAGCCCGGCGTGGAGACCAGCGCCAGCACACCGCCGGTAAGCGGGTCGATCGCGACCACCGCGCCGCGCCGCTCGCCGAGAGCGTCGTAGGCCGCCTTCTGCACGCGGTAATCCAGCGACAGCGTTAGATCCTTGCCAGGCACCGGGGCGATGCGCTCCAGCACCCGCAGGACACGCCCGTGGGCATTGCTCTCGACGTTCTGGTAGCCCACATCGCCGTGCAAGATATCCTCGTAGTACTTTTCCACCCCGACCTTGCCGACGTGGAACGTGCCGCGATAATCGGTTTCGTCGAGTTCCTGGGTCTCGGCTTCGTTGATACGGCCCACATAGCCGATGGCGTGTGAGAATAATTCGCCGTGCGGGTAGTGGCGCAGCAATTGCGCCTCCACTACCACGCCTGGGAGGCGGAAGCGGTCGACTGCGAGGCGCGCACGCTCCTCTTCGGTCAGTCGAAACCGTAACGGCACTGCCTCGTACGGGCGGCTGCGGGCGGCTTTCTTGCGGAAATTCTCGATATCGCTCTCAGATACGGGGAGGATGGCCCGCAAATCAGCGAGGGTCGCGTCAAGATCGTCGACGCGCTCGCGCACCACGGAAAGCACATAGCTCGGCCGGTTATCCGCCAGCAGCACTCCGTTGCGATCGTAGATCAGCCCCCTGCGGGGCGGCAGTGGCTGTAATTGCACGCGGTTGCGTTCCGATTGCGTGCGGTAGACCTCGTACTCGGTGATCTGCAGTGTGTAATAGCGCGACAGGATCACGCCCAGCAACACCACCACCACGCCAAGCGCCAGCAGGGTGCGGTTGCCGTGGATGCGGGATTCGAGTTGCGGATCCTTTAGGTCGAATTGCGGTAGCATGCAGGTGACGCCAACCCTGTACTGCGTTCAAGCGGGAAAATACTAGGCGCGATGATACGGGTGGTTGACGGTGATTGTCCAAGCCCGGTACAGCTGTTCGGCCAGCACGATGCGCACCAGAGGATGCGGCAGCGTCAGGTCACTGAGCGACCAGCACAGTTCGGCCCGCGCCAGGCACGGCGGCGACAAACCGTCCGGACCGCCGATGAGGAAACAGAGATTGTCCCCTGCCGCTTGCCAGTCGGACAGCCGTCGCGCGAGGTGTTCGGTCGACAGGCGCTGCCCCTCCACCGCCAGTGCAATCACACGATCGCCCGGTGCAATAGCCTTTAGTATCCGCTCGCCTTCCGCAGCGCGCCATTGCTCTTGTGCAGCATCCCTGCCGCGCTTCGCCAGCGGGATCTCACACCACTTCAGCTTCCATTCGCGCGGCAGTCGTCGGGTGTATTCCAGCACGCCCTGGTCCACCCATGCGGGCATCCGCGTGCCCACTGCGGCCACACTGATGCGCATCAGGAGGCGACTTCGGGTTTAGTCCACAATCGTTCCAGATCGTAAAAATCGCGTGTCGCAGGCAGCATCACATGCACGACGACATCGCCGAAGTCGACCAGCACCCATTCGCCCGCAGCTTCACCCTCCGTGCCCATGGGGTACACGCCCTGCTTCTTCGCCTCCGCTGAGACATGGCTGGCGAGCGATTTTACGTGCCGGTTGGAGGTGCCGCTGGTGAGCACCAGGTAATCCATCAGATCGGTCAATTCGCTGACATCCAGCGTCACGGTATTGACTGCCTTGAGGTCGTCGAGGGCTGCGGTGACGAACCGCGCGAGCTGTTCAGATTCCATGGAGCGTGTCAGTACTTGCAATCATGTAGCGTCTTCCTGCGTGTGCCCATAAAGTTCGTGGGTTTGAATATAGTCCAACACCGTCTGCGGCAGAAGGTAGCGCACCGATCTTCCCGCGGCGAGCAGCTCGCGAATTTCCGTAGATGAAATCGCCAGCGGGCGCAGCTCCTCTATGGCGATGCTCCCGGCGGGCTGTTGTCGCAGCCGGCGTAAATCCTGCACGCGCCGGGCAGCAAGCCACTGCGCCACCTCGCCCGTGCGCGGCAACTGCCAGCCGGGGCGCGCGATCACCACGATGTGCGCGAAATCCAGCAGCTCCCGCCAGCGATGCCACTGCGTGATGTCGAGCACTACGTCGCAGCCGAGCACCATGCACAGACCTTGGTGCGCGCCCAGTTCCGCGCGCAATTCGATCAGGCTGTCGATGGTGTAAGAGCTGCCTTCTCGTGACAACTCGCGGGTGTCGCAGGCCAGGCGCGGCTCGCCGGCCACCGCCAGCGTCACCATGGCCGCGCGGTGCGCCGCGCTGCATCGCGGTGGTGTGCGATGCGGCGGCCGCGCGCTCGGCATCAGGCGCAGCTGTTCCAGTTGAAGCCGCTCTACCAACTCCAGTGCGGAGCGCAGGTGGCCGTAGTGCACGGGATCGAAGGTGCCGCCGAAGACCCCCACCAGCGACAACGGAGACGAGCGCGCTGGACTCAAGTGCGCAACTGCCCCTCGCCGAGCACCACGAATTTCTGTGTCGTGAGTCCCTCGAGGCCCACCGGCCCCCGCGCGTGCAGTTTGTCGGTGGAGATGCCGATCTCCGCACCCAGCCCGTACTCGAAGCCGTCCGCCAGGCGCGTGGACGCGTTGACCATCACTGAACTGGAATCCACTTCGCGCAGAAAGCGCATGGCGCGCGAGTGATTCTGTGTGACAATGCTGTCAGTGTGCTGCGAACTGTAGGTATTGATGTGCTCGATCGCCTGGTCGAGATGATCCACCACGCGCACAGCCAGCACGGGCGCCAGGTACTCCTCGCGCCAATCCTGTTCACTGGCAGGTACGGCTGCGGGCAAAATCTGCAGCACACGTTCACAGCCGCGCAGTTCCACCCCCGCATCCGTGTAGGCACGCGCCAGGCGCGGCAACAGCGCAGCCGCCTTGGAGTTCGCCACCAGCAATGTCTCCATGGTATTGCAGGTGCCATAGCGCTGCGTCTTGGCATTGATGGCGATCTTCATCGCCATCTCGTCATCGGCGCCGTCATCGATGTACACATGACACACGCCGTCCAGGTGCTTGATGACCGGCACCCGGGCGTCCCGGTCGATACGTTCGATCAGCCCGCGGCCGCCGCGGGGCACGATGATATCCACGTACTGCGGCATGGTAATCAAATGCCCCACCGCCGCACGGTCTGCGATGGCCACCACCTGCACGGCAGTGGGGGGCAGGCCGGCGGCGCGCAACCCCTGATCCAGACAGGCCGCGATGGCGCGGTTCGAGGCCAAAGCCTCGGAGCCGCCACGCAGGATGGTGGCATTACCGGCTTTCAGGCACAGGCTGGCGGCCTCGATGGTGACATTGGGCCGCGATTCGTAGATGACCCCGATCACACCGAGAGGCACACGCATGCGGCCCACCTGAATACCGCTGGGCATGGTGCGCATGTCACAGATACTGCCGACCGGGTCCGGCAGCGCCACTACCTGGCGCAATCCTTCCAGCATGCCGTCGATGCGCGTCGGGGTCAGCTCAAGGCGATCCAGCAGGGGCGCATCCAGCGCATTCTCCCGGCCCTGCTCCATGTCCTGGCGGTTCGCTTCTGCCAGCGGCCCACGCGCGCCATCGAGCGCATCGTGCACCGCGAGCAGGGCGCGATTGCGCATGGCAGTGGGCGACGCCGCCACCGTGCGCGACGCCGCACGCGCCGCCTGCCCGAGCTCCACCATGTATTGCTCAACGTTCATTGCAACCCGCTTTCGATCCGCGCAAAGCGGCGATTATACCCGATCGCCCAAGGCGATGTGCTAAGCTCGACCCTGAATTTATTGGCGGAAACACCATGCGCGCGCAGCCTGATCTGGAATTTTTTTACGATTGCTCCAGCCCCTGGACGTACTTCGCGTTTACGCGAATCGTACCCATGATGGAGCGGCTTGAGCTGCCCATAAGCTGGCGCCCGATCCTGGTGGGTGGTGTGTTCAACGCCGTGAACCGCGAGCTGTACAGCGCACGCGAAGCCATGTTCAACGATGCGGAAAGCCCGCGCCTGCGTTATTACCTGAAAGACATGCAGGACTGGGCGCGATTGTGCGGCGTGCGCGCCAACGTGCCCGCCGGACACCCGATCAGCAGTGTCAAAGCCATGCGCGGCGCGTTTTTTGCGCAGGAACAGGGCGTGCTGGTGCCGTATTCGCGCGCGGTGTTTGAGATGTATTGGGGGAGCGACACACCGGATATCGCCGACGATGCTGTACTCGGGGCAATCTGCGACCGCATCGGGCTTGAGCAGCAGGCGTTTTTCGACGCCATCGCCACCCAGCGCTACAAGGACCTGCTGCGCCAGAATACCGACGAGCTCATCGCCCGCGGAGGTTACGGCTCGCCGACGATTTTCATCGATGGCGACGACATGTACTTCGGCAACGATCGACTGGAACTGGTGGAACATCGCTTGCGTCAATTGCTGGCGCAACCCTGAGCCTCACCTGTGAGCGCTCGCGAACCGCCTTAAATAGCGCAGCGACATCACCACGAAAAAGCGGGCACTCGGCCCGCTTTTCACCATCATGCCAACGTGGATTACAGCGCGTCGGCGTTCTCCGCCAGGTACGCCGCGACTCCCGCAGGTGACGCGTTCATGCCCTTGTCGCCCTTGTTCCAACCGGCTGGGCACACTTCGCCGTGCTGGTCAGTGAACTGCAGCGCTTCCACCAGGCGGATCAGTTCGTCCACGTTACGACCCAGCGGCAGGTCATTGACCAGCTGCGCGCGCACCACGCCCTTGGGATCGATGATGAAAGCGCCACGGAACGCCACACCGCCCGCGCTCTGAACATCGTAGGCGCGGCAAATATCGTGGTTGATGTCCGCAGCCATGGTGTAGCCCACCGCGCCGATACCACCGTTTTTCACCGGCGTGTTGCGCCACGCATTGTGCGTAAACTGCGAATCGATGGATACCGCCACGACCTCGACACCCAGCTCGCGGAACTTGTCCATGCGGTGATCCAGCGCGATCAGTTCGGACGGACACACAAAGGTAAAATCCAGCGGGTAAAAGAATACCAGACCGTATTTGCCTGCCATCGCCTCGGATCGCTTGTACGAGTCGACAATTTCTCCGCTGCCGAGCACGGCCGCGACATTGAAATCCGGTGCTGGTTTACCGACTAAAACGCCCATGTAGCAATTCTCCCTTTTTTAGCTTCACACTCGCACCACCTCCCCATGAGGTGACGCATGTGGCACGGGATCATACACAGGCTGTGTGATATCGCCTATTTGAAAGTGTGCATGGGGTTGCGAAGCTCACCGCTATGCAGCGGCAGAATCAGCCAGCGGCCGGGGTGGCTGCCTTGTCCTTGAGCAGTGTCTGCAACTCGCCGTTCTGGTACATCTCGGTGACGATGTCACATCCACCGACCAGTTCGCCGTCCACCCAGAGTTGCGGAAACGTGGGCCAGTTCGCGTATTTCGGCAACGCGGAGCGGATCTCGGGGTTGCTGAGAATGTCCACGTACGCGAAGCGTTCACCACACGCCATCAATGCCTCTACGGTGCGCGCGGAAAATCCGCACTGGGGCTGGTTGGGAGAGCCCTTCATATACAGCAGTATCCGGTTGCCTGCGATCTGCTCTTTGATTGTTTCGATAATGTCCATCGCTAGTCTCGTTCATTTGCCCACAGGGCGTTTCTCCAGACGACCATAGTACCGCATTCCACGGCAAAGTACGCCTGTCGCCGCGCGCGGATTGCCAAGACCGGGCAATCTGGCTATAGTGCCGCGTTTCGAGGCAGCACCCGCTGCCTTTTTGCGTTTTTGGGAGAACCGGAACCATGTCCGCGCTGATGCAGACTTACGCCAGATTGCCAGTGACATTCAGTCACGGCGAGGGAGTGTATCTCTATGACACCGACGGGCGCCGCTACCTTGACGGCATTGCGGGCGTGGGCGTCAACGCACTCGGCCATGCGCACCCGGCGGTAACTGCCGCCATTCGCGAACAGGCCGACAAACTGGTGCACAGCTCTAATCTCTACCGCATCGCCGCGCAGGAACAGCTGGCATCCGCCCTCACCCAGGTCGCGGACATGGACAACTGTTTCTTCGGCAATTCGGGTGCGGAAGTCAACGAAGCGGCGATCAAACTGGCGCGTCTGCACGGAAACAAGCAGGGAATCAGGAAGCCTTCCATCGTGGTACTCGAGGGCGCCTTCCACGGCCGCACGCTGGCAACACTCAGCGCCACCGGCAACCGCAAGATCCAGGCCGGCTTCGAACCGCTGGTGACCGGCTTCGTGCGGGCGCCGCGCAACGACGTGGATGCGCTGCGACAGATCGCCGCCAACAATCCCGACGTGGTCGCCTTTCTGGCGGAGCCCATACAGGGGGAAAGCGGCATCAAGGTGCTGGACCGCGAGTATCTCGACGCGGCGCGGCGGATTTGCAGCGAGCAGGGCTGGCTGTTCATGCTCGATGAAGTGCAGACCGGCAACGGCCGCACCGGCACGTATTTCGCCTACCAGGGCCTCGGCCTGGTGCCCGATGTAGTCACCACCGCCAAGGGCCTCGGCAACGGCGTACCGATCGGCGCCTGCCTCGCGCGCGGCGTGGCGGCTCATTTGTTCAGCGCTGGCCAGCACGGCTCTACCTTCGGTGGCAATCCGCTGGCCTGCGCAGCTGGACTTGCCGTCGTGAACACCATTGCGCGTGATCAGTTGTGCGGCAATGCTGCGGCGATGGGGCAAATCATCCGGGATACGCTGCAGGAAGCCTGCGCCGACGCGCCGCAATTGAGCGAAGTACGGGGTCGGGGGCTGATGATCGGCATCGAGCTACGCAAGGATTGCGGTGCACTGGTACAGCGCGCCATGGAAGCGGGCCTGCTGATCAATGTTACCGGGGGCAATACCGTGCGCCTGCTGCCGCCGCTGGTGATCAATGCGCAGGAAGCCCGCGAACTGGCTCTTGGCGTCGCCGCATTGATTCGTCAATTCGACTGAATCCAGCCCTACACTCCACAGGACACGAGCGATCATGTCGAAGCCGCGGCATTTCCTGACACTGCTGGATTTCAGCCCGGACGAGCTGCAGCAACTGCTGCGACGCGCGATCGAGATGAAGCGGGAGCACCGCGCGGCTGTGGATCAACGCGCGTTTCCGGGCGCGGTGATGGGTATGATTTTCGCCAAGTCGTCCACACGCACGCGCGTCTCGTTTGAAGCAGGCATGGCGCAACTTGGGGGGCACGCCATGTTCCTGTCCCCGCAGGACACGCAACTCGGGCGCGGCGAGCCGGTGGAGGACAGCGCGCGCGTGATCTCCTCCATGGTGGACATCGTGGTGATTCGCACGTTTGGTCACGACATCGTGACGCGCTTCGCGGCGCACTCCAGGGTGCCGGTGATCAACGCACTGACGGACTCCTACCACCCCTGCCAGCTGCTGGCCGACATGCAGACCTGGATGGAGCACCGCGGCAGCATCGCCGGTAAAACCGCATGCTGGGTGGGCGATGGCAATAACATGTGCCAGTCCTACATCAACGCCGCCCGTCAGTTCGATTTTGAACTGCGTATCGCCTGCCCGCCGGGATTCGAGCCGGACAGCGCCCTGCTCGAGGCCAATCGCGGCCGTGTCCGCATTGAGCATGACCCTGCGGTTGCAGCACAGGGTGCCGACCTGCTCGTAACCGATGTCTGGGCCTCCATGGGCCAGGAGAGCGAGCAGCTGGAGCGTGCGAAACGCTTCGCCCCCTACCAGGTCAACCGCGAACTGCTGGGGCTCGCCGCCCGCGACGCACTGTACATGCACTGCCTGCCCGCCCACCGCGGTGAGGAGATCAGCGCGGAACTGATGGATGCGCCTGATACCGTCATCTGGGACGAGGCGGAGAATCGCCTGCACGCCCAGAAAGCACTGATCGAAACACTGTTGCTGGCAAACAGGGCCTGAGCCCTTCACAGCCCACGGCCACGCCGCACGGGGATGCCGGCACTGCGACGCTGCGCCTCTCACCCCATCACGGTAAACGGGCATAAACGAAGATATTTTTATAAAAAATTAATTCGATCCCCTCTGTAGATCGACCCGACTCTCTCGCCAACTACCCCCTTAATAAGCAGGCCGTGGGCTGCACGGTTAGTAGGTACGGACACACGCCCGGTGTGAACAACTTATCCACACAATAAACCCAGCCTCATGCCCTTGCATTGCAGCATGACCCGCATTATCTTGTACCTGAGTGAAGCATAAACCCCTACATATTGGGTATTGCAGCCAGAAAACGAACAAAAAAAATTCAGCTCCTGGCCGCTGATGCAGGGATTCCCTTCCCCCGACCGCCACCGGGACCCTCGCCCGCTGCAGGCGGTGAGCGGTGGGTGTACAGGCTTCGCCCGGCAGTTACCCAATAAAGCCGAAAACCGGCACTAAAACAGGCACTTCGGAGAACACATGCAGACAGAGAGCAACCAGGGCGGTACCTCCGCCGGCGCCAACACCCCACGTCAACCGTCAGCCGCCATCAGCAGCGCCATCGCTGCCACCGCACCCGGTCAGTTGCGGGTGATCAAGCGCAATGGCACCGTGGTGCCGTTCGAGGCCAGCAAGATCACAGTCGCCATCACCAAGGCCTTCCTCGCAGTCGAAGGCGGCACCGCGGCGGCGTCCAGCCGTATCCATGAGACCGTGGCCAGACTGACGGACATGGTGACGAACACCTTCCAGCGCCGCATGCCATCAGGCGGCACCATCCACATCGAGGACATCCAGGACCAGGTGGAACTGTCCCTGATGCGTTCCGGCGAACACAAGATTGCCCGGGACTATGTGATCTACCGCGAACAGCAGGCACGCAAACGTGCTGCCAAGCAGGCGCTTTCACCCGCCACCCAGGCCGCAGCCGGCAACATCACCGTGGTACAGGCCGATGGCAGCCGCGCGCCGCTGGATCTCGACCGCCTGCACACCATTGTCAGCGAGGCCTGCCACGGGCTCTCCGATGTCAGTGAAACCCACATCCTCGACGAGGCGCTCAAGAATCTCTACGACGGCGTCAGCCAGGCGGAACTGAGCACCTCGCTGGTCATCACCGCCCGCACCCTGATCGAACAGGAACCCAATTACACCTTTGTTTCGGCCCGCCTGCTGTGCGACAACCTGCGCGCCGAAGCGCTCAGCTTCCTGGGCGTCGCCGACAGCGCCACCCAGCACGACATGGGCAGCCTGTACGCCAGGGCATTGCCGGCCTATGTGGAAAAAGGCATCGCGCTCGAATTGCTCGCACCCAACCTGGCGCAGTTCGACCTGCAGCGGCTGGGCCAGGCGCTGCTGCCCGAGCGTGACCTGCAGTTCACCTACCTCGGCCTGCAAACGCTGTACGACCGTTACTTCATCCACAGCAACAACGTGCGCATCGAACTGCCGCAGATCTTCTTCATGCGCGTGGCGATGGGGCTGGCCGTAGAGGAGCAGGACAGAGACGCCCGCGCGATCGAGTTCTATGAACTGCTGTCCTCCTTCGACTACATGAGCTCTACGCCCACCCTGTTCAACGCCGGGACTCTGCGCCCGCAGTTGTCTTCCTGCTACCTCACCACGGTGCCGGACAACCTGTACGGTATCTACGGCGCGATCCAGGACAACGCCATGCTGTCGAAATTTGCCGGCGGCCTCGGCAACGACTGGACCCAGGTGCGCGCCCTGGGCGCCTACATCAAGGGCACCAATGGCAAGTCCCAGGGCATCGTGCCCTTCCTGAAAGTGGTCAACGACACCGCGGTGGCGGTCAACCAGGGCGGCAAGCGCAAAGGCGCGGTGTGCGCCTATCTGGATACCTGTCACCTGGACATCGAGGAGTTTGTCGAGCTGCGCA
>CAYWWD010000084.1:0-16958 GCA_964461965.1 uncultured Halioglobus sp. | reverse complement strand
CGCCAGCTCAACGCGGTGGTGGAGGACTGCGTCAACGCGGTTGGCGTTGACATCAACACGGCCTCGGCGCCGCTGCTGACGCGCGTTTCGGGCTTGAGCCAGCGGATCGCGGATAACATCGTCGCGCTGCGCGATGCCAGGGGCAGGTTCACGGATCGCAAAAGCCTGTTGCAGGTGAGCGGCATGGGCGAAAAAACCTTCCAGCAGTGCGCCGGTTTCCTGCGCGTGATGGGCGGCGACAACCCACTGGATGCGTCGGCGGTGCACCCGGAGTCCTATGCCGTGGTGGAGCGGATCGCGGCGTCGTCGCGGCGACCGGTATCCAGCCTGATCGGCGACACGGCATTCCTGCGCACCGTGGCAGCCGCGGAGTATGTGACCGAGGCAGTCGGACTGCCCACGGTGACCGACATTCTGCGCGAGCTGGATAAACCCGGTCGCGACCCGCGCCCCGAGTTCAGGACGGCAGCATTGCAGGAGGGGATCGAGAAGATTACCGATCTGCAGTTGAACATGGTGCTGGAAGGCACGGTGACCAACGTCACCAGTTTTGGCGCGTTTGTCGATATTGGCGTGCACCAGGATGGCCTGGTGCACATCTCGGCACTGGCGGAAAAATTTGTGAAGGACCCGCGCGACGTGGTGAAGGCAGGCGACATCGTCAGGGTGAAAGTCATGGAGCTGGACGTGCCACGCAATCGCATCGGACTGAGCATGCGCCTCACCGACAGTGCCGGCGAGCAAGCACAGTCCGGCCGATCCCGCCGCGGTGATGCCGGTGACCGCGCCACCCGGCAGGGCGAGCGCCGGGGCGCGGCACCGCGGCATCAGGAGCCCGCGCCTGGGGCGACGTTGGCCGCGGCCTTCGCCAATGCGAAGAAGAAAAACTGACGCGGTTGCATCCCGTGGTCGCGCGCTGTGCCAGAAATCGCGTAGGCATCGCCCTGCTGATCCGGCTGCGCTATCCTGAAGAGAGCACAACGTGCCGGGGGAATGACCATGAACTGGGAAGCAATCGGGGCGGGGTCGGAGCTGGTCGGGGCGGTGGCGGTCGTGATCTCCCTGATCTACCTGGCGCTGCAGATCAAAGGTAATACCGAGTCCGCGCGCACCTCCACCTACCAGTCGGTGGTCGCCGAATTCGGTGCGCTCAACCGCTCCATGGCCAGCACGCCGGATCTGTCGATTCTGTTCATCCGCGGCATGGAGGATTTCGATGCGCTGAATGCGGACGAACGGGCGCGGTGTTCGCAACTGTTCTTCGTTTGCTTTCACAACTTCGAGAACATGTATTACCAGTACCGCAAAGGCTATCTGGAACACGATGTGTGGATCGGCTGGCAGCGGATCATGCTGGCCTACCATGCGCGGCCCGGTTTTCAAGTGTGGTGGTCGCTGCGCTCCAGCGTGTTCAATCGACATTTCGTCGAATTTTTGTGCACCGAGGTGCCCGATCTATCGGTCGCTTCCTATCACGACGTGGCGGTGAGGCAGCCGGTGGGTGCGCCGGACCGCCACCCGGACAGCGGCTCGTCGCCGTAGTAATTCACTCATCGGAGAATTCGCGCATGAAACCAATCGCAACCCTGTTGATGTCACTGTGCCTGGCCGTTACCGCGCAGGCAGCGGACGAAAGCACGTTGGACAAAGCCAAGGCTTCCGCCGGTAAGGCCTGGGACAAAACCAGGGAAGCCGTTGGCGCCGAGTAATTTTCTTCCGGGTCAGGCGGGGCTGCCGCAACATGGTCGATCGCCGCGCGCGGGATGGTGTTATCGACCAGTCAGCGTGCGGTGTGCAACTCGAGGTTTTTGGATTGCACCGACCACGTGCCAGTAGCGCAGCGCGGGCAGGGGTTGTCGAGCAGCGCCTGACCAACCTGCGCGCTGCCGTAAAGTGCGAAGTCCAGCCACTGCGTGCTGATGTCCGCGACTTCCTGCAGCACGCCGGCGTCGGTCGATACGTAAAGATGGGTTCCCTCGAAGCGTGCAGCGATGTAGCCGGGCACACCTGCGGGCAGCAATGAGTAATCCAGTTGCGCGTAGGTGGTGGCGATATCCTCCGGGCCGCCGATGGCGTAACCCACGGGCACAAGGATGTTGCCCATCACTGCAGCGAAAGCCTCCTCGGGTGAGCCGGGTAATGCGCTGGAGCCGGAGAGCACAAACACGGCTTTGACCCTGGCATCCGTGGCCGCGACGTTGAGCGCGACGATGCCGCCACAGGAATTGCCGGCAGACACGATGCGGTCGAGGTCCAGTTTCCCGTTGAGGGGGCTGCCGGCGCGCGCATTTTCCGCGACTGCCCAGTCGATCGAGTCGATCTGCTGGTCGACGGTAGTCGAGCCGGCAGTGCGCGGATCCATATCGGATGACAGGTGCGGAGACAGGACGACAAACCCGGCGCTGGCCCAGAGCTCCAGCAGTTTTTTCCAGGGGGTGTCGAAGCGGATGCAGCCGCCATTCCCCCACACGATGACCGGCAGTGGCGTACCCGTGGCGCCGAGGTCCGCGGGTCGGTAGATGTTGTAGTCGGGGAGCCCGGCGTCCTGTTGCACTGCGATGGGCAGGTTGCGGCCCAGAGCCGGCTGGAAAACCGCAAGGTTGTCATCCGACCCATCGCTACAGGCGCCGAGCAAAATGCCGAGCGCGAGGTGCGAGACCATGCGCCTCAAAGCGCGGCGAGCTGGATACCTCATAGCCGCCCCGCTGGGCCGAATACGGCAGGCAGAAGTGCGTTGAAGATGTCCGCCCGCTCCCATTGCAGGAAATGTCCGGCACCGGGAATCACCAGCGGACCGATCCGATTCGGGAAAGCGACCTCGCAGCGCGCGACGAACTGCCGCTCGACGACATGGTCATCCGGCCCGTAGAGGAGCAGCGTCGGCACCTGCACGGCATCCATGAACGGTACCTCGGTGAACGGCCGCCCATAGGCCAGCTGGTAGGGTGCCCAACCGGCACGCAGTCGCGCCTCATCGGCGAAGGGTTCGGTCATGAAGTCGATGTCCTCGGCGGTGAACGCGCCGGGCGAGGCCCACAGTCGGCTGGAATACATGCCCGCGATCCACAGCCGTCGGGCCGCAGGGTTCGCAAGCATTGCGGAAAGCTCGTCGGGTCGCGCACCCTGCAGGTGGCGGTAATCCGCTGTCGGGTCCCGCGGCCCGCCCTGCAGGCCGTCCATGATCCCAGCCGCCGCGTAATCCACCCCCATGGGTGGCACGGAATTGAAGAAGCAGAATCGCTCAATGAAGCCCGGGTAGCGCTGGGCGAGATCAATCGCGACGACGCCGCCGACATCGCCGGCTGCGACGACACAGGAACGGTGCCCGAGACAGTCGTGGACCAGCGTATAGATGTCGCGTGAGTAGGTGACGATGTCGTGCTGGTCGTCCACCGGAAAATCGCTGTCGCCGGCGCCGCGCAAATCGGGCACGATCACCTCGAAGCCGGCGGCGGCGAGCGGGCCGATATTGCGCCACCAGATGCGCTTGGTCTCCGGGTAACCGTGCAGCAGCACGAGTGGTGTGCCGCCGATGCCCTCGCGCACAAAGGCCAGCGCCAGCCCCGGCGCCACCTCGGCCCGGTGCACTGCGAAAGCATCAGGTGCCGGCGTCGGCGGCTGCACCGGTCGATGGCGAGGATCGTACAAAAAGCTCATTCAGGCGTCCCTCGTGAAAAGCGGCAGGCAGCGATTGCCTCGCAACGGTCAGCGCGGGGCTGTTGCCTCCGCGAAATCATATGTCTGGCTCGCTGTGCTACTGCCTTGTTTACATGAACGGGCGCTTCACACTTTATGCCGCCCGAATGAGTTTGCCGGGGCGCGCATCGGTCGCAACGCCGTCCTGCATCACGATCTCGCCGCTGACCAGCGTATAGCGGTAGCCCTCGGCGTCCTGGAACACGCGCTTGCCGCCGGCCGGCAGGTCGTACGCCATGCGCGGTGCTTTCAACTTGAGATTGTCGTAATCGATGATGTTGATATCGGCTTTCTTGCCCACCTCCAGCGTGCCGCGGTCCGTCAGGCCCATGCAGTTGGCGGTGTCCGCTGTGTGCATTTTCACCGCCTCCTCCACGTCGAGGCGGCGGCCGCGGGTGCGGTCGCGGGTGAAATACGTCAACAACTGGGTGGGAATGGAGGCATCGCACAGCACGCCGCAGTGCGCGCCGGTATCCGCGAGACTGATCACCGAGTGCTCGTGCTGCAGCATGTCGAGCTGGCGCTCGAGGTTGCCGCTGTCGTAACCCATCAGCGGGAAGTACAGCATGGCGTCGCCATTGCGCTGCAGCAGCGCATCGTAGGCGTACTCCTGCGGCGTGACGCCAGCGCGCCTCGCCTTCGCACCGATACTGTCCTCGAGCCGCGGCTCGTAGTTCGGGTCCTCGCCGAGTTCGAACATCAGGTCGAAGTCCGACGTCATGCGGTCGGCGACCGGGTGGCCCATCACCGGAGCCGCTTCCGCCAGCATTGCCGCGCGCACCTCGGGTTTTTTGAGTGCCGCGATGCGCTCCTTCGGGCTCAGGCCCGCCAGCTTGGCAAATTCCTGGTGCAGGAAGAACGGGTGCACCGTGCCGTTGAAGTTCATCAACACGCTCACCGGGCGCAGCCCGATGTTCGGCACCAGTTTCGCGCCTTCCTTGTTCGCTTCCTTGACGAAGTCGAGTTGCTGCAGGACGCGCGGCCACTGGTCTTCCTTCTGGTAGAAGATGGTGAAGTTGATCTGGCAGTTGTTGTCGATGGAGAGCTTTTTCATCCACTGCATCTCCTGCTCCCAGTTCGCCCAGTCGGAGACCAGTTGATACACGCCTCTGCCGACGTCGCCGAGCGACTTGCCAATGCCCAGCAACTCTTCTTCGGCGCTGTACGTGCCCGGCATGACCTCGCCGTGGCGCGTGGTGTGCAGTTCGGTGCGCGAGGTCGAGAAGCCCATCGCCCCCGCTTGAATGGCCTCCTTCGTGAGCTCCGCCATGCGGCGGATATCCTCCGGCGTCGCCTTCTCGTTGTGCACGCCGCGCTCGCCCATGACGTAGACCCGCAGTGCGCAGTGCGGCACCTGGGCCGCCACGTCCACCGCCCTCGGCATCGCGTCGAGCGTGTCGAGGTACTCGGGGAAGCTTTCCCAGGTCCAGGCGAGGCCCTCGTCCAGCGCCGTGCCGGGAATGTCTTCCACATCCTCCATCACCTCGATGAGGTCGCGGTGCGCTTTTTCCGTGGGCAGGCAGGGTGCAAAGCCGACCCCGCAGTTGCCCATGACCAGCGTGGTGATGCCGTGGTTCAGCGCCGGGCTGCAGAGCGGGTCCCAGGTGGCCTGGCCGTCCATGTGACTGTGGGTGTCGACCCAGCCGGGGGCCACCAGCAGGCCGGCGGCGTCGATTTCTTTTCGCGCCTTGCCGTCTACTTTGCCGACGGCAGCAATTTTGCCGCCCTGGATGGCGAGGTCGCCCTCGAATGCCGGTGCGCCGGTGCCGTCAACGATGCGGCCGCCGCGGATGATCAGGTCGTACATGGGAATTCACCTCGGGAAATGGACGTCGAACGGCGTAGCCTAGCTTGTGAGCCCATGGGCATTAAGCTACGATCGCCGAAATTATTGTTTCCAAATTGGAAATAAACATGGACTGGAATGGCATCGATGAGTTCCTCGCCGTCGTGGAGCACAGCGGCTTCAGTCTCGCCGCGGAGCGCCTGGGTCTGTCCAACTCACAGGTGAGCAAGCGGGTCGCGAAACTGGAAGCCAGACTGGGTGTGCGCCTGTTCTACCGCACCACCCGCCGCGTCACCCTGACCGATGAGGGTCGGCGCTTCTCGGAGCTGGCGACGGCGGCGCGCGACAACCTGAGGGCTGCGCAGGACAGCGTCACCAGCGGATCCGGTGCATTGCGCGGTGTATTGCGGATCAATCTGGCCGGCGCCTTCCAGGAGCAGTTCCTGGTGCCGCTGTTGTCGGAATACCTGGCGCTGAACCCGGCGCTTGAAGTGAAACTCGATTTCAGCGACGGCCCGGTCGACCTCGTCGCGGACGGCTACGATCTCTCGATCTGCGAAGGCCCGCTGGAGGACTCGTCGCTCGGCGGCAAACCGCTGGCGACCTTCCATAAACTGCTGGTGGCGAGCCCGGACTACGTCGCGCGCGAGGGTGCGCCGAAAAAACCCGATGAGCTGACGCGGCACGATTGCCTTATCGGGCAGAGCAATTACTGGTTGCTGGACAACCGGCGTACAAAAAAACGCATTCGGGTGAGCGGCCGTTGGCGCTGTGACAACAGCCATGCACTGCGCAGCGCGGCGCGCAGCGGGGCAGGAATTGCCTGCCTGCCCGAATTTGGCGTGGCGCAGGATCTGGCAGAGGGCACACTTGTGGAAGTACTGCCGGACTGGAAGTATCACAAGTTCCAGGTGTGGGCGGCGTACCCGGAAACGCGCTTCATCCCGCCCCGGGTCACCCGCTTTCTCGAACTGATGTCCGACAGATGGCATCTGCATAGCCAGCTGCCGTTGAAAATGTAGTGTTGGCGGGCTCTGCGTTCAAATATTTTGGTCAGGCCGTTCGCCGCCATCGCCTCCTCGACGAATCTAATTACGATCCGCACGCCCCAGGCGCTCGCGAAACCGCGCGGGGGTAACGGCATGTGCAGTACGGAAACTCGCGGTCAGATGGCTCTGGCTGCTGAAGCCGCATTCCTGGGCGATGCGCGCTATTGGCATCTCCGAGAGCGATAACAATTTCCTCGCCTGTTCCAGCCTCGTAGCCAGCACATAGCGGTGTGGGGCCATGCCCGCCGCATCCTGGAACAGCCTGCGAAAATGCGCCTGACTGACGCCGGCAATCCCTGCGAGGGCATCCGCGGAGAGATTTCCCGCAAGATTCTGGTGAATATGGTTCAGCA
Organism: uncultured Halioglobus sp.; assembly: GCA_964461965.1. Classification (GTDB taxonomy): domain Bacteria; phylum Pseudomonadota; class Gammaproteobacteria; order Pseudomonadales; family Halieaceae; genus Marimicrobium. The sequence continues at coordinate 10,074 of CAYWWD010000084.1, read as the reverse complement.
CGGCCTGCAAGCGCGAAAAGTGCGCGTGACGCGGGCTGATTCCTCCGGTCCCGGGTGTGGTCAGCACACGGTAAACCTGTTCCAGCATCAATGCAGCCAAATGCTCCATAAACCCTTGATCCGCTACCGGCCCCTTGTGCAACTCGTTCACCAGCTGTTGCGCTGCCGCACCCACCAACGGGTCGCTGAATGGCAGTGGCTGACCGCGGGACTGCGCGAGTAACGCCAGTTTCGCCACGGTGTCGCTGCTCCCGTCGAGCAAATAAAACACGGCGAAATCCACCGTGGCGGAATAGTGCCAGTGGGTGGGTACACCGCGGGGAATCAGCAGCGACTGGGTCGGCAAATTCTGGCTGCGCCAATGGTCCTGCTCGCCCTCTTTCACTTGTCCGCCACCGAATTGGTTGACCAGCCCGATACAGTCGAGCCCCGATACCGTACGCTCGATGGTCTGGTACATGTAACGCTCCACGAACAGCGGCGCTTCGCCTTTGATCATGCCCTCGATGATCGGCACCTGTCCGAGTTCTTCCCGTACTTTAAGCCAGTCTGGCGCACTGGATTGCGGCATTTCCTTATAGTCCTCGATGAGCGGATTTTGATAAATATAGGCGCAATTGCTGGAAGTCACCAGCGCCGCCCGGGGCCACACTGCGCATCGTGTTTTGGTGAAGACAGGTTCAACCGAAATGCAATCTCCATCCAACGAGCGCGAGGCGCGATGACGATTCAATTGAAAACCCGACTGACTCTGCCGGACGTGGGACTCTCCGGATTCGAAACACCACTCAGTGAAGAGGAGGCAGCGATCCAGGCCTCGGTGCACCGGTTTGCCGTCGAGACGCTGCGCCCGCTGGGCGTCGAACTGGACAGGATGAGCGCCGACGACGTGGTCGCGCCCGGATCGCCGTTCTACAGCGCGTTTGCCGAGTACGCCAAGCTGGGCCTGAACCCGCAGCTGCTGGCGGAACTTCCCCCGGACATGGCCGTGCGCGTGGAATCGCTGATTGGCGAAGAGCTGGGCTGGGGCGATGCCGGCCTCGGCGTGTCGCTCGGTGCCGCCGGTTTCCCGCTGCTGATGGCCACCGCCACGGGCGAGCGCGAGCTGATCGAGCTGTGCACCGGCAAGATCGGCTGCTGGCTGATCACGCAACCCGACAAGGGCAGCGATGTGCAGGTCTTCGACATGGCGCGCGAATGGGTGCCCGGCCAGCAGGGCAACAAGGGCAACCTGTGGGCGCAGGTGCGCAGCGATGACATCGTCATCAACGGCCAGTGCTCGGCATGGGTCTCCAACGGCGCCGTGGCGCAGGTTGCGCTCTGTTACATGGCCGCCGATTACGGCAACGGCTTCTTCGAGGAGGATGGCCGCCCCCACGGCCTGAGCGTCATCGTGCCGCTGGACCTGCCCGGCGTAACCCGCGGCAAACCGCTGGACAAGATCGGCCAGCGCTCCCTGCCCCAAGGTGAAATCTTTTTCGATAACGTGCGCTTACCGAAACGCTACGCGGTGGCCTTGCAGGACGAGTACTACGGCAACATGGCCTCCACCTGGTCCTACGCCGGCACCCATATGTCCCAGGTATTCACCGGCGTGGCGCGCGCCGCGTTCGAGATGGCGCTGCAGTATTGCCACGAGCGCAAACAGGGCGGCCGTCTGCTGATCGACCACCAGCTCACCCGCTTCCGCCTCGGCGACATGCTGCGGCGGGTGGAACTGGCGCGGGCCACCGCGCGTCGTGCGCTGGCGTTTGCGCGCCTGTCTCCCAACAGCCACCCCTATGCCACCGCCTCCGCCAAGGTCACCGTTACCGAGGAAGCGATGCAGGTGGCCGGCGAGGCCCTGCAATTGTTCGGCGGCGCCGGCACCTCGCGGGAGTACCCCATCGAAAAACTGGTGCGCGACGCCCGTGCGGCACTGATCGAAGATGGCGAAAACCGCGTGCTCACCATGCGCCTGGGGCTGTTGGCACAGCAACTCTACGCAGAGGGCTGGGCGCACAACTGAATCGCATCACAACAAACTATTGAGGAGAGCAGACAATGGCCAAGTACCCCGTCGTTATCTACGGAGCCAGTGGTTACACCGGCATGCTGATCATGGACTGGCTGATCGACCAGAATATTCCCTTCACCGCCGTGGCGCGCAATGCCGCCCGCGTGCAGGAGATGATGTCCCGGCGGGTGGTGCGCCTGGAATCCGCCACCTACGAAATCATCGAAGCCGAACACACTGTGGAGAGCCTGGTAAAAGCATTTGCCGGCGCGAAAGTCGTGTGCAATACCGTCGGCCCGTTCGTGAATTTCGGCCTGGTGGGCGTTGAAGCCGCGTTGAAAGCGGGCTGCCACTACGTCGATACCACCGGCGAGCAGGAGTATATCCGCGCGGTGCGCGAGGAGTTCGGCGAGCAATACCGCCAGGCCGGCCTGCTGGTTTCGCCGTCGTTGGCGTATATGTATACCTACGCGGAAATCGCCGCGGAGCTCGCGCTGGAGCACCCGGGCATCGACGCGCTGGAAACCTCCACGCTATGCCGCGGCCCGCGCGAAGGCGTCGCCGGAGTCACCGTCGGCTCCACCGCGTCCATTTTTGAAATGCTGCGCGCGCGCGAATACTACCTGTGGGATGGCAAACTGAGAGAGCACGCGCCCCATGCCTCCTTCAATATCACCTCCCCGCACTTCATGCAGCCGGTATTTTCACTGCCCTGGGGCGGCACATCCCTGCCAATTTATTTCGAAAAGGATCCTCGGGTGAACAGCTGCGTCTCCTCCGTCGGTTTCTACGACAACGACGTAATGCAGAAGGTGCACCAGCTCGGCTACAAGTGGGAAGAGGAGTACAAGAACTTACCGCGGGAACACCAGGACGTGGTGATCAAGCAGGTAGTGGAATCCACCACGCCGAGCATGCCGCCGCGGGAGCGCACCACACAGGTGCGCATGGTGGATACCGCCATCGGCCGAGGCCAGCTCTCTGCGGTGCGTGCGGAAGTGTTTGGCACCACCGCGTACATCGCCACCGGTGCACTGCAGACCGCCGCGGTCATCAAACTGCTGGAGAACGAAACCAATAAAGTGGGCTTCGCCTCCGGTTCCAAGGCCTTCGGCCACCGCTACCTGTTGGGCTTCCTCGAAGAGCGCGGCCTGGCTCGCGCTTCGGTCACCCAACTGTAACTGCCGCGCAGTTATTCCCTGCCACCACTGCGGCTCCCGGTTCGGGAACCGCGCCTGTTTCGAGGAATCTACCCTTGGCGATTATCGATTTTTTTGACCGCGGCTGGCGCGGCAATCCGCAGGGCAGCGCCTTTATCCAGGACGGCCGCCACTACAGTTTCAACGAGGTGGGTCAATTGTCCTGCCGCATTGCCAACGCCCTGCTGGCGGAAGGCTTTGCCAGGGAAACCAAAGGCGCGGTCTGGGCGGGCAACGACGTGACCGCCTGGACCTGCACCCTCGGCCTGTGGCGCGCCAACATGTGCTGGATACCCGTAGGCGCGCGCAATGCCGTGGAGGAAAACCTCTATGTGCTGGACGCCTTTGATTGCGAAATTCTTTTCTTCCAGCAGGTGTTCGCCGACACCATTGCCGGCCTGCAGTCGCGGCTGCCGAAAATCAGGCACTGGATCTGCGTGGACGGTGATGCGCCGCAGGTGGCCGACAGTATTTCCCTGGGCAACTGGGTGGACGCCCAGCCGACCAGCAAACCGGAAGTGGCAGTGGATCCCGACGACGTGATCATGCTGTCAGCCACCGGCGGCACCACCGGTGCGCCCAAGGGCGTCATGAACACCCACCGCAGCACCCAGGCATTCTGCGCCCATTTCATGATGCGCTGCACCTACGGCGGCAACGAGCGCCCGGTCAACCTGGCGGCGGCGCCCATCACCCACACCGCCGGCCTGCTGTCGGTGCCCTGTTCCGCGCTCGGTGGTACCGTGGTGGTCATAACCAAGCCGGATCCGGCGCTGCTGCTGGGCGCTATTCCAGAGTATCGGGTGACCGAACTGTTCCTGCCTCCGACGGTGATCTATCGCCTGCTGGACATTCCCGGCCTGAACGAGAAAGTGGATTTTTCCTCCCTGAAGTACTTCATGTACGGCGCGGCACCCATGTCGGTGGAAAAACTCAAGCAGGCCATCGACACCATCGGCCCGGTAATGATGGGCGGCTACGGCCAGACCGAAGCTCCCGCCTCCATCGCCTACCTGCGCCCGGACGAACACTTCGATGCCGACGGCAACCTGGCTGGCGATGATCGGCTGTCGTCCGTGGGTCGCCCCAACGCGCTGGTCCGCTGTGAAATCATGAATGACGAGGGTGCGATTCTCGGTCCGGGTGAAAGCGGCGAAATCTGCGTGCGCGGCGACCTGGTGATGAAGGGCTATTACAAGGCTCCCGACAAAACCGCCGAGACCATCATCGACGGCTGGCTGCATACCGGTGACATCGGCCATATCGATACCGACGGCTACCTGCACATCACCGACCGCAAGAAAGACATGATCATCTCCGGTGGTTTCAATGTGTATCCCAGCGAAGTGGAGCAGGTTCTCTGGAGCCACCCGGCGGTGCAGGACTGCGCGGTTATCGGCGTACCCGATGCCCAGTGGGGCGAGGCCGTGAAGGCAGTAGTGGAACTCAACGCCGGCCAAAACGCCAACGCCGCGGAATTGATTGCCCTGTGCAAGGAGAAACTCGGCTCGGTGAAGGCGCCCAAGTCCGTGGACTTCGTCGAGGCGCTACCGCGCAGCCCGGTGGGCAAGGTCCTGAAAAAAGACCTGCGCGCACTGTACTGGGCCGACAGTGAGCGAAAAATCTGATGAACACTGTCTATATCGCCGGCATCGCCATGACCGTGTTCGGCCGGCACCTCGAGCGCAGCCTCGACGACCTCGCCGGCGAAGCGTTGAATTGCGCACTCAGGGATGCGGGCTGCGCCGCCGACGACCTCGGTGCCGCCTATTACGCGGGCATGACCAACGGCCCATTGCAGGGCCAGATTTCCATTCCAGGCCAGGTGGTGCTCAGCAAGATTGGCGTACACAGCATTCCGATATTCAATGTGGAAAACGCCTGTGCCTCCGGAAGCTCCGCGGTGCACCTGGCCGTGCAGAGCCTCAGGGCCGGCAGCACCGACGTGGCGCTGGCGCTGGGCGCGGAGAAAATGAATATTCCCGACAAGGCCCGGGCCTTCGCACTGTTCGAAGGTGGCTGGGACGTTTCCCGCGCGGAAGAAAATTACCAGACGCTGGTCACCATGGGCGAAGGCGTGGAGCTTCCGGAAGGTTCCATGTCCGACCGCCCGTACAGCCGCTTCATGGATATTTACGCGGCCATGTGCCGCTTCCACATGAAAACCTTCGGCACGACGCAACGGCAGATTGCCGCCGTGTCCGCCAAGAACCACGGTCACTCGGTGCACAATCCCTACTCGCAGTTTCGCCAGCCGTTTACGGTGGAGGAAATCCTGCGCGCGCCGCCCATTACCTACCCGATCACCCTGCCCATGTGCGCGCCACTGTCCGACGGCGCGGCCGCGGCCATCCTGTGTACGGAGGAGGGCCTCAGGCGCATCGGCGCTGACAGGAAGCGCTGTATCAGGATTGCCGCGAGCGTCATCCAGAGTTTCAGCCATCGCCCGCTGGACAAACCCGAGCTGCACGTGGGCCGACGCGCGGCCGACCTCGCCTATGAAAGCGCGGGACTCGGCCCCGGGGACATGCATGTGGCCGAAGTGCACGACGCCTCCGCCATGGGTGAATTCATCCAGGCGGAAAACCTGCGCCTGGCGCCGCTGGGGGAGGGCGGCCCGGCGGCGGAGCGCGGTGAATTCACGCTCGGTGGGCGCATCCCGATCAATACCTCCGGTGGCCTCGAATCAAAAGGGCATCCGCTGGGCGCCACCGGTATCGGCCAGTTGTATGAACTGGTCACCCAGTTGCGTGGCGAAGCCGGTGCACGGCAGGTTGCCGGCGCCCGCCACGCGATCCAGGAAAACGGCGGCGGACTGCAGGGTATCGAGGAAGCCGCCCTCGCCGTCCACATCCTCAGTAAGTAAGCAGGTGGCAATCCCCGGCAGGAGAATCACATGTTCGAGAATAAAGTGGTTGTTGTCACCGGCGCCGGCTCCGGCATCGGACGCGCACTGGCGATACAGTTTGCCGAGGCCGGTGCGCGCCTGGCGCTTTCCGACATCGACGAAGCGAGCCTGAACGAAACGCTCGCCCGGCTGCCGGCACAGAGCGAAGCGCGAGGCTACAAACTGGACGTCAGTTCACGGGCCCAAATGTTCGCTCACGCAAGCGAGGTGCAAGGCCACTTTGGAGGCGCCCACTACGTCGTCAACAACGCCGGCGCCACACTGGTCGGCACCGTGGCCAATACCGATATCGACGAATACGAGTAACTGCTGAATCTCAATCTCTACGGCGTACTTTACGGCACCAAGGCATTCCTGCCGATGATGCTGGATCAGGGTGAAGGCTGTATCGTCAACATCTCCAGCGTTTTCGGTTTCCTTGCCTTCCCCAGCCAAAGTGCCTACAACATGTCGAAGTTTGCCGTCCGCGGCCTTACCGAATGCCTGTGGCAGGAACTGGAAGGCACGGGCGTACGCGCCGTCTGCGTGCACCCGGGCGGCATCAAAACCAATATCGAGCGGGCGGGTCGACGGGTAATCGCCGCTGGCGCCGACGAAGAAAAATTCGCCAAGCAGGCGGAAAACATGCTGGTAACGCCAGCGGAAATCTGTGCCGCCGAGATCATCCGCGGTTTGCGCAAAGGCAGGAAGCGCATCCTCACCGGGAATATGTCGCGCACCATCTACTGGCTGGTGCGGTTGCTGCCGGATAGTTACCCGGCCATTTTGCGCCGCCTGGCCCGATGACAGGCCATTGGCCGGAAACCGCACACTAGCCGGGAGTTGCGACGCCAGTTGAACCCGCGGACCGTCGGCCTGACCGTGAGCTACAACGTCTGAGGACGGGTCAGCGGGGCTGTGCCTTGTCCAGTTCAGACTTGTCGAGTTCAGACTTGGCCAGGGTGAGCTGTGCCTGGAATACCGGGTCCGATTGCAGCCGCGCGAAGGTGGCTGCCGAGATCGTCCGCCCCGACACGGTGTCCGACATCCAATGCGCCCGGCACACGACCCGGCTCTGGCCGTAGTCATAGCCGCGCTGCAGTATCGCGTCCTGCTGGCCGGGAAACAGTTCGGTTAGCACCAGCGCCAGCATCCAGCCGATCGCGGTATGTCCCGAAGGATAGCTGCCGTCCTTCCGGAGCGCCGGCTCATCCTGTGGCTGGCAGGTGCTGGCATTATTCTCCACGAACGGACGCTCGCGCTGGTAATAGTTTTTCGCTTTGTAAGTTGAAAGCGCCGCATCCGTGATCGAGCGCCGCAGCAACATCTCGGTGTTCGGCTTCGACCCGTCCGACAGGGAGGTGCCCACGATCGGCTCGAAGCTCGCGATGATGTGCGCCCAGCTGGTCAGGTCCGCGTCCGATGCCGCCAGCGTCCAGCGCGGCTCCGGTGTAGCCAGTGATGCCTTGAACGCCTCCTCGTCCGCGGCTTTTGCTGCCGTGCCGACCGCCGGCGGAGGCGGTAGCAGCGCCAGGCTGTCCGGCAGCGCCTTCGGGTCCAGATAGCCTTTGGGGAACGGGATGCGGGGGCTCAGTTGCCCGACTGCTTCCAACGTCGTCGGTGGCGAAATCTTCGCGGCTTCCGGTGTGGACGTCGTCGCACAACCGGCCAGCAAAGCGAGCGCTGTGAGGGTGCCGATCAATTTAGTGCCACGGGTGTCCCGCATATCGTGCTCCCGTTTTTGTTGGTAGATTGCCCGCGACAGGGCCCGCTGTAAGAAATGATTCTAGCCGCTGCGCCCGGTCAAGGGCGAAATATTCGTTCCATCACCGGCGCGGCAGGTCGTCACCATCAGCACGGAATGTTGGCCAGCCGCTGGAATCAGAACATGAAGATCGCAAGCATGAAGCTGAAACCCCGGTCCTGGATGGTGTCTATGTACCGTTGCTTACGTCAGTCCGTTGCTTCAAATCAGGCGCCTGCCGCTCTGCCAGCTGCCCCGGATGGCGCGGATTGCCAGCACCGTCTCCCGCATGCGGCTCACCGGCTTGCGCACCTCCCAGGGCTGCACCGCCTGCGCGCAGGGGCCGTTTCAGGCGTAGCGCAACAGCAACTGGGCGAGCTCACGCGGCCGCGACGCAAAGGCGCTGTGGCCCGCATCGAATGGCACGATTTCATCCGCGCACGCATTGCGCGCCTGTTCACGCTGCAGCGCCGGCGGCAGCGCCTCGTCGCGTTCCAGCAGGATGTAGGTGGAGGGGAGGGAGGCGGCCGCCGGAGCCGCGACTACCGGCTCGTTCATCGGGCCGGGCGGCTCCTCGCCCAGCCGGGCGAATAACCACTGCGTCATCGCCTCGTCGAGGTCGTTGCAGAACATGGTCTGGAAATCCACGCCGCGCGAGAGTGGCGACAGCGGGTGCTGCATGCTGTCCATGATCGAGTGCCCCACCGGCGGGTTGGTGGTCGAGAGGTAAATCAGTCGGCGTATCCGGTTCGCGACGCGCGATGCTGCGCCCGGGAGGGTAATGCCGGCCATGGAGTGTCCGACGAGCACGACGTCGCGCAGGTCGGCGCGTTCAATCGCGTGCACGACATCGTCGATGTAATCGGCGACGGTGATCGACTCCGGTGGTTTCGCATCGACGCGCGCGCCGTGCCCGGTCAGGTCGACGGCCAGCACCGTGTCGACGCGTGGATCGACGCGCAGGTGCGGGACCAGATGATCCCAGCACCACGCGCCGTGTGCGCCGCCGTGCACGAGTACGAAACTGGCCATGTGACCCCCTGAGGTTCAGCGCTGCGCTGCAGTCGAGTGTCGAGATGCCTGAGCGGGCGATGGTTTCAGTTCACCGCCTGCTGAATATCGCTGATCTTCGGCCCGATCCGGTCCGCCGCCGCGCGCATCAGCGTGCGGTCGAATCCGAACACATCGACGGCCGTTTCCCCGAGTATGTCGCGAATCTCGCGCTCGTCCACGTCGTGGAAGGTCTCGCGCAGCTTGTGCATCGTGTTGGGCCAGGTGCCTTCCATGTGCGGGTAGTCCGAGCCCCACATCAGTTTGTCGACACCAATCCGGTGGCGGCTGCCGATTTCGTGCGGGGCGAGGAAGGAAGCGCCTAGAAAGCAGTTGCGCTGGAAGTATTCCTTGGGCGTGAGGGAGAAGTCCTTCATGAAGTGGGCGAAGATGGGGTTGTCGATCTTGAAATTCAGTACCCGCAGCGTTTCCAGAATCCACGCGCAGCCGGTTTCGGTGAAGACGATTTTCAGCTTCGGGTGGCGCTCGAACGCGCCGGACCACAGCAGCGCTCCGAACGGGCGGTGCGCCCACATGTCCACTTCGCTGATAAACATCATCGTTGCATTGGGAACATCGCCATAATCCGGCGACCAGCCGGAGTGCGTGTGAATCGGCATGTTCAGTTCTTCACACACACTCCACAGCGGGGCGTAGTGCCTGTAATCGTGGTAATACGGATTGGGCCCGGTGCTGGTCGGCAGCAGCACGCCGCCGAACAGGCCCAGTTTGTGCGCCTCGCGCACTTCGTTCACGGCGACCTTGATATCGTCGACGTTGATGATGGCGACGCCGGCGTGCCGGCCTGGGTTTTTGCTGCACAGGTCCGCCAGCCAGTAGTTGTAGGCTCGGTTGCCCACCAGGTTCTGCTCGGGCGAGATCGGGTGGCGGTACTGCATGAGGCCCGCGCCGAACGGTGCCATCTGCGGGAACACGATCTCTCCGGCGATGCCGTCGGCTTCCAGTTCCTGCAAGCGCACGGCGGGATCATACTCGCCGCGGCGCGGCGCGATCAGGCTGTCCGGGTCGCACAGGTAGTCCCACAGCTCGGCGTCGGTGGCATCCGCGGCTTTGTTGGCGGCAGTGGGGTCCATGCGTCCCGCGCCCTGGTCGCCGGAGCGGCTGTTGAATTCCCGCGCGGCTTCCTGGTCGAAGAACGTGCCCATGCGCTTCATCATCTCGCGCGCGTACTGCAGCC
>CAYWWD010000083.1:0-16991 GCA_964461965.1 uncultured Halioglobus sp. | reverse complement strand
CCGCCATCGAGTCCTTCCATGGCGATGGCAAAGCCCTGGCCTTCCGCGCCGAGCCGGTTCGCGACCGGCACACGCACGTGGTCGAAGGTGATCGCGCGCGTGGGCTGGGCGTTCCAGCCCATCTTCTCTTCTTTCTTGCCGTAGCTGATGCCGGGGCTGTCGGCGGGAATCAGCAGCGCGGAAATACCCTTGGGGCCAGCAGCGCCGGTGCGCAACATCACCACCAGCACGTCGGTGTCGCCCGCACCGGAGATGAACACCTTGCCGCCGTTGACCACGTAGTCATCGCCCTCACGCGTGGCAGTGGTGCGCAGCGCGGCGGCGTCCGAGCCGGCGCCGGGCTCTGTCAGGCAGTAGGAGGCGAGCAGCTCGCCGGTGACGAGGCGCGAACACCATTGCTCGATCACCGCTTCCGAGCAGTACTTGCCGACCATGGCGGTGGCCATGTTGTGGATGGTGAGGAAGGCGGCGGTCGCGGTGCAGCCTTTGGCCAGCTCCTCGACGATCAGGCTGGCGTCCAGCCGGCTCATGCCGAGGCCGCCGGAGGACTCCGGTGTGTACATGCCCATGAAGCCGAGTTCGCCGGCCTGCCGCAGCGCGTCCCGGGCGAAGATGGACTGCGCGTCCCAGTGCGCGGCGCTGGGCGCCAGCACGCGATGGGAAAACGCGCGCGCGCTCGCTACGAATGCCTGCTGGTCTTCCGAGAGGGAGAAGTCCATGTGCGGCTCCTCAGGCGTCGGGTCGCGTCAGAATTTTCCCATCACCGCGCCAAACAGCTCCTCGTCCGGCGGAATGACTTTCGTCTTCGCCAGCGGCTTGCTCACCCACGTCTCGTTGATCAGGTCGCGCCAGGTGATGTTGTGGTTCACGCTGTTGCCGCCCCAGGAACCGCAGCCGAGCGAGAAGGTTTGCCGCATGCCGTTCCACAGGTTACCGCTGTTGGACGCCGCCTGCGGCTGGTTGACCATCACACGCGACGTGCGCGTACCGAGCGCCAGCTTGAGGATATTGTCGTCGTTGTAGGAGTAGATGCCGCAGCTGTGGCCCTGGCCCTGGTAAGCCTGGATGCGGTTGGTCACCGCGATGGCTTCATCGATGTCCTTCACCTTGTACAGCGCCATGGTGACGGTGAGCTTCTCGCCGGAGAACGGGTAGTCCGCGCCGGTGCCGGTTTCCGGCACGATCAGGAAGGTCTTGCCCTCGGGGAGGTCGATGCCCGCCTGCCCGGCGATGTTGACCGCATGCTGGGCGACGATGCCGGCGTTCAGGTGGCCGTCGTGCCACAGCACACGCTGCAGTTTTTCTTTGTCAGCACCCTCGATGACGAAGCCGCCCTCGTGCTTGAGCTTTTCCAGGAACTTGTCGTAGATGGACGCGAAGACCAGTACCGCATTGTCCGAGGAGCACGACGCCGCCAGGTCCAGCGTCTTCGAGGTGCGGATTTTATCGGCCGCTTCATCGAGGTCGGCGCTGTCATCCACGGTGATGACGGCATTGCCCACGCCCACGCCCAGCGCCGGCGTGCCGGAGGAATACGCCGCAGTCACCATGGCGGCACCGCCGGTCGCCAGCACGCGGTCGCACTGGCGCATCAATTCATTGGTTTTCTCCAAGGTGGGCGTATCGATGCTCTGCACCAGGTCCGCCGGCGCACCCATCGCCACGATGGCCTCGCGCATGTAGTCGCAGATTTTTTTATTGGTGAGCTTGGCGCGCGGGTGCGGCGCGATGATGATCGCGTTGCGGCCCTTCACGGCGGAAATGGCCTTGATCACCGGCGTGGCTTCCGGATTGGTGGAGGGCGCCAGCGCGCCGATCACGCCGACGGGCTTCGCGATCTTGACGATGTTGCGCTCGGGGAGCTCCTCGATCACGCCCACCGATTTGTCGTTGATGATGTCCATCAGCGTGGCGCGGGTCTTGCGATGAATCTTGAGGTACTTGCCCTCGTAGTTGCCGAGCTGGGTCTCCTCCACCGCAAAGCGCGCGATCTCTTCCGAGCGCTCCTCGCGTGCCACGGCCCACACCATGGCGGTGATCAACTCGTCCACCTGCTGCTGCGTGTAGTGCTCGATCTGCGCTTGCGCCGCCCGGGCGCGAGCGATCATCGCGGCGATTTCGGCCTGGTCCGCGGTCTGCTCCCGTGTCTCGTTCATTGCCGTGTACTCCGCTGGTTCTTGCTGTCCTGCACCGGCCATCGCCACGGGCCGGCAACCGACAGCACTGTTGATTAGACATGACGGCTCAGGTTAGCGCCGGGAAGGGCGTGCTCCTAGGGAGGAAATTGCGTTGATTATGGACTATATTGCTGCATCCTTCCCTCCTCTGCAGGGCCGCCGCCGCGCGGCGCGAACCGATGAGCGCACCCTCGCAATGGCCGCTGCCGGAAAACGGCATCCGCTTCCTGACGCCGGCATTCATGCTCAACTCGCTGGCCCGGCACCCGCTCACCCGCGAGTGCTATCCCACGGCCATGGGGTTCTACCCCAGTGCCGAGCAGCACCGCATGCAGCGCGAGCGGCACGATGACAACCTGTTGATTTATTGCGTTGAAGGCCGGGGCCACGCCACCGCCGGCGACTGGCAGGGAACCGTCGGGCCGGGACAGGTGCTGTTGCTGCCGCAGGGCGTTGCGCACCGCTACGAAGCGGACGCCGCAGTGCCGTGGACCATCTACTGGGTGCACTTCCAGGGCACCGGCTCGGCCATCTTCAACCAGCACCTGGGCGATCGCGATGGCCTGCCACAGATCGCGCAGGCGGGGATATCACCGCAACTGATCGCACACTTTCGCAGCCTGCTGGCGGTGCACCGCACCGGGTATGACACGGCGGCGTTCATCAACGCGGCGAACCTGCTGCGACACCTGCTCACACTCATCGCGCTGGAATTTCGCCGGACGCGGGCCAGCAGCCAGGAAAGCTTCGATCTGGAAGCGGTGCAGAACCTCATGCTGGAGCACATCGGGCAGTCGCTGGATCTGGATACGCTGGCTGCCGCCGCGAAGCTGTCCAGGTTTCATTTTTCGGCCAAGTACAAATCACTGACCGGCTATTCGCCGATCAGGCACTTTCTCAACATGAAGATGGAACACGCCTGCCATTTGCTGGATTCGAGCGAGCTCGGCGTGAAGGGCGTGGCAGCGGCGTTGGGCTACGATGACCCGCTGTACTTTTCGCGGCTGTTCCGCCGGACTGTTGGCCTGTCACCCCGCCACTACCGCCGATCCGTCCGGGGCTAGCGTCGCCTCCGGCGTTTCGTGCCGCACCAGTTCCGGTGAATTGGTCAGGTGCTTCATCAGCAGCGCGCGCATCCACTGGTGGGGCGCGCTGCGCGAGGTGCGGGTGTGGCGCATCAGCGACATCTTGCCCCGATTGCGGCTGTTGGTATTGCGGATCATGCGCTGCAGCTCGGCCGGTATCTCCTGGCCGACGATGCGTTCACGGTAGAGACCGCCTTCCTGGAAACCGGCATTGGCCACCAGCAGGGAGTCGGTGCGGGTGAGGACGCCGACGGCCGAGGAAAACTGCGTGGTTTCCAGCACGATACTGCGGTGCACACCATACTGGCCGAGCACGTCGTCGACCATGCTGGTGTTCTCGCGCGTGAGTCCAGGCAGGTAGAGGCGCAGGTGCGGATACGCGAGGAACTCCTGCAGGTTGATTTCCGGCTTCTTCGCCAGCGGGTGATCGAGGCGCATATAGCAGCGCGGCGCGATGGCTGCGATCGGCTCGGCGAGAATGTCCCGTTCCGTCTCCAGTGCGAGGAACGCCGCGAAATCCGCCTCGCCTTTCTTCAGCTGCTCCTGGTAGTTGGGCGGCACCTCGGCCATGATGATCTGCACGTTTGGTGCGACCTGGGCCAGTTCCGCCATCAGGCTCGGCAGCAGCGATTCACACAGGATGGGCGGCATCAGCAGCTTGAAGCTGCCGGCGAAGGTTTCGGGGCTGAACTCGGCGTCGCCCAGCACATGCTCGATGGTCTCCAGCAGCCGGGGCAACTCGCGTCCCAGTTCCTCCGCGCGCGGCGTCGGCACCAGGCCGTGGGAGGTGCGGGTGAAAAGCTCATCGTCGAACGACTCGCGCAATTTCTGCAGCGTCTTGCTCAGGGCCGGTTGTGACACCGACAGACGCTCCGCTGCCCGCGTCACATTGCGCTCCTCGAGAAGAATCTGCAGTGCGACCAGCAGGTTCAGGTCCGTGCGAATCAACTTGCGCGATATCATTCCCATTATCCTGTCAGAACTTATAGTTATGGCAGGCAGCGTAACAAACCCCCTTATGCAAAACACCGGACTTAGTTACATATTGCAGGACGATGTGCGCGGCGCGCAGCTCATGTGCTCTGCTGCCTGCTGCGCTCGTTGCGCCGAACGTTGTGGCCGCCGGAGGCGCCCTGTTACGATGCGCGCGATCGACTTCCGTCCACCCATGTGAACGACCCCGACCCGAGGCATACGATGCGTCCGCACTCCTTACTGGCCTATGCCCTGCTGCCGCTGCTAATACTGGCCTGCAGCGGCGTCGAGGTTCACCACACACCCATCGAGCCCTTTGCCGCAGGCGGCTACCGCTATTACATGTGGCGCACCGAGCCGCTGCCGGCAAAGAGCCTCTCGAACGACCCTCTCTATACGCTGGACCCGCTCCTGCGCCGCGAGGTGGACACACTGCTGCGGGAGAAAGGTTACATACACGACGCAACGCGTGCGCAATTCACGGTCGACTACCAGTCCATGGCAGGCCTGCGTGATGGCGCGCGCAGCCAACTGGCGGACAACATCACGGCATGGCCGAGCGTCACGCCCAACCGGCAGCGCAACCAGGCCAGCGTGGACAATGCCATCGCCCTGAGCGGCGTGCAGTCCACGAATAATCTCGTCCTGCAGTTCAACGACAAGCCCACCAACCGCGTGTTGTGGCAGGCGACCCTGACCACGATCGTGGAAAATGCCAACGACGCGGACGCGTCCGGCTTTGAAGAGAATCTCAAGTCCTCGCTGCAGCGCGCGCTCGCACCCCTGCCGCCGGCTGCCCGCCAGTAATCCGCGCTAGCGCGCGGCGGCATAAACCTCAGGGTTGACGCAGTGCGGCATGGGCTGGCCGTTGAGTGCCGCCACAGCATTGCGAACCGCGATATCGATCATCCTCGCCCGGGTCAATGTGGTGGCGCTGCCGAGGTGTGGCGCGACCACGACGCGGGGATGCTGCAGCAGCGGGTTGTCCATCGCGATGGGCTCGCGCTCGAACACGTCCAGGCCGGCGGCGAAAAGCCGGCCCTCGTCCAATGCGCGCGCCAGGGCCTGCTCATCGACGATTCCGCCGCGCGCGGTATTCACCAGCACCGCTCCGGGTTTCATGGCCGCGATGCGCCCGGCGTCAAGCAGGTTGCGCGTCGCCGTCGTGAGGGCCAGGTGCACGCTGACGAAATCGCTGCGCAGCAGCAGTGCTTCCAGCGACGCCGCCTCCACGCCGGCCACTTCGCGACCCGAGGGTGTCCAGCCGACGACATGCATGCCAAACCCCGCCGCGCGCCGCGCCACGGCCTGGCCGATGGCGCCGAGGCCAATAATGCCGAGTGTCGCGCCGCTGACGTCCTTGCCGAGGAAAAAGTCCGGCGACCAGCGCTGGCCTGCGCGCCAGTTGCCCGCGCGAATGTAACGATCGCCCTCCACCACGCGGCGCGCCGCCGCCAGCAGCAGCGCGAAGGCCGCATCGGCCGTGGTATCCACCAGCACGCCGGGCGTATGGCCGACCGGTATGCCGCGGGCGGTCAACGCCGGCACGTCGATGTGGTCGACACCCACGGACACACTGGAGACGAACTGCAGGTGGGGCATCCCGTCGAGCAGGCTGCGATCCATACGATCAGTGAGCAGGCAGATGACGCCGTGGCAGCTCGACAGTCCCTCGCGAACGCGCGGCTCGGCTACCGTTGCCGCGCTGTCGAGCACGTGCAGCTCACACAGGTCGGCCAGTTCCGCGAGCCGCTCGCCCGGCAACGGCTGGGTGATGGCGACTTTCCTCAGCACTCCTGCGCGCCTCGCTCGCGGTTACAGCGGCGCCGGCACCAGGCCCAGCATCCTGACCAGGCCGGCCTGCCACTCGTGCAACACGTCGGGTGAATAGGTTGCGCCGGCGGGAAGGTTACCCCAGACCGGCTGCGGCCAGCAGGCATCCTGCGGACGACGCCCTATGATGTGCAGGTGCATGGCGGGAACCACATTGCCGAGGCCGGCAAAGTTCACCTTGTCGAAACCGAGAACCTGCTTGATGAACTCCGACACGGACGCGCACTCCGCGATGACCGCCTGGCGATGCTCCTCGGGCAAGTCCAGCACATCACTAAGCCGTGTCTCGGGAACCAGGATGAACCACGGCAGCGCCGCGTTGCGGTTCAGCAGCACATCACAGGCCGGCAGGCGACCGAGGTAATGACAGTCGGCCAGCAGTTGTTTCGGTATATGGCTCTGATCCATTC
Source organism: uncultured Halioglobus sp. (assembly GCA_964461965.1). Classification (GTDB taxonomy): domain Bacteria; phylum Pseudomonadota; class Gammaproteobacteria; order Pseudomonadales; family Halieaceae; genus Marimicrobium. The sequence goes on along the minus strand of CAYWWD010000083.1, from coordinate 10,511 downwards.
GAACTCTCCCGGGGCGATCCCGATCTCTTGCGTTGCGATTGCAAAGACCCGGCGCCGCCGTCAGATCGTCATCCCGCCATCCACCACAATACACTCGCCGGTGGTGTAGCTGCTGGCATCGGAGACCAGGTACAGAACGGTGCCCGCCATTTCACGCGGCTGTGCGTGTCGCCCCATCGGGATGCGCTGTACCGCATACTTGTACATATCGTCGTTGGTAAACAATGCGTTCGCGAACTTGGTCTTGGTCAGGCCCGGCAGCAGCGCGTTGCAGCGGATGCCGAGCGGCGCGCACTCCTTGGCGAAAACCTTTGTCATATTGACCACCGCCGCCTTGGTAATGGAGTAGATGCCCTGCATATAGCCCGGCTGCAGGGCGTTGATCGAGGCCGTGTTCACGATAGCGCCGCCGCCGTGCTCGCGCATCAGTTTGCCTGCTTCGATGGACATGAAGAAATAACCGCGAATATTCACTTCCACCGTTTTGTTGTACGCGCCGAGATCGGTGTCGAGCACATGGCCGAAATACGGGTTGGTGGCGGCGTTGTTCACACAGATGTCCAGCCGGCCGTGGATCTTGCGGATATGCGCGAACAGCGCCGTTATCTGGTCCAGGTCGCCCACATGGCAGGCAAAGGCCTCTGCGCTGCCGCCCGCCGCGCGAATCGCCTCGGCCACGGCGCTGCAGTCATCGAGTTTGCGGCTGGATACGATCACGTGCGCACCGTGCGCGGCCAGCAGTGTGGCGATTTCCTCGCCGATACCGCGACTGGCGCCGCTCACCAGTGCGACCTTGCCGGTCAGGTCAAAGAGATTTGTCGCCATGTCTGTCATCCTTTTGCTTGTAGTGGTCGATGGCCTGCGAGCCCGCTGTCGCCAGGGCGTTGAACCGCTGCAGGATTACACATCCTCACCCTGCCAGCGCTGGACCTTGTCGTGCCGGATATCGAACAGGTCGAGGGCGCGACCGACGGTCTGCGTCACCATGTCGTTGAGCGTCTGCGGCCGCGTGTAAAACGCCGGCACCGGCGGTGCGATGACCGCGCCCATCTCCGACAACTGCGTCATGGTACGCAGATGCCCGGTGTGCAGCGGTGTTTCGCGCACCATCAATACCAGCCGGCGGCGCTCCTTGAGCACCACATCCGCCGCGCGCGTCAGCAGCGTGGAGGTGACGCCGGTGGCGATCTCCGCCATGGTGCGCACCGAGCACGGCGCGATCAGCATGCCATCGGTGGCGAATGAACCGCTGGCAATCGAGGCGCCGATGTCGTTGATCGGGTGCACTTCCGTGGCGAGCGTTTCGATATCGGCGAGCGGCATATCCAGCTCGTGGTGCAGTGTCAGCTTCGCGGACTTGCTGATCACCAAGTGCGTTTCCACTGCGCAGTCACGCAAGAGCTGCAGCGCGCGCAGGCCGTACACAATGCCGGAGGCGCCGCTGATACCCACGATTATGCGCTTGGCCATTAGGCCTCCTGACGGGCTATTCCGTTTCGACTGTACCAGTGTAGGCGGTAAAAATCATTTGGCGGACTGTCGAGGTAATCTCTCAGTTTGAAATCCATTCCTGGCCACCGCATGAGCCGGAAGCGGCCGATCGGAACACGCCAAAAAGCAGACATCCTTGTCTAGGCTCGGGTGGCGACGTCCTGTCGCCACACGGTTCCGATCGGCCGCTTCCGGCACATGCTCAGTCCGTACATGCAATGTGAGTCGCTACCGTTGGCGGTCAGCGTTGGATTTGCGCGGAGGTTTGTCGCTGGATTTTCCTTTGTGGGCGGCGTGCTTGCGAGCGCGCGTTTCACCGCTCTTCTGCTTGTCGTGCTTGCGCTGTGCGCCACGATCCAAAGTTGGATGTCCGCCCTGGTCCAGCCGCGAAATCTGCAGGCGCTGGCCGCTGACCCAGACCGATCGCAGGTGCTTGAAGATCTCTTTTGGCATGCCTTCGGGCAGGTCGACGGTGCTGTAGTCGTCGAAGATTTCGACGCGCCCGATATATTCGCTGTCGATCTCGGCTTCGTTGGCGATCGCGCCGACGATATTGCCGGGCTTCACACCGTGCACGTGACCGACCTCCAGCCGGTATCGCTCCATGCCCACGTCCAGCTTTTCCTTGTCGCTGCGGGGTTTGCGCGCGGGTTTGGGCGTCGCTTCGCGCGGTGGCCTGTCTTCGCTTGATCGCCGCCCATCCTCCCGTTCGCGCCGTTCGCGACCGGGCTTGAAGGAGGACGCGTTAGAACCGCCGTGCTTTCCTTTTACTTCTTCCTTCTCCGCGGCGCTAGCCTGCAATTGCAGCGGTTTTTTGCCCTGCGCCAGGCTGCCGAGCGCGGCGGCAATCTCCACCACCGGCACGCCGTATTCATGCTGGTAGTCCTGCACCAGCTTCCGGAAGAGGTCCAGGTCGGCGGTGCTCAATTCCTCGGTGATACGCTGCTTGAACCGGCCCACGCGCTTGTCCGTCACCTCATCGGCCGTGGGCAGCACCATTTTCTCGATGGCTTTGCCTGTCGCTTTCTCGATCGCCGCCAGCAGGCGCCGCTCGCGGTTCGCGGCAAACAGGATGGCATCGCCGCTGCGCCCGGCCCGGCCGGTGCGCCCAATGCGGTGAATGTAGGTCTCGACATCCGGTGGAATGTCGTAGTTGATCACGTGGCTGATACGCTGCACATCCAGGCCGCGCGCCGCCACGTCGGTGGCAACCACGATATCCAGCTTGCCGCTCTTCAACTTTTCGATGGTCGCCTCGCGCTGCTTCTGCGGGATGTCGCCGTTCAGCGCCGTTGCGGTATAGCCGCGCGCGGCGAGTTTGTCCGCCAGCTCGACCGTCTGGATGCGCGTACGCACGAAGATCAGCAGGCCGTCGAACTCCTCCACTTCCAGGATGCGGGTCAGGGCATCGAGCTTGTGCACGCCCGCCATCATCCACACGCGCTGGCGGATCAACTGCGTGGTGACCGTCTTGACCTCGATGGCCACCTCGCGCGGCTCGCGCAGGTGTTTCTTCGCGATGCGGCGTATGGCATCGGGCATGGTGGCCGAGAACAGCGCGATCTGCCGCTCCTGCGGCGTCTGCTCCAGGATCCACTGCACGTCGTCGATGAATCCCATGCGCAGCATTTCGTCCGCTTCATCCAGCACCAGGGTTTTCAGCGCCGACAGATCCAGCGAGCCGCGGCGCATGTGATCCATCACTCGCCCCGGCGTTCCCACCACAACGTGCACGCCGCGCTGCAGCTGCCGAAACTGGCCGCGATAGTCGGAACCGCCGTAAATGGGCAGCACATGAAAGCCCGGCATATGCCGCGCATACTTCTGGAAGGCCTCCGCGACCTGGATGGCCAGCTCCCGGGTAGGCGCGAGCACCAGTACCTGGGGTAACTTCTGGCCCAGTTCCAGGCGCGCGAGGATGGGCAGCGCGAACGCCGCAGTCTTGCCGGTGCCGGTCTGCGCCTGGCCCAGCACGTCGGCTCCCTCCAGCATGTGCGGAATGATCCGCGCCTGTATCGGCGACGGGGTTTCGTAGCCGACATCGGTGAGGGCCTGTTGCAGGGGCGCCGGTAACACCAGTTCCGCGAAACTGGTTACCGCATCGGGAGAGGACATAGTGTGACCCTGCTGTGTGTGGCGTGGATCCCCGGGGAGGGGACGGGTGTCGATTATATCGGGATTTGCGGGGAGTGTCCGGGCGCAACCGGTGGCACGTTCACTTCTGTGCTGGCCCGGTGTGCGGCTCACGGGAGCTCGGCTTTCGCGGTTCCGGTCGGCTCACCACAAACAGCATGACGCCAATGAGAAGCACGGCAATAACCGCAAGCAACCAGGTGGAATCGATTCGCAGGTACATCACGACCCAGCTGGCGAGCAGCATGACGACGGTAACGACTTTCGTCCTGCGTGATATCGCTCCCTGCGTCTCCCAGTCGGCGAGTAATCCGCCAAAGTATGGGTGCTCATACAGCCAGCGATGCAGCCGCTCTGATCCTCGCGCCGAGCACCACGCGGTCAACAACAGAAAGGGCACGGTGGGAATGCCAGGCACAATCACGCCGATCACCGCGCAAACCAGGAAGACATAGGCGAAGACCAGGTAGACGTACCGCGTCATGACAAACCATTCGACGGCTCAGGATTCACTGGCACGATAGTCTGGCGCTCACGTTCACGCCGCCGACATCGTCTCCAACATCTCCCGCATCCTCGCATGCAGCAGATTCACGGCCTTCAGTGGCCGCACCATGACCTTGAACTCGACGATCTGCCCCGCATCGTCAAAGGTCATGATGTCCACCCCATTGACGATGATGCCATCCAGATCACAGGTGAACTCCAGCACGGTGTGCGGTGGCGCTACCACTTCTTTCACATAGCGGAAACTGTCATTGAAAACGTGAAGCGCGCCGGTGAGATAGAAGCGGGTCAGCTCGCGCCCACGTTGCGGTGAGTGCACGACCGGGGACAGGAACACGCACTCCTCGGCCAGCACCTCATCCAGACGCGCGGCATCGCGGTGGCGCACAATCTCATGCCAGATTTCGAGTGTTTTCATCGCAGGCGATCCGCCAGGGCTGGATTTCAAAGGGTGGTCTCCTGTGCAAATTCGCGCTCTATGCGCTGCTGTTGCTCATACCGTGCGACGCCCGTGCGTTTCGCGGACTCCCGCAGGCGCTGCTGATGGCGCGCGGCGCGATAGTGCTTCACCAGCTGCGCGAAGCGCTCGGGCTCAGTTTCGCCCGCGATCAGCTCCTCGATAAAGGCGATATCGATGCCGACGCGGTAGGCGATGCGGCTGGGACGGATCTTATGGGCATGAAACTCGGCCACGATGTGCAACTGCTGCTCCCGCGTATGCGTGCATTCGCGGGAGTAGCCATAGGGTGGCGAGGGTGTGCGGGTATCGGCGGTCATACGCAATTATCAGCTGCCGCATCGGCGAATGCCAAGTCGGAGCGAGTACTGCACGGCTATCACTGGCCACAATTAACCCCGTAAGCCGGTTAAAAATCCTGCACCGGGGGTCTATACTTACCGCTCACCGACGCAGCCACGATCGTCAATAACACGACAGCGAGGATCCGACCATGAATGCACCGCAGCAGGTCCCCACCCCGAGCGACATCGAACAACAGATGAAGGCTGCGCTGGAAGCGCAGCGCACGGCATATCTGCAGGAGGGCGTCGTCACCGCCGAGACACGCATCGACCGCCTGCAGCGCGCCGTCAACGTGCTGATCAAATACCAGGACAAGCTGGTGGAGGCACTGAATGCGGACTTCACCTGCCGCCCGCGCGAAGTCACGCTGCTCACCGACGTCGGCGCAGGCATTGCGCCACTGAAGCACGCCATCAAGCATGTGCGCACCTGGATGAAGCCGGAAAAACGCCCGGCGATGTTCCCGTTCAACCTGCTTGGCGGCCGCGCGCGCATCGAATACCAGCCGCTGGGCGTGGTCGGTGTGATCGCGCCGTGGAACTTCCCCGTGAACATGGTGTTCGCCCCGCTGGCCGGTGTGCTGGCGGCGGGCAACCGTGCCATGATCAAGCCTTCGGAGTTCACGCCGGCGACCTCGGCGGTGATGGTGGACATGATCGCCGAGGCCTACGATCCGAAAGAAGTCGCCATTTTCAACGGCGGCCCGGAAGTTGGGCAGGCCTTTTCCAGCCTGCCGTTCGACCACATGATTTTCACCGGCGCGACGTCCATCGCCCGGCATATCCTGGCCGCTGCGGCGCGCAATCTCGTGCCGGTGACGCTGGAACTGGGCGGCAAGTCCCCCGTTGTGATCTCGCGCAGCGCAGACATCGAGAAATCCGTGGACCGCATCATGGTGGGCAAGACGCTCAATGCCGGCCAGATTTGCCTCGCGCCCGATTACCTGATGGTGCCGGAGGAAAAACTGCACGAAATCATCGCCGCCGCGCAGAAAGCCATCGCCCGCATGTACCCGAAGATTCTCGACAACCCGCAGTACACCTCCGTCATCAACGAACGCCACTACCAGCGCCTCAATGGCTACCTCGCCGAAGCGGCCGAGCGCGGCCAGAAGCTCATCGCCGTGAACCCCGCCGGGGAGAACTTCAAGGAGCAGAAAGGCACGCTGAAGATTCCACCCACGCTGATTCCGGAACCGGCAGACGACCTGCGCATGATGGAGGAGGAATTGTTCGGCCCGCTACTCCCTATTCGGACCTACACCAACTTCGAGGAGACGATCAGCTACATCAACAGCAAGCCGCGACCGCTCGCCGCATACTACTTCGGCGAGGACAAGCAGGAAGAGGCCGCCCTGATCGGGCGCACCACCTCCGGCGGCGTTTGCGTCAACGACGTGGTAATGCATGTCGCGCAGGAAGAACTGCCCTTCGGCGGCGTCGGCCCCAGCGGCATGGGCGCGTACCACGGCTTCAAGGGCTTCCAGACCTTCAGCCACGCCAAATCCGTGTACCGCCAGACCGGCATCAACGTCGCCAAGCTCGGCGGCATGCTCCCGCCCTACGGCAAGGCCACGGAATCCACGATCAAGATGCAACTCAAGAAGTAGCGCTGCAGGGCGGCACGCGAAGACGCGCCGATTGCGGATACTTGGCCGTGCAACCCCTTCACACCAGCGGAGACTTTTCCATGCGACGCGCAGTGCTTATCGGTACCCTTCTGGCTCTCGGCGCCTGCAGCGTGGAGCCTGGCAGCGAGAAGTGGTGCCAGCAGAAAGCGGATCAGCCGAAGAGCGAATGGACCAGTTCGGACGCAGTGACCTACGCCCGCAACTGTATCCTCGACAGCACCACGATTGGCTCCAAGGAATGGTGCGCGGATTTAGCCGAGAAGCCCAAGGGTGAGTGGACTGCGGAGGACGCGGCCAGTTACGCCAAGCACTGTGTTATTTAGCGGGCTGTATCAATAGCGTGGGAATATCCAGGCAGTGACTCCTGAGCGTCGCGACCCGCGTGCCGGGTTTGCGGCCCTCGCGTAGCGCTGACACCGCCACGCCGCGCTCTTCCAACACGCGCGCCTGCAGTTCCAGATTCTGGCACGCGTAGGCCAAGCCCCAGAAACCCGCGCCCTCGTGCCGATCGGAGGCAATGACCTCCAGCGTCAGCTTCCCCGCACGGAAGAACAGCATGCGCCCACCCCACTGCGGCGCCTGTTTGTCGAGTGCCAGCCGGATACCCAGTTTGCCACTGAAGAGTTCGATACACGCCTCGGCGTCGCCGGTGCGCAGCACCACGTGATCGACTGACAATCCCACGGCCCGTGCCTCGGGGTGCGAGCGACGAACCGCCGCCGTCGCCGCGCCGTCACAGCGTCGCAGGTCGAGCCCGATGCCATTGGCCACCGGGCTGTCATCGCACCCCGCATCCGGCGTACCGAACACGATGCCCTGCACCTGCGGGCGCTGCACTGCGGCCTCCAACAGTTCTATCATCGTATTGCCGAGGTCCCACCACACCGCTGGCTCACCGCGCGTGCGGGCACAAGAGAACGGCTGCCCCCCGAGCAGTTTCCGGCACTGCGCCACGGCATCCGCTAAATCCGGCACTGCCACCACGATACGGTCAAACCCAATGGCCATGTGCGGCCCTCGCGCTGCAACGACTGGCCGCAATGATAAAAGGTTTTGGCAGATTCGCCGATCAGCCCTACACTGTCGGCACTGCAGAATAATCAGGGCTCGGCGCCACGCCGGCCAACCGCGCCCCCCTTACACCGACGCACGACTGCGATCGACCCCACCGGAGAATTTCGCCATGCCTACCCTTTTCAAACGTATCCTGTTCAGTGGCCTGCTGGCGCTGTCTGTGGCGCTGTCTGCGATTCAGTCACCCGCAGTCCTCGCCGGCGACACGCTGCAGCGCATCAACGACTTCCAGGTGCTGCGGGTCGGCACCTCGGGCAACCAGCCGCCCATGACGATGACCAATCGCGAAGGCGGCCTGATGGGCTTTGACGTGGACTTGGCCAGCGCACTGGCGATGGCCATGAACGTGAAGCTGGAGATCAAAACCATGCCGTTCGGCGAATTGCTGGATGCGCTGGAGCAGAACAAGGTCGACATGGTGTTGTCGAATGTTTCGATAACCCCGGAGCGCACAGAGCGAGTGTCTTTTGTCGGGCCCTATATGATGTCCGGCATGTCCATTCTGACAAAAAAGGACTCCACGCTGAGCGCAATAGTCGCCACCGACGATTTCAACCGCAGCAATCTCACATTGATCGCACTGGCCAACTCCACGCATGCCAACTTCATCAAGCAGACCGCACCCGAGGCAAAACTCATCGAGTTCGGCAGCTATGACGAGGGCGTGGCCATGCTGATCGATGGCAAGGCCGACGCCATGGTAGCCGACATGATCCAGTGCATGCTGGCGGTGATGCGCTACCCCGACGCGAGCCTACTCACTCTGGAAAAGCCGTTGACAGTAGAACCGATCGGCATTGCCGTCAGCCGCCACGACCCGCAGTTCTTCAACCTGGTGGACAACTTCCTGCGCGCGTACGAGAAAACCGGCGTGCTGACGCAGTTGCGCAAGAAATGGTTCGAGGACAACACCTGGGTCGCCGCGCTGCCCTGACGCTGTCCAGGCACCGTCAATACGCCCGCAGGCCGCACTGCGGGACAGCCTGCTGGAGTCGAACCTGCGCCTGATGCCCGCCCGCCGCCCCATCGTTATCGCGCACCGCGGCGCCAGCGGCTACCTGCCCGAACACACATTGGCGGCAAAGGCCGTTGCGCATGCCATGGGCGCCGACTTCATGGAACAGGATGTGGTGCTGAGTCGCGACGGCACTCCCATCGTGCTGCACGATATCCACCTGGACAGCACCACCGACGTGGCGCAGCGCTTTCCCGGCCGCGCCCGTGCGGACGGGCGCTTCTACGCCATCGATTTCGACCTCGAGGAAATCCGCCAGCTGCACGCACGCGAACGCACACACCTGGGTGCGGACCGGGGTGAGGCTGTCTACCCGCGGCGGTTTCCGGTGGCGTCCGCGTTGTTCGGTGTGCCCACGCTGGCGGAGGAGATCGAACTGCTCGCGGGGCTGGATCGCAGCCGGAATCGCCGCACGGGCTTGTATGTCGAACTGAAGTTTCCCAACTGGCACCGGCGGGAGGGGCTGGACCTGACCTCCGCAGTGCTTAAAGTGCTGCGCGACACCGGCTATGAGGAGCGCCCCGGGCAGGTGTTCCTGCAGTGCTTCGACGACCAGACCCTGCGCGAACTGCGCACGACCCACGCCACACCACTGCCCCTGATCCAGCTCATCGGCGAGAACAGCTGGGGTGAGGACAGCGCGGTGGATTACGATTACCTGCGCACGCCGGCCGGCCTGGACTACATTGCGAGCTACGCCCAGGGCATCGGGCCGTGGCTGCCCCACATCTATCTCGGCAAATCGGCCACAGGCGGCGCCCGCCTCAGTTCCCTGGTGCGCGACGCGCAGGTGCGCCACCTGCTCGTACACCCCTACACGTTCCGCCGCGATGAGCTGCCTGCAGGTATCGCCGATTTTAACGAGCTGCTGGCGATTTTTATCCGCGACGCAGGTGTCGATGGGCTGTTCACGGATTTTCCCGATCTCGCGGTTGAGTATCTGCGGCCGTTCACCCCCGGTGGCTGATCCGCGCCCTGCAATCCGGCGCACACCTGGCACTGGCGCGGTGTCGCCCGACAGGGCATTATCGTCGCACGTGCGGTGACCGCTGCTGCGCTGACAATCCCTTTCAATGTCACTCGGCGGCACAGGTGTTGCCGCGTTTTTCACCCCGGGAAGCTGCGTGAACCCAAAGAACATCAGACGAACCAAGATCGTTGCCACCATCGGCCCGGCCAGTGAGTCGGATGACGCCATCGCGAAACTGATTGGCGCCGGTGTCAATGTCTTTCGCCTCAATTTCAGCCACGGCACGGCGCAGCAGCATATGAAGGTGGCGGCGCGGATCCGCAAGCAGGCGAACATCGCCGGTCTCTACGTGGGCATCATGGCCGACCTGCAGGGGCCTAAAATCCGCATCGGCGGTTTTCGCAATGGTTTCGTCGAAGTGTCCGTCGGCGACCGCTTTCGGCTGGATCTCAATCTCGGCGAGGAAGACGGTGACAGCCACGCTGTGGGGCTGGAATACCGGGAGCTGTGCGCCAGCGTGGCGCGGGGTGACACCCTGCTGCTGGACGACGGCCGCATCCGGATGCGCGTGGATGATGTCGAAGCTGACATTGTGAACTGCACCGTGCTGGTCGGTGGCAAGCTCGGTTCGCGCAAGGGCATCAACCGCCTGGGTGGCGGCCTGGCGGCGCCGGCGCTCACCGCGAAGGATCTCACCGATATCGACAGCCTGAGCGAGGTGCGACCGGACTTCGTGGCCGTATCTTTCGTCTCCAACGCCGAGGATATTTTCCAGACGCGCCGGCGGCTGCTGCAGCACGCCTTGCACCCGGCCATCATTGCGAAAATCGAGCGTGCGGAGGTAGTGGCGCACGAGGAGACACTCAATGGAATCCTGCAGGCCGCCGAC
>CAYWWD010000082.1:0-17045 GCA_964461965.1 uncultured Halioglobus sp. | reverse complement strand
GTTCCTGCACCGCTTCGAATCGCTGGCACAGGAGATCGGCGAAACGGAAATACGCCGCGCTTGGGACGATTATGAGCGCGAGATCGCCGAGGAGTTCCTGGCCCACGCACGCGCCATCCGCCAGGAGCGCAAGCAGGCCCTGGCTGCCGGGCGCGAACCGCGTATCGCGGAAATGCTGCGCCACTGGGGCGGCGTGACCATCGCCTACCGTCGCCGCCTGATCGACAGCCCTTCCTACACGCTGAACCATGAAGAAGTGGAGAAGGCGCTGGAGGAAGGCATCTGGTTTGCCGAGGGCATGACGCCGATCGGGGTGGACGTGGATCACTTTGGCGCGGCGCGCGGTATCCGCCTGCGCAATGCCGGCAGCGGCACCGAGCACTGGTTCCCGGCGCGCACGGTGTTTGTGGCGGCCGGCACCCAGCCCAACACCGTGCTGGCGCGTGAGCATCCCGAGGGATTCACGCTAGACGGCAAGTATTTCTCGGCCGTGGACGAGACCGGGCATCCCATCAAGCCTGAGTACGGCGCGGCCAAACCCACGACGCCGCAGGTGCTGTTGTCGCGCGAGAGTGACGGCCGTTTCATGAGCTACTTCGGCGACGTGCACCCCTCGTATTTCGGCAACGTGGTGAAGGCGATGGCCTCGGCCAAGCAGGGTTATCCCGTGGTGTCGCGCATACTCGCGCAGCGCGCGGCCGCCAGTGACGTATCCGCCGGGCGTTTCTTCGACGACATGGCCGCCCAGTTGCTGGCTACCGTTCACAAAGTCGAGCGGCTCACGCCCACCATCATCGAAGTGACACTGCACGCGCCGCTCGCCGCGCGCAAATTCCAGCCCGGCCAGTTCTACCGCCTGCAGAACTTCGAGACCCTGGCGCCGCTGGTGAACGGCACTCGCCTGCAGATGGAAGGGCTCGCCATGACCGGCGCCTGGGTTGACGCGGAGCGCGGGTTGGTGTCGGTCATCGCGCTCGAGATGGGCGGTTCCAGTTCCCTGTGCGAGATGCTCAAACCTGGTGAACCGGTGGTGCTGATGGGCCCGACGGGCGCGCCTACCCACATCCAGGGCGACGAGACGGTGATCCTGTGCGGCGGCGGTCTCGGCAACGCCGTGCTGTTTTCGATCGGCGCGGCATTTCGCGCGGCGGGCTCCAAAGTGTTGTACTTCGCCGGATATAAAAAGGTGCAGGACCGCTACAAAGTCGCGGATATCGAGAATGCCGCTGATGTCATTGTATGGTGCTGCGACGAGGAACCTGGCTTCGTGCCCGGTCGGCCGCAGGATCGCAGCTTCGTCGGCAATATCGTGCAGGCGATGGATGCCTACGCCGAAGGCCTGCTCGGAGAGTGCAGTATCCGCCTGGAAGACGGTGACCGCATCATCGCGATCGGGTCCGACCGCATGATGGCTGGTGTCGCGCGTGCGCGCCACGAAGTGCTCAAGGAGCACCTGAAGCCGCACCATTTCGCGATCGGTTCGATCAACTCGCCGATGCAGTGCATGATGAAGGAGATTTGTGCGCAGTGCCTGCAGCCGCACCGCGATCCCGCCACCGGCGAGACCAGTTATGTGTTCTCCTGCTTCAACCAGGATCAGCCGCTGGACTGCGTGGACTGGAAGGTGCTGAACGAGCGGCTGAAGCAGAATTCGCTGGTGGAGAAACTTACGGCGCAGTGGCTCAAGCGGCGCATCGCGGATGTGCGCGAGACGCGGTGAAGCCTCGTCGCACGCTGCTGGCCGGTGTCACGTTAAGCCTGTTGCTGGCCGCGTGCAGCGACGGCGGTAACTCGCCAGCGTTGACAGCAGCACCCGTCAACCAGTCGCAGGATCTCGCCGAGGTACTCGAACACGGCACTCTCGGCAGCGCCTGCGCCGAGTACCGCGCGCAGCCGGAAGATCGCAACCTCCTGCTCAAATGTGGCAAGTACCAGTTCTTTTATGAGAGCTTCGACACGCCCGGTGTGCCACTGCCGGTGCTCAATACCCTGATCGAGAACCTGCCGGAGCACGTTGGTGCGGGTTTCACCCGGCTCGGCTACATCGCCGACCCGTATTCCAGTGAGCAACTCCCGCTCGGTTTCGGCAAGACGTTGCCCTACGGCAGCGTGGAAGCGCGCGCCTTCACCTGCGCGGCCTGCCATTTCGGGCAGGCGCCGGACGGCACCTATGTGGTCGGCCTCGGCAATCATCGGCTCGATTACGGCGGCACCTTGCTGGACGTGATGATCGTGCCGCTGGTGGCCTCCGGAATCGAACCTGCCGGCAAATACGACGCGACGGTTATCGCCCAGGTACAACCTGCGCTGGACTGGATCGCCGCGAGCGGGCGGTCGCCGGCCATTCTCGGCGACATGATCGCCATGGCCCAGGGCATGGGCGATGCCGCGGCGAACGCACTCGGCGAAACCCGCCCGGAGACGCCGCGCCTGTGGTCGCTGTGGCCGCCGGGTGTGCTGGATTTCTTCACCAGCCCCTTCCCGGAAGACGAGTACCATATTCCGATCCGCATTCCGTCGCTGTGGGACATTCCCACGCCGGAGGAGGTCTCCCGCCTGGGCCTGCCGCACGCCATGCTGTCGGCGGCGGGCGGCGGCGATTCCATGTGGAGTTTCATTCGCGGCTTTATCGCCACCAGCAAGGGCGATGCCAGCCAGTGGAATGACGACGAAGTCCGGCCCATCGTGGAATACATTTATTCGCTTAGCGCGCCGGTGAATCCTGCCGCGCAGGATGAGGAACTCATCGCGCGCGGCGGCGAACTCTTTGTGAGTGAAGGCTGCGCGGACTGTCACAGCGGGAAGGCGTATGGCGGCGGTCGCGTGTTCAGCTTCGAGGAAGTCGGCACCGATGCCACGCTGCAGTATTTTGCCGACCCGGATCTGGATGGCACCCTGTGCTGCGACCTGCAGTTGCTCGGTAATTCGGAAGTCACCCACGGGCTCAAGGCGCCGCACTTGAGCGGCATCTGGGCGCACCGGGTGTTTCTGCACAACGGCAGTGTTGCCTCCCTCGAGGAGCTGTTGTGCTACGACGGCCCGCGCCCGCCTGCCAGCGTGGAACAGGGCATGGCCAATACCGGGCACGAATTCGGCTGCGCGCTGCACACCGGGGATAAGGACGCGCTTCTCGCGTACCTGCGCAGCCTGTAAAACAATCAATGTACACAGGCGCCAGCGCGCTGCGTAAGGGGAGTGGGGGAAATGTTTCGAGTGCCGCGCAAATCGGGCAGGGCGATGATTTTGGGGCTGTGCGCACTGGCGGTGTCATGGGCTGCCGCTGCCAACATCCCGGCGACGCCGGTATTGACGCTGTACCGCTTCAACGGCGACCTGAACCTGCCGTACTACGATGTTGAGCGCTTTATACGCTCCGGCGCCAGCGCGCCGGCCGGCACGCTGGCGCAGGGGACCACGGTGATTCCCTGCCTCGCGATGCGCAACGGGCGCCCCGTGACTGACGATAGCGGTACACCCTTCGTCGGCTTCGAGGTGGTGGTCGATCCGCGTCATGCGACTCCGGAATCCGCCGCGCGGCTGACCGAAGTGATCGCGCAGCGCAAGGCGCTCACGGTCCCGAATCATCACTGCGATGCCTCGGTAGGGTACGTGATCGACGTGCGCAATCTCTACCCCATGGAGAAAGTGCCGTTCTTCGATCCGCCGCGCAGTACTGCTGTGACCGGAAGCGCCACTGCTGCGGGGAGTGAACCCGACGCCATCGTGCGCGCTTTCCACAATAGCGCGCAGTGCGCGCAGGCGAATGTCGAACTCACCGGGCGGCGCGCCGCGCTGTTGTCCGCCTGGTCGCAGTTCCAGCGGGCAAACACCGGACGTTGGTCGGGCACGGAACTGGCGAACGCGCGCGACCTCGACTTCACGCTGCGCACCGCGCTGTTCGAGGGCCACCTCGGCCGCGGCTGCAATGCCTACGGCGCCTGCGAGCGCAATATCGTCGCGCTTTCGATCCGCAACCGGGCGCGCGAGCGCTGCTTCGCACGCGAAGGCTGTGAGAACGCCGGCGACTTCACCGGCGTGGCGTCAAAGGTCTCGCAATACAACATATGGGATGAGTTCCTCACGCAGATTTCCGGCCTGACGGCGTGTTTCCTGCGCGACGACCTCGCCGCCGAGCCCCGCTATGCCAAGCTGCAGGCCATGTACACACAGAACGTGGGCGATGTGCAGCGCATTTTGTTTGGCAGCGATGCCGACCTGCGCGAACTGTTCCCCGGCGCGCCACTGGACAAACTGAAACGTACCGCGCACTACTACCACGCACCGGCGATGGGCAAATGCTTTCCGCAACACGACCGCGTCGAATATATGTCTGGCGCGGTGGCGCACAAGGGCGGCAATTACGCCCTGCTTGCCAACACGCGCATCGAGGTCGGCGGCAGGGATGGCGACGATTACGCGTTCCGCATCTTCAGTTTTGAGGAAACCGATGCGCGCGATGTCATCAGCACCCGTGACGACTTCCCGGGCTTTGTCGTCGACGGACGCAAGGTGACGCTCACCCCCGCCACCGGTTGCAGGCCCTACGGTATTCCCGCCGGTTGCCAGCACGGCGAAATCGGCCGCTACCGCAAAACACCGTCCTGGCTGAATGCCGGCGAGGCGATGGGGCTGACGTGCAGGATAGAGGATCGCGGCGAAGCATGTGACGCGCCGGAGCAGCTCGTTACTGTGCAGGTGGGCGGGATGTGCGATACGCAGATGCGGCCGGTGTCGGGTGTGAATTGAACAAGATCCTTGCGGTCAGTTCGGATGCCCCGCGATCTCCTCATAGTTTTTGAGGTAGTAGCATTCGTTCCGCGCTTACTCCGCGTCGTTATTGTCTTCTTCCAGTTCCGCAGCCCATTCTGCCTGCTCCTCGGGCGACATCTCCATAAACTCCTGCATGCTCTTCCCGGTTGCGGCTTTCATCTGCGCGTTGGCGCCGAGGTCGCGCATCGCTTTCAGCGAACTGGTAGAGGCGGCTGCGGCGGCAGCGGAACTGGCCTCGACTTTTTTCTCGTACAGGCGGTTGACGTCCGCATCGGATTTGCCAGCGGCGTCGCGGCCCAGCCACTTGCGCTTGTCCCGCGTCAGCGCAGCCTCGTACTTTTCCTCGGCAGCGGTGGTTTTGCCTTCGGCCTTTTCTTCCAGCGCCTGGTCGGCGCGATCAGTGGCAGCTTGAGCGGCGGCTTCCTCGGCTTCCATCGCTGGGTCGTCTTGTGCCAAAACGCATGACGCGCCAAGCACCAGGAACAATAAACCTACCGTAATCGCACGCATCGTGTATTTAGCCTCGAGCCTGACGAACACATCGTCGGCGGGCCTCGCGACACGACTAGCGCGGCCAGTGGCAATTTCCGCTCGCAGTGTTTCTACCTTATGTTGTTTGCGTGGTTCCTGTGTCCACGCCGGTCGAGGTTTGCCCATCACACATCAACACCTTTGACCTGCGCCTCGAAGCTCTCCAGCCGTCCTCTTACCGCACTGACACCATAGTGGAATGCCAACACGGCTGCCGGCCATTGGCGGACTTGACTGCCATCGATAGTGGTTTGACCGAACTTGCTGCGAGTTGTCGCCCAGGCCAGGGGTAGCCGATTCTTGCGCGTGAATTTCATCAGGCCTTTGAGCGATTCGGGCCGGTTGACGTATTTGTCGCTCCACTTGATTTCTAGCGCCGTGATCGGCGTGAGCGCAAGAGACGATTCAACCAGGTCCACTTCATAGTCTTCCTTGCCCCAGCGGGCATAATTCAGGCGAGCGTGTTCGTGGAAGCGTTGTGCAAATAATGCCGTCTCGACCAGGTGGCCGAATTCGGGCTCATCTGGCCCCTTGGCCCCAAACAATCCGGTAAACATGGCCGAATTGGTCAAGTAGACCTTGAACTGGCGTTCGCGCTGGTAACGCCTGCCATCCTGATCCACCCGGAAAACACGCTTGATAAGGAACGCTGCCTCCAGATATTCGATGTATTTCTGTATGGTCGGTTTGCCAACCCCGCTGCGCTGCGAAAGTTGCTCGAATGAAACTTCTTCCGCCGTGTTGAAGGCCAGCAACGTGAACAGAGAATTCAGTTCCTGGATGTCCTTGATGCCGTACAACTGGGGCAGGTCGCGCAGCAGAACCTTGTCGACGATGTCGGATTTGACGAATCGCTCAGGATTGGCGCGCACCGTGGGTGATAGCGCCAGTTCAGGATATCCGCCGAAATTGACGTACTCTACAAATTGTCCGTTCAACTGCACGATGTTTTCCAGCACATAGCTATTGGGCGTTTCTTCGTAAATGGCCGCTGGTTCTCTGCGCAGTTCCAGGTACTCGGAAAAGGTCAGGGGCGGCAATAGAAAATCGGTGAAGCGTCCCGCCCCAGATTCGGTGCTCTGGCGCTTAAGTGCCGCGGCTGCGGAGCCGGACACGAGCATGCGCAAATCGGGTCGGTGGTCTACCAGGGATTTGAGGTATTTCTCCCAGTCCTTGTGCGACTGGATTTCATCGAAGAACAGATAGCGCGGCCCGTCTCCGCCGGGTGTTGCCTCTTCGATCTGGTGCACCAGCGCTTCCAGTGTTTGCCCATGCAGCAGGGGGTGATCCATTTCGACATACGCCATTCGCTGTGCAGGTGTTCCACTGTCCAGCAAGGCGGATATGAGGTGTCGGATCAGGATGGTTTTTCCCACTCGGCGCGGCCCCAATAGCACTACAGCGCGCCGCAATTCGGGTTCCAGAAGCAGTTTTCGTACTGACGGCAAATAGGCGCGCGGGTATAGCGCGGAGGTCTCGGTGTCGATTCTGCCGGTGGCCCACCATGGGTTAAGGCGCTTAAGGTGCTCTACAACCTGTTGATTTGATACGTCTTTCATTAAGAATACCGGTTAAGCACACCTTTCTATGCTTAACTATGGTACGGCGGCGATGCTATACCGGGCAATACCGGAAATCCCTGAGGAGGCAATTTTGCCAGTCTGGCCGGCTCTAACTCGGACCCCGTCCATTTGAAATCCTATCGATGGCCAAGTGAAAGGTTTCGATGCCCATTCTCGCCTTGGGCGGCAACCGGCCTGCAGAATTGATGGGGCGTGGATCATGACGCCAGTAAGCACCAGAAGTCCTAAAACTCTTGCGATATTCGTAATGTAAAGACTGTTGTTCTACGAAAACATGCACTATGATGGCCATAAGCTGATCAGTTGACTCCCCAACCAGCCTCACTTCCCAACACAGCCTTAATTATGCCCGCACAGCACTATAAAGAGCGCACCCTGCCACAGGTAGTCGCCGACGCCGCCGCTGCGCACGGCACGCTTCCAGCCATCACCGATGGCGAAGTGCGGCTTACCTATGCCGAACTGAATGCGGCGAGAGTGCGCGCGGCGCGGGCGTTCATCGCCACAGGCCTGCGCAAGGGCGATCGCATCGCGATCTGGGCGCCCAACATCTACCAGTGGATCATCGCCGCCATCGGCGCGCAGAGTATCGGCGGTGTGCTGGTACCGCTGAACACCCGCTACAAGGGTGCCGAGGCAGCTTACATTCTGGGTGCCAGCGGCGCGCGCATGCTGTTCACCGTCGGCGATTTTCTCGGCGTCAGTTACCCGCAACTGCTGACAGGCCAATCCCTGCCCGCACTGGAGCGCACCGTGCTGCTGCGCGGCGAAACCGCCGGCTGCCAGTCGTGGGACGCATTCCTGGCGGCGGGCGATGCGGTGCCGGCGGCGGAGGTCGAGCAACGCGCGGCGGCACTCGCGCCGGCGGACACGCTGGACATCCTGTTCACCTCCGGCACCACCGGCAATCCCAAGGGCGTGGTCACAGCCCACGGCCAGAACATCCGCGCCTTCGAGACCTGGAGCGCCACCGTCGGCCTGCGCAGCGCCGACAACTACCTGATCATCAATCCCTTCTTCCATTCCTTCGGCTACAAGGCGGGCTGGCTGGCGGCAATTATCAGCGGCGCGCACATCCTGCCCGTGCTGAATTTCGACCTGGACAGCGTGTTGGCGCAGATCGAGCGGGACAAAGTCTCCATGATTCCCGGCCCGCCGACGATCTACCAGTCGCTGCTGGCGCATCCGAAACGCGGCGACTACGACCTGTCGAGTCTGCGCCTGGCAGTGACCGGCGCCGCGCCAGTGCCGGTGGAACTGGTGCGGCGCATGCGCGAGGAACTGGGTTTTGAAGTGGTAGTCACCGCCTACGGCCTCACCGAAACCTGCGGGGTGGTCTCGATCTGCCGGGCCAACGACAGCGCCGAGCGCATCTCCCACACCTCCGGCTGCGCGATGGCGGGCACCGAGCTCAAGTGCGTGGACCGGGATGGCAACGCGGTTCCGCCGGGAACTGACGGGGAGATATGGTGCCGCGGCTTCAACGTGATGCAGCACTACTTCAACAATGCCGCAGCGACCGCAGAGACGCTGACCGACGACGGCTGGCTCAAGACCGGCGACGTCGGTGTGATGGACGCAGACGGCTACGTGCGCATCACCGGGCGCATCAAGGAGATGTTCATCGTCGGCGGCTTCAACTGCTATCCCGCCGAGATCGAGATCATTCTCTGCGGCATGCCGGGCATCGCGCGGGCGGCGGTGATCGGCGTGCCGGATGAACGCATGGGCGAGGTCGCCCGGGCCTACCTGGTGAAAGACGCGGCCGGGGGCGGAGCCGCGCACCTCGACGCAGCGGCCGTCATCGCCTGGGCCAGGGATAAGATGGCCAACTATAAGGTGCCGCGCTCGGTGGTCTTCCTGGATGAACTGCCCATGAATGCCGGCGGCAAGGTGGATAAGGTGGCGTTGGCCAGGCTCTTTGCACAGGTGCAGCCGTGAATCAGCTGACACCTCACGCGCCTGCCGCCCATATCGAGCTCGACGAGACCGACCAGGCCATCATAGCGCTATTGCGCAAGGATGGCCGCTTGCCATTCAGGGCCATCGCGCGGGAGCTGGAGATCGCGGAGAATACCGTACGCGCGCGCGTGCGCCGCATGGAAGACTCAGACGCCATGCGCGTGGTGGCGGTCACGGATATCGAGGCGGCCGGCTACGGTATGCTGCTGGCCATCGGTGTGCAGGTGGAGGGGCGCTCACCCGAGTTGGTGGCGCGTGACATGGCGGCGATTCCGGACGTGTTTTCCGTCAACGTCGTGGTCGGCGCGCAGGATATCGAGATTCTGGTGGTGGCACGCGACCAGGCGGCGCTCAGTGAACTGATCAGCGACAAGCTGGGCGCGATTCCCGGCGTGCGGCACCTGACACCGGCACTGGCGCTGGATGTACTGAAGAACCAGCCAGACTGGGTGCCCTTCCATGCGGCGTAAGCTGGATGCGTCGGACCTGGCCATCGTCGAGCGGCTGTCGCGCGATGCCCGCGTCAGCAACCGCGAAATCGCCGAGCAGCTGGGCGTGACCGAGGGCACCGTGCGCGCCCGGGTCAAGCGCATGGAAGAGGAAAAGCAGATTCGCATCACGGCGGTGACCAACATCGACCGCTTCAAGGATGCAGCGCTGGCGTATATCTGGATCGAGGTGGAACGCAGTGGCCAGACGCGCCAGGTGGCGCGACAACTCGCGGCGATCCCCGAACTCGGGTTTGTCGGCGTGATGCTGGGCCGGGCCGACATTCTGGCCATTACCATGGTGCGCAACGCCGAGCACTTGGCGGACTTCGTACACCAGCGCATCAGCGCGATCGAGGGCGTGCGCGGCACGCGCAGCACGCTCGGCGTCAATTTTGTCAAACACGATTACCGCATGGCGCGGATCGTCAGCTAGAGGGGGAATGGATCGATGAACAAGCAGATGCCGGCCGCGCAGGCCGTGGCGCAATTGAAGGATGGCATGACCATCGGCATCGGCGGCTGGGGTCCGCGTCGCAAACCCATGGCGCTGGTGCGGGAGATCCTCCGCTCCAGTCTCAAGGACCTGACGGTCGTCGCCTACGGCGGCGCCGATATCGGTATGCTGTGCGCCGCTGGCAAGGTGAAGAAAGTGGTGTTCGCCTTCGTTTCGCTGGACTTCATTCCGCTGGAGCCCTATTTCCGCCTGGCGCGGCAGGCGGGCGCCATCGAAGTGATGGAGATCGACGAGGGCATGATGCTGCTGGGCCTGCGCGCGGCCGCCTGGGGCATTCCGTTCATCCCCACCGAAGTCGGGCTGGGCACGGACGTGATCAACAAGAATCCCGCGATCAAGATTATCGACAGTCCCTACGACGACAAGGAGTGGGTCGCCATGCCGGCGCTGAAACTTGACGCGTCGCTGATCCATGCGGACAAGGCCGATGCGCGCGGCGTGTGCCAGATCGCCGGCCCCGATTTTTACATGGACGACTGGTTTGCGCGCGCGGCTGACAAAACGTTCGTCTCCTGCGACGAACTGGTCGACAGCAGCTACTTCCACGATCCGGCGCAGGCGCGCCTGGTGCACTGGGAGCGCTCGGCCACTACCGGCGTAATTCACATTCCCGGCGGTGCGCATCCATCTTCCTGTGCCCCGCTGTACGGCTTCGATGTGCCGCACTTCAAGACGTACGTCGCGACCGCCAAGGAGGAGTCCGGCATACAGGGCTATTTCGACAAGTACCTGGGCGCCACCGAAGCGGAGTACCAGAAGAACGTCGGCGGCCTGGCGGCCATCCGCGCCATTGAATTGCCCACTTACTGAGCGGCCAGGAGAGAGATCATGACAGCAGCAACCGAATACACACTGGCTGAATTGTGCATCGTCGCGGCCAGCCAGGCCTTTACTGGCGACGGCGAAGTGCTGGCCACCGGCATCGGCGTGGTGCCGCGCCTCGCGGCCAGCCTCGCCATGAAAACCACCAACCGCGACCTGATGATGACGGATTCGGAGGCATGGATGCTGAGTGAACCCAATCCGCTGGGCAAACGCCCCGCCGGGTTTGTACCGGCACTGGAGAGCTGGATGGGCTTCTCACGCATCTTCGACAACGTGTGGAGTGGCAAGCGCCACGCCATGCTGGGCCCCACCCAGATCGACCGCTTCGGCCAGACCAATACCTCTGCCCTGGGCGGCACCTACGAGAAACCCAAGAGCATGATGCTGGGCGCGCGCGGCTTCCCCGGCAATTCCATTTCCCACGCCAACAGTTTCTTTGTGCCCGACCACAACAGCCGCGTGTTTATCGATGGTGAATGCGACTTCGTCTCGTCTATCGGCTACAACCCGGCGCGCCTGCCCAAAGGTCACAAGCTGGACGACGTCGACATCCGCCTGGTGATCACCAACCTGTGCGTGATGGATTTTGGCGGGCCGGATCACCAGATTCGCCTCGTGTCACTGCACCCTGGGGTGACGGCGGAGCAGGTACAGGCGAATACCGCCTATCCGATCCATATTCCCGCGAAGGTGCCGGTGACCGCGGCGCCCACCCGCGAACAGCTGGAGATCATCGCGGCGCTGGATCCGCACAACCAGCGGGCGCAGCAGATCAAGGACAATCCGCCGGGCGCTCCCGCGGCAGGCGTCCCTGCGCCGGGCAACCGCGCCTGATTCGAGGACTGATCCATGCTTGAAACGCGTTTGACCAGGTTACTCGGCTGCCGCTATCCCATCGTGCAGACCGCGATGGGCTGGGTCGCGGACCCGAAACTCGTGGCGGGCAGCTGCAACGCCGGCGCCTTCGGTTTCCTGGCCGGAGCCACCATCCCCGCGAACGAGATGGAGCGCGACATCCTGCGCGTGAAGGAGCTCACCGACAAACCCTTCGGCGTGAACTTTCACATGTACCAGCCGAACGCCGCGCAGATTGTGGACCTGGTGATCAAACACGGCGTGCGCGCCGTGAGCTACTCGCGTTCGCCAGGACCTGAGTTCATCAAGAAGTTGAAGGACGCCGGCGTGGTGTGCATGCCGACCGTCGGCCTGCCCAAACACGCCACCAAGGCGGTGGAACTTGGGGCGGATGCCGTGACCGTGCAGGGCGGGGAGGGCGGCGGCCATACCGGCGCGGTGCCCACTACGCTGCTGATTCCACAGGTGGTGGATGCGGTGAGTGACAAGGTGCCGGTGGTCGCCGCCGGCGGCTTCAAGGACGGGCGCGGCCTGCTCGCCGCGCTGTGCTGGGGCGCGGACGGCATCGCCATGGGCACGCGCTTCCTGATGACGGAGGAGAGCCCGGTGCCGCGCGCCACGCTGCAGCGCTACCTCGACTGCAGGAATCCCGCCGACATCATCGTATCGAAGGCGATGGATGGACTGCCGCAGCGCATGATCATGAACGAACTGCTGGCCGAGCTGGAAAAAGCCGGCACAGTGCGCAAGCTGCTCATCGCACTGCGCAACGGCCTCGCCTTCCGCAAGCACACCGGTGCGTCGCTATTCAGCCTGCTCAAGTCCGCGCTCGCCATGAGCCGGGACGACGACATGACCGCATCGCAGGCCATCATGTCCGCGAATGCGCCGATGATCATCCAGAAGGCGATGGTGGACGGCGATCCCGCGCACGGCGTGCTGCCCTCGGGGCAGGTGGCCGGCGTGATCGATTCGCTGCTGTCGTGCGAGACACTGATTCAATCCATCGTGCAGGAGGCTGAGCAGCGTCTGGGCCTGTTGTCACTGCGCGTCACCGAGAATGCGCGAGGGTAAAGCCATGTCCAAACCGTTCAAGACCAGCATCAACGACGGTATCGCGGAGATGATCCTCGATCATCCCCCCGTGAACGCCTTCGACAGCGCGGGCTGGTTCGCCATCGCCGCCGAGATCGACGCGCTGGGCGCTAACGACGCGGTGCGCGTAATCATCATCGGCGCCGCTGGCAAGGGTTTCTGTGCCGGCGTGGATATCAAGGAGCTGGCCGCCTACCCCAACCGCATCGTGGATGTGAACAAGGGCAACTACGAAACCTTCCGCGCCATCCACCGCAATCCCAAGCCGGTGATCGTGGCGCTGCACAGCTTCGTGCTCGGCGGCGGGATTGGCATGGCGGGCGCCGCCGACATCATCGTCTGCTCGGAGTGCGCGCGTTTTGGTGTTCCGGAAATCGACCGCGGCGCCATGGGCGGCGGCGCGCACCTGCAGCGCATGTTCCCGGTGCAGAAGGTGCGCTACATGTACTTCACCGGCGAGTTCATCGATGCGCAGGAGGCTTATCGCCTCGGGGCGGTGGAAAAAGTGGTGCCGCTGGCGGAACTGCTGCCGACGGCGCGGGCGATCGCCGCGAAGATCGCCACCAAGTCGCCGGCCATGGTCAGGCTGGCCAAGGAGGCGCTCACCGGGATCGAGGATGGCAACCTGGAAGACAAGTACCGCTGGGAGCAGGGGTTTACGCTGGAGGCGTACACCATGGGTGATTCGCAGGAATCGCGCGATGCGTTTGTGCAGAAGCGTGATGCGAAGTTTTAGTTCGCGGCGCGGATTTCAGTCAGTAGCGTGGCGGAGAATGTGGCTCATGTTCCTCAGTGGGACGCGCCAAAAAGCCTACATCCATGTAGAGGCTCGGGTGGCGACGTCCTGTCGCCACACGGTCCCACTGAGGAACATGAGCCACATTCTCCTCGGTACTGGCTCTCATGCCGATTCAGTTCCGGTTATTAGCAAGATTCGCAGTAAAAGGGTTCCGACCCTTTTCAACCTGGAGTAAAAATGGACTTAGCGTTTACAGATCGACAACAGGCTTTCCGCGAGGAAGTGCGCACCTGGCTGGCGGCGAATGTGCCGGCCCAGCCGTTGCAATCTTTCGATACCGCCGAAGGATTCACCCAGCACCGCGCGTGGGAAGCCACGCTGAACAAGGGGCGCTGGGGCATGGTCACCTGGCCCGAGGAGCTCGGCGGCCGCGGCTGCAACCTGATCGAGTGGCTGATCTTCGAGGAGGAGTACTACCGGGCGCGCGCGCCGCTGCGCGTCAACCAGAACGGCATCTTCCTGCTCGGGCCCACGCTGATGGAGTACGGCACGGCGGAACAGAAAGCGCGCATCCTGCCGAAGATGGCCAGCGGCGAGGAAGTGTGGGCGCAGGGCTGGTCGGAACCCAATGCCGGCTCCGACATGGCGGCTATTCGTTCCTCCGCGAGATTGGAGGGCGACAAGTACATCATCAACGGCCAGAAGACCTGGTCGACGCGTGCGGTGTGGGCGGATTGGTGCTTCGGCATGTTTCGCACCGATCCGCAATCCGAGCGGCACCGCGGCCTGACGTTCATCCTCGTGCCGCTGAACAGCCCCGGCATCACGGTGCGCCCGATTCCGCAACTGGACGGTTTGCCGGGCTTTGCGGAAATCTTCTTCGACAACGTGGAGGTGTCCGCCTCGAACCGGCTCGGTGACGAAGGCGCCGGCTGGAACGTGGCCATGGCGACGGCCGGCTTCGAGCGCGGCCTGATGCTGCGCTCACCGGCGCGCTTCCAGGAGACGGCGCGCCGCCTGGTCGAGTTGTACACCGCCAACCGCGAATTCGCCGATCGCGATCCCGCGGTCAGGGATGCCGTGCTGCGCGCCTATCTCGATGCGGAGAGCTACTGCCTGACCACCTACCAGACCGCCTGTCGCCTGGACCAGGGCGGCAAGATTGGCGCCGAGTCCTCGACCAACAAGATCTTTTGGTCCGAGCTCGACCAGGCCATGCACGCCACGGCGATGAGCATTCTCGGCGCGCGCGCGGAATTGTTGCCGCATGCGCCTGCCGCGCAGGGCGTCGGCACGTGGCTGGACGGGTGGTTGTTCTCCCAATCGGGGCCGATCTACGCCGGCACCAACGAGGTGCAGCGCAATATCATCGCGGAACGCATGCTGGGCATGCCGAGGTAGACCATGGATTTCACATTCACTGACGATCAATTGTTGTTCCGCGATTCCGTGCGGGATTTCCTGGTCAACGAAGTCACGCCCGAGCGCATCCGCGCCGGCTGGGAGACGCCCACCGGTCGCGATGCCGAGCTGTGGAGCCAGCTCGCAGTGCTGGGTCTGACCGGCATGACGGTGCCGGAGGCGTTCGGCGGTCTTGGCATGACCGAACTGGATTTCGTGCTGCTGGCGCAGGAGTGCGGCTACGTGGCCCTGCCTGAGCCGCTGGTGCACACGGTGCTGGTCGCCGCGCCGCTGCTGCGCGACCTCGGCGGCGATATCGCGGCGCAGTGGCTGCCGAAGATTGCCAGCGGCGACGCGAAGGTGGTCGTGGGCCTGGAGCAGAACCTGCTGGTGGAGGACGCCCATGTGGCGGACCTGTTGCTGCTGCAGCGCGGCGATACCGTGGTCGCGGCGACACCGGGACAGATCAGGCTGCAGCACAACGAATCCATCGACCCTTCGCGCCGGCTGTTCTCGGTGGAGGCGCACAGCGGCGCCGCAACTGTCGCCACCGGCGCGCAGGCGGCGACGCTGATCGCCGACGCCCTCAATCGCGGCGCGCTCGGCTGCGCGGCGCAGGCACTCGGCCTGGCCCAGCGCATGATCGATCTTTCCGTCAAATACACCAGTGAGCGCCAGCAGTTCGGCAAACCCATCGGCAGCTTCCAGGCGGTCAAGCATCACATGGCCAACGTTGCGGTGCGACTCGAGTATGCGAAGGCGCCGACCCATCGCGCCGCGTATGCGGTCGCCGCTGGCGAAGCGATTGCAGCGCAGGCCGTGTCGCACGCCAAGCTGGTTGCCTGTGAAGCAGCCAACCTCGCGGCGAAGAACAGTCACCAGGTCCACGGCGCGATGGGCTATACCTGGGAGGTCGACCTGCACATCTTTATGAAGAAAGCCTGGGCGCTGGCCAATACCTGGGGTGATGCGGGCTTCCACAAGGCGCGGATCGGCGAGCGAATATTTGCGCCGCGCGCGGCATTGGGTGCCGGTGCCACTTTTGGTTAGCGATTTTGGGGTTGTCGTAAACATGGGTCTAAATAGGGGCCCGACCCTTTTAAAGAGAGGATGAGGAAAATGGCTGAAGCCTATATCGTGGACGCAGTCCGCTCACCCACCGGCCGCCGTAAAGGCGGCTTGTCTACCGTGCATGGCGCCGACCTCGGCGCGCATGTGATCAAGACGCTGGTGGAGCGCAACAGTATTCCCGACAGCGAATACGACGATGTGATGTTCGGCTGTGTCGACACCATCGGCCCGCTGGCCGGCGACATCGCGCGCACCTGCTGGCTCACCGCCGGCCTGTCCGACCTGGTACCCGGCACCACCATCGATCGCCAGTGCGGCTCCTCGCAGCAGGCGGTGCACTTCGCAGCCCAGGCCATCATGTCCGGTGTCAACGATGTGGTGATCGCCGGCGGCGTGCAGACCATGACGCAAATCCCGATCTCTTCCGCCATGATCGCCGCGCAGCCGATGGGCTTTGCCGATCCCTTCTCCGGCAGCCAGGGCTGGGTTGCGCGCTACGGCGCCACGCCGCCGTCCCAGTTCGCGTCCGCGCAGATGATTGCGGACAAGTGGAAAATTTCCCGCGTGCAGATGGAGGAGTTCGCCCTGCGCTCGCACACGCTCGCGCTGGCGGCGATCACGGCAGGCCGCTTCGACCGCGAGATCGCCCCGTTGAGTGGCGTAACGATGGACGAAACCCCGCGCAACACCTCGATGGAAAAAATGGCTGAACTCGAACCGCTGGCCGAGGGCGGTACCATCACCGCGGCGGTATCCAGCCAGACCTGCGACGGTTCCTCCGCCATGCTGATCGTGTCGGAAGCGGCGCTGAAGCGCTACAACCTCACACCGCGTGCGCGCATCGTCCACATGAGCGTGCGCGCCGCCGACCCGATCTGGATGCTGACCGCGCCGATTCCGGCCACCGAGTACGCTATGAAGAAGTCCGGCATGAAACTGCAGGACATCGATCTCGTAGAAATCAACGAAGCATTCGCCTCCGTGCCGATGGCGTGGCTGATCGAGACCGGCTATCCGCTGGAGAAGACCAA
Organism: uncultured Halioglobus sp.; assembly: GCA_964461965.1. GTDB lineage: Bacteria > Pseudomonadota > Gammaproteobacteria > Pseudomonadales > Halieaceae > Marimicrobium. The sequence goes on along the minus strand of CAYWWD010000082.1, from coordinate 177 downwards.
CGTCAACGGCGGCGCGATCGCGCTGGGGCATCCGCTGGGTGCCACCGGCACCAAGCTGATGACGACGCTGTTGCATGAACTGGAGCGCACGGGTGGCCGGTACGGGATGCAGACCATGTGCGAGGGCGGCGGGCAGGCGAACGTGACGATCATCGAGCGGTTGTAAGTATTGCAATT
>CAYWWD010000081.1:0-17438 GCA_964461965.1 uncultured Halioglobus sp. | reverse complement strand
TTGAACTGAAGAAAGCGGCTTAACCGGGTTGTCACAAAATGCTTGACCACTCCAGCTACGACTTACTTAGAAACTGGTAGCAGTAAGTTATCAGAGGACTACGTCAAAATGGGTGAGAATGTAGCCCGCAAAATATTACCTGATTACGGCTTCATCAATTCTAGCCTGTTGAACCGAGTTCCAGATCGCTCTGAAAACAAGGCCTATACTGAGTTCCAGAAGATTCAGACAGAATTCCAACTGTTTCTTACCACGGCTAGATTGTCTGCCGCAAACGAGGAAAAAGGCATGCCCTCATTCTATACGGGATACGCTGAATCGGTGGCAAAGGATTTAGCCAACCTCTATTTTGAAAAAGGAGAAATGCCACCATTCTGGTTATTCCCTAGAACAATCACTTAATCGAACTTAGGACGAATAAAAATAATATCGCCGACCATCGCTGATCAAGCAACTGACCGAGACCGCGAAGCAGGCGGAGTTGGAGGTACATCTTGCAAGTGAGGACATACGCAGTCGCAACCGGCACCACAGCTAAGGCGTTGAAAAACCCGGAGGGTCTTCGAGATCCCCAATGCGCGCCATGATTCACACCGCTCCGTCGTAGGACGAGCAGGTCGCTATATCGGTACCGAACGCCCCCATTGGGCGCTGCGCCCAGCTTATGGCCAAAGCACTTGCTACGCTCGCGAGACAGACTCTCGCAGTGCGGCATTCGGGCGTCCGCAGCTGATTGCGGACGTTGCTATTCGGCGAGGGTGACAGACCTGAAAGTTGTTGGCTCCGCACAACGAACTAATTAAGAAATTCCCCGCTGAGTGCGTTAATTTGGTCCTCAACACCTTAGGCAGGCACTGGAGGCACGGAAACATGTTCAATGTAGGCGACTGGGTAAAACTTACTGCAATAGCTCGTACTCAAGCACATACCGTCTACGGCGAATCACTTGATCAACGGGCACGCATCGTAGAACTTTTAGACGATCAGGGCTTCCCAAGTGTTGTGTATTTAGATCGCCGAATCGGAGGCCAGCGTTATTGGTCAATAGAAGAACTTGAACCAGGTATTTGCCGATCTCGCGACATCAACAAACTCAATGCAGAGTCTTAGATTCCAAGGACAGTTTACTCAACTAACCGACCTGAACGGGCAGTCGCGGTAAGGACGAGTCGCATGCTAATTCCAGGGCGAGTCGGCTCCCGCAGATGGCTACAAGCCAATTAAGTAACCTTCCCCGGAACCCGGCGGAGTTCAGTTGGTGTCGATGACGCGGCGCTCCTCACCGAGCGGTACGATCCAGCCGCCAGCGCGATCTGGTCGCGCAAACTCATTCGGACCCACTATCTGTATTAGGCGGGTACGAACGGCTTGCGGCTCCGCGTCGATAGCGGCACGGATGAGATCGCGCTCGATGCCGACGAATACCGGCCGGAGTTTAAGGCGAGCAAGCGCATCCTGATCGGCCAGCGTAACTTCGGTGTCAGTGACGGGCCCGGCTCGGGTAACGATCCCTCCAATCAGTCCACCCATGGCCGTCGCCTTTTCTATCTCTTTCACCGAGGTGGCATCCAGCAGCGCCCGGGCGCGTTGTTGGGAATCCCCTTGAGGTCTTCGCGCGAAGGGCTGGTGGGTGAGGCCGCGAAGCGCATTGGCTAGCTCAGCATGCCCGAGCGACTTGATGAGATTGGCGATATGGAGGCGGAGCAGCCCGATGAAGAGCGCGTCTTTCTCCTCCTGCTTGATCGGCTCGCCTTCATCGACCGGATCGCGAACAGACAGGTGGACGTCTGTCGGACTTGGCGCCGCAATCCCCCAACGGGTTGCTATGGCGATGCGCTTCACTGTGACCTTGCGGCCTCCGGCGGTGATATCTATCCGTCCGGCCTGAGCCCAGGCACGGTTCAATGCTTTGGCCGGGCCGCCATTATCATGGCAACCTTTCGCTTCAGCCACAGTTAAAGATGACAGGTCGGACGCGCAGGCTATCCAGTCGGGCAGGTCACCACGGGACAAGCGCGAAACTTTGACCTTCCGGCGACGATCTAGGTCGACGACGCGGCTGCCGAGATGCGCGAAGATTGACAGGCCGAAGTAGCGTTCCAAATAAGCGCGAGCGACGAAGCGGCCGAACAGGCCAGATAGCGCGACCTTCACCTCGCGGGCCTGTCCAAGCGGTTCTCGGAAAATGAAGGGCGTACCGGCACCGGTCGGCGTCAATAGCGCGTCCAGAATGGACCACGCGCCATATGCAGCCCCTGGCGTCTGCAACACTTCGCGAATCCCGGCGTCCTCGATTTCCGTGACGTCAAGGGCGATGGTCTCGCCCGTGACAGGACTTGATGTTGGCGGATCGAAATTGTGCAGGAAGGTCCTTGTCATAACGCCAGCGCCCGCTTGAGATCATCATGCTCAAAAGCGCTGGCCATGCGGTTGATCTCCGCAGATCGAGCGCCAACTGCCCTGGCGGCGTCGCGCCATGTCGCGGTCACTATTGCGACGTCTTTGATGACGGCGCGCGCCTGCGCCAGCGTGAGTGCGAATAACTCCGATGCTGACTCAAGGAGATCGACGGAGCAAGTGCCCTCGTCGAGATCGATATTCGTCGCGAGCACCCGCGCCTTCAGGTCGGTTGGAACGGGATTGAGGTCGAAGGCTGGCGAGAGCGACCATCCGGCCTTTCCCAGCCACAGGAAGCCGTGATTGCGCAGGTGATCATCGACGTTCGAGGTCAGGACGTTGAAGACCACGCGCCGATAGAGGGCATGGGCGTCGGTCTTTCCCCGGGCGCCGTGCCGCGCGATAGCATCGACGATCTCCGGGTAGCTGCCGCGCTCGCCATCCCGGGCGCCCAGCATCGCCATTGCCGACAGGAACGGGATGCGGGTGGTGCCGTCGCGGTCGAAGCGCCGCGAGAGCAGGACCGCCTTGCCGGCGACATCGATCAACTCGTGGTCGGGAGTGGCGATACCGGCCTGAGCGGCGAGCCGCAGCGCTATCTCCTCCCAGGTCTCCATGCTGTAATCATCGGTCTCTTTCGGAAACTTGGCGATGGCGAGGCGGCCGTGTTGGTCGATCACTGACGCTTTCGGACGCGCGCCACCGAGAGAGGAGCCGGGGGCGAAGATGAGCCGAAGGTCTTCGTCCGTTTCCTCGTCCCGAAGAATCCGCTCGGTGATCTGGAGCAGTCGACCGAGCTCGATCAGGGCGGGAACACCATCGCGGATCGGCGCCTGAAAAACCTCGTCGTCGACCCAGCGGAAGCGGAGCGCGCCAAGCCGGGTCTCATCGGCCACACCGAGCAGATAGTCGCTTTCCGCGAGGGTGCGCACGGCGCGGGCTTCGCGCTCCGCCAGGCGGCGTTCGGCGCGCTGCATCAGGCGGCGGCCCCAGGTATCCGGAGCCGAGTCGCCTATCGACCCGAAAGTTGCCAGTCCTGCGGGAGGAGCGAAGGCACCCCGGGTGAGAACAAGGGCCGGTTCGAGAGAGAAGCGATCCGGGTCCTCAAGCCATTTATCGTCATATTCGAAAAGGATCGTTTCCGTGCCGCGGGCGCGATTGCTTCTCGCCCGTCCAATCTGGCGTGTCCGGCCGTCCAGATCGATATGGACCTCGAAGTCAGCCATCGCGGGACGATCCGGAAGGCCGCTTGAGATGGATGTGCTTGGGCAGATCGGCGCTGGCCAGCGCCTGTCCGACACTGTCGTTACCGATGTCGGCGACCTGGCTAAGACCATCGAGCAGGCCGAGGGCCTGTAGGACACCGGCATAGATACCGATGCTAACATTGGTGTCCCCGGCTTCGACCCTTTGCAAGGTCGAGCGCGACGTGAAGGCGCGCTCTGCCACGACCGCCATTGGCAAGCGGCGCCGTCGACGCGCATCGTGAATGTCCGCGCCGAGCTTGCGCAAGGCGCGCCGCACGGCAGCAGGCGGGTGATGCGGAGTCGGCATATGTCACCTTCACACTACAAATTTTTGAAATATGTGGCACGAAGTTTACAATATTCCTAGCCTCGAGGCATATGCAAAAGTGACAATTGATTCTCGCCGCCAATGACCTCATGCATTCCAGGCCGTTGATCCATTTCGACATCAACCGCGACAAGGCGGGCGAATTGGGGATAGACATGGCGGACATCGCCACCACGCTGTCCGTGATGCAGAGCGAGGGCTACATCAGCCGTTTCAGCTACAAGGGCGAAAGCTACGACGTGATACCCGAGGCCAATCCCGGGCAGCGCATCGATCGCGTCTGGCTCGAACGCTACTACGTGCGCAGCGCCAGCGGCGACAGCATTCCGCTCGCCGCATTGGTGGCAACGCGACTCGATGCCGAACCGAGTGCACTGAACCAGTTCAACGGGCTCAACACCGCGACCATCTCATTGGTGCCGATGCCCGGCGTGTCCATGCAGGAGGGCCTGGATGCCCTCGAAGCGCTGAACAAGCAGCTGCTGCCCACCGGTTACAGCGTGGACTTCAGCGGCCAGGCGCGCAGCTTCCTGCAATCGGGCAACACGCTCATCATCGCCTTCCTGCTGTCGCTGCTCACGATCTACCTGTTCCTCGTCGCGCAGTTCGAGAGCCTGCGCGACCCGGTGGTGGTGCTGGTGACCGTGCCGATGTCGCTGTGCGGCGCGCTGATCTTCCTCACGCTCGACTTCGCCACGCTGAGCCTGTTCAGCCAGGTGGGGCTGATCACGCTGGTGGGCCTGATCAGCAAGCACGGCATTTTGATGGTGGACTTCGCGCGGCGCCTGCAGGAGCGCGGCGTGGCCTTTCAGGAAGCAATGATAGAAGCGGCTGCGGTGCGCCTGCGGCCTATCGGGATGGCCGTGATACCGCTGCTGATTGCGTCGGGGTCCGGCGCGGTCAGCCGCCATCACATCGGCCTCGTGATCGCGACGGGCATGACGATAGGCACGCTGTTCACGCTGTTCATCCTGCCGGTGGTGTATACCTATATTGCGCAGCGGCGGGAAGCAGTGACCACACAGACACTGGTGAGTCCGTCGGTTCAGGCTTGCCAGTAAGGGGCGATGCAGAGGTCAGAGCCGGCCCTCGTGAACGTGGATTCCGGCATCGCGGTCTGCCCGCGGCATAGGAGCCGTTGGTGACGTCAATTGTCGACACCAAGCGGCCCGATGGATTATTTTGAGTGCTGTCACGTTCTTATCCAATTCACAAATGCGCAGGGATCGTGGGCGACATCTTCATCCTTGAGGAACCATGGGTCACCCACATCTAAAGAAAACACTAGTGGCTGCGTGCTCATTTGCAGTGGCCGCCCGCATCTGCCTCGGCGCCCTTGTCGGGGCCACAGTTGAGGAAGCGCAAGCCTCTCCTGTCACAGCGCAGAGCATCGTTGCCAATTCCCTGCTGCCCGAATCCGAACAAATGCTTTGGTACACCTCGCCTGCCACCAACTGGGAGACGCAGTCCCTGCCGATTGGTGGCGGGGCGCAGGGCGCCAGCGTGTTCGGTGGCCTGTCCAGCGAACATCTCAGCCTGAACATTGATTCGCTCTGGTCCGGCGGGCCCGGATCCAAGGGCTGGACCGGCGGCAACTGGCCCGGCGACGGGTCCAAGGACGGCAAACTACAGGCCGTACGTGACGAAATCACTGCCAAGGGTTCCATGGGTGCAGACGCGGTCGCCAGAATGCTGGGCAACCCCTCCTACAGTGCAGGTGGCGTCATTCCCGGCTTCGGTTCCTACCTGAACTTTGGGCAGCTTTACTTTGACGTCCCGGACGCCGCCAACACCACGAACTACCGCCGGGATCTAAATCTGGCCACCGCCGTCGCCGGCGTCAGTTACACCAAGGACAACGGGGCGAAGATCAATCGCTTCTTCTTCTCTTCCTACCCCGACAATGTAGTGGTTTCCCACTTCACTTCGGACCGGACCGGGCAGATCAACTTCACCACCCGTTTCACCTCACCCAACAACGCCACTCAGAGCGTAACGAAGAACCGCATCTCCGTCACAGGCGTCATTGCCGACAACGGCCTGAAGTATGAAATGGCCGCCGAGCTGGTGACGGACGGCGGAACCATCACGAAGGAAGGCAACAACCTCAAGGTTTCCGGAGCCACCAGCGCCACCTTGTTCCTGACTATGGGTACGGACTACAAGGACGAATACCCCAACTACCGGGGTGAGGATCCGCACGCGGCCGTTACCGCCGCTGTCGACGCCGCCGTAGCCAAGCGTTATGCCGCCGTCAAGATTGCGCACGTGGCCGACCACAAGCGCCTGTACGACAACATGAGCCTGAACCTGGGTGGCAAGCTCCCGGCCGACGTACCCACCGACCTGTTGCGTTCGCAGTACCAGGGTGACGGATCCGAGCGGGACCGGGCTCTGGAGACGCTGTTCTTCAACTACGGCCGGTACCTGTTGATCGCCAGCTCGCGGCCGGGTAGCCTGCCTGCGAACCTGCAGGGTATCTGGAACAATACCAACACTCCACCCTGGCAGGCCGATTACCACACCAACATCAACCTGCAGATGAACTACTGGCTGTCCGAGGTCACCAATATGGCCGAGACGGTCGAGCCGCTCATTGACTTCATGGAAGCGCTGGTGGAGCCCGGCACGGTCACCAGCAAGTCCATTTTTGGCGAGGACTCCCCGGGGTGGATCGTCAATCAGAACACGAATATCTTCGGCTTCACGGGCGTTCACGACTGGGCCACCTCCTTCTGGATGCCGGAGGCTGCCGCCTGGATGATGCAGCCGGTCTATGAGCACTACGCCTTCTCCGGCGACAGGAAATACCTGGCTCACACGGCCTACCCCATGATGAAGGGCGCCGCCGAGTTCTGGATATACAACCTGCAGCCGGACCCGCATGACGACAACCGACTTGTGGTAACCCCCAGTTACTCCCCGGAACAGGGTCCGTTCACTGCCGGTGCCGCAATCTCGCAGCAGATTGTTCACCAGCTGCTCACCGACACGCTCAGCGCGGCCAGGGAACTCGGTACTGACACTGCCTTTCAGGGCACGCTCAGCACCACCCTTGCCAACATGGACCCGGGCCTGGCCGTGGGTTCCTGGGGGCAGATCAAGGAGTGGAAAATTGAAAACACCGAGATCGACACCCCCGCCAACCAGCACCGCCACGCCTCCAATCTCTTTGCGCTCTACCCGGGCAACGCGATTGACGTTCGCAACGACCCGGAATTGGCGCTCGCAGCCCGCACCTCGCTGGATGCTCGCGGCGACGGTGCCCCCGGCTGGTCCAAGGCCTGGATGATTGACTTCCTGGCCCGCCTGCTCGACGGCGACGCTGCAACCGGCTGGTCCAAGGCCTGGAAGATTAACTTCCTGGCCCGCCTGCTCGACGGCGACGGAGCGCAGCGCATGCTCGCAGCGCTCATCAAGAACAATGTCTACGCCAACTTGTGGGACAGTCACCCGCCCTTCCAGATCGACGGAAACTTCGGGGCAACCGCGGGTATTGCCGAGATGCTCCTGCAGTCCCAGTCCACGGCTATTGACCTGCTGCCGGCTCTGCCCGGCCACTGGGCCGAAGGATCCGTGAGCGGCCTGAAGGCTCGCGGCAATGTTGTGGTTGGCATCAGCTGGGCCGAAGGCGCAGCAACGGGGGCCACGCTCAAGGTAGCGAAGTCCGGCCCCGTGGCCGTCCGCTCCGGCATGTTCACCGGAAGCTACGCCATTGTGAATCAGGACACCGCTGTCCCGGTGACGGAGGTGCAGCTGGAAGACGGTGTGGCAACCTTCAATGCCGTCGCGGGCCAGACGTACCTGATCACCTCCACCGCGCATGTCAACATTGGACCTCTATGAAGAATCCCGGACGAACCGTGGCCTTGCTGGCCGCACTCGCAACACTGGGAGCGGGCTTCGCGCCCCTCGCAACCCAGGCCTCCGAAGCTGACCCCGTGGTGCCCATCCCGGACGTGGCGAATCCAGGCGACGCGGCAGTCGCCTACCCGGGCGAGCTCCCGGGCACGGCGCAGGTGGCCCCGGTCGGGAGTGCCTTCCGGCTGAGCAACGCGGCCATCTCGGCAACGGTGACAGGTGGAACCACCCCCGGCATCGGCCAGATCACCACGCACGGCGTCGCCCAGGACCTGCAGGTGACCAGCCTGTTCGCGCTCCGGCTGGCGAACGGCACCGCCATCACCCCGGCACAGACTACCCCCGGCGCCCTCACGAGCACCGTATTGACGGCGGACACAAGCGCCGCCCGCCTTGCCGAACGTCACCCGGGAGTGGGCACCACCATGGCCTTCACCTACGCCTCGGGCGGCTCGGGTTTCACGCTGCATTGGGACACCGAACTTCGCGACGGCTCGAACTACATTCGCAGCGAGTTCCGGATCACCGACGTCGCCGGCACCTTTGACATCGCCGAACTGCGGTTTCTGGATGCGGCAGTGACTGGCGGCCGCAACACCGGCAAGGACAACGGCAACCCGATCGCCGTGGGCGGCAAGGGCCACGAGACGCTGTTCGTCGGTGTCGAGAACCCGATGGCCAATCAGACCATCGCGGGTAACGCCATCAGCTTCCCGATCCCGCGCTCCGGGGACCTGGCCGCCGGGTCGGCGTGGGACTACTCCGCGGTCGTCGGGGCCAGCCCCGACGGGCAGTTGCGGCGTGCGTTCCTCTACTACACCGAGCGTGAGCGGGCGCACGCGCGCCGCCCGTTCCTGCACTACCAGAGCTGGTTCGATCTCAAGCCCCCGGCCGAGGTCATCAACGCCTCCGAACTCAACCAGGCGATAGAACTGTTCGGCTCCGAGATGAGCGACCGGGACGCGACGCTCGACAGTTACTGGATCGACGACGGATGGGACTATCTCCGTTCACCGGCCGCGGCGGATGAGAGCAACCTTCAGGTGTGGGACTTCGACCCTACCCAGTTCCCCACCGGCTTTGCCCCGCAGAAGGCGATCGCGCAGTCGCACCGCGGCAACCTGTCGGTGTGGATGTCCCCGTTCGGCGGCTACGGCAGGTCCGCCGCCACCAGAGCGGCCCTCAACGCGAGCAAGCCGGCTTCGGAGCGCCTGGAGCGGACCCCGACCAACAAGGGATTCGCCCTCGGCGGGGAACGTTACGGCGCCCGTTTCCGCGACGTGGTCTACGACATGCTCGACAACCAGGGGGTGCGCGGCTTCAAATTCGACGGCATCGGCGGCGGCCTGCACCAGACCGGACCGAACCTGACCTACCTCAAGGACTACGAGGCACTGCTCGACCTGATGGGCGACATGCGCGACCACGAGTCCGAGGTGTTCATCAACACCACCGTCGGCACCTGGGGTTCGCCGTACTGGCTGTGGTACAGCGACTCGATCTGGCGCGACGGCGACGACGCCGGCCAGGTCGGTGCCGGCGATCCGCGGGAGCAGTACATCAACTACCGGGATTCGGCGGTCTACAACTACAACATGACCGAGAATCCCTTGATGCCGCTGAACAGCATCATGAATCACGGCTTCATCTTCTCCGACCGCGCGCCCCAGTTCGACGCTGACAACGACCTGACCGAGCAGGCGGTCCGCACCGGCGTCGCCAACGACCTGCGCGGCTACTTCGCGATGGGGCTCAGCCTCCAGGAACTGTACGTCCGCAACACGCTGGTCAACTCTTCGGCCGCCAACTCCGACTGGTTCTGGGATGAGCTGGCCAAAAACGCCAGGTGGGCAAGGAACAACACGGCGCTTCTGACAGACGCTCATTGGCTGGGCAAAGACGCGGCCGAGGGCCAGATCTACGGGACCGCCGCCTGGAGCGACGCAACGGGCGAGGAGCGGTGCATGATCATGCTGCGCAACCCCTCGACCGAGGCGCAGACCTACAAGCTCGACATCGGCAAGGACCTCGAGCTGCCCGCCCGCGCCGACGGCCGCTACCGTCTCGTCGAGCGGGACGGCCAGCGCACGGACATCGTCGTGGAGGCCGGCAGGCCGTTCTACCTGGAGCTGCAGCCCTTCGAGGTCCTGCTCTTCGAGGGCACGGTGGCCAGCGATCCGCTGACCCTGTGATGTCTCACAGCTGATCAATACTCCGCATGACCTGCTTCCCGTTGACTGCGGATCGCCAGTACAAAAACTATATCCAGTTCCGCCAGATAGCTGTAGAGCGCCACATAGCCGTGCGACTCTTTGCCGATGACCAGCTCACATTTGCCGGCTGCACCTGGCCGCCCGATCAGGGGATTGGCGGCCAGAACATCGATTGCGGCAATGATCTCGTAAATTTGCTCCGTGGGATTCTCTACCTGGAATGTTTCGAGGTGGGACAGAATGCGTTCGACGTCGTCAACGACATCTGGTGCAAGCTCGATGCGGGCCATTTTACCGTCCGAGTTTGCGAGGTACCGGCCTCCGCCCTTTTTTGCCTTCCGTGCGGCCCTGCAAATACTCCCGCATTGTCGGCCAGGGGATGGATTTCCCGGTGGCGGCGATACTGGCGAAGCGTTCATCAGCCTCTCGATTGAAGTCTATCCGTTGTTCCTCCCTGCCAACTTTTTCGGCGATCGCCTCCAGAATGAAACTGTGGGTTGTGGTGTCTGCACGCTTCACCACTTTGGAGACCCTTGCTTTCAATCCTTCGGGCATGCGGATGGTCGTCGTGGTCATGACGTCGCTCCAGGAGTGTGTTTGGCGCCAATATAGCACAGATGTGCTACAAACGAAGGACCGATGCCGCGGGCAGGTGGATCGGTTGGCACAAACAATCGGACCCGAGATTTTCACCTGCCTGGGCCAAGGCAACCGTACTCCGGGTGGATAAGATGTCCCACAGAAGCTTCACTGCACGTCATGGACGCGCCATTGTGCAAGCTGCTGTCTCAATCGGGTTCGTTCCGCACTATGTGGGCGGCATTCATCAGCCAACACGCTCCTTCAGGTTGATTCGCGCATCAGCTCACGACGAATCCGTCCAATTGCACCCATGGGGTTAAGGGCTTTCGGACACACCCACGTACAATTCCCGATACTCCGGCAGCGAAATAGACTGAATGGATCTTCAAGCTTACTCAAACGCTCGACTCTGCCCTGGTCACGGCTGTCAAGAAGAAACCGTAACGCTTGCAACAGCGCCGCCGGCCCCAGGTACTTTTCGGGGTTCCACCACCACGACGGGCATTGTGATGTGCAGCACCCGCAGAGAATGCATTCATACAGCCCGTCCAGCTGTGCTCGTTCGGCTGGCGACTGCAATCTTTCAATCGTAGGTGGGATGTCATGAGTAATCAGCCACGGCTGTACGCGACTGTACTGTTCAAAGAAAAGAGCTTGGTCTACGACCAGGTCGCGAATGACCGGCATGCCCGGCAAGGGCCTGATAATCAGCTTGTTTGATGCACCGATTGCTTCCTTGACAGGTTTTATGCATGCGAGGCCGTTCTTTCCATTGATATTCATGCCATCCGAACCGCAAACTCCTTCCCGGCACGAGCGTCGATAGGCAAGTGCCGGATCCTTTTCCCTCAAGTACTCCAACGCATCCAGAACCATTCGTTGACGAAATTCCTCGGGGAGCGATAGGTGCTGCATATAAGGGGCGGTGTCGCGTTCAGGATCGTACCGGTAGATTTGAACGTCGATCATGAGCTTGCCTCCTGTCGTGACAGGACATAACGCCGCAGGGATGGATCTATGTGAATGCGCCTATGAGCTATGTGCGCCAGTAGCCATTTGCGGCGGCAATCGTCTGGAAGTTGATGGCAACGACCTGTGATGCTGCGGTGAGTCCTTCGGCGGAATTTGCATATTCCGGTCGCAGGCGTTTCAGCGTCTCTGCATCCGGCTGCGTGTATTTAACGCCGCGACGGCTGAGGGTAATCGCAAGTTCAAACCCTTCTTGCGGGGTGTTGGTAATCAGTGAGGTGAGCCAGATATCAGCCATGTTCGATCTCCAGTTGTGCTCGCAGTGAAGGAAGAAGAAATGATGGCATGTTTGACACAACGATCTTGATGAAAGTTTTGTTAATACAGCCTTTAAGCGCACCGACGCTGCCAGCAATAAATAGTGCCGTCTTGCTGGCAAAATCCCCCGATTGCCATCCTAAATGATAATCACTATCATTCAATGTATGCTTTTCGCCGAGGACCGCCGTCATCGAGTACACAACGGTACAAATCATTCACCTCCTGTGCGCCACTTTGTTCATCGGCGTCGTGTTCTTCGAAATCGTTATCCTGGAGGGCATTCGCAAGCGCCTGCCGGAAGCAACCATGGCGGGAGTGGAAACCGCGCTGATCGGGCGCGCGAAGTTTGTAATGCCGTGGGTGGTGGGCCTGTTGTTCCTGACTGGTATCGTCCTGGCCTGGCACCACTATCGATCGGTTTCCTCGCCCTTTGCCTCGTCCTTTCATATTTTGCTGGCAATCAAGATCGCTCTTGCACTGAGCGTGCTGGTGCATTTCGTAACGGCGATACGCGCAGGTATCTCCGGCTGCATGGAATCCACCCGCTTCCAGCTCACCCACTATAGTGTCGCGATCCACATGGTATTGATCGTCGTGTTGGCAAAACTCATGTTTGTGGTTCACTGGTGACCCGCATCAGGCAGCGCGGCGAGGTTGCCGCACTCCTCCACACACATCGTGCTCGCGGTTGCACGGTCCTGGGTTGCACGCTGGCATTCGCGCTCGGGTGCGCAATTGCGCAGGCACAACCCGCGGAACTTGAAGAAATCCTCGTGACGGATCAAATGCCTGTATCTGCCACGGAGAACCTGTCTGCCCTGCAGACAAGGCTCTCGCGCGTGGCGGGCGGCACCAACCTTATCGACCTGCGCCACCAGCCTCGCCTCACCACCTTGTCAGATCTGTTTGCCGGGGAGCCCGGTGTGCTGGTGCAGGAATTCTTTGGCGGCCTGGACCAACCGCGCCTGAACATCCGCGGCTCGGGATTGCAGAGCAACCCGGTGAGCCGCGGCGTGCAGCTGCAACAGGACTACCTGCCACTGAACGAAGCCGACGGTTCGTTCATCATCGGCCTGGTACAGCCTTATGCCACGCGCGCCGTCACCGTGCATCGAGGCGCCAACAGTCGCTCGCCGGGATCGGTCACGCTGGGTGGCGACATCAACTTCCTGTCATTCACAGGCGCCGACCCCGGCGACAGCGTGCAGGTGGAGGGCGGCGATTTCGGCCGGCACAGTGTCCACGCCAACTATGGCGCCCAATCCGGCGCGCTGGATTATCACGCCAGCGCAGGCGCGGTGCGCGCCAACGGCTACCGTCACCACTCGGACTCCGAGCGCAACGTGGCGCAAGGGAACTTCGGCATGGAACTCGCCGACGGACTGACTAATCGAACGTCTGTCAGCGTCAACGACACGCGCTTCGACATGCCCTTCGTGCTGCCACAACAACAGGCGAGGGACGATCCACGGTCGGTGATGGGCGATGGCGACACGATCTTCGATCGCTTGATCAACATCAACCAGCGCAATCCGCACCGGAATTTCGATAGCGTGCGCGTTGCCAACCGCACGTTTTATGCATCCGAGGGGCAGCAACAGGCCCTCGGGTTGTACTGGCAGGATACCGACGATGCCTTTGTCGATCCGCTCGAGCATATGATCACGCACAGCCAGACCGGCGGCGCGCAGTGGTCCATGGTGCATGAGTGGGGCAGCCTGGGGACGTGGAAGGTCGGCGCGGACTGGAGCCTGGGCGCCCTGCCGAGGGAGTTTTACGTGAACAATCCCGACAATGGTACGAAGGGCTATCGCTTCGGCAACCTCGACCTCGACGCGGACAATCTCGCGCTGTCATTGGGCGCGGACTACCTGCTTGCGTCGAACTGGACACTGACACCACAACTACAGTGGGTGCACGCCAGCCGCGATGCACAGGACGAGAACGGCGCGCGCCAACTCAGCCAGTCATGGGATTTCTGGCTGCCGAAGATCGGTCTCAATTACCTGCCGGACGAGTCGCTCCGCGTGTTCACCAATCTCAGCGCCAGTCGCGAGATTCCCACCTTCTGGGATATCGCCCAACCCAGCGTGCCGCCCATTTTGCCGGTACCAACGCTCGCCACGGTGGCACTGAACGAACTGGACGACCAGAAGGCCCTCACCGTTGAAGTGGGCGGCGCCGGTGCAATTGGAGAGCATATGCAGTGGAACCTCGCGCTGTACCGCAGCGAGACCAGGGACGAATTACTGTCCGTGGCCACTGCGTCCGGCGTGGTCTCCATTGCCAGCAACTACGACGACCGCACCGTGCACCAGGGGCTGGAACTCGGTTTCCTGGGGCAGGTAGACACAGCTTCGGCACGGCTTGACTGGAGCCTGACGTGGAATTACAGCGACTTCTATTTCAGCAACGGCGTATTTGACGGCAACCAGATCGCGGGCGCGCCGAAGAACGTGCTCGCCGGCAAGATCAGCGCGCCATTCGGTGATTTCACGGTCGGTGCACGTATCTACGGCCAGCCGGACAACAACCCCGTGGATCACGCCAATACGCTGGAGCAGGACAGCTTCTGGCTACTGGGAGTTGACCTCGGTTACCAGCCTTCACCGCAGTGGGATTTCTACGTCACATTGAACAATGTGACCGATAAAACCTATAACGCCGCCTACGTGGTACGCGACCGTTCCGAAGCATTCATGCCGACCTTCCTGCCTGGCGATGGGCGCAACGTGCTGGCCGGAGTGGTGTGGCGCTGGTAGTCGATCGATACCAGAAGTGACTTTTCTTGCAAAAAGTGTTGCGCGCAATCCCATTAGCTGCTTTATCCTACGACAAGTAAATCATCTTTCGTTTTTGCTCGGAGAGAGACATGAAGCAATTACTCACTACTTACGCTTTTATCGCCACCCTGATGTTTGTCAGCTCCGCAAATGCGGGCCTGATTTACGTGGGCTCCTGGGAGGTTTACGACCCCGCCGCGCCCACCTGGACCGAAGCACCTCCCAATGGTCCGCTGGCCTACACGGCCCAGGAGGCTGCCGCGCTGCTGTTTGGCGGTAATGCGGCTGACTATTCCATTTCTACCATCGACAGCCTGGTCGCCAACATCAACAACATGGCCTGGTACGATGTGATCGGCTATGGCGGAAGTCTGTTTGCCGAGAATTATTCCAACAAATACCTCGGGCAATACTACGGCCCGACCAACGATTACGAATTCGGCAACCCTAACAACGCTGCATCGGCCTTTATACGCGATAATCTGGATGGTGCAGGCGCAAGGAATTATGCGTTCATCAATGATGACATTGAAGTGCCCGAACCCTCTGTACTGACACTGCTGCTGGCCGGCCTCATGGGTGTTGCAACCCAGAGACGACGCGTGCAAGCCGCACGCTAGGAAGAACAGCATGCAACAACACCCCCTGGATGCAGCGATTTCGCTGCAACCTGGCCAGTCCGCTGGCAAGTGAAGATTTCCTGATTTCCGCCAGGCTCAACCGGGCCACGCGGATGGAAGGCCAGGACTCGCTGACCCGCCTCAGGGTTCGTGACGAGCCGCGACGGCCCGGCAGGGGGAGCGTAAGTTGTCAAGCACGGCTCGCGCCAATCGTTTCCATCAGGGTTTCTTCGACCAGTCCGCCGAGTTGTGGAGCAGCGATGGCGAGCTGCTCGTGACCGGCAACCAGATCGTCGATTTCAAAGTTTGAGCGACACCCCACCACTGTCGCCATCCGTTGCTGAGCGGGTAGAGCATCGGATC
The DNA here is from genome assembly GCA_964461965.1 of uncultured Halioglobus sp. GTDB lineage: Bacteria > Pseudomonadota > Gammaproteobacteria > Pseudomonadales > Halieaceae > Marimicrobium. The sequence goes on along the minus strand of CAYWWD010000081.1, from coordinate 1,754 downwards.
GGGCTCATCGCGACCGCCAGCGCGTACATGCTCTGGGGATTCCTGCCGCTCTACCTGAAACTGATCAGCTTCGCGGATGTCCGTGAGGTACTCGCACAACGCATCCTGTGGTGTATACCCGCCGCACTGGCCGCGGTGTTTCTCACCAGCGGTTGGCAGGGCGGTTGGCGCGACCTTCAGAATGCGTTCAAGCCACGCATGCTGCTGACGTTGCTGGCCTCGGCCTGCTTCATCTTCATGAACTGGGGCATCTACGTGTGGCTGGTGCTGCACCAGCGAGTCATTGAATCCGCGCTGGCCTATTTCCTTACGCCGCTCGTCAGCATTGTTATCGGCACGCTGTTTTTCAATGAACGCATTACCGGCGCGCAAGCGGCAGCACTGGGAATCGCCACCGCTGGCGTGGTAACCCAGGGCTTCGAATTCGGCACACCGCCCTGGATGGCGCTGGCGCTGTGCGCGACATGGTCTGTCTATGTTGTGATGCGCAAGCAGACAGCGGTGACTTCGGCGACCGGGTTGTTCGTCGAATCCAGCGTCCTGGCACCAGTTGCCCTCGGTTTACTGCTGTCGACTGCTGCCGATGGCGCACTCACGTTCGATGATGGCGTACCGCAGGCACTGCTGCTGGCCGTTGCCGGCCCGGTAACTGCGCTGCCCCTGATCCTGTTCGCCTTTGGTGCGCGACGCGTCGGCTTTGTGGCTATCGGACTGCTGCAGTTTCTCGCGCCGAGCATTCAGTTCGGCATCGGTCTCTGGGCAGGAGAATCCTTTACACCGCTCAGGGCCCTCAGCTTCGCACTGATCTGGGCAGGTCTTGCGATATTCTGTTGGGATGCCTGGCGCCGTACCTTCGGGACTCGGGCAATGAAATGAAAGTTAACCAAGCCGTAATGCTCTCGCAGTCGTCAAAAAAAGTTGGTCATGTAACACTGTTAAAATTCGAAGAATCACAGTGGTACCGAGTGGAGCGAGACCGATGACACACATTGCCTGGGAGTATCAAACATCGACGTCGTGGAACTACCACATCTACGGCGTGACAGAAGCAGGGGAAGCCTTACTGGACGGCACGATCGAGCTGGATTTGCCGGAAAACGAAGAGAATACGGCGGATGTGCAGGCCATCGTCGATGCATTGGATCTGCTGGCTGCCAGAAACTGGGCGTCCGCCGATAGCAATCAGGGTGGTTAGCGCCAGCTCGCTCAGACGTACCCATTCTCGCGGAACCATTTGACTGAATCGGCAATCGCGGTTTCGATCGGCGTCTGCGGTAGTCCCAGTTCTTCAATTGCCTTGGACGGGTCAACATAGCCGTGCTGCAGGATGTACATGGTGTTCTTATAGGTGGTGATCGGCGCCTTGCCGGTCACCTTGGACAATAGCTCCGCCACTTTCGCCACGCGCAACATGATCTTGCCGGAGACCTCGTTCTTCGCCACGTCGGAGACGCCGGCGATACGCCCGATCATGGTCAGCATCGCTTTGTTGTTCATGTTGCCGGCCTTGTTCGCCAGAATGTAGGACTCGCCGATGCGTCCTTTTTCCATCGCCAGTACATGGCCGGCGGCCACGTCGCGCACATCCACGGCGCACACGCCGCCGTCCCAGTAGTTTTTCATCTTGCCCTGCAGGGTGCGCAGGATCATGGTGCCGGTCGGGGTCGGCGCGCGGTCGCCAGGGCCGAACGGCAGGCCCGGCATCACCATGGTCACCGGCAGGCCGTCGCTGACCATGCCCTTGACCATCTGGT
>CAYWWD010000080.1:0-17732 GCA_964461965.1 uncultured Halioglobus sp. | reverse complement strand
CGCGCGGTTATAAGGCCGGCCGCTTCAGCTTCAATGTGAAGGGCGGGCGCTGCGAAGCCTGCCAGGGCGACGGCGTCACCAAGGTGGAAATGCATTTCCTGCCCGATATCTACGTCCCCTGCGATATCTGCAAGGGCAAACGCTACAACCGCGAGACGCTGGAGATTCGCTACAAGGGCAGGAATATTCACGAAGTGCTGGAAATGACGGTCGAGGACGCACTCGCCTTCTTCGAGCCTGTGCCTGCGATCGCGCGCAAGCTGCAGACGTTGATCGACGTTGGGCTGTCCTATATCCGCCTCGGCCAGGCGGCCACCACGTTGTCTGGCGGCGAAGCCCAGCGCATCAAACTGTCGCGCGAACTGTCCAAACGGGATACCGGCAAAACGCTTTATATCCTCGACGAGCCCACGACTGGCCTGCATTTCGAGGACATCAAGCAGTTGCTCGAGGTGTTGCACCGCCTGCGTGACCACGGCAATACTGTCGTCATCATCGAGCACAACCTCGACGTCATCAAAACCGCAGACTGGATCGTGGACCTGGGTCCCGAGGGTGGAAGCGGCGGCGGCAAAATCATTGCAACCGGAACGCCGGAAACCGTGGCCAAAACCAAGGGGTCGTTCACTGGACAGTTTCTGGCATCGATGCTCAGGAAGCGCAACCGCCGTCGGGCCGCCTGAGCGCGTGTTCGCGAACTAGCATTCCGGACTGTGCGCCTTGAGTTGAATCGACCGCATAGGGATGCCGACGAGCCCATGCACGATGGCGCTCGCCTCGACCCGGAACAGCAAAACATCGTATTTCCAATTGATCATGTGAAAACGAGACTGGGTGCCATTGGAGATGCTGACGTCCACACTGTAGTCGCCGACCGGCAGCATCGGCATCGTAAAATCGAAGGTCGCCACGCATGATCCGCCGGCGGGAACTGCCGGCGGGCATTCGCGATAGGTGAGAAAAGTATTGTCCCCGAACACGGACTGCCCCATCCGGTTCTTGATGAAGAAGCCCACGATGGGGCTGTCCAGATCGATGGCGGTGACGCAGTGGATCCGCAACGTCACACTCTCCCCGCCTACCATCCAGCTCAATCGCCTGCCGTGCTCCAGGAATTCGACTTCAACGATGTCAGCCTGGCCGTCGGTGAAGGCAGCGGCGTGTTCACTGAAGCCGAAGATTTCAATATCGTTTCTCAGGTTGCTGCTGTTGATGAACGCCTGACGCTGGTCACGATATTCTGTCGGTTCAGAGCGGCGATGCGACACGGCAACCGTGGGAGCATCGGCATCAGTGGCAACATCCGGGTTGTACAAACCCTCGAGATAGAGCCCGACCACATCCTTGGCAGCGCCCATAGAGCGAACGCTGCCATTTTCCAGCCAGATGGCGCGATCACAAAGGCTGATCACCGAGGACGTGTCGTGGGACACGAACAGCAATGTGCCGCGATCACGAAAGCTTCGCAGAAAGCGCATGCACTTTTGCACAAAATAGGCGTCACCAACGGCTAACGCTTCGTCGATGACGAGAATATCGGCATCAACGTGCGCCACGACTGCGAATGCCAGTCGCACCACCATTCCGCTGGAGTAGGTTTTTACGGGCTGGTCCAGGAATTCGCCGATATCGGCAAACGCGATGATGCTCGCGAATCGCCTGGCGATGGTTTCCTCATCCAGGCCGAGTATGGTGGCATACAGCGAGACATTCTCGCGCCCCGTGAACTCCGGATTGAAACCGGCGCCCAGTTCCAGCAATGCCGCGACTCTGCCATGCACCTGAACCTGTCCCGCGCTCTGCAGCAGGGTACCGCAAATAATCTGCAGGAGGGTGGACTTACCCGAGCCATTTTTACCGATGATACCGACGGTCTCGCCCTTTTCGATGGCAAAGCTGACGTCTCGCAGGGCCTGGAATTCGGTGTAATACTGCTTTTTCCCCCGCAACAGCATCTGCATGAAGCGATCCTGGGGGCGCGCGTAGACCTGGTAGTTTTTGCCGAGATGCTCCGCTGCGATCACTACCTCAGAGAACATCGGCAAAGCCCCTGCGGGTTTTCTGGAACCAGGCAAACCCCATCCAGGCAACCAGTACACTGACAGCGCTATAACCACACCAGGTGGCAATGGAGGGCAATTCGCCCAGGATGAGCAGCTTCCGGGTTGATTCAATGACAAACGTGAGTGGATTCAAATAGAACGCCCAGCGGTACGCCTCGGGGATTGACGACAGCGGGTAGAACACCGGGGAGAGGAACATCAACACCGTGCTGATAAACCCGGACACCTGCGACAAATCGCGAAAGTAAACACCCGAGGCCGCGAAAAACCAGGACAGACCTAGTGTGAAGAGCATCAGTGGTGCGAATGCCAGCGGGATCAGCAGCGCTGTCACCGGCAGGTGTCCCGTGATCAGCAATTGTCCGCCCATCAATACCAGCAGGCTTACCGCCGCATGAAACGCGGCTGCGCCGAGCGCGACCCACGACAACACTTCAAGTGGAAACACCACCCGTTTTACAAAGTTGGCATTACCAGTCACCAACAACGGACTACGGACAAAGCAATCGGAGAACAGTGCGTGGACCACCATGCCGGAGAAAATCATGATGGCGAAGTCGTCGGTCGTTTTCATATCGAACCCGGCCTCGCCCCAGCGAGCGCTGAATACCACACCAAACACAAACGTGTAGACGAGCAGCAGCAGGACAGGATTGACGAATGACCAGGCCAGGCCGATGAAGGAACCACGGTACCTTGCGATAACTTCCCGCTTCGCCATTCTGGCGATGAGCGTGCGGTTGTGGGATAGAGACGCGATCAACCCGCCGAGAGAGCCGTCAAAGCGCTCCATCGCTCAATCCGGCTCGGCAAGTCTACGGTGGTGAAGGATGGGCTCCTCGGACGGTTTACAAATGGGAAGCACGAGGACCCCGGGTAGACGTCAATCCTCGTCCTCAGGCGTCTCAATCCGGGGACGGTCTACCAATTCCACATACGCCATAGGCGCCTTGTCGCCCACGCGATAACCGCACTTCAGGATGCGAATATACCCGCCCGGGCGCGCCTGGTAACGTGGGCCCAGTTCATTGAACAATTTGCCGACGGCCGACTTGTCGCGCGTGCGGTCGAACGCAAGTCGACGATTGGCGACGCTATCCGTTTTTGCCAGCGTAATGAGCGGCTCGGCATAGCTGCGCAATTCTTTTGCCTTCGGTAATGTGGTTTTGATCAGTTCATGCTCCACCAGCGAAACAGCCATGTTGCGAAACATGGCCTTGCGGTGTGCGCTGGTGCGATTCAGTTGACGCCCACTGTGACGATGACGCATTTTCTTTACCCTATATTTCCGTGCTCTCGCAGCACTACTTTCTGTTGTTCGGGAACGATTACGCGCTCAGAAGCCGATCGTCGTTTTTCAGGCTTGCCGGAGGCCAGTTGTCCAAACGCATACCCAGCGACAAGCCGCGGGATGCCAGCACATCTTTGATCTCGGTGAGCGACTTTTTACCCAGGTTGGGAGTCTTGAGTAACTCCACCTCGGTGCGTTGAACGAGATCGCCTATGTAGTAAATATTCTCAGCCTTGAGGCAGTTCGCGGAGCGGACGGTGAGTTCCAGATCATCAACCGGACGCAGCAGTATCGGATCCACTTCATCCTCTACAGTCACCGATACGGTCTCGGATTCACTCTCGAGGTCAACGAACACTGCCAATTGCTGCTGCAGGATAGTCGCCGCGCGACGGATGGCTTCCTCGGGATCAATAGTGCCGTTCGTTTCCAGATCCAGCACCAGCTTATCCAGGTCGGTGCGCTGTTCGACGCGGGCGGCTTCAACCACGTAGGAGACACGGTGCACCGGTGAAAATGAAGCGTCCAACTGGAGGCGGCCGATGGCCCTGGCTTCATCGTCGGGATTGATACGGGAATCCGCCGGGGAATAGCCACGACCCAGGGCTGCCGTCAACCGCATGCGGATTTCCGCACCTGCGTTGAGGTGGCAGATCACATGACTGGGGTTGCGGATCTCGATATCGTGATCGACCTGGATATCGCCGGCTGTTACCACTCCAGGACCTTTTTTGCTCAGCGTCAGTTCAGCCTCTTCCTTACCGCTCATAACCAGCGCAACGCCCTTCAGGTTGAGCAGGATCTCGATCACATCCTCCTGCACACCCTCGATCGCGCTGTACTCGTGCAACACGCCGTCAATCTGGACTTCGGTGATGGCACAACCTGGCATGGAGGACAGCAGGATTCGACGCAGCGCATTGCCGAGTGTGTGGCCAAAACCACGCTCAAGTGGCTCCAGGGTCACCTGGGAGCGCGTGCTGTTTTTCTCGTCAACATTGATGACGCGAGGAGTTAAAAATTCGTTCACTGCACTCTGCATTGGGGGCACCTGCTTCTTGGGTTAAACCTTGTGGATTACTTCGAGTAAAGCTCGACGATCAGGTTTTCGTTGATCTCTGAAGACAGGTCCTGGCGATCAGGCAATGTCTTGAATACAGCCTCCAGCTTCTCAGTATTGACCTCGATCCACTCGGCGTCTCCGCGGTGCGAAGCAAGCGCGAGCGCAGACTGCACGCGCAGTTGTTTCTTGGCTTTTTCACGCAGGGAAACGGTATCTCCCGGTTTAACCTGGTAGGACGGAATATTGACGATAGCGCCGTTCACCAGGATAGATTTATGTGACACCAATTGACGGGCTTCAGCTCGCGTGGAACCAAAACCACTCCGGTACACGACGTTGTCCAGGCGACTTTCCAGTAGTTGCAGCAGATTTTCACCGGTCGCGCCCTTCAGGCGGGCAGCCTCCTTGTAATAACTCCGGAATTGCTTTTCCAGTATGCCGTAGATGCGGCGCACCTTCTGCTTTTCCCGCAGCTGCACACCGTAGTCAGACAAGCGGCCGCGACGGGCGCCGTGTTGACCAGGAATGGTTTCTACCTTGCACTTACTCTCCAGCGCGCGAACCCCGCTTTTCAGGAACAGGTCCGTTCCTTCACGTCGGGAGAGCTTGCACTTGGGTCCAATATATCGAGCCATGTCAATTCAATCCTGTAAGCGTTAAACGCGACGTCTCTTCGGCGGACGACAGCCGTTGTGTGGAATGGGCGTCACATCCGTAATATTGCTGATCTTGTAGCCGCAGGCATTGAGCGCCCGGACAGCGGATTCGCGGCCCGGTCCGGGCCCCTTCACCTGCACGTCGAGATTTTTCAAGCCGTATTCTTTCGCCGCTTCACCGGCACGTTCAGCTGCAACCTGCGCAGCAAACGGAGTGCTTTTACGCGACCCACGGAAGCCGGAGCCGCCGGACGTCGCCCAGCTCAGGGTGTTACCCTGACGGTCGGTGATAGTGATAATGGTGTTGTTGAAAGACGCGTGGATATGCGCAATACCGTCCACTACTGTCTTGGTAATTTTCTTTCGAGTGCTCTTGGCACTTGGCTTGGCCATGCTGTACTTCCTGCTTTAATATCAACGCTGCACTAGGGTGCAGCTACACTAAAAAGGATTCGCTGTGATCCCTGACTTACTCGCAGATCATTTACTTGCGAATCGGTTTGCGTGGCCCCTTGCGGGTGCGCGCGTTGGTCTTGGTTCGCTGGCCTCGCAGCGGCAGCCCGCGTCGATGGCGAAGACCGCGATTACAGCCTAAGTCCATCAGCCGCTTGATGTTCATGGAAAGTTCACGGCGCAGATCGCCCTCGACCACCATTTCACTGACCTTGGTGCGCAGTGCGTCCATCTCCTGCTCAGTCAACTCGCTGATCCGGGCATGCTCAGCCACACCGGTTTCCGCGCACAGGCGCCGGGCCTGGCTGCGGCCTACGCCATAGATGTAGGTCAATGCGATAACCGCGTGCTTGTTATCCGGAATGTTGACGCCGGCAATACGAGCCATTCATCTTTCTCCAATCATGTATCGTCGCTGGACGCTGCAACCCCGGACGGGCCTGACCATGTCGGCAGGGCGCGAATAAAGGGCGCAGCAGTCTAGCGATATCACTATTAAAAATCAACCGCTAACGAGCAGCTTATCCCTGACGCTGCTTGTGTCTCGGGTCTGTATTGCAAATGACCCGCACCACGCGTTTGCGCCGCACAATCTTACAGTTCCTGCAAATCTTCTTTACTGAAGCACGAACCTTCATCACTACTACTCCCTAACCGGTAAATCGGAACCAGACCTATCGAACTCGCCCGGCTCCGCCATAGTTTTTCAAATTGGCTTTCTTGAGCACAGACTCATACTGGTGCGACATCAAATGACTTTGAACCTGCGCCATGAAATCCATGACCACTACCACCACGATCAGCAGAGACGTACCCCCGAGATAGAAAGGCACGTTCCACATGACTACGAGGAACTGCGGCAGCAGACAGACGAGGGCGATATATGCCGCGCCAAATATCGTCAGCCGGGTCAGCACCCCGTCGATATAATCCGCCGTTTTCTCACCCGGCCGAATTCCCGGCACGAAAGCGCCAGAACGTTTCAGATTGTCTGCAACTTCCACCGGATTGAACATCAAGGCGGTGTAGAAGAAACAGAAAAACACCACAAATATCGTAAACAAAAGGATGTTCAATGGTTGTCCAGGGCCGATTGCGACCGATAAATCCTGTAGCCAATCGGCCGATCCGCTGGATCCAAACCATTGGGCAATTGACGCCGGGAACAACAGAATGCTGCTTGCAAAAATCGCCGGGATCACGCCTGACATGTTCACCTTGAGCGGCAGGTGCGAGCTCTGGGCCTGGTACATTTTTCGACCTTGCTGGCGCTTGGCGTAGTTTACGGTGATGCGTCGCTGACCGCGTTCGATAAACACGATCATGTAGATCACCGCGATAGCCAGAGTCAGGATGAACAACAGAACGAGGATGTTCAATTCACCCTGCCGCGCCTGCTCCAGGGATTGGCCAATTGCCCTGGGTAGGCCAGCCACGATCCCGGCGAAAATCAGGAGCGAGATACCGTTCCCGACACCCTTCTCGGTGATCTGCTCTCCCAGCCACATCATGAACACAGCGCCGGTCACCAACGAGGTAATGGCAATCACAAAGAACATCAGCGAGGTGTCATACGACATTCCCTGATTCGCCATACCTGCCGTCATACCGCTGGCTTGTATGATAGCCAGCAACACCGTCAGGTAACGCGTGTACTGGCTGATCTTGCGTCGACCGGACTCACCTTCTTTCTTCAACTGCTCTAGCTGTGGGGTAACCGCCGACATCAATTGCATAATGATGGAGGCGGAAATATACGGCATGATCCCAAGCGCCAGAATACTCATGCGCTCCAATGCGCCCCCGGAAAACATGTTCGCGAGACCGAGTATGGTGCCCTGATTCTGGTTGAACAGCGCCGCCAGCTGATTGGAGTTGATTCCCGGCACTGGAATGTGCGTCCCGACGCGATACACAAGTATCGCCATCAGCACAAAACGCAGGCGCGCGAAAAGTTCGCCGAGACCGGCTTTATTGACCGTTGGCGACTGAGCGATTGCCATTTATTCCTCTACTTTTCCGCCGCACTTTTCAATCGCGGCGCGAGCGCCCTTGGTGACGAACAGCCCCTTGAGTGTCACAGCCTTTTTCAGTTCGCCAGACAGGAATACACGTGCGCGCTCCACATCGCCCTTGACCAGATCCGCGCGCTTCAACGCAGCCAGGTCCACTACATCGCCTTCAACGGCGTTCAATTCACCCAAGCGAACCTGTGCGGTGGTGCGGCCGATACGCGACGTAAAGCCGTATTTCGGCAAACGCTTCTGCAGCGGCATCTGGCCACCTTCAAATCCCGGGCGAACCCTGCCGCCGGAACGGGCTTTCTGCCCCTTGTGGCCTCGACCCGCGGTTTTACCGGTGCCGCTGCCAATGCCGCGACCAACACGTTTGGCGTCGCTTTTGGCGCCGGGCGCGGGGCTGAGTGTATTCAGTCGCATTCTCTCTGACATAAATTACTCCTCAACCTTCACCAGATAGTTAACCCGGTTGATCATGCCCCGCACTGCAGGCGTGTCTTCCACTTCAACGGTATGACCGATTCGACGCAACCCGAGACCTGCGACGCAGGCCTTCTGGTTTTTCAGGCGTCCATAGGTACTCCTGATCTGGGTTACTTTGATTAATGCTTTAGCCATGACTAGCCAACCTAAAAGTTAATTCAGAATTTCTTCAACCGTCTTGCCACGCTTGGCGGCAATATCCTCAGGCGAGGACATATCGCGAAGGCCATTAAATGTCGCCCTCACTACATTGACCGGATTGGTGGAGCCATAGCACTTCGCCAATACGTTGTGCACGCCGGCAATTTCAAGAACAGCGCGCATCGCACCACCGGCAATTACACCGGTACCTTCTGACGCTGGACGCATATACACCTTGGATGCGCCGTGCGAAGCTTTCACCGCGTACTGTATAGTGCCGTTATTGAGCTCCACTTGAATCATGTTGCGACGTGCCGCCTCCATGGCTTTCTGGATAGCGACCGGCACCTCACGCGCCTTGCCGCGCCCAAATCCTACGCGTCCCTTGCCGTCGCCAACCACTGTAAGGGCGGTGAAACTGAAGATTCGGCCGCCTTTCACTACCTTGGCTACGCGATTGACCTGTACCAGTTTTTCCTGGAGGTCGCCTTCCTGCTGCTTCTTCTGCTCATTGAAAGCCATATCTACACCCTAGAATTCGAGACCGGATTCACGTGCGGCGTCAGCCAGCGCCTTCACGCGTCCGTGATATTTGTACCCGCCGCGATCAAATGCCACCCGGTCCACACCCGCTTCCTTGGCACGCCTGGCTACCAGCTTGCCCACTTCCGCCGCAGCTGCGACATTGCCCGTGGCGCCTTTACGCAACTCGGCGTCCAGAGTAGAAGCGCTGGCAATCACCCGGTCGCCCGTCGGGCCGATAACCTGGGCATAAATGTGCCGGGGCGTACGATGTACACTCAACCGGCTCTCACCAAGAGCGCGTATTCTGGTCCGAGCCCGGCGAGCGCGGCGTAACCTTGCGTCGTTCTTTGCACTCATCTCACTTACCTACTTTTTCTTGGCTTCTTTGCGATGGACAACCTCATCGGCGTAACGAATGCCCTTACCTTTGTACGGCTCGGGTGGCCGGAAGCTGCGAAGTTCCGCCGCAGCTTGGCCGACGGCGTGCTTGTCTATGCCTTTAAGGATGACTTCCGTCGGGCTGGGGCTTTCAGCCGAAACACCCTGCGGGAGTTCATAATCCACGGGGTGCGATAGACCCACGGTCAAATTCACTGTATTGCCAGTTACTTTGGCGCGGTAACCAACACCATTCAGCAGTAATTTTTTCTCCCAGCCTTCACTAACACCAATGACCATATTGCTGACCAGCGCACGGGTGGTGCCTGCCATGGCGCTCAACTGGTTGCTGGCATAAGACAGGTTCAGGACACTTTCGTCCTGGCTGACCTGTATACCTTCCGCAAGCGAAAGGGCCAGCGTACCTTTCCCACCTTTGACAGTGAGATCGTTGCCAGTGAGTTTTATCTCTACACCCTTGGGTAGCGGTATCGGGTTTTTCGCGACTCTCGACATACTGAATTACTCTTCAATCCAATTCGGAAATTAGTAAACCGTGCACAGAACCTCGCCACCCACGCCGGCGGCGCGAGCGGCGCGATCCGACATCACACCGCGAGAGGTGGATACAATGGCTACACCCAGGCCCGAACGAACTGAGGGCAGATCCTCCGCACCCTTGTATTGCCTCAAACCTGGGCGACTGACGCGATTGATTTCCGCGATGACCGGTTTGCCCTGGTAATACTTCAGGTCGATGGACAAACGGGGTTTGCCGCCATCATTCGTCGCACTGAAACTGTCGATGTAACCTTCGTCCTTCAGCACCTGGACTACGGCGACCTTCAGCTTGGATCCCGGCATCTCAACTCGAGTCTTGCCTGCCATCTGTGCGTTACGAATGCGAGTCAGCATATCTGACAGCGGATCTTGCATGCTCATAATCTATTCATCTCCGTGGATATCGGATCGGTTACCAGCTCGATTTAACCAGCCCGGGCACGTCGCCGCGCATAGCAGCCTCGCGCAATTTATTTCGGCAAAGTCCAAATTTACGGTAAACCCCGTGCGGGCGGCCGGTAATCTGGCAACGGCGTCGCTGGCGGGAAGGGCTCGCATCCCGCGGAAGCTTCTGCAATTGAACCTGTGCCTCCCACTTCTCTTCATCGGAAGCCTTGACACTGACCAACGTGGCCTTCAATGCCGCACGCTTCACTGCGTACTTTGCCGCAATTCGAGTACGCTTTTTCTCACGTGCTACCATGGATTTCTTTGCCATGAACTAAGCCTCTTAATCCTTAAGTGGGAAGTTGAAGGCGCGCAGCAATGCTCGCCCCTCATCATCCGTACGAGCAGTTGTAGTAATCGTGATATCCAATCCACGCAATACGTCAATTTTGTCGTATTCAATTTCAGGAAATATGATCTGCTCGGCAACACCCATTGCAAAGTTGCCGCGACCATCGAACGATTTCGGGCTGATTCCGCGAAAGTCCCGAATTCGCGGAATGGCTATGCTGATCAAACGCTCGAGGAATTCATACATCCGGTCGGAGCGCAATGTGACCTTGCAACCAATCGGCCAGCCGTCCCGAACCTTGAAACCAGCGATGGACTTGCGCGCCTTGGTAACCACGGCCTTCTGACCGGCGATTTTTTCCATGTCTGCGACAGCGCTTTCCAATACTTTTTTGTCACCAATCGCTTCACCAACACCCATGTTCAGCGTAATCTTGGTAACCCGTGGCACTTCCATCACATTGCTCAGACCCAACTCCTTCTGGAGCTTGGGAACGATTTCGCTCTTGTACCTTTCTTTCAACGTTGCCATGTTTTCTACCTGTTGACCGGCCAGCGCAAAGGGCTTAGAGGTCAATCTCCTCGCCACTGGATTTATAGACTCGCACCTTACGATCGCCGTTCACTTTGAAGCCGACGCGATCCGCCTTGTTGGTGCCTGGATTGAAGATCGCCACGTTCGAAATCGCAATGGGGCTCTCACTCTCCACGATGCCACCTGCAATACCAGCTTGTGGATTGGCTTTGGTGTGCTTTTTCATCATATTCACGCCGGACACCAGGACACGATTATCCTGCAGCACCTTGCGTACCTTCCCGCGCTTACCCTTGTCCTTACCGGCCAGGATAATGACTTCATCATCGCGTTTAATTTTCAACATGTCGCTACCTATACGTATCCGGTGGACTAAATCACTTCCGGAGCCAGGGAAATGATCTTCATAAACTTCTCGCCGCGCAGCTCACGGGTAACAGGCCCGAAGATACGGGTCCCTATGGGAGCTTCCTGCGCGTTCAACAGCACTGCGGCATTATCATCAAACTTGATGAGCGAACCATCGGCACGGCGCACGCCCTTTCGAGTGCGTACCACGACGGCAGTCATCACCTGTCCTTTTTTAACCTTGCCGCGCGGATTAGCTTCCTTGACCGATACTTTGATCAAGTCACCGACGCGCGCATATCGACGCTTGGAACCGCCCAGTACCTTGATACACATGACCCGGCGTGCACCGCTGTTATCAGCGACTTCCAAATATGACTGTGTCTGAATCATTTTTTACTCCCTACTTGCGGCCTTGCCGCTACTCCGGTTGCCGAGCTGCCAATCAGAGCTGAGCCGCGACTTCCACAATTTCCACCAACTTCCAGGTCTTGCTCTTGGAAATTGGGCGTGATTCAGCAACGGTAACCGTATCGCCCATGCCGCATTGGTTGTTCTCATCATGCGCGTGAATCTTGGACGATCGTGTGACGTACTTTCCGTACACGGGGTGCTTTTCCCTGCGCTCTATCAACACAGTAATCGTTTTGTCCATCTTGTTGCTTACAACCTTGCCGGTTAGGACTCGTGTACGCTTTTCTGCACCTGACATGTTCATTTACCCGTCTTCTCAGTGAGCACCGTCTTCAACCGCGCAATGTCGCGTTGGGTTTGCCGCAGCAAATGGGGTTGTCCAAGTTGCCCGGTAGATTTTTGCATACGCAGCTTGAACTGCTCCTCGCGCAGTGCAAGCAGCTCCTTGCCGAGCTCCTCAGGACTCTTGGAACGCAATTCACTGGCTTTCATCACATCACCGTCCTTTTGACAAATTGAGTGGCGATCGGAATCTTGGCCGCCGCGAGCGCGAATGCTTCACGCGCTAACTCCTCGGATACACCCTGCAGTTCATAGAGCACTTTGCCCGGCTTGATCTGCGCTACCCAGTACTCGACATTTCCCTTACCCTTCCCTTGCCGGACTTCCAAGGGCTTGCCGGTGATGGGCTTGTCCGGAAACACACGGATCCAGATTTTTCCACCGCGCTTGATATGGCGGGTCATCGCGCGCCGTGCCGCCTCGATCTGCCGAGCCGAGAGCCGACCACGGCTAATGGCCTTCAGGCCGTATTCGCCGAAACTGACCTTGCTGCCGCGATGCGCCAGGCCCCGGTTGCGGCCTTTCATCATTTTGCGGAATTTTGTACGCTTTGGTTGCAGCATCTGCGTAACCCTTAATTAATTACTGACTTCTTGGCAGAGTCAGGCGAGCTTTCAGCGCCAATGACCTCACCCTTGAATATCCACACTTTCACGCCCAGGATGCCAAACGTGGTTACAGCTTCATAGGTTGCGTAATCAATGTCGGCGCGCAGGGTGTGCAGAGGCACCCGGCCTTCGCGATACCACTCAGTACGCGCGATTTCGGCGCCTCCAAGACGACCACCAATCTGGACTTTGATGCCTTCGGCACCCTGCCGCATCGCATTTTGCACCACGCGCTTCATGGCACGCCGGAACATCACGCGCCGTTCAAGCTGCTGCGCGACATTCTGCGCTACTAGTTTCGCGTCCAGGTCTGGCTTGCGAATCTCCTCGATATTGATATGCACAGGCACACCCATTTTCTGGGTCAGATCCTTGCGCAGCTTGTCTACATCCTCACCCTTTCGGCCAATCACAATTCCGGGCCGCGCAGTGTGTATCGTAATACGGGCGGTTTGTGCCGGACGTTCGATCACAACACGGCTGACGGAAGCATGATCCAGTGCTTTCTCGATATAGGCTCTCGCCTCCAAATCAGTGATTAACTGCTTGGCGTAGTTCTTGTCTGCATACCAAATCGACGTATGCTCCTTGACAATACCAAGGCGTATGCCGGTGGGATGTACTTTCTGACCCATTTAATCTTCTCCTGAACTCAGCGATCGCTGTCCGCGACTTTTATAGTGATATGACAGCTACGCTTCAGAATACGATCAGCACGGCCTTTTGCACGCGGGCGCAATCGCTTCATAGTCATACCTTCGTCTACAAAAATACTGGACACTTTCAATTCATCGACGTCCGCACCTTCGTTGTTCTCCGCGTTGGCTATCGCCGAATCGAGCACTTTCTTGACAATACGGGCCGCCTTCTTGGTGCTGTACTCGAGCAGGCCAAGCGCTTCTTCCACGCGCAAACCCCTCACCTGATCGGCAACGAGGCGAACTTTTTGCGCAGATATCTGTGCGCCCTTCAATCTTGCTGCTACTTCCATTCTCTAAACCTCGCTACAGAATAACGCCTAGCGCTTCGCGGCTTTATCCGCTATGTGGCCGCGAAAAGTACGGGTCAGCGCAAATTCGCCAAGTTTATGCCCAACCATGTCTTCACTGATGAGGATAGGTACGTGCTGACGCCCGTTGTGAACTGCGAGAGTCAAGCCGACCATATCCGGTGAAATCATCGAACGACGCGACCAGGTCTTGATAGGGCGGCGGTCGTTGCTCTCCTTGGCAGCTTCGACTTTCTTCAGCAGGTGAAGGTCGATAAAGGGGCCTTTTTTCAATGAACGGGGCACAGTGTATTCCTCTAGTCTCTCAGTTCTGGCGACTGAACTTATTTCTTACCGCGGCGACGCACAATCAA
Source organism: uncultured Halioglobus sp. (assembly GCA_964461965.1). Classification (GTDB taxonomy): domain Bacteria; phylum Pseudomonadota; class Gammaproteobacteria; order Pseudomonadales; family Halieaceae; genus Marimicrobium. The sequence goes on along the minus strand of CAYWWD010000080.1, from coordinate 3,753 downwards.
GGTATCGGTACGCTTGTTCTTACGGGTCTTATATCCCTTCGTGGGAGTACCCCAGGGACTGACGGGGTGCCGACCACCGGAAGTACGGCCTTCACCGCCGCCATGTGGGTGATCGACCGGGTTCATGGCCACTCCGCGAACGGTGGGCCTGACACCGCGCCAGCGGACAGCACCCGCTTTACCCAGCTTACGCAGATTGTGTTCGGAATTAGACACTTCACCCAGCGTCGCCCGGCAATCCGCGAGCACTTTTCGCATTTCGCCCGACCGCAAACGCAGCGTTGCATACTGACCCTCGCGCGCAACCAGTTGCACCGATGCACCGGCGGATCGCGCAATCTGCGCGCCCTTGCCAGGCTTTAACTCGATACAGTGGACCACGGAGCCGACGGGGATATTGCGCAGGGGCAGGCAATTCCCAGCCTTGATAGGCGCGGCCGAACCCGATTGCAGCACATCGCCAGCTTTGACCCCTTGCGGCGCGATGATGTATCGACGCTCGCCATCGGCGAACAACAACAGGGCGATGTGGGCCGTTCGGTTAGGATCGTATTCCAGACGCTCGACCTTGGCAGGCACTGCATCCTTGGTGCGTTTGAAATCAATAACGCGATAGTGTTGCTTGTGACCTCCGCCGATGTGACGCGTCGTGATGCGTCCATTATTGTTCCGCCCACCATTCCTGGTCTGGTTTTCCAGCAGGGCCGCATGCGGTCCGCCTTTATGCAGCTCTTCATTCGCTATCCGGACGACATGGCGACGACCCGGAGAAGTCGGCTTACTTTTTAAAACTGCCATTTTGCTCCCGCTCCTTAATCCGCCACGGCTACAAAGTCGATGTCCTGACCCTGCTCCAGTCTTACGTACGCTTTTTTCCAGGTCGGTTTGGTAGTAAGGCCAAACCTGTTGCGCTTTACTTTGCCTTTCACTTTCAACGTATTCACGCTGTTCACTTTTACCTTGAACAGTTTCTCGACGGAGTGCTTGATCTCCAGCTTCGAAGCGTTACTCGCCACCCGGAATACATACTGGTTGCTTGAGTCGGCTACATTTGCAGCCTTTTCGGATGCGTGTGGTCCCACCAGCACTTGAAATATGCGCTCTTCGTTCATCCGAGCATCTCCTCCAGTTTTTTCACGGCATCCATCGTGATCATTACCTTGTCATGACCGATAAGACTGACGGGGTCGATGCCCTCTACGTCGCGTACATCCACTTTGTGCAAATTGCGCGCCGCCAGATACAGGTTTTCATCCACCTGTGTTGAAACGATGAGCACGTTATCGACGCCATATTCACCAAGATGTTGCACCAGCAATTTGGTTTTGGGTGCCTGCAAGTCCAGGCGCTCCACCACCATCAATCGACCCTGGCGCGCCAGCTCCGACATGATCGACTGCATTGCTGCCCGATACATTTTCCGGTTCACTTTTTGCGAGTGATCCTGCGGTCTTGCAGCAAACGCCACACCGCCGCTACGCCAGATGGGCGATCGGCTGGTTCCGGCGCGGGCACGGCCAGTGCCTTTCTGGCGCCAGGGTTTCTTGCCGCCGCCATTTACCTCAGAGCGAGTCTTCTGCGCTCTGGTGCCCTGCCGCGCTCCCGCCAAATAGGCAGTCACTACCTGGTGGACCAGATCCTCGTTATATTCCCGCGCGAACGCAGTATCGGACACAGACATGGTGCCCGCCTCGCCGTTACCCGGCTTAATGACACTTAATTCCACGTTAGAGCCCCCTTAACCTTGCGCTTTTGCCGCGGGACGGACGATCACATCGCCACCGGGTGCACCAGGGACTGCGCCCTTGATCAGCAACAAATTCCGTTCAACATCCACCCGCACGATCTCCAGACCCTGGGTGGTAACATTCACAGCGCCCATGTGGCCGGCCATTTTTTTACCCTTCCAGACACGGCCCGGTGTTTGATTCTGGCCAATGGACCCGGGTGCCCGATGGGAGCGCGAATTACCGTGCGTGGCGTCCTGCATGGAAAAATTCCAGCGCTTGATGACACCCTGGAAACCCTTTCCTTTGGATTCGCCCGCCACATCGACTTTCTGGCCAACCACAAACCTTTCCACTGTGAGCTCGGAGCCCACCGCAGGCGCCTCGTCAGCTGCACCCAGGCGAAATTCCCAAAGGCCTCTACCTGCCTCAACGCCCGCCTTGGCAAAGTGACCTGCTTGAGCCTTGCTCAATCTGGATGCCTTACGGCTGCCGGCAGTGACCTGTATTGCGCGATAGCCATCGCTATCGATTTCTTTGATTTGAGTAACGCGGTTTGGAGTGACCTCCACTACGGTTACTGGAATTGAAACGCCGTCTTCAGTGAAAACTCGCGTCATGCCGGACTTGCGGCCGACTAAACCAATGCTCATTTTACTAACCTCTCAGTGTACGGGGCTTCACCCTCTATGGCCGCCCATCGCTGGGCGTTACACACTCGGAGCTCCTGCCCCAAGCAGGTTTCGCTACAATTTGTCGTTGTAGTTAACCAAGACTAATCTGTACTTCCACACCTGCTGCCAGGTCGAGTTTCATCAGCGCATCCACCGTTTTTTCCGTGGGCTCCACGATGTCCAGCAGCCGCTTGTGCGTACGAATTTCGTATTGATCGCGGGCGTCTTTGTTGACATGGGGGGATATGAGTACGGTGAATTTTTCCTTCCGCGTAGGGAGAGGAATCGGACCTTTGACAATTGCACCGGTACGACGCGCGGTTTCCACAATTTCCTGCGTGGACGAGTCGATCAGTCGGTGATCAAAGGCCTTCAAGCGAATACGAATGCGTTGACTTTGCACCTGAACTAACTCCAATCAATAAAAAAACCAGAGGTTCGCAATGGAACCCCCCGAAAAAGGAACGCGAATTCTAATGACCGATTACCACCCTGTCAAGGCAGATACCAAACAAAATATTCATCCGCACCCTGCAAGACGCGAAACATCGTGGACTACCCGTGGCCGCGTGATTGTCATCTCCAATTCCCACGTATCTAACCGAGGCGAATCTTGACGCTTTCACTGGCAACCCCGACCATTGCTGCCTCCAGTTCATCAACACTGAAGGGGCATGCATGCAAGAACAACAACCAACGCATTCGATTTTACTGGGCTACCTGTTGTGGATTTTCGGGTTCATCGGAGCCCACCGGTTCTACTATGGCAAGAGAGTCAGTGGGGTCATCTGGTTTTTTACGCTTGGATTGCTCTTCATAGGCTGGATTATCGATCTGTTTCTGATCCCTGCCATGGATCGAGAGGCTGGACGCCGTTATATCGCGGGTCCTATTAATTACAACCTGACCTGGATTTTGCTCACATTCCTGGGGATATTCGGTCTACACCGCTTCTATATGGGAAAGATTTTTACAGGGCTCCTCTACCTGTTTACGGGCGGCTTGTTTATTGTCGGCGTGCTCTATGACTTCCTGACCTTGAACGAACAACTTTCCGAGGTAAATCGTGACTATTAGCTGTGCCTTGTCTTGAACTGGCTTGGCCCAATGCCTGAACGTCACACTCGCTCGCAGCAGCGAATTTGAAGCTACCCTGAATGTCCAAAAAAAACCCGGCTGCGGAGCCGGGTTTCTGGATTATAACGTCCGGACCAGAATTGGAATCTGTTCCCTGGTCGTATCGCAGTCGTATTACTCGATGATCTTCGACACCACGCCAGCGCCCACCGTCCGGCCGCCCTCGCGAATCGCAAACCGCAACCCTTCTTCCATCGCCACCGGCGCAATCAGCG
>CAYWWD010000079.1:0-18081 GCA_964461965.1 uncultured Halioglobus sp. | reverse complement strand
GTCGTGCATGAGCGCCCGGGCGATCATCACCCGCTGCTGCTGCCCGCCCGACAACTGGTGCGGGTAGAAATCGTAGCGCGCCGCGGGCTCGCCGATACCCACCTCCGCAAATAATTGCACCACACGTTCGCGCAGCGCGGTGCCGGCCAGAGGCGTGTGCAGGCGCAGTGTCTCCGCCACCTGCTCGCCCGCGGTCTGCACCGGATTCAGGGCAGACATCGGGTTCTGGAAGATCATCGCCACGCGCTCGCCGCGCACGCGCTGCATCTGTGCCTCGGCCAACGCGAACAGGTCTTCGCCGCCGACACTCACCGCGCCGCCGGTGATGCGCAGGGCATTGGGCAGCAACCGCATGGCGGCCAGCGAAGTCACCGATTTGCCGCTGCCCGATTCGCCCACCAGGGCGATGATCTCCCCGGCGCGCAGTTCAATACTCACGCCTTTGAGGATCGGCTCGCCGCTCTCGACCACCTCTACGCAGAGGTCTCGTACCTGCATCACGGGGTGCTGGGCCGGGGTGTGCGCCTGTGTCATGGCACCGACCTCCGCGCGCTCGTGCGCGGGTCGAAGGCATCGCGCACCAGGTCGGAAAACAGGTTGGCCGCCAGCACCAGTACGAACATGAAGCTGAAGGCACCGGCCAGCGTCCACCACACCGGCGGATCGCGCGCGAGTTCGCCACGCGCGCTGTTGATCATATTGCCCCAGCTGCCCATGCCCGGATCTATGCCCACGCCGATGTACGACAGCACGGCCTCGGCCAGCACCAGAGAACTGAAGTCGAGCACGAACGTGATCAGGATGATGTGGCCGACATTGGGCAGGATGTGCCGCGCCAGGATCCGCGTGTGGCTGACGCCGAAGGCATGGGCGGCCTGCACGTAGCCGAGCTGGCTGATCTTCAGCGTCTCGGCGCGGATCAGGCGGCACAGGGACGACCAGCTCGTCACGCCGAGGATGAAGCACAGCGCGATGAAGCGCGCATCAGCCTTTTCCATGCCGATGGCGAAGAAATCCGGGTTGAGATCGATATACACCTGGAACAGCAGCACCGAGGCCGCGATCAGCAGGATGCCGGGAATGGAACTCAGCGTGGTGTACAGGTACTGCACCAGATCATCCACCCAGCCCTTGAAGTAGCCGGCCATCACGCCCAGGCTCACCGCGATGGGCAGCATGACAAGGGTGGCCAGCGTGCCGAGCAGCACGCCGGTGCGCACGCCCTTGATGCTCTGGTAGGCCACATTGGCGCCGCCGAGATCGGTTCCCAGCACATGGTAGAAGCGGCTGATGCCGATGAGCCAGACCGTGGCACAGATCACCACAGCCTGCGTCAGCCACGCGGCATGCCACGGCAGCGGGCTGCGACGCAGCAGTAGCCACTGCGCGCCGACGACCAGTGCGGATATCGCCAGCCCAGGCAGCAGCAGGCGCAGGGAGTGCGCCAGAACGTCGCGCCCCCTGCCGGCGTCGCCGGCCAGGTGCGCGCCGGCATGCTCCAGCCGGGGAAAATCGCGGAAGGCCCTGCCCTGCGCATCCTTCATGTCCTGCTTCTCGAACGAATAGAGCGCGAACGGTGCGGAGTAGGTGCGCTCGAAGCGCTCGCCCATGCCGCCCAGCATCACATCCAGCACACTGGTGACCTTGTCGCTGTAGAAAACCTCACCCGCCGGCGAGCCCTCGACCACATCCAACGCACGCCGAAAGTGCAGCGAATCCAGCAGCGCGATACCCACATACACCAGGATCACCGTGAACGTCACCATGCCGAGGCGCGTGCTGAAGATCGCGCGCCAGCGCGCCTGCGTCTGCGGGTCGCGGCCGAGGTGCAGCAGAAACACGCCGAGCACCGCCACCAGCAGGAAGATCAGCGCATCGGACCACAGCAGCACGGGCTTCATGTGCTAACTCAGCCGCAGTCTGGGGTCGGCCCAGGTGTAGGAAATGTCGGTGAGGATCAGGCCGATGATGTACAGGATGGAGCCGATGAACACCATACTGCGCACGATGGCGAAGTCCTGCGCCTTGATTGCATCCAGCATGTAGCTGCCGAGACCGGGAATGCCGAAGAACGATTCGATGAGCAGGCCGCCCATGAACAGCGAGGGAATCAGCACCACCACGCCGGTGAGGATGGGGATCAGCGCGTTGGGCAGGATGTGCCGGAACAGGATGCGCAGTTCGCTCGCGCCCTTGGCCCGGGCCGTGCGCACGTAATCCTGGTTGGCCTCCTCCAGGAACAGGGTGCGGTACCAGCGCGCACCCGAGCCGATACCGGAAATCACACCCACCAGCACTGGCAGCAGCAGGAACTTCCACGGCTGGATGTCGGCATTGAAGCCGGAGATCGGCACCAGGCGCCAGGTCTTGGCCACCAGATACTGCCCGCCGATGATGTAGAACAGGTAGGAAATTGACATCAGCGCAACGAAGACGAACACCGCCCAGCGGTCCAGCCGCGTGGCGTGGAACATCACCACCAGCAGCGCCACGCTGATATTGACCCCAATGCCGATCACGAAGGTCGGCAGGGCCACGGCGAGGCTGGGCCACATGCGCGTGGACACGTCCGTGGTGATGTCGCGGCCGCTTTCGGAGCGGCCGAAGTCGAACGCGAAAAGCCGCAGCGACTTGGTGAAGAAAATCGTCTCGCGCAGGGCGCCGGTGCCACTGGCCCGCGCGTTGTAGAACAGCGGCAGGTCGTAGCCGTTTTTTTGCTTCCAGTTCTGGATGGCCTCCGGCGTGACGTATTTGTCGCCCAGTTGCGAGACCGCCATGTCCTCCGGAGAATTCACGACAAAGAACAACGCGAAGGTCAGCAGGTTGACGCCGATGAGTATCGGAATGGCGTAGAGCAGGCGCCTGACGATATACGCAAACACGATTACCTCCCCGCACCCCGAATGGTGGCACGCTGGCGGCGGCGATAGGCCAGAGCACCGGGCAGCAGCAGCGCCAGCAGCAACAACGCGGCGGCATACAACGGCCAGGTGACGGGCTGGTTCCACAGCGCCTGCAGCTTCGCCCGCTCCTGCGTGTCCAGCCGCGTGTACTTCAGCGTGGCCTTGGAAATGCCGTGGCGCTTGTTGTTGAACACCCAGCTGTTATTCAGGTAGATCTCCTTGGGGTAGAACGCGTACAACCACACGGCGTCGCGGCGGTACAGCTCGACCATGCGCGCCACCAGCTCGTCGCGTTCAGGGCCCGGCGCCAGTACGCGCATGCGGCGGAACAGCGCGTCGAACTCCTCGCTGGCATAGTTGGTATTGTTGGCCCCGTCGCAGTTGCACACCAGAGGGCTCTCGGGGCCGTACAGCAGGAACAGGAAGTTCTCCGGATCCGGGTAATCCGCCAGCCAGCCGTGCGAGAAAATCTGTGTATTGCCGGTGAGCAGTTTCTCGCGCGTGCGGTTGAAGTCCGCCGGCCGGAATTCCACCTGTACGCCGATGGCGGCAAACACCCGGTCAATCCAGTTCATCGAGGTGGTGCTGATGGCCTGCGACTGTACATCGATGAAAATTTTCAACGGCTCCCCGGTGCGCGAATCGCGCCCGTTCGGATAGCCGGCCTCGACCATCAGTTGCCGCGCGTAGTCGAGGGATTTGCGCCGGGGCTCGCCGTCCACCCAGTCGTATACATACGGATTGATGCCCGCCTCGCCCTCCAGATAGCCCGGAATGCCCGGCGGGATCGGGCTCATCGCCGCAAGACCGTTGCCCTTGTAGAACACGTTGAGATATTCCTCCGTCAGGAAGGCGATCTGCAACGCCTGGCGCAGTTTGCGCTTGTCTTCTGTGTAGCCGCCCACCACGGGGTCGCGCATGTTGAAGCCGTAGTAGTAGACGCCGGGTTTCACATCCGGTGACATGCTGATGCCGTGCTCCTGTAACTCACCCGACATTTCCAGGCCATTGGGCCGCACCACGAAGGCCTGGTCGAAGACACCGGTGGTGTGGGCATGCACCTCGCCAGAGCGGTCGTAAAAGCCCTGCAGGAACTTGGTCCACAGAGAGAGGCTCTCTTTCTCCAGCCGGAACACGGCGCGGTCGACGAACGGGATGCGTTTACCCGCATCCTTCAGGTTACCTGCCTCGGCATCGCCCGGCGCGCCCTCGGTGGGAAAGAAATCCTCGCGATAATTGGGATTGCGCTCCAGCACGATCGCGCTGTTGGGATCGTTCTCCACCATCATGTACGGCCCCGAGCCCACCGGCCACCAATCCAGCGTCAGGTTGCGCGCGGCAAAGCCGGGATTGTGGTAGAAGCGGTCGACCTCCGGCGCAATGGGCGCGAAGAACGGCATGGCCAGCCAGAACAGGAACTGCGGGTACCGGCCCTGGATGGTGATCGCCAGTGTGCGCTCATCCACGACCTGCAGCCCGTCCATGGCGAAGTCATCGAGATCCAGCCAGCCCTGCCGCTGCACCTGCCCGAGCCGCTCGGAGAATTCCTTCATGCCCACGATGTGGTGCGACATGAATCCCAGCATGGGTGAGCCGATGCGCGGGTCCGCCAGGCGTTTGATGCCGTACGCGTAATCGTTCGCCTGCACGGGCCGGCTGCCGGTGTGGGGAAAATCTGGAATCCGCCGAAAACGCCTGCCCTCCTCGGCCGTGGCGAACAGATATTCAGGCTTGCCCTGCGCATCCAGTGCAAACGCCGGGTGCGGCTGGAAGCGGAGGTCGTCGCGCAGGCGCAGCGTATAGCGTGTGAACGCCAGAGCGGGATCGTCCTCCCCGACCACCTGCTGGTTTGCGTCCAGGTACGTCACCTGTGGCGCTGCCTCCAGCGCGCCGGGGATCAGCTCGTACGGCCGCTTGAGGAAGTGGTAATCCATGGGCGGCTCGTAAATCTGCATGGTGAACAGCGATTCATCCGAGGCGTAGGAGGTGGCGGGGTCCAGGTGCTTGGGCGGTGACGGCGACATCATGGAGTGGTACGTCACCACGCCATCGGGCGACGGCGGATTCGGGTCGTTCCAGGGCGGCTCGCCACAGGCAGCCAGCAGAATCGACACCAGCAGCGTCAGCCAGCCGTGTCTGGCTGTGGTGTTGTGGGTCTGCTTGCTTGTCATTCGCCGCGCGATCGGTGAGGTGCCGGCCAGCATACCTTGTTGATGGCTGGCGTGCATCCGGAAAAAGACTCTGTCGCGAGACGAGCATGAGCTGGGTCTGGGCAAGCGGGACGAGCAGGATCTGGGCCTGGCTAAGCGGGACGAGCATGAGCTGGGTCTGGCCTACCGGAACACGCCAAAAAGCGTACATCCGTGTACAGGCTCGGGCGGCGACGTCCTGTCGCCGCACGGTTCCGGTAGGCCAGACCCAGCTCATGCTCTCGTTGTGTCAGACATGGCGGGTGCGGGCCGCTCTGTTTCAGAGCGCCGAGCTATTTGCCGAGAGGTTCGGTGCGATCCTGATTGTCATCACGCTTCACTCGAACGCGGGGACTTGTTGCACACACGATGCGAGGCCGGGGCGGTGCAGCCTCCCACGGCGAATATCTCAGCCTTCTGAGCTGTGGGGGGCTGCACCGCCCCGGCCGCCGAAGGCACTCATCCGCAACAATGCAACAACAGGACACCCACAAGGGCTGCGTCACCGCGCCATAAGTCCCTATAATGGAGCGCATACGTCCAACGCGACGCCAACGAAGCAATACCATAACAATGCCAACTGCCGACGCGGCCACTCCCGCGCTCAACAGCGATACGAGTTTCTTTGGCCACCCGCGCGGGCTGTTCGTCTGCTTCGCCACCGAGATGTGGGAGCGCTTCTCGTTCTACGGCATGAAGTTCCTGCTGCTGCTGTACCTCACCAAGTACCACTTGTTCAGCGACACCCACGGCCTCGAAGTGCTCGGCAGCTATGCGGCCCTCGTGTACGCCATGCCGGTGCTGGGTGGCCTGCTGGCCGACCGCTACCTCGGCATGCGCAAGGCGGTGCTCTTCGGCGGCGTGCTGCTGGCACTCGGCCATCTCGGCATGGCGATCGAGGGCGAGCAGGCGCAAACGGTGAACGGTGAGGTCGTGCGCGACGCGGGCGCGCTGCAGGTGTTTTACTTTTCGCTCGCGCTGATAGTCATCGGCGTGGGTTTCCTAAAGCCTAATATCTCCACCATCGTCGGTCGCCTGTACCGCGAGGACGATCCGCGGCGCGACGCGGGCTTCACCATCTTCTACATGGGCATCAACCTCGGCGCGTTCGCCGCGACGCTGCTGTGCGGGTATCTCGGCGAAACCTTCGGCTGGCGCTACGGCTTCGGCGCCGCCGGTATCGGTATGGTGATCGGGCTGCTGACGTTTCTGTTGGGGCAGCCGCACCTGCAGGGCCTGGCGGAGCCGGCGGACGCCGCAGTGTTGCGGCAGCGCTCGCCGCTGGGTGTGAACAAAGAATGGGCCATCTACCTGTGCAGCCTGCTGGGCGTGGCCGCAGCCTGGCAGATGTTGCAGTTCCACGGCGGCGTCGGGCTGCTCCTCAACCTGCTCTCGCTCGTGGTATTGCTGGGGCTGGGCTGGTTTCTCATCGTCAAATGCAATCCCGTCGAACGCGGCCGCATGATCGTGCTACTGGTGCTGACGATGTCCTCGGTGGTGTTCTGGGCGCTGTTCGAACAGGCATCTGCCTCCATGACGCTGTTCGCGGATCGCGTGCTGGATCGCAACGTGTTCGGGCGAGAGCTGGCAGCGTCACAGTTCGGCTCACTGAATGCATTCTTTATCTTCCTGCTGGCGCCGCTGTTCGCCTGGGCTTGGGTGTTCCTCGGCCGCCGCGGCCTGGAGCCGAGCACGCCGGTCAAGTTTGCGCTCGGTATCGCGCAGGCCGGCCTCGGCTTCGGTGCGCTGGTGATCGGCGCCGCCATGCCCGATGCGGCGGGCAAGGTCGCCACGTACTGGATGGTGCTGGCGTACCTGCTGCACACCACCGGTGAGCTGTGCCTGTCACCGGTAGGGCTCTCCGCCGTCACCAAACTCTCCGTGCCGCGCGTAGTCGGCGTGATGATGGGCGCGTGGTTCCTGGCGACGGCCTACTCGGAATACGTCGCGGTGCAACTGGCCAAGCTGGCGGCGATTGCAACGGTAGACGGCGCAGTCACGGATATCGCGGCGGCGCTGGCGAGCTACTCGGCACTGTTCGGCAACCTGCTGTACCTGGGCCTCGGCGTGGCCGCAGCGTTGATGCTGGTCTCTCCATTACTCAAGAAGATGATGCACGGAATCCATTAGGAGTCTCGCATGAGCACACGCGAATTCGATGTCATCGTCTGGGGCGCCACCGGCTTTACCGGCAAGCTGGTGGTGGAGTATCTGGCGCAGACGTACGGCGTCGACGGCCCACTGCGCTGGGCGATCGCCGGGCGCAACCGCGACAAGCTCGAGGCGGTGCGCGTAGCCTGCCTCGCCGCGAACGCGCGCGAGCAACTATCGATACTGCTCGCCGACAGTGCCGACGAGGAGAGCCTCGCCAGCCTGGTGCAACAGACCCGCGTGCTATGCACCACGGTCGGGCCATACGCCCGATACGGTACGCCGCTGGTAACGGCCTGCGCGCAGGCCGGCACGCACTATTGCGATCTTACCGGAGAGATACAGTGGATGGCGCGCGTCATCCCCGCCTGCCAGAAAACGGCCGCGGGCAGCGGCGCGCGCATCGTGCACACCTGCGGCTTCGACTCGGTGCCCTTCGATATGGGCGTCTGGTACCTGCAGCAGGTGATGCACGAACGCCACGGCGTGTATGCGCAACAGGTCAAGGGCCGCGTGGGACACAATCTCACTGCAGTGAGCGGCGGCACGATCGCCAGCATGCTGGACATGATGGAAGAGGCAGAGCGCGATCCTTCGATGCGGCGCACGATTGCCGACCCGTATGTGCTCTACCCTCGCGGCATCCCCGCCGGCCGCGACGGCGCCGACCAGAGCGGGCCGCGCTACGACGCCGATTTCAGGCAATGGACGTCACCCTTCGTCATGGCCGCGATCAATACCCGTGTGGTGCGGCGCAGCAATGCGCTGCTCGGTTTTCCCTGGGGCGAAGATTTTCGCTACGACGAGGCGATGCTCAATACCTCGCGCGCGAGCGCCGTGCTGCAGAGCGTGGCGAGCGGCGCGGGGCTGGCGACACTGGCGCTGGGCCCGACACGCAAGCTGGTGCAGCGTCTCCTGCCCAAACCCGGCGAAGGCCCGACGCGCGCGCAGCGCGAGGCCGGTTTCTACGAGGTGTTTTTTCTCGGTATCGACGCAGGTGACCGCAACCGGGATACTCGCGTGAAAGTCAGCGGCGATCTCGACCCTGGTTACGGCTCGACGGCGCGCATGCTGGGCGAAGCGGCCGTCTGCCTGGCGCAGGATGCGCTCACTGTGGGCGGCGGTTTCTGGACGCCGGCCTCTGCACTCGGCAAGCCGTACCTCGAACGCCTGACCGGAAAGGCGGGGCTGCGCTTCGAGCCTGTCGATACCCCTGCCTGAGGCCGCGCGGCGCCCTCTCGCCTAGCACCGCGCGTTGATCAGCGGCAGCGCCCAGCGCGCGATAGTGGCCACACTGGCGAAGTCCTTGATATCGAACTGGTCTTCCGGCACCTGGATACCGTACTCCTCCTCCAGAAAGACGATGACCTGCATGGTACCGAAGGAATCGAGGCCGGCATCGGTGAGCAGGTCGGTGTCGACGTCGACCGGCGTCTCCAGAATGACCGCAAGCTCCTCGATCAGGGCATTTTCAAACGTTACCAGGTCCAACGTGATGTCGCCTCCAGCGGGGGAAACAGATTGCGCAACAGCTTCGCAGCGCCGACCTCCTTGAACACGTTGTGCGTCTTCCCGGGCACGGGGACCAGTTCCACGCCAGGACACTGCGCCAGACGCTGCGCGGCTGTGCGGTCGGGCTCGAACTCTTCCGAAAAATACAACCGGTAACGGGTCTTGCCGTTCCAGTTCGCGAGCAGCAGGGAGAGATCCCGGTGCTCGGCGGGTATCGCCAGCGCGGGATCCACAAGCCTGTCGCTAACCGTCGACTGCGCCCCGAAAGCATACACGATATCCGCTTCCAGATAGTGGCCGAACAGAATCGAAGCATAGCCGCCCATGGACGTGCCGGTGCAATAGTATTCCGTCGCGTCGGTACACTGCCGCTTGAGCTCCCGCTGCCGCTCGATGGTCGTGGCAATATCGGGGTAATCGGGGTGCAGGTTGCCGTGATAGTAATTGGCGCCGGGGTCGCGCAGCAGGGAAAGACTGCGCTGGTTGGCGCCGGACAGGCGGAGAAAGCGCATCGGCGGCATGAAGAACATGCCGGCACCGCCCTGGTAAAGAAACAGCAACTGCCGGCACCCGGGCCGCAGGCGCGTGACGCAGACCGCCTTGCGATCAGTGCGCATAGGTTGTCGTCTTCATGATTGCGACGCTCACTCGTCCCGTCCTTCACCTGTTTGCAACTGGCTTTTCAGCAGCAGGCGATCCACTTTCCCGTTCCGGTTGAGCGGCAGGCTGTCCACGATCACGAAGCGGCCGGGAATCTTGTAGTCCGCCACGTGTGCGCGCGCCCAGAGCCGCAGGGCCTTCAGCGAAAATGCCGCAGGCTTGGCGGGCACGATAAACGCCACGCAGAGCTCGCCCGCCACGGCATGGGGTGTGCCGACCACCGCGATGTCCTGCAACTGCCCGCTCTGCGTCATCAGTGCCTCGATTTCCGCAGGATAGAGTGTGTAACCGTGAATCGTGATCACCTCTTTCTTGCGGCCGAGGATGCGAAGCTGGCCTTCATGCGTGAAACAGCCCATGTCGCCGGAGTGCAGCCAGCCTTCGGCATCGACCGCAGGTTCAAGCTGCCCATTCGCACCCAAGTAGGCGGGTGTCACCGTATAGCCCCGCACCCAGATTTCTCCTTCGACGCCTGGCGCCACGGCGACGCCCTGCTCATCGGTTATCTGTACTTCCACATCCAATGCGGGCTCTCCCACCGTGCTGGCGACAATCTCCGCGCTGTCCGCTGGCGCGGACGTGGAAATTGTGTCGCATTCTGTCATGCCATACCCGGCTGTCACCGTCCCGATGCCTGCCGCCATCATGTCACGCACCAGTGCCGGAGGAATACTCGCAATGCCCGTGACCGCCAGGCGCAGCCCACTGCACACCGACTTTCCATCCACCTGTTCCCGCAACAGTGCGGCGAACAGCGATGGCGCCCCACCCATCGCGGTGACCTGCTCCGTACGCAGCAGCGCGGCGATCTCGGCGGGGTTCCGCGTACGCGCGAGAACCAGGGTCGCGCCGAGCATCAGGCTGCGCAACAGGTTGCCGTGCAGCCCCAGCGTGTGCGAGAACTCCGAGGTCACCAGCAGGCGATCCGCGCTGCTATAGCCGAGCAGCCGCGAGCTGTCGAAGCGGTTGCGCAGCGACTGTGCGTGCCGCCGAGGCACGCCCTTCGGCCGGCCGGTGGACCCGGAAGTGAAAAGGATCGTGGCGATGTCCTCGGCCGACACCTCGGCGCAGGCCACGGACGCTACCGTGCACGCAAACCCGGCTATCGGCACGGTCTCGATTCGCGTCGCTGGCGTGGCGCAGTCGTCGCCAGCGATATCCACGATGGTCGCAAGCAGCGGGCAGGACTGCGCCAGGCTCGCGCCCGTCTCGCGCACATGCTCGTCGATGAGGGACAGCAGGTTACCGCTGTCGGTCGAGGTACAGGTGAACAACAGTTTCGCCCGGGTCGACTGGAGGATGGGCAGCGCGTCCAGAATCCTGCCCCGGGCCGGAATCGGCACGACCGTGCAGCCACGCCACCAGCACGCGGCCACGCAGGCCACCCACTGCCAGCTGTTGGGCGCCCACAACGCGACGGCATCGCCGCGCCCAAGCCCCCGCGCCTGCAGGCCGGCGGCGATACGTTGCACATGAACGCCGAGATCCACGTAGGTGAGGCGAACGTCGCCATCGACGATGGCCGTTCGCCCTGCGTGGCGAACCACATTATCTGCTAGCATGGCGGAAATCGTCCGCCACGGCACGGGTGATTCGTGTACGTTGGTTTCTGCCACTTCGGCTGTCATCACAAGGGGTGTGTCGTTAACTTGGCGTGAAGCACTTTAACATGGAACTCCCCACCGACACCGTTGATATCCACCTCACACGCATCATCGATGTCCCCGGCGCATTGCTTGCCGATTACCACGCTCTGATGAGTCGCGACGAGCAGGCTCGCAACCGGCGTTTCAGGCGCGGTCCACTGCGCGACGCCAATACCATCACCCGGGCGCTGCTGCGCTGCGTACTCTCCGAGTATGGCGACTACCCGCCGGAGCGCTGGGAGTTCGCCACGCGGGAGCACGGCCGGCCGTTCATCGCAAGCCCCGAGGCGAATCTACACTTTAACCTGAGCCACACGATTGAATGGATCGCCTGCGCCGTGGCCCGGATGCCGGTGATCGGAATCGATATTGAACGCTGCAGCCGCAACGTTGCCGTGCCGCGTCTCGCGGAACGCTTTTTCTCCACCGGCGAGTACCACGATGTGCTGGCGCGCTCGGGGGAGGATCGAAGGCATCGGTTCTTCGAGTACTGGACGCTGAAAGAGGCGTACATCAAGGCGCGCGGTGAAGGCATCACGCTCGGTCTGGACAGCTTCAGCTTCCGCATTTCGGATTCGGGTGCCATATGCATCGAGTGCGAACCGCGGCTGCAGGACGACCCCAGCGCCTGGCACTTCCGCTTGTCGCCGCGCATGGGCGACCACCGCCTCGCGCTGGCGGTGAAACCGGATCGGCCCTCCTCAGCCCTCACGGTGCGGCAGTTCCTCACTATTCCAGCACTCAGCACAGAGCCGTATCGCGGGCCGATGTGGTTATGACTCCGTGGCGTCAAGCGCCACTTTTCAACAGCCGCAGCGCTGGCAATACCTCCTGAAACCCCGTACATTCGGCGCAGTAAACAATAACAGTGACAGGGGAAATCAGGCGCGGCGTGAATCGATTCAACCTCACGTTCAGCGGCGAAATTCTCGCGGGTCACGATCCGGCGCAGGTTCGGTTGCGCTTCGCCAATCTGTTCGAGATCGACGACCCGGTGCGCCTCGAACGCTTCTTCAGCGGTGAAACCATCGTCCTGCGCCGCAATCTCGAACGCAAAGCCGCAGCGCAGTGCTACCACGAACTGCATCTCATCGGTGCGCTCGTCGCACTGGTCAAAGTCGCCGATAGCGAGACACCACCACCAAACACATTGACCACGCCACGGGTGAAGCCCGCTGCAAAAACAGCAGACATCGCGGCGGGGATCAAGGCGCGTAAACTCGAGACGCAGCGCCAGGCTGCCGAGACTGCGGCTCGTGCGCGCAGTGCGCTGGCGGAACAGGAGCGCAAGGCCGCCGAGGACGCTGCACGCAAGGAGGCGGAGACCGCCGAACGTGAGCGCCGTGCACAGGCGCAAGCGGCGAGACTGGCGGCCGAAAAGCAACGGCAGGCAGAGGAAGCCGCGCGGCAGGCGGCCGAGGAGGCTGCGCGTACGCGACAGGCGGCCGCCGAAGCAGCCGCCAGAAAGCTTGCAATCAGGGAAGAAGCACGGCGCAAGGCCGCCGAGGAGGAGAGGCTGCGCAAGGCATTGCGTCAACAGCAGAAAGCCGAGCGGGAATTGCGCAAGGCAGAAGCAGCCGCCCGACGCAAGGCCGAGCAGGAGGAAAAGAAGCGGCGCGAAGCCGCAGCCGAGGCCCGTCGCAAGGCTGAGCTGGAAGAAAAGCAACGCCGCGAAGCCGAGGAAACTGCCCGTCGCAAGGCCGAACTGGAAGCACAGCAACGCCAAGCTGAGGAAGCCGCCCGGCGACAGGCAGAGCTGGAGGAACTGCAGCGGCGCGAGGCGGAAGAGGATGCGCGGCTGCAGGCGGAACTGGCCGCGATCACGCAGCGAGCAGCCGACGAAGCTGCGCAATTGCAGGCAGAAGTGGAAGCGCAGGCCCGACTCGCCGCCGCACAGGCGGCGCGAATCACGGAGGCGGCACGACAGCAGCAACAGGAAGCGCAACGTCATTCCGCCGAGCGACGTCTCGCCATCACTCAGTCGCTTGCGGGAACGCAGGCGAACCGGCAGCGCGCGGCCACCTCAGTACCATCCTCTTCTACTACGACAGCAAGTGTGCAATCCGTCGCCGCACCGCTACGGGAACCACCGCAGCCCGCCCCTGCCCACCTTGCGCCGCCCGCATCCAGCCGACCCGGTAAACGCCGCATCAGGACGGCGCTGGACGTACCGCCGCGCACCACTCGCCAGACCGGCCACACAGCAGCACCAGAGTCGCGCAAACGCCAGCCGGGCGAACCGAATGTGTACAAACTCCGACCTTTCCGCCATACCGACGCGGTGCGCACGCGCGGTGCACACGCACAGCAACGTGCGCGGCAGTGCTACACGCTGGGTCTGGCCGCGCTGCTTGCGCTGCTGGTGCTCGGGACCGGTTTCCTGCAGCGCACGTTGTCGCCAGCTGTTCCGGGTGCCCGCGCAGTCAGCATCGACCCGCATTCCGGCCCCCTGCTGCTGAGCCAGGATGCGCTGTTACTCCACGATCGCGCCGGTGTCGGCACCGGGGTGCTGTCATTCGACGCGCTGGGTCTGGATGCATTTGATCCACCGCTCGCATTCGACACCGACGGCACCCTGCTGGGCATGGGTCACCGCAAGGAGGACTCGAACGCAGGCAGAGAACGGCAGTTGCTGCGCTGCAACCTCGCGAACGCGCAGTGCGCACCGTTTTCATCGCAGCTGGCGGGCAACAGCATCGATGCGTTCACCCTCAACGCAGTGGATGGCAGCACGCTGCTTGCCGATCGCTCCGTCGGCCTGCTACTGAAGGTGGGCCGCGATGGCGCCATCACCGCACGCGCGGAAGTGGCCTTCGCCGAACGGTTGACGCTGCGGCTGCATTCCGGCCTGTTGCTGATGAACAGTGCCACGGCGCCGGCCATCAGCGTATTGCGCTACGAGAATGCCGCGTTCGGCCAGCAACTTGATGAAATCTTGCTGCTCCCACCCGGTGTGGAGCAGGCAGATAACTTGCGGGTGGGCGATTTCCTGTGGTCCGGCGGGCACTGGTGGGTGAGTCTCTACGACATCGAATCGGGCACAACTGGAGTGTACCGCTTCGACGAGGAGTGGAATTTCCGTGACAAGATGAACCTGCCCTCGCCCACTGCCGCGCTGCAACTCATCGACTGGGGCCAGAAGATCCTGGTCAACGATCCGCAGCGGCCCACCCTGCAGCGCATCAACACCCAGGGTGTGCTGGAAGCGCCCTTCGTGTCCGAGCAACTGGAATCCGCAAGTGCCGCAGTGCAGCGCCGCGCGCGTCTTGCAGAATTTGCGTGGCGCGCGGCGCTGTTGCTGTGCGCGCTGGGGGTCGCGCTGGGACTGGGCTCGGGATACCTGCAGCGCCGGCGCGCCCTGGTCTACCAGTCGCGCCGCGAACAGGGTGCCGAACCGCTGGATGCGCATGTCGACGCCCTGCAGTGGATAGACCCGGCGCCGAATCGCCAGGCGCAGCTGCGCCGCTGCGCAGGAGGCTACGCCGCGCTGGCGGCCGGCGTACTAGTGCTGGCCGTGGCGCAAAACGTCGGTGTGTGGCAACTCGCCGCGCTACTGCTGGCGCTCTGCGGCCCGGCCAGCGCGCTGTTACTCCTCAGTCGGCGCGGTACCGGGCACATCGGCATCCAGGGCGAACGACTGGTACTGGTCGACCACAGCGGGACATACCACATCGGCGGCGGTTCGCGCGTCCAGTATCGCGGCGCCTTCCTGGCCATCGACGACGTGGTGGTCTACTGCGGCAGCCGCATCCTGCCTGCATTTTCCCAGCTCCAGATCCAGACGCAGGTGCGGCCGCTGGCGCTGGGCGGCGTCAAGGTCGACCGCGACACCCTGCTGGTGAAACTGCTTCAGTCCCGCCATCCTCTCGCGCTGGGCGCGCTGGCAATTCTCGCGGCGCTGGCTGTCGCCACAGCAGTGCTCTGCCTGCAGGCGACGGCTTGATCCGCGTGTCGCGGGCGACACCCCCGCGGGCATTTGGCTATACTGCGCCCTCCACCGTGGCGGCCACGTCGCCACATCCTTGCACTCCAGCGAGAGGCTGCGGCCCGCATGCATGAGCCACTGAAGGATCACTCCCTGCACCCGGCAAACAAGCAGGTCGCACTGTTTGTTACCTGCCTGGCGGATCTGTTCCGACCTTCAGTCGCGTTCGCCAGCATCCGCCTGCTGGAGCAGGCGGGCTGCGAAGTCACCGTACCTCTGCAACAAACCTGCTGCGGCCAGCCCGCGTATAACAGCGGCGATTATGAAGCCACCGCGCCGCTCGCGCGTCAGGTGATAGACCTGTTGGAGCCCTACGACTATGTCGTCGTGCCCTCCGGTTCCTGCGCCGGCATGATCTGCGTCCACTATCCTCGCCTGCTGCAGGGCGAGTGGCAGGACCGGGCCTTGCAACTGGCCGCCAAGACCTTTGAGCTCACCGTCTTCCTGCGGGATATCGCGCGCATCGCACCGGGCGGTACTGCGATGTCCGGCCTGCCCGCCGTCACTTACCACGACGGTTGCGCGGGGTTGCGCGAACTGGGCATTCGGGAGCAGCCGCGCCAGTTGCTGCGCGAGCTGTGCGGCATCGACGTCGTCGAACCGCAACAGGGCGACGTCTGCTGCGGTTTTGGCGGCACATTTTGCGCCAAGATGCCGGAAATCTCGGGCAAGATGGTGGATGACAAAGTAAAGGCTGTCGTCGCGACAGGTGCCGGCATACTCACCGGCGGCGATCTGGGCTGCCTGCTCAACATCGCCGGCCGGGCACGCCGGCAGGGGCAACAGATTGAGGTGCGCCACATCGCGGAAGTGTTGAGCCAGGACATGCATACACCGGCGATCGGACAGGGGCAGTAACCGGTGCAACAGCACAGCGACACCTTCCTGGACAACGCCAGCGCGGCACTGCGCAACAGTGCGCAGGCGCAGCGCCGCGATTTCTTCGCTTTGTTCGCACCGCTGGTGCGCAACGCGGCGGTGGAGAAATTCGAAGGTTTTGAGGCGCTGCGCAAACACGTCAAGCAGGTGCGCCAGCACAGCCTGGACAACCTGGAACATTACCTCGGCCAGTTTGAACAGGAAGCCGTGCATAACGGCTGCCGCGTGCACTTCGCGCGCGATGGGAGCGAACTGAACAGCATCGTGCTGGACATCTGCCAGCAGCACAGCGCGCGCCGGATTGCCAAGGGCAAATCCATGGTGACCGAAGAGACTGGCCTCAACAGTTTCCTGCAGCGCGCCGGCCTCGAGGTGATGGAGACCGATCTCGGTGAATACATCATCCAGCAGGCCGGCGAAACGCCCAGCCATATCGTCGGCCCGGCCCTGCACAAATCCGCCGACGAAATCCGCGCATTGTTCGAGGTAAAACATCCGCTCGGTGAGCGGGACCTTTCCGAGACCGCCGCGCTGGTGGGTGAAGCGCGACAGGTGCTGCGGGAGCACTTCCTCAAAGCCGAGGTGGGCATCATCGGCGCCAACGCGCTGGTCGCCGCGGGCGGCTGCTCCATGCTCGTCACCAACGAAGGCAACGGCGACCTGTGCGCCAACCTGCCGCGCGTGTTGATCGTGTGTACCACGATCGACCGCGTGCTGCCGCGCGCACAGGACGCGACTGCCATGCAGCGCCTGCTAGTGCGCTCAGCTACGGGCCAGTCGCAGACCTGCTACACGAGTTTTTATTCCGGGCCGCGACGCGACGGCGATATCGACGGGCCGCTGGAAGCACACTATGTGCTGCTGGACAACCGGCGCAGCGAGATTCTCACCGGCAACTACCGCGAGATCCTCGACTGCATTCGCTGCGGCGCCTGCCTGAACCACTGCCCGATCTATGCCAGCGTCGGCGGGCACGCCTATGGCTGGGTCTATCCCGGCCCCATCGGCTCCGTACTCACACCGCTGCTCACCTCACTGGAAGCCAGCAGCGCGCTCCCCAACGCCTGCACCACCTGCGGGCGCTGTGCAGAGGTCTGCCCCGCCGATATCCCGCTGCCCGACCTGCTGCGCGACCTGCGCCACGAGGAGACGCTGGCCAGGCTGGCAGCGCCGCGCTGGCGGTACGGGTTGAAGATACACGCCTGGCTGGCCCGTCATCCCCGGCTCTACCAGGCCCTGACCGGCGCTCTGGTACCGGTGCTGCACGCTCTGGGGAAAAGGCGGGGCAGCTTCTCGCGCCTGCCACTGGCCACTGGCTGGACCAGCCAGCGAGACTTTCCCGCACCGCAGAAGAGCACCTTCATGCGTCAGTACAAGGCCCGCATGGAGCGTACGCATGAGCGATAGCGCCCGTTCGGACATTTTCGCCAGGCTGCGCGACAGCAGCCGTGTCGCCGCGAGCGCAGAGCGGATCAGGCTGGACCTGCAGGCGCTAGGCAGCGCGCCCGCACCTGCCCCGGCGGCAGCCGATGTCTGCGAGGCATTCCTGGTGAATGTGCTGCGCAATCGCGGCAGTGTCGACTGCGTCGCTACGC
The DNA here is from genome assembly GCA_964461965.1 of uncultured Halioglobus sp. GTDB lineage: Bacteria > Pseudomonadota > Gammaproteobacteria > Pseudomonadales > Halieaceae > Marimicrobium. The sequence continues at coordinate 561 of CAYWWD010000079.1, read as the reverse complement.
GCGGCGACGCCGTCAAGGCGATCGGGCACTACCTGTACACGCACTTTCGCAGCCACCGGCTGGTGGCTGGCCACGATCCTCGCCTGGCGGCGATGCCCTGGCGGGATGCGGGCGTGCTGCCCCGCTTCGGCGCACTGGAAGAGGGAGAAGCCGTGGCTCTCAGCTTCGCCCGCCTCGGCGTGGCGGAAACCGGTGCAATCGTCACCTGGACCGGCAGGAGCAATCCCGCCGCCAACAACCTGCTGGCGGAACATCATCTGGTGCTGGTGGACAGCGCCGACCTCGTGTTCACGCTGGAGCAGGCCTGGGAACGTCTTGAGCAGGACATGCTGACAAACGGCCGGCCGCGGGGGATCAACTTCATCGCCGGCCCGTCGAGCACCGCCGACATCGAGGGCAAACTGGTGTACGGCGCCCACGGCCCCCGCCACTGGCATGTGATCGTGCTGGGCAGGGTACCGCCAAATGTCCTGGAGCAGGCGCGGGCAACCGCCGGGGCAGGCTAACCCGGATATTTCACTGATAAAGGTCGGCACAGCTTTTAGACCTCGGTAAAATCAG
>CAYWWD010000078.1:1811-18102 GCA_964461965.1 uncultured Halioglobus sp. | reverse complement strand
CTTAATCCACGACATCCGCCGCATCATCAAATTGCTGCCACCGCATCGACAGAACCTGATGTTTTCCGCCACCTTTGCACCGGAAATCCGCGAGCTGGCCAAAACCATCCTGCGCAACCCGCTGGAAGTCGCGGTCTCCCCGCCGAACGCCACCGCGGAGCGGGTCGAGCAGTGGGTGTATCCGGTCGACAAGAAACTCAAATCCGCGTTGCTGCTGGAGCTGATCGTGCAGAATAACTGGCAGCAGGTGCTGGTCTTCAGTCGCACCAAGCACGGCGCCAATAAGCTGGCGCAGTTTCTCGAGAAAGCCGGGGTGGACGCCGCGGCCATCCACGGCAACAAGAGCCAGGGTGCGCGCACCCGCGCGCTGGCCGGCTTCAAGAACGGCAAGGTACGCGTGCTGGTGGCGACGGATATCGCGGCGCGTGGCCTCGATATCGCGCAACTGCCGCAGGTGGTGAACTTCGACCTGCCCAACGTGCCGGAAGATTACGTGCACCGCATCGGGCGCACCGGTCGCGCGGGCGCGTCGGGCCATGCCTACTCACTGGTGAGCGCGGATGAAATCAAGCAGCTCAACGGTATCGAGCAGGTGATACAACGGCATATCACGCGTGAGTACGTCGATGGCTTTGTACCCGATCACGATCTGCCGGCCAGCGCGCCCTTGCGCAAGCCAGGCCAGCCGCAGCGGCCGCCGCAGGGCAGGGCGCCCGGCGCGCGCGACGGTGGTAATTCCCGCCAGCATCCGGCACAGAAGCACACAGGTCACAGTGCCCGCGAGCGCGGCAGCGACGGGCACCGTCGCCCGCGGCGCCGGCGACGCGCGGGCGGTGCACGGCAGGGGTGAACCGCGCCCTCGCGTGGCTACCACCCGGGTAAATTGGGTAGACTGCACCGGTCTCCCACGGCGAGGAAGCCCGCATGCAACGCACTATCCTGATCACCGGTTGTTCCTCGGGCATTGGCGCCGCACTGGCTGTGGAACTGCACCGGCGCGGCCACCGCGTCTATGCCACTGCACGGAGGCAGGAAGCACTGGCGCCCCTACTCGCGTTGGGTATAGGCATCGACACGCTGGACGTCAATGACGATGCCAACATCGCGGCGGCGCTGTCGCGTATCGAACGTGAAGTGGGTCAGCTCGACATGCTCATCAACAATGCCGGTTTCTCGCAGGTCGGCGCGGTGGTCGATCTCGCGCGCGAAGACTTGCGCCAGCAATACGAGACGAACGTGATTGCGCCGATCGCCGTCACCCGCGCTGCCCTGCCGTTGCTGCGTGCAGCGCGCGCAGACGGGCGCAAAGCCATGGTGGTTAATGTCGGCAGCATTGTGGGCGTGCTCACCACGCCGTTCGCGGGCGCGTACTGTTCCAGCAAGGCCGCCATCCACTCGCTGTCCGATGCGCTGCGCATGGAGCTTGCCCCGTTCGGTATCGAGGTGGTGATGATCCAGCCGGGCGGTGTGCGTTCCGCGTTCGGTGACCATGCCGAGGCGGCGATCCGCCTGCCCGCTGATTCGCTCTATCGGCCGATGGAGAACGGTATTCACGCACGGGCGCAGGCCGGCCAGCGCGATGCGACCCCGGCAGAGACCTTCGTCGTGCCGGTGGTCGATGCCCTGCTACGCGCGGCACCGCCGGCGATCATCCGCGGTGGGAAGAACAGTGTGCGGCTGCCGCTGTTGAAAAAATTACTTCCTCTGCGCACCTTCGACGGATTGGTTTCGCGTGTGTTTGGCCTGGATCGGTTCAAACCCTGACGCGGTAGTTGTACTCGCGAAGAATACGGTTCGTCACGCGTATATTTTTACCCATCGAAGCTGGGAGGTGCGGTATCAAGATGTCTGGCGCCTGTGAGCAATTCGCCCGGCTATCTTGTCCTCGGGGTTGAATACAATGCCGACTTCCCCGATTCGCCACTCCAGTCCGCGCCGTTGCGCTTCGTCGCAGGAGAAGGCGGCAGCTTCTATGCAATGATCGCCAACATGATTCCGGTACGATAGCGTCCGACCTGGGTTGCTGCCTGCGTAACGCCCAACATTGACCACCACGCGGTCAAATGCGGGTCGCCCTTTGATACTGGCATACGTTTCTGCAGTGCCCGCATCGAGCGAGATCATTACCCCCGCGGTATTCCGAGCGACCGGGTGGGTCGCGCGACGAGATAATCTGGTCTTCCTTGTCGCGCTGATTCAAGCGCGGACGTCAATACCCGGCATCCCCTTTACGCAGCAATGCCGCGAAACTCCGATCAAGTGGTTCGTAACGCTCGCTGCGCGGTTTCAGCACATACAGCGGGTCGTTCACCTGACCCAGGTCATAACCCTGCTTGCGCAATTCACCTTTCACCAGCTTGAACGTGCCGGTGGTGTCCAGCTCGCGCTGGATGCGCAGGAACACCGGCCTGGCGTATGCGGGGAGATGTTCATTCACGAACGCGGAAAAACTGGCGAGGTCCAGTTCGTTCACACCAGGGTTCAAAACCAACGCGGCCATGCCGGCCCTGCCGTTGGCGCCAGGTATCTCCACGCCGTAGACGTTGCAGAAATCGACCTGCGGGTGCGCGTTGATGATTTCGCCCACCTCATTGGTGGAGACGTTTTCCGATTTCCAGCGGAATGTGTCGCCGACGCGATCGACGAACTGGTAGTGCGCCTGCCCGAGAGCAAAACCCACGTCTACGGTTTTCATCAGGTCGCCTGTATTGAACCAGGCATCTCCAGCTTCGAAGGCATTGCGCAGGATTTTTTTCTCGGTATCCGCGCTGCTGGTGTAACCCTCGAACGCCGTCTGCTCGGTGATCTTGCCGAGCAGCAGGCCGGGTTCACCGGATGCTACCTTGATGAGCCTGCCGGCACTGTCGCGTGCGATCTCGTCGGCATCCACATCGTACTGAACCAACACCACCGGGATGCTGGTCATGCCGACGGTGCAGTCCTTGTTCAGCATGTTGACGAAGGCGACGTTACCCTCGCTGGAGCCGTAGAACTCGGCGATCCGTTCAACACCAAAGCGCTGCTTGAATTCGTGCCAGACGTCGGGACGCAGGCCATTGCCCATCATAGTGACCAGCGGGGAGTCCGAATCGTTCGGTCGCGGCGGCACATTCAGCAGATAACGGCACAATTCGCCGATGTAGATAAAGCAGGTGGCGCCGTGTTCGCGCACCTCGGCGAGGAAATTGCTGCCGGAAAACTTGCGTCGGATGAACATGCTGGCGCCGGTTGAAAACGACGCGCCCACGCCGAGGAACAGGCCGGTGCCGTGGTACAACGGCAGGCACAGATAGATGCAATCGCTCTCGCGACACTTCAGCCCGCCGGTGTAGGAGAGCGCGGCCGCCAGCAGGAAACGACGGTTGCTGATCACCGAGGCTTTCGGCAGGCCGGTGGTACCTGAGGTGTAAATGTAGAGTGCGGTGTCGGCGAGTGTGTTCCGGCCTGTGTCCGGCGGGTTTGCACTGCTTTCATCCGCCGCTTCTTCGCCGAGGTTGGTGGCCCAGGACGGGCACGCCTCCCGGCCAGTATCTGCCACGAACAGCCAGCGCTCGATGTCCCGTAACTCAGCTTCCGTGCGCACCGGTTCGATCATCTCGATGCGTTCGGCACCGAAGATACACATTCGGGAGTGCGTGATTTTCATGCAATGGATCAGAGGTTTGCCATTCAGGTTGGTGTTCACCAGAGCCGCGATGACCCCAAGCTTGTTGAGTGCCGCCAGCACGCTGAGAAACTCGATGCGGTTTTCCATGACAACGCTTACCGCATCGCCGCGTTGCAGTCCGCGTGCGCGCAGCGCGGCGGCATACCGGTTCGCTTCGGCGTTCAGCTCGCGCCAGGTGCGCCGCTGGCCCTCGAAGATCACGGCCGTGCGGTCGGGAAAACGCGCCGTGGTTTTCTCCAGTCGCGCGGCAAAGCAATCAGCGGTGCCGGATGGCCGGGGTTTGACTTCCTTTACCACGCCCAGCAGGGTGGGTACTTCCGCCAGTGTCGCCAGGACGTCCCTCAGGCTCATCGATTGCATCTTCCAAAAGTGGTGGTGTGGAGGAAAAGATAGCGGCTCCCCGTTACCGCGGCAAGTTTCACACGCCGTTCCCTGTTGCGGTACGCGTGACGCTCAGGGGCCCAGCAGATTGGATATCCTGCCCGCCGACAACTGCGAGAACCAGGCTTCGTCATAGGCGCGCTGCAACAGGTTGATCGCGGACAATGCTGCGACCACGGACTCGGCAAATGCCGCGCGCCGGCTGGCGAGTTCCGGGCCGCGGCCATCCAGCAATGCGAGGTGCGCGGCAAGGCGCAAGCCGTTGCCGAGCAGGTCCTGCGACACCGATGACTCACAGCTGATGGTTCGCCGCAACAGCATGGCCTGTCCCTGGTCCAGAAGCGGGCGAATAAATTTTTTCTGGTCGTGAACGGGGAGTTCGCCCAGGTCCAGCAGGGCGACCGCGATAATCAGGTAGGCCTCGGTGATCTGGCGCAGGATGGCGTGGCCAAAGCGTGGCGGTTGCGCGCGCAACATTTTGTTGATGGACAGCTCACCGCTGTCCCAGTGTGGGTAGCGCTGCGTCGTTTCGAGGAGCACCTCGCGCCAGAGTTCCTCGGTCGGTTTGTAGAAAAACTCGAACTTGTACAGATCGTGTAGCGCGGTTACATGCCTGCGCAGCGCCGCCGCATCCGGAAGTTCGATGTTCAGCGCGCACATTGCCAGCCCAATTTCGCCCAGCGCGGCGTGCAGGAAATAATGCGTAATGGTATTGCGGTAGTAGGCGGCCGCCAGCCGCTGCTCATTGGGTATGTAGTAGACCGGCACCCTTGAAGCGCTGAATGCCCTGATCAGGCCCGAGCGCTCCAGCGCCAGCAGCGCGGCGCTGACCTCGGCCTCGTTATTCAGGCTGAAGCCGGATGAGGCCGGCAGTCTGCGCTCGCGGATCACCTGAGCGATACCTGCACATTGCCGATACATCTCCGCTGCGGTGAGCGCACGACGGTTGGCTCCGAGCAGTACCATGGCGAGCACATCCGCCGATTTGATCGGCGTGATCTGTTCGATCCGCGTGCAGACCTCAAAGGCCATGCGCGTTACATCGAAATGCTGCTGGCCGGAGTTCGCCGTCTGTGCATCTCCCGCTGGAACAGGCAGTGAGGATTCGAGCGGCAGCGGCTCGCCGTAGCGCACGTAGACTTTGCCATAGGGCTGGCGCATGCCGAACACGTAGTTGAAGAACCAGCCCAGTGATTCCTTGCGCTTGGGCTGTCCGCTCTGCAGCGCCACGTAGTCGTCGATTTCGGCGATGCGATCGAAGGCGATGGAGACAGGAACCAGCAGCACCTTCTGAGTCTGTTCGCGGTGACAGGACTCCACTACCCAGTTCAGCAGGCCCAGTTTGGGCGGCGACAGTTTTCCCGTGCGTGAGCGTGTGCCTTCGATGGACCACGACAGCGGCGTGCGAGTGCGGATCAGGAAGTCGATGTAGCGGCGGAATACCAGCTTGTAGATCGGGTCCTCCTGAAAACTGCGACGCAGGAATATCGCGCCCACGCGGCGGGCCAGTGCGCCGAAGCCCAGGAAGTTCATGTTGATGCCGGCGAATATCAGGGGCAGGGGATTGAAGTTGTTCAGATACAGGGACAACAGGAAGACAAAGCTGTCCATATGGGATTTGTGCGACCACAGGAACAGCAACAGATGGTCCTGCGACAGCGCGCGCAGTTCCTCCAGCCGGTCCAGGTTGATGTCGAGTTCCGGTTCATAGCTGCGTGTATAAATGAAGCGTGCCAGTTGCGACATCGGCCGCAGCCAGGCCTCCCGTGGCGTCGCTTCGATCTCGGTAAGGCATTTGCGCGCGTAGGCGCGCGCCTGTTCCGGCGTTTTGCCAGCACTCGCTGCCGCCTGCAGCAGTTCTGCCTGGAACGCAGGGTCTTCGAGAATCACGCTGGCGCGTGAGACGGGCGTCATAACCGAAATACCCCGAACAGTGCGGCGTGGTCCGAAAGTTCCCGCCACGGCCCGGCGCCCATCCGCTGGCAGGATGCCGGCTTCAGACCGCGATAGTAGATGCGATCCACCTGCAGCATCGGCGCCCACACCGGGAAAGTCCGCGCGTGACGCCCCTGCAGTTCCAGGAACAGTTCCCGCAAGCCGAGATCGGCGTGCAGGTGTCGCTCCGCGCGGCGGCGCCAGTCGTTGAAGTCTCCGGCGATGATCATCGGTTCACCGCTGGGCACATGACTGTTGATCCGGTCGGTCAGTGCCTGCAGTTGTTCGCGGCGTTCCTGCTCCAGCAAACCGAGGTGCACGCACAGTGTGTGCAGGCGTGTATTCTTGTGTGGCAGTTCGATCACGCCGTGCAGGATGCTGCGGCTGGAACGGGGAAAAATCGAGACGTCGATGTTCTCAAAGCTGGCAAATGGATACATGCTCAGGATTGCGTTGCCGTGATCGCCTTTGCGATAGATCGCGTTGCGCCCGTAGGCGAAGTGCGGCCACGCCTGGTCCGCCAGGTATTCGAAATGTGGCTGGTCGGGGTAGGAAAAACGTCGGCGCTTGGCCTTGCTCTTGATGGCGGTGCCGTGGATCTCCTGCAGGAACACGATGTCCGCGCCGGTCTCCGCAATCCGTTCGCGCATGGACTGCAGCACGAAGCGCCGGTTTCCCGTGCAATAACCCTTGTGGATGTTGTAAGTCAGGACATGGATATCTTGTTTCACGGCGACACCGGTCGGAGCAGGAACACGGCCAACTCGCGGCGCTCGGATTCAGTGAGCGGAAGTACCGGCATCGGGGGCGGTGGCGCTTGCAACACATCGATGACGGCAGCGTAGCCGAGACGCTCGCCGAGCTCATCCAGTCGCACCGGATTCTCGCCCTGCTCGTGGCAACTGCCGCACTGGTGGCGCTGGTACAACCGGGCGCCGCGGCCGGCCATGCCGGCGAGGTCCGCACCTTCCAGCCAGGGAGGCGGCTCGGTGTCGAGACCCCTGGCGGACGGCAGCGGCAATGTCATCGCGCCGTCACTGCCGCCGCTGCCAACGCTGACGCGGTAGATGGCGCCGGCATAATCGTCGGAGATATAAATGGCGCCATCCGGACCCTGGGCGACGTCCACCGGTCGACCGCTGATCTCACCGTCGCGATTGAAGCCGGTGAGGAAGTCGCGTTCCTCGATGCCCGCGTCCGTCCAGTGCAGGGAGACCACCTTGTACCCGTCGGGGGAGCTGCGATTCCAGGATCCGTGCAGCGCGACCAGAGCGCTGCGCTGGTAGTGTCCGGGCAGCGTGCTGCCATCGAGAAAGGTCATGCCGAGCGGTGCATTGTGGGCGCGGAAGGCGTGCGCAGGCTTCCTCGGCTGTCGCTCGGCTGCGAGCGGGTCGGCGCCCATGTCCGGATCGGGGATATTGTCGCCGTTGAAGAACGGCCAGCCGTAGAAGCCGCCGGCTTCGATGCGGTTCAGTTCGCAGGGTGGAAAGTCGTCGCCCAGCAGGTCGCGGCCGTTGTCGGTGGCGTACAGCGCGCCATCCCACGGAGCCCAGTCGAAGCCGACACTGTTGCGCAGGCCGGTGGCGATGGTCTCGGCGCCACTGCCATCCAGTTCGAAGCGCATGAGGGTGGCGCGCCTGGCGTCCTCTTCCACGCACACATTGCAGGTTGAGCCCTGGCTCAGGTAGAGCTTTTTATCCGGCCCGACGCGCACTGTCTTGCTCCAGTGGTTGCCGTTGTCAGTAAGCCCCTCGACGATGCTCTGGTAGTTGCCCGCCAGCTTCCCGGTGTGGCTGTCAAACGCGACCCGGCCGATGCGGTTGGATTCGGCGACGTACAGCCAGTCGCCATCGATGTCCATGCCCAGCGGGCGCTTGAGGCCGCTCAGGAGGGTCTCCCTGGCATCGGGATGGCCATCGCCATCGGCATCGCGCCGCAGCAGGAGAATATCGCCGGCGTGCGGCCGGCTTACCAACAGGTCACCGGCCGGTGTAAAGCGCAGGAACCGTGCGCGCGGCAGGTCGGCGGCGTAGAGCGCCAGCGTGAATCCCGCGGGCACGTGATAGCGCTCGCGCACGGTAGTGGCGTCCGCAGCGGGCCCGGGTGCGCCGGTCATCACATTGAGCAGCATGCGCAGGCTGCCGCGGTCGATCGTGCCTGTGGCCAGTAGCGCGGCGATCGCGCCGCCCAGCAGCAACGCCAACACCGCCAGGCCGATCAGGATCTTGCGCATTCAGAATTCCTCTTCCAAGGTCCGGTCGCAGGCGGGCCCTATCTATGGCGCACGAATATAGCACAGGACAGAACGATACCTGCGCGCGCCCAACCTGCACCGTACCCGGTTGCTTATCTGTCGAAATCTCCAGAATTCGGTGGACACCCCCCTGCCACCGGCATAGCGTTTACAGGTGTGAAGAGGCGTGCCGGCGGGTGATCCGCGAGTCGGTGCGCTGAATGTGGAACGGGGCAGGATCACGGTCAGGGGCGCAGGGCGCGATGCTCAAAACGCAAAAAGTTGCCACCACCGACCTCGATGTTGGCATGTACGTCAGTGGTCTCGATCGGCCGTGGCTGGAAACACCTTTTGCCACCCAGGGTTTCATGATCGAGAGCCGGGAAGATATCGGCCGGCTGCAAAAATTCTGCCAGAGTGTGTTCATTGATGTCCGCCGCAGCCAGAAAGCGGGGGGTGGTGAGCGCCTGGAGGTGCGGCCGCGCGCAGCCCCGGCCAGAGGGGCGGAACGCGCCGACAGCAAGGGCGAGGGCAGGGAGAAAAAAGCCGCCAAGGACAGGCCCCGCGTCTCGATGGAGAACATTTTCAAGGGCCGTCCGCTGGCGCCCTACCATGACGACAGCGGGTGGGAGGATGAGCATCCGCGCGCGCAGATCGCGATGAATACTCTGATCGGCGATGTCGACGACCTGTTCGAGCAGGTCAGTGCCGGTGAGAAGCTGAACATCATCAAGCTGCGCAAATCGGTGGAGCCGGTGGTCGAAAGTATCACCCGCAACCCCGATGCCTGCCTGTGGGTGGCGCGACTCAAGAAGCACGACAACTATACCTACCAGCATTCCTTGAGTGCGGCCATGTGGTCTGTCTCGCTGGGGCGCCAGGTCGGCCTGCCGCGGCGCGACCTGCGCTCGCTGGCAATGGGCTGCATGCTGATGGACATCGGCAAGCTGCGGGTTGATCCCAAACTCCTGCAGGCGCGGCGCGAACTGAACACTGAAGAGGCCGCGCACGTGGCCTCGCACGTCGAACACGGCATGGAAATCCTGCAGGAATGCGGCATCCTGAACCAGGACGTGGTGGATATGGTGGCGCATCACCACGAGCGCTATGACGGCTCAGGCTATCCCAACGGCCTGAAACAGGATCGCATCCCGGTCTTTGCACGCATCGCCGGTATCGTGGACACCTATGACGCGCTCACCAGCACGCGCAACTATGCCCCGCCGGTCGCCCCCAGCGATGCCATCAAGCTGTTGTACGAAGCCCGCGATGAAGATTTTCAGGCAGAGCTGGTCGAAGCGTTTATCCAGGCCATCGGTATCTATCCGGCGGGCACCCTGGTGGAGCTGACGTCCGGTGAGGTGGGCGTGGTGGTCGCGGAGTACCGCACCCGACGTCTACGACCGAAGGTCATGCTGCTGCTCGATGCGAACAAAAACCGCTTATCCATGTCCCGCGTCATCGACCTGCAGGACGAGCTGGCCGCCGCCGGTGTCGCTTCGCGCAGGATCAAGGCCAGTCTCGAGCCCGATGCCTACGGGATCGATCTGACCCGAGTTTTTTTGTAGCATCTCGCCCCCTCGGGATTCTCCGATCCGTCCTGGCTCCCCGCTGATCACCAGCGCTATACTGCCACTCCCCTGGTCGCGCCGTTGGTGCGCGATACACTGCCTCGGCGTCTCGATGACGAGGTGCGGGCTTGCGCTGGATCATGGTCGCGAGGCAGTGATGAGCGGATAATCGGTGTCGATACAGCGCGCAATGCGACGAAACGGGTAGTGACAGAGGAGTAGCGCGGTCATGGCAAATGGCGGTCCCCTGCGCCTGGGCCTGATGGGCTTCGGCCAGATCGGGCGGCAGATCTATACTCTCGCCGCACACCGTACGGATGTAGAGGTGGTGGCGATCGCCGATATCGGCAAGCCGGATATTCTGCATTACCTGCTGGAGTCTGAAGCTGGTACACCCGGGCAGTTCACGTTGGAAGGTAATTTCCTGGTCAGTGCGCGCTCGCGGGCAAGGCTGATGCAGATCGATCTGCCGGGTGAAATGCCGTGGGACATTTTCGATGTCGATCTTGTGATCGACGCCACCGGCAAATTTCGCGACCGCGCCGCCATGGCAGCGCATCTGGCCAATGGTGCGCCGCGCGTACTGTTGCGCTCGCTGCCGGTGGATACCATCGATCGCATCATCATCCCCGGCATCAACGAGGCTGACGCGCAGGCAGGGGATCGCATGCTTTCGGCCGGCTCGCCGACGACCGCAGCCTTGTGTCTGTTGCTGCACAGCGTCGCCGCGCGCTTCGAGATAGAGTGCGGCAGCATGACCAGCGTGCACTCCTACACCTCCGACCAGGCGCTGCAGGATTATGCGGGCAGTGATTTTCGCCGCAGCCGGTCCGCCGCCAGCAATATCATCCCCAATTCCCACGAAGCCGCGCGCTGGCTGCAGCATGTGCTGCCGGCGTTTGAGAACAGGATCATGACCTGGGCGCTCAATGTGCCGGTGCAGGATGGCTGCCTGCTGGACGTGACGCTGGTGATGCGCGACGAGGCAATTTCCGCCGAAGCCATCAACACCATCATGCGTGACGCCGCAGCCCGGCATCCTGGCATCCTTGCCGTGGCCGAGGATCCGATCGTGTCCTCGGATGTGATCGGCAGTACGTACTCGCTGCTGTTTGACGCGCGCGGCACGCTCAAGGCGGGCAGCCACATCATCAAGACACTGGGGTGGTATGAAACGCGCGGCCACGCCGCGCGGCTGCTGGACGTAGCGCGCCTGTATGCGACGCTGGGACGACCGGGGAGGGCGGTGCCATGAGAATCGCAATCAACGGATTTGGCCGCATCGGGCGCTCCGTATTTCGCATCCTGGACGCGCGCGACGATATCGAGGTTGTGGCGATCAACGACGTATCCGACTTCGACGCCCTGCGCTATCTGCTCAGCCACGACACCGTGATGGGTCCATTTGAAGGGCAACTCACGCTGGAAGACCAGCATTTCGTCACCGCTAGAGGACGCGTCCGGCTGTACAGCGAGCGCAACCCCGAGTCCCTGCCCTGGGCCGAGCTGGGCGTGGATGCGGTGATCGAGTCCACCGGTGTGTTCCGCAAGCGCGAACAGTTGCAGCAGCATCTCACCGCAGGGGCCGGCCGTGTGGTACTCACCGTGCCGGCGAAAGACGCCATCGATTACACCGTGGTTCTGGGTGTGAATGAAGACGGCCTGCGCGCGAGTCACCGCATCATTTCCAACGCCAGTTGCACCACTAACTGCCTGGCCCCCATGGCGCGGGTGCTGGATGAAGCGTTCGGTATCGAGGAAGGCGTGATCAACACCGTGCACGCCTACACCAATGACCAGCGCTTGGCGGATGTGCCGCATTCCGACTGGCGTCGCAGTCGCGCGGCGGCGGAAAACATTATCCCGACCTCCACCGGAGCGGCCAAGGCCGTGGGTGAAGTGCTGCCGCAATTGAAGGGCAGATTGCACGGCATCGCGGCGCGCGTACCGGTACCGGATGGCTCGGTGGTCGACCTGTTCGTCAAGCTGCGCACGTCGGCGACTGCGCAGGACGTGCACGACGTGGTGCGCGCGGCGTCCGCTACACCCCGCCTGCGCGGGATACTGCAGTACAGCGAGCGTCCCATCGTGTCGACCGACATCATCGGCAATCCGCATTCATCGATCTACGATGCGGGCTTTACCGGCGTCACGCAGGGGCGCTACCTGCGCGTGCTGAACTGGTACGACAACGAGTGGGGCTACTCCTGCCGCGTTTGTGATCTGCTGGCACGGCTGGGGCTCTTGACCTGACCCCACCGAGTACACAGAATGGGCCGGCAATGCACACCGCCCAGGCTCCGCCGCGACTCTGTGGCAGCAGCACCAGTTCACCTTCGCACCAGGATCGGCAGTCATGCGCACACTCACCAGAACCCTCTTTCTGATCACGCTCCTGCTGGCGGCCAGCCCCGGAGCCTGGGCGAACGCGTACAGCGATGCGATCAGGGCCTTCAGCAACGCCGGCGAGAGCGGTCGCTATTTCAAGACGGCGTACGGCTATGCGATTTTTCCCACCATAGGCAAGGGCGCTTTCGTGGTCGGCGGTGCGTATGGGGAGGGTAAAGTGTTCGTCGGTTCCCGCCATGTCGGGAATTCCACCATGACCCAGTTGTCGGTCGGCGCGCAGTGGGGCGGGCAGGCCTTCAGCCAGATCATTTTTTTCGAACACGAGCAGGCGTACAAGGACTTCACGTCCGGAAATTTTGAGTTCAGCGCGCAGGCTTCGGCGGTGGCGATTACGGCGGGCGCTTCAGCGGAAGCCAATACCGGAGGCGGCACTGCAGCGGGCATCAGCGGCGGGCGCAACGACGCCGCCACGGTGTCCGGCGGCTACCGCAAGGGGATGGCCATCTTTACCATCGCCACAGGCGGGCTGATGTTCGAGGCCTCAATCGCCGGGCAAAAATTCACGTTCACGCCGCTGTAACGCCAGGCGCCACCGGTCGTGGCGCACAGGTTGTTCAACCTTCGAGTTTGTGTAGCAACGCCTGCGCCTCGGCGCGTTCGGGAAACTCGACGCCCTTCTCGCCCACCAGTTCCCTGAGAGTAGCAATCGCTGCGGCCTGATCGCCCTGGGCGGCGACAATCATCGCCTCGTGGTAGCGCAGGCTGGGATTGCCGGGCGCCAGCGCCAGCGCGCGGCGTATAGACTCCCCGGCGAGTTGTTGATCGCCATTCAGATGCGCAATCACTGCCAGCGTATCCAGCGCTGCCGGCTCCGCGGGCGCCAGGCTTGCAGCCTTGCGACTGTACTCCAGCGCCTGCGCGGGATTGTCTGTGCGCAGGCTCCACGCCAGGTTATTGAGTGCCAGCACATTGTCCGGGTGCAGAGCCAGCACGGCGTTGTACTGCGCCCGGGCGCCAGAGGCATCGCCCTCGGCCAGCAGGATGTCGCTCCACGCCAGTCGCACGGCGATATCCTCCGGGTGTTCTTCGATCCACTGCCGCATCGCCGTACGCGCAGCCTGCTCCCGGCCGGCGGCTCGCCGGGCTTCCGTCAGCGCCAGAAAGTTCACCGTGCTCGTCTGCAGCGCAAAAGCGCGCTCGGCGTCTGCCAGCGCCTCCTGCACTTTGCCTGCCCGCCGCGCGCTACCCGATTTCAGCCGCAGGACACCCGGGTCTTCCGGCGCCAGCGCAGCGGCCTTTGCCAGCAACTGGTCGAATTGTTCAGGCTGGCCTGCCGCCAGCGCGGATTCTGCCTGCGCTACCAGCGCCGGCACGTTGTTCGCGTCCAGGCGCAGCAGCTCTGCCAATGCTGCCTGCGCCTCCGGTTGGGCGCCGGCACCGCTTGCGGCCTGCCAGGCGAGGTAGCGGTATTGCGCCACCTGCGGCAACATCGCGACCAACTGCTGCGTGGCGCGGTAGGCGCTGGTGTATTCGTGTTGCGCGAGTTGCGCCTGGACATACAGCTCCAATACTCGCGGTGAGAGTTGCTGCAGGTTCGTCAACGGGGTAAACAGCGGTGCCACCAGGTTTGCGCTGCCGGTGTCCAGGTAGTAGCGCGCGAGCCCGAGGCGCGGTTCCAGCGCGTGCGGATTCTGGTCGATCGCCATTTTCAACTGCGCCACCATGCCCGGTGTGTCCTTTTCCCTGGCGTCGAGCAGGGCCAGGTTCATCTGCGCCAAAAGATTATCCGCATGCTTCTCGAGGACGGCCTGGTAATGCTTGCGTTCGCGCACGCTGTCGCCCTCGTCGCGCGCCATTTGCGCCAGGTTGAGGTTTGCTGACGGATCGTTCGGGTCGCGCAGCAGTGCGCTGTCAAACGCTTCCCGCGCTTTGTCGCCCTGGCCGGCGGCGAGGTAGATAGAACCCAGGAGGTCGTATGGCGCGGTCGCTTCCGGGACTGTCCATCGATAGGAATCGGCAATGGCGATGGCCTGCTCATACTCCTTGCGCTGCAGGTGTCCCAGTATCTGCAGCACCTCCTTGCGTGGCGATGCGGGAAGAAAATCCAGCCGCTGCTTTAGTGCCGGGCCCGCTTTTGCGCCCAGCCCCAGGCCGCCACTGAGCAGGTCGACAGTGACCGGCAGTTGTTCGATTGGCACTTTGGGCTCGAGTGCGCTGCTGCGCGCGTAGTCCAGCAACGCCAGGTCGACCTGCTTGTCGAGCAGTCGCGCATTCGCGCGCAATCGCAAGGCGCCGGGGTCATCAGGGTTAAAATCCAGCACGGGTAGCAGTATCTCCCTGGCTTGCGCAATTTTACCGTCCTGCAGCAACAGGGCGGCCAGCAGCTTCCTGCCCTCTGGATCATCCGGTGCGATTTCCACGTACTGCCTGGCGTACTTGAGGCCCATTCCCGCATTGCCGTCGATCACATAGGCCAGGCTGAGGTAGTACAGTACCAGCGGATACTTGGGTGCCGCGTACCGCGCCCGCGTCAGTGAGCTGATCGCCTTGCGGTACTGCTGGTTGTTAAAGCGCAATAAACCTTTCGCGTAATTGGTGCCCGGATGCTTGGGCAGTTGCAGCGACAGCTGGTAGGTGTCCTTCGTGGCGGCGGCGTAATCGCGCAGCTGAATGTTGATAAGCGCGCGCGATAAATAATCGGCAAAGGTGATCTTTGAGTACTCGAGAGACTTGCCGATGGCTGTGCGCGCCTCTTTCAGTTTCTGCTGCCGCCACAGGATATGCCCTTGCAGGCGCCAGGCCTCGGCGTTGTCCGGTGTCGTCTCGAGTACCGCGGCGATCGCCTCCAGCGCGCGCGACGTGTCGCCCTGCAGTGCGAACATCCTCGCCTCCGCAAGGATGGCCACCTGCGACTGGGGATCCCTGGCGCGCGCCGCGCTCACCAGTGTCTTTGCCTCGTCGGATTTGCCGTCCAGCAGCGCAGCGATGGCCTGTGTGGCGAGCAGTTGGGCGGCCGCCGGACCGTCCAGATCATCGGCTTTGAGCGCCAGCACCTCCCTGGTCTTGCCCTGGGCCAGCAGCGCCTTGCCGAGGGCAGGGTTTACATCCTGCGCTGCCCAGCCCAGTTCCTGTGCGCGCAGCAGTTCCTTCTCCGCAGCGGGGTTGTCATCGCGGTCGAGGTAAATTTTGCCCAGCAACAGCCGTGCCTCGGGCTGCGCCCCGTCGATGCGCAGGGCATTCTTCAGTTCGATCTCGGCGGAACGATCGTCCGCTGCGGCGATGTATTCCTTCGCCTTGGCGAGATGGTTGCTGCTGGGAGCGTCACTTCCGCACGCGCTGATACCCAGCAATATTCCAATCAGAAGCAGGACTTTCACGTTTACTCCTCGTTAGACGCTTGGCGACACGGCAGCTTATACGCAAAAGCACATTTGAAGTGATACTTATTTTGTGCCGCCGGCTGTCAGGTTTTTTTACAACTTTCGTTTAAAAGCGACGTGCCCCGCATCTAAACTATTGATTTAATTATGTTGGCATAATAATTGCTTTATACGCGTTTGATGCTTCCGTTCGGAATAAAAAGGGAAGCTTGCTAGCTCAAAATTGACTGACCACTTGGGACCATTGCTATGAAATACCGCTATATCCTCGGCACACTTGTGCCCTGCTTGACCTTGAGCCCCATCGCCTCTGCGCTGGTCATGAATTTCAACAATGGCAGCGGTAGTTATACGGTCAGCGGCGTTACAGGCACTGTGACCACCACGGGTGGCGCACTGTTCTACAACGGCACCGAGAATGCCATTGGCGTCGGCACCAACGTGTTCAATGGTGCCATTGCGCAGGGCGAAACCCTTTCGCTAAATTTCAGCAGTACCATCAAGATCAACCAGATCTACTTCCGCCAGTGGGAGAATCCGGGGCTCTTTGTCACCTATGACCAGGTTGTGTTCGATTACTTCCCCGGCGGCTCGCTGACCTTCACCAACAGCGGCCAGGGCGTAGTTCTGCTGGATTCTTTCGCTACGGGCGGCATCAACATCGACGGTTTTACCCTGTTGCCGCAAAACTCGCGCACTGCATTTTACCTGCATAGCATCGACTTTGACCTGATTCCGATCGATCCGACCGATCCAACGGACCCGACTGGCCCGA
>CAYWWD010000078.1:0-1711 GCA_964461965.1 uncultured Halioglobus sp. | reverse complement strand
CCGATCCGACCGATCCGACCGATCCGACCGATCCGACCGATCCGACCGATCCGACCGATCCGACTGATCCGACCGATCCGACCGATCCGACTGATCCGACCGATCCGACCGATCCGACGGACCCGACCGATCCGACTACGGAAATCCCCGAGCCGGGCACTCTGCTGCTGTTGGGTGGCGCGTTGCTGGGATTGGGTGCAGCGCGACGCAAGCGCAACCGGAACGCGTAAGTCCGGTCGCACTGCTCGATACACCAAAGCCCCTGCATGCCAGGGGCTTTTTTTTGCCTGCCATGCAGCTCCCGCATGCCATGCGCACGCCGGTGTGGTGCCAGAAGCCGAGTGCGTTGACACCGGTGTGGTGTTCGGCAACCCTAACTTAAACATGAAAGATCGCAGGTTCGCAGTGAAGCCCACCATTTTCTTTGTGCATGCGGTGTGTCCCGCGCAGTTCAGCGATCTGTGCGAATACCTGAATACCAGCGGCGCGGCCAATGCCTACTACCTGACGACACCGGGCAATCTGCAGCGCAATAAACAGCGCTATCGCAACCTGCTGCCGCTGAGCCCTGACGGCAATGTCATGGCGGCCAACAGCTATTATTTTTCCGGCAAGGTCGAACGCGCCGGCAGGATCAGCGTCGGTCTGCAGCGCGCGCTCAGCGGCCTCATCGACACCTTGAAACCGGATCTGATCGTCGCACACGGCAGTTGGGGCTCGCCCCATCTGGTCTTCGATGAGTTCGATATCCCCGTCATTACCTACATCGAGTTTCCCTCCTACGCCGACCATGGCTGGGACCCGCGCTATCCCCCCACGCCGTCACAACACCTGGCGGACAAGAACATGCAGATGCTGTCGTACTATCAGGCGATGAAGAGCGATCTTACGATCGTGCCCAGCGAGTATGCACGGGGGATGTTTCCCGAATACCTGCGGCCGCGCATCGTCGCGCGCTACGAAGGATTCGACCCGGCCAAGGTCGCGCAGCGGGAGTCCTCGGGTGTGCAGCTGTCCACGGGCGTGAAAACCCTCGGTTTCGCCGCCCGGGATTTGAGTTCAGCAAAGGGGCTGGAGGTGTTCATGGACACCGCGGCCTGGCTGCTTGAGCGCAACACGGACATCCACTTCGTGGTGATCGGCGATGCGACCTCCACCACCTACAGCTATGAGAATGTCTTCCTGGAAAAAACGTATGGCAGGAACAGCGGCGTTACCTTCCTCGCTCACACGATGCGCACACGCGGCCTCGATCCTGCCCGCTTCACGCTGACCGGAAAACTGCCCTATGCGCAGTTTTCGGATCTTGTGCACTATGTAGACCTCTTCCTGTACCCGGTGCAGTACGGCAGCGGCAACTGGGGATTGATGGAACTCTTGCTCCGGGGCCGCGCGGTGATTGCGTCCAGCCGCTGCTATGTTCCGGAACTCATCACCGACGGGATCAACGGTGTGCTGATCGATTCGCACAGCCCTGCTGACTGGGGCGCGGCTGTTGAAGCCTTGATGCAGGACGACCGCAGGCGCGAGGCGCTCGGCGAGCAGGCCAGGGCCCGCGCGTCGGCGTATACACTGCCCGCAGTGGCTGAGGATTACCTGGCGATGTTCCGGGCTGTGATCGATGCTCACCGCGCCGGGGAGTGCCCAGCGGCGGCCGGTTAGCCCGGATATTTCACCGATTTGTCCTTTTTGCGCCATGGACGTGTTTTGT
>CAYWWD010000077.1:0-18233 GCA_964461965.1 uncultured Halioglobus sp. | reverse complement strand
TCCCACAGGCTGTTCATTCTTCGTTCCTTGTTTACGGTGAGTGGATCGGGCGTTCATCACCGTTGCGCGGCGATTCTTCTGGCATAGTCATAAAACTCCATGTCAAATGCGTTATCTCGCGCAATACGGCGTTGAAATTCTGTCGAAACAACAGCGCGCTCCCCGGCATGGCGATGCGGGATGGATTTGATATTCCAGCCATGATGTTCGGCTAATTGTCGGAGAAAATGATCGTAGTGCTCCGTCACACCAACCACCTCGACTGCAGATAAATTCTCTTTCGCAGTCCCCAGCCGAAGTTCATCGACAGCTATGACCCCAGTGCTTGCCGAGAAGCACTCCAGGGAAAAACGCCCAGGAGCCTGGATCTGCAGTTGCTTAACGTCATCGGAGAATCGCAGCGCCTCTTCCAGCTCCGCCCTTGGCGGAACCTGCACGGCGCCAGGCAGAAAACGATCCTCTGCCAGCGATTCCTGCGCCGACATGGAAAAAATTTTCGTCTGGTAATTCTGTATGAACGATGCCTGAAACCAGGCATCTTCATAGATTTGCTCTAGCGCCATGTTCTGGTGCTCGATATGGTATTTACGGCAATGCGAGAGATAAGAAAGTGTTCGTTCAACGGGATCACGCAGCAGGGTCATTGCCACGTACGTTCCATCGAGTAGCGAGCGTACCGCGTAGGGAATGTGGCCGCGCACCATTCTGAGCTTCCCACCCAGCGCATTGACATTGGCGACAAGGCCTGGAACGAAAGAGTAGGCTTCTATCCGAGCGAAAATATTTGCGTCAGGCGTGATGCTTACATCGGGATAGCGTTCATCGGCGCGAAAATTAGCGGAAATGACGTCCGCGATCGACGTGCCGCCGGTTTTCATTACATGGATGAAAAAGAATTTTGCGTTGGCATTCAGGCTCATGGGCTTGTTTCGATTTCGAGCGGTTGGTATCGCGGTCTTGAGCGTGCAAAACAATGCCGCTCCAGCATTGAAGCGCGCTCTTGTTATTAGGTGGCGATGATTGGAATCAGCCGCTTCCCCTTGATTTCGATGCGGCTGGGGCGAACCTGCTGAACTAATGCGACGGCAGCGGCGACCGCGTTGAAGCCCTCTTCGCTCTCGCGGGTAAAAATACTGGCCATCTCGTCGAGTTCCGCCTGCGAGGCGTCCCCCATGTTAACCGCGCGAATTTTATCGGTCATTGCGTTCAGCGGATCATGATTGCAGGAGCGACACACGGGCTCCCGGCTGGTGACGTGGTGCAGTTTTTGTTCGCTGATGGCAAGGATGGGAGCGTCGAACACGCTTGCCATTGGCGCTTCTTTCTTCCAGTCGGAACAGCAGAGATAGTACAACCCATCGTAGCCTATGAAGATAGAGAGGTAGGGAACGGGACATATCCACCTGTGTGGGCTCTTCTCCATAAGCTGTTCCGCAGCGCGGCGCTCGGCAAACTTCTCATACTGCATGTGGTCCACAAACAGCGCGCCACCGCGATTGATCACGTCGTACTTCATGAAATGGGTAACACCGTGCCCGCGCCAGAAGTCTTCCATGCGGGCTGTATGCGCCGGATCTTCCCGGTGGTTCACCAGCACGATCTGTACATCGCAATCGGCGCCGGAATCCTTGATAAAGCGAATGATATTGTCACGCGTCGTTTCGTAGGGAAGATTGTAAATCCTCTCGTAGTCTTCGCCGAGATCGGAGATATTGATGTTGACGTTGGTGACACCCGCCTCGAGTATGGCATCTCCCCGTTTCTGGTCGAGTAGTGCGCCGTTGCTGGACATGCCGCAGGTCTTGAAGCCAGCGCCTCGCACTCTGCGAATAAATTCAGGTGTGTTTGGGTTGATCAGCGGCTCCCCCAGGCCACATATACTTGGTCTCACCTGGATTTCAAACATAGCGCCTGGCCGTTTGGTCTCCTGGAACTCGACCGCGCGAAACAAAGCCTGGTCGAAGGTTGCCATCGACATGTGCCCCTGATGCGGCGTGGCGTCACGGGGACAAAAGTGGCAGACCGCGTTGCAGCGATTTGTTGCCTCGATGTCGACGTTGATATTGACGGCCATGAACGATCCGGAAGGGCTTAAAAAACAGCGCTCAAGTATAGAGGAAGACGTTTGCCCGAGTATAGGCGTGATTCGCTCTGGAATGAGACGGGAATCACTGTTCCCCTGAAGCTGAAGCCCTTTGCTGCGCGTGGGTGGGAAGCGGTAAAGCCGTTGCGTCACTCCACGCCGGAGAATTATTTCAGGCCGCTGGTATCGTAGAGCAGGTGTGCCGAGCAATCGCCGATCAAATCGACGATCATCTCCCGGCACGCGAACTCCCAGCGGGTATCGATCTTGCGAAAACGATCCGCATACCGCCCTGAGATTATTGGCTGCAATGGCAGCGAACTCGTTGCCTGGATTACTGTGTAGTAGGAGCGAGCGCTGGCCTCAGTACTGCACGCCCCCAATTCAATGATCACATTGGTCGTAAGGTGTTTGGTCAATGGTGTGCCAGAGGGTTCGTGCAGGCGGCAGGAACGCTGATACATCTGCAGCACTTCATCAACTCCTGTGCGCGTGGTGTTGTGAGCCTTTGAAATAATTTCAGCGTGGTGAAAAAGCCCGGCCACGCCGGCCAGGTCACCCGCATCGATGAGTTCGGCGTAGCGGTAGATGAGGTTTTCGATTTGTCGGTAGTCGTCCATCGGTATCGCAACTCACGGCAGGTGACGAATCCGCGTTTGTCCAGATAGTCTCAGATCAATGGGGGCGCACGATGTGCTCACATATTCGCGGAGATAGCACCTAGTTCGCTGCGACGAGGGGGATGATATTTGCCGGCAGCATGCCCCCGGGATGTCGATCGCCATACCGCAGCAGTTCACCCAGCGCCTCATCGATTTCCTGGCTGCCCGCGCGCAGCGATTGGCGCAGTTTGTCGACATCTTCCGCCGAAACCTCGCCGCGATTGAAAGCACGCAATTCCTCGGTGAGCATATTGATCGGGTCGTGGTTGCAGGTTTTACATACCGGTTCGCGGCTGACCACCATGGCGAGCTTTTGCCGGGTGACCTGCAGAAAGCTGTAGTCAAACACCGACCCCAGACTTGCCTGCTTGCGCCAGTCGGAGCAACACAGGTAGTAGTTCCCGTCGTAGCCGATGAATAGGAAACCCCACGGTGCGCCGCACAGCGGCATCGCGCCGCCTTCGGTCAACTCGGCCCGGGCGCGAACCATTTCGGAGTACTGTTCAAATTGCATGTGCTCGACAAACAGGGCGCCGCCGCGGTTTATGACGCTGTAATCATGGAATTTCTTCAACCCACGCTCGCGCCAGAATGCCTCCATGGCCTGGATGTGGGCCCTGTCGTTGCGATGATCGACCAGAATGATGACTGGCGTGCATCGATCTTCGGCCATGGCTGCGAAGCGCGTGACGTTCTCACAGGTGCGATCAAACGGAAGGTTATAGATGCGATCGTATTCTTCGTGGATATCGGAAATATTGATGAAGATCTGGTCGAGGCCAGCGTCCAGCAGTGCAGCGGCTTTCTTTTCGGTGAGCAGGGCGCCATTGGACGACATCGAACAGTTGAAGCCTTCGCGCTTGACCTTCTCGACGAAGGACACCGCGTTGGTATTGATCAGCGGTTCACCCAGTCCGCACAGGCTCACAGTGACGGCCAGCCCGGATACCTCCTTGACCACCTGGCGGTACTCCACCGCGCGAGCCAGCGCCCGATCGAAGGTCTCGACATCCATGATGCCCTGGTGAGGGGTCGCATCGCGCGGGCAAAAATGGCAGGTTGCATTGCATCGATTCGTGATCTCGATGTCTATCGTCAGATACATGTTGTGCCCGGTAAACGGCAAAAATATAGAAAAATCATGGCACTCGATGCGCAAACCTGTCAAGGAATGCGCGCGTTACTGCTTGGTGTGCGGCAAACCGGGGTAAAACTTCCATGGTTGAGCCACTTCACCGGTGATCCTGCTTGCATAGTTCACTGTCCATCATGCGAACCTCCGGGAGGGACAGGCGTCGCTCGCGGAATGCCGTGGTATACATCTCCATGTACTGCGGCAGGAGCCGCGGCGAGTAACTGTCGGCGAATGAACTGAGCATCAGGTTCGAAAACCGGGCTTTGCCGTCGTAGTTGACGAAAGTGGGCAACGCGAGGTGTTCGTCATCTGGCGGGTCATAGGTGATGGCGGTGCTGGCGTCGCGCAGAAAACCCGATGAATACATTTTGATCTGGGAGAGTGGCTCGCGCTTGGCGAGATGCGCTTTGGGTTCCAGATACCCGGTCAGTACCACTGCATTGCACGCCGATGGCTCGAAGTAGGGATCGCGCAGTACAACGTCTCCCATGCGCCATTCGAGCCCTTGTTCTGGCCGGTAGCGCAACTCCCAGACGCCCTCCTGCCCGGCCATGACATAGAACGGGCGATCGGGCGTGTGCGCCAGCGAGTCCGGTAGCGGGCCGAGCTCAATTCCTATGGTGAAACCGTATCGCTGCGGAGTGCGCATGGCGTCAAACCCCCGATACAGCGTTTGCGATTCAATCACCCCCGGGGATTCGCCGACAGGCAGTGTGCTCTTGCGCCAGTGCTCCTGCCAGTATTGTGTGGTGAGCTCGTTCCGCACATCATAGTGGTCCTCGGTTACATCCCGCGCGCCAGACGGATCGCCTTGCAGATGGAACAACGTCGGCGTCAGTCCTGACAAGCTGGCCAATCGCCAGTCACCGGTTGCCGACAGGTAGCTGTAGCTCAGCGTGCTTACATTGCCGTTGAAGACTTCCCAACTCCTGTGGCGAGAGCCGAACGGGAGGTCCCGTTGGGAAAGCGGCCACAGGTTGACGCCATCCAGGCCCAGCGGTATTGGCAGTTTCGCTGCCGCCAGCAGTGTGGGATACAGGTCGACGTTCATTACGACATCGTCCACGGTCCTACCCTGCGGGATGGCGTTCGGCCAACTCAGTATGAGTGGTGTGCGAAACGCGCCTTCGTACATTTCGCCTTTCCTGCCAAAAAAGGGGAAGTTGTTGTTGCGCTCGGCATTAGTACCGCCGTTGTCACTGACGAACACCACGAGTGTATTGGTTCGATCGACCACCTGCAGGATACGCCCGATCGCGTCGTCCAGCTGCGCAACCAGTGCGGTATAACGGCCCTCGGGCGTGTCGGGATGCTGGCTGGCGAAGCGCTCAGCGGGCTGAATTGGCTGATGCGGCGCCAGAAAGGCGTGATAGAGAAACCAGGGTTTTTTTGCCCCCTGCAGCTCGCGCAACTTCTGGATCGTGTGCTCGGTGAGAATGTCCGTCAGGTGACCCTCGTGGCGCTGCAACTCACCGCCGTCCTCGCGCAGCCAGGGGTTGCGGTAGGTGGGCCTCCTGTGGCCCTTGCGTTCCGCGCTTGCTTCGCCTGCGAGCTCGAATTGATTGAGGAAGCCAAACCAGTGATCAAACCCCTTGTTTTGTGGCCAGGCCTGGATGCGCTCCTCGCCAGCGTGCCATTTACCGGTGAGGTAGGTAGTGTATCCGGCGCGCTGCAGTTGTTCGGCGATCGTCGGAAACTCTGCCGGAATTTCCGAGCCGACGGGCCTGAAACCGGAGCGCTCGGGGAAGCGGCCGGTCAGCAGCGCGACCCTGCTCGGTGTGCAGGTGGAGTCGGCGTAGTGTCGTCGGAAGGTGACACCCTGGCGAGCCAGTTGCTCGAGATTCGGTGTCGAAAGGCCGCCGCTGTTGATCGCCGATGTATCATTGTAGCCGAGGTCGTCGGCGACTATGAACAGAATGTTCGGCGGTGTCACCGGTTGCGACTCTTCCGCCGGGCGCGTCCAGTCCAGGACGAGTTGCTTCAGACCGGCGAGCCACGAGAAAAACAGTAGTGCGAGCAGCAGGATCGCTTTCGAGGATTTATCATCGAGTAGCGATGATCGAGCCGACGGCATTGCTTTTCTCAGATCGACAGAGGCGAGTCGGTATACTACCATTGCCGACGACTGCAATAACAACGCCACTCTCCACGCCGAAGTCACCATGAGCTCCATGCTTCCGAGTAGCTACCAACTGAAGAAAGCGTTGCTGTGGCCGCGCACGATGCTCATGCGCTGGAAGTACCGGAAGACCGTCGGCCCCATGAAGGCGATGATGGAACTGCACTACTATCGTCCGGCATTGTTCGAGTTCGCCGGCGCCACCTTCGCCAACCCCCATATTCTTCACGATGCGGACATCGACGCTGACAGCGTGATCGTCGATGTCGGTGCGTTCACCGGCGCATGGGCGCAACACATGGTCGACCGGTACGACCCCGTCATCTACGCCTTCGAACCTAATCCCAACTCGTTTGCCAGGCTGCGGGAAAGGGCCGTGGACAATCCCAAGCTGCAGCCCATGCCCTACGGGTTGGGCGGTGAGGATGCCACGGTGGACTTCACGTTAAACGGGCTGGGTTCATCGATGTGTGATGAGCGTGGAAGGCACTCAGACACGCCGCGAATCAAAGTTGAAATCGCGGCGATCGACCGGGTCTGGAAGGAGTTGCGACTCGGGCGGATCGACCTGATGAAGATCAATATTGAGGGTGCGGAGTTTCCACTGCTGGAGCGAATGATCGAGGCCGACCTGTTGAACAAGGTGGACTGCTTCATGATCCAGTTCCACGAATGGCACCCCGACGCTTATAACAGGCACCGGCGTATTCGCGAGGAGTTATCCAAAACGCACCGCCTCGATTGGGACTACCACTTTGTCTGGGAGAAATGGACGCGGATCGGGAAGGAAATGACAGGCTGAAGCCGCGCTATTTCAGCTCCCATTTTTCCCAGATGAAATGATAGTCCCATACAATCCGGTGGGACCGGCGCAGCGCGTCCCGAATTTTCCAGCGCCGGTGATAGGCACCGGGATGCCATTCGTGGAACTGGATCATGAAGCAGTCCACCTTGCGTAGAAGATCCACTTCGATCATTCGTTCCAGCAGTGGAAACTCCGCACCCTCAATATTGATCTTCATCAGGTTCACCCGATCCAGCGCGAGGGATGTCCAAGTCTCCGCGATGTCCCGGATTTCCACCTCGGCGGAGGGTACACCCTGCTTGTCCGGTGTGTCTGAATAGATCGTCGAACCGAGCATTTCCAGCGTGATACGGGCAGTTTCTGTCTTGTCGCCGAGGCCGAACCGATACGGTATCAGCCGAGGATTTTCCTGTGCCCGCTTTGCCAGCTGTTTGAAGTTCCTCGGATCGGGTTCAAATGAATGGATGGTCGGGTTGTAGCGATCGAGAATTTCCTGCGCCCACTCTCCGGTATAGGCGCCGGTATCGAGTACGATGCTGTCTGCATCGAGGTTAGCCTCATGCAGCAGTTGGCTGTTCGCGCTGACCGCGCCAAGCCATTTATAGAAAGCAGGCCGGTAGTAATGCAGTTCCATGGCGCTGCGCAGGAAACCAGGTTCAAGATTCTCCCTGCGCCGCATGTACAACTTGCGGGGATGGAGCAGCGCTTTCTTTAACTGATAAGGGCTGGGCAGCACGGGGAGAGGAAAAAACCAGCGCAATCCGGACGGGTATTGGCGCTCAGGCCAGGAGCGCGCCACGCACCGGAATCGGTTTATTCAGTACCTGCTGTGCATCGTGCGAGCCTGGTGTGACCTCGCCGTAGTTGAGGGAAAACAACCGCCGGCGTTCGCCACCGTTGTAGCTCCCGTGAATCGTGCGAAAGTTCCAGACGATGAGATCACCGGGAACACTCTCCACGGTAATGGATGGAATATCCGCGCCGGCGATGCCGAACAATTCATTTACCTTGGCGGCATCCTTCAGGTCGCGGCGCAGGGTCCGCGCATAGGTCTGCTGGTGAAAGTGGCTGCCGGGAATGAGGCGGATCGCGCCGTTCTTGCCAGTGAGATCATCAAGGTAAAACGAGAGCTTCACATGGTATTCGTGCAGCGGTGCCGCGTAATCATCTGGATGCCAATAACTTTCGCAATAAAACAGGTTGCCGTCACTGCTGCACCATTTGTAGTCGCGGCCGATGAGACTCTGCACAATGCCGACAACGCGCGCATCGTGCTGCAGCGGCGCCAGCCTCGGCGACTGCTCGATGAAGCCGGGAATGATGACGCGCCGTTCGTTCCCATGCAGCGCCTCCTTGGTTTCCCATACTGGCTGGTCCTTGTTGCCGAAGAGGTCTTCGAAACCGCCAATGATGTCCTGGATATCGTTCGCGAACAGCCCCGGCAGCTTGAGAAATCCGAAGGTATCGAAAAAATGGATCTGTTGCGGCGAGAGCAGGTGCGCTCTGGCTGCCGGGGCTGCTGCGTCCGGCTGGCTGGTCAACGCGTGGCTCATAAATTTCCTGCGAGTTGGTGATGGCCTGGCCAAATAAGCTAGCATTGTTGATATCGTTAGTGAAGCGCGATACACGCGGATGTGCGAGATGCAACACACTCGAATACTCCGGACCAGCTGCACAACGTGATGCTTTAAGGCCGTTGTTTCCAAAAAGATTGAGTTTTAATTGAGCAGGATCATGGCAGACGCAAGCGGGCGATGCCGATACGCAGGGAATCAGGCGTGCGTTCGTCGGTTGATGCGCCGCGCTGCAGGCGTTTTTCTGTGGGGGCTGCTCACCGTTCGCGCCGTTTTCGCGCAGGATGCGGTGACAGTAGCGGCTGAATCGCAGAGCCGGTTTGTGCGTACGGTTGTGTCGGTGCAGGATGCCGCACCCCAGGTACGCGGCGATTTTGCCGTTGCTGCGTTATCACACCTCGCCGACGCATACGCAGCGGAAACCCGGCTTGCCAGGCACGGTGAGCAGTCTCGGGGATGGTCGGCCACCGTCGACCGTTATGCCGGCCAGATCGAACTCCTGCTGGACGATGTGGAACTCGGGCTGCCGGTGCTGCTCACACTGGAGGCCGACAATTCGCTGGCGATCAGTGTGGGCGCACGCACGGTGATCGTCAGCCATCCCCGACCGAGCCAGCAGGGCGCACTCGAGCAGGGTATTTTGAAGGACTTCTGTTCGCGGCAGGACTGCGGGGGGATCCAGCCGCACCCGTCGGCGCTCGAGCCGATATCCGGCCCGGGTGTCTCCCTGAAGCCGACCTGGAGTTTTACGGAACAGGGCACGGCGTGCACGTACGAGGGCATTACGGTGCGGTTCAGCAGCGGGCAGAACACCGCGCACGCACGCGTGATCTGCGAACAGTTCCTGCTCGAGGTGCTGATGCTCGCGGACGCGCTCACCGATCAGCGGCGACATGCGGTGGATATCCAGTGGGAGCTGCTGGCGTTGCAGGCCGTGCCCGGCAGTACGGAGCAGACCGTGCAGTTGAATGCACTGGGCGATTCCGTGGTTGTCACTGCGCCGCTGTTGGCTGCGAATGCCGCCCTGTTGCGCCAGGTGTTGCCCTGGCTGCGCCAGTGGCTTGAGAGCGGCGTGCCGTCAAGTATCGAAATCGACGCGGCCGCCTACGGCTGGCAGAAGCCGTAAATACGGCGTCGACCCCGCACCGCATGAAAACGGATTGACCCTCGGCGGAACTTGTCGCAAGGTGGCGCGATGCCGCATGCAACCTCAGTGGTGCCCACTGACTACGGCACCTGCATTCATAACACGGAGTTCGGATATGCATCGTCTCGCTCGCTGCCTGCTGCCAGCACTGCTGTGCACCAGTTCCCTCGCCACGGCGGGTAACACGCCCGCTGAGCGCCTGGCCGAGGCAATCCGGTTCCAGACCGTCAGCTACCAGGATCGCAGCCAGATCAAGCAGGAGGAATTTACCCGCCTGCACGCCTTTTTGCGGGAGCAGTTCCCGCGCGTGTTCTCGCAACTGGAGGTGGAAACGGTCAACGAGTACAGCCTGCTGCTGCGCTGGCCGGGCAGTGACTCCGGGCTTGCGCCCATCCTGTTCACCGCGCACATGGATGTGGTGCCGATCGAGCGCGGCACGGAGGGCGACTGGGAACATCCGCCATTCGCGGGCGTGGTCGCGGACGGGCGCATCTATGGCCGCGGCGCGCTGGACGACAAAATCGGTGTGCTCGGCCTCCTCGAGGCAGCGGAGTCGCTGCTGGCGGAAGGCTTCGTGCCAGAGCGCACAGTGGTGTTCGCGTTTGGGCATGACGAGGAGATCAGCGGCCGGGAAGGCGCCGCCAAACTCGCCGAGCACATGCGGGAGAAGGGTTGGCACTTTGCGTGGATGGTGGATGAAGGCGGCATGCTGATGACCGACAACCCCCTGCTGCCCGGCACACCCGTGGCCGTGGTCAATATCGCGGAGAAAGGCTATCTCACGCTGACGCTGGTGGCGACCGGGGAGGGCGGACATTCGTCCCGACCGCCGAAAGTCAGCACCATCGGGCGCCTGTCGACGGCGCTGGCGAAGCTGGAGAGAAACCCGTTCCCCACGCGTCTGGAAGGGCCGGTCGCGGCAATGCTGGAAGCCATGGCGCCGCATGTCGACCAGCCCAACCAGTTTGTCTTCAACAACCTGTGGCTGACCGGCGGACTGGTCGCCGACCGGATGAGCGCGGACCCGCTGACCGAATCCTATGTGCGCACTACCACCGCCCTGACCATGTTCAACGCCGGTGTGAAGGAAAACGTTGTACCGCAGCGCGCCGAAGCGAAAGTCAATTTCCGCCTGCTGCCGGGGGATACGCCCGAGGGGGTGGTGGCGCGCGTGCGGGAACTCGTGGATGACCCCGGCATCGAGATCACCCACGATGAGTGGAACCAGTTGCCGGGTGTGGCGGACCACATCGGCTCCGGCTTTGCCGTCATTGCCGAGGCAGTGAAATCCGTCTACCCCGATGCGGTTGTCGCGCCCTCACTGCTGGTCGCCACCACGGACACGCGCCACTACGTGGACCTGGCTGACAACCAGTACCGGTTTCACGGCATGATGATAGAAGCCAGCCAGGCCTCGTCCGTGCACGGTACGAATGAATACGTGGGTGTTCAGAGCTATGAAAACACCATCGAGATCGCCAGGCAGATGATGAAAATCGGCGCGCGGGGCGACGCCGCCGAGGCGCCGGGTGCGCAGAGTGCGGGGCAGTGACCGGCATGTGCCCGACGGCGGTTCCGCGGCGGTTCCGCGCCACCCATGGGCAGCCGGCGATTGCGCCAGCGAGGGGGAGCAAACTGCTGCGTTACTGTGCAGCGGCAGCCGCACTCGCCCTGTTGAGTGCGTGCGCCAGCCTGCCCGAGAATGCCACTGCCTGTGCCGAGCCCCGGCCGCTGGTCTGCACCATGCAGTTCCTCCCGACCTGTGCCGTTCTGCAGGGCGGTACACGCAAGGAGTTTTCCTCTCCGTGCACCGCGTGCGCGGACGCGAAGGTGCAGAGTTACGTCACCGGATCCTGCCCGGAATGAAGCGCAGCGGGGCGACCGGCTGCGCGCCACACCATCCATCTACCCCGTGAGATTGCCATGTCCATCCAGTGCACAGTCGTCCCGGTGACGCCCTACCAGCAGAATTGTTCCATCATCCGGTGTGAAGCCAGCGGCCGGGCGGCGATTGTCGATCCGGGCGGGGATGTGGACCGCATCCTCGCTGCGGTCGAGCAGATGCAGGCCAGCGTGGAAAAAGTCATCCTGACGCACGCCCATATGGATCACTGCGCGGCCTCCGATGTGTTGCGGCAGCAACTCAAGGTGCCAATCGAAGGCCCGCATCGCGAGGACGATTTCTGGCTGCAGCGCCTGCCGCAGTCCTGCCAGATGTCGGGATTTCCGCCGGCGGAGGTGTTTGCTCCCGACCGCTGGCTGGAAGACGGCGATCGCGTGATGGTGGGCGAGCAGGAGTTGCAGGTGATTCACTGCCCAGGGCACACGCCGGGACACGTGGTATTCCTCTACGCACCCCAACAGGTGGCCTGGGTGGGGGATGTACTGTTCCAGGGCTCCATCGGGCGCACCGATTTCCCCCGCGGCAACTACGACGAACTGATCCACAGCATCCGCGAGAAATTGTTCCCGCTGGGCGATGACATCACGTTTATTCCCGGCCACGGCCCGACCTCCACGTTCGGGCACGAGCGGCGCACCAATCCCTTCGTCGCCGATTCGCGGTACGGTTGAGCAACGACGCGTCTCGCCCGTCAACTCGCCGGCGGTTCGCGCTTGTAGCGGCGTCACTGGGCAGTGCGGTACCGCGCGCTGTCGATACCGTGCTTGCGCAACTTGGCCCGCAGCGTACTCGGGTTGAGGCCGAGCAGGTGAGCCGCGCCCTGCGGTCCATCGATCCGGCCGCGCGTGGCGGCGAGCGCACGGGTGAGGTGTTGCGCCACCATCTTGTCCAGAGGCTCCAGCGGCGCTGACGGATCCTCCGCCGCGGCGGGAAGCCCATTGGCGAGAGGCCGCTGGGGTTTCGCCAATTGCACGCCCAGGGCGGTGTCGAGATCGAGCTCCTGGCCGTGCCCGAGGATCACCGCCCGCTCCAGCACGGAGCCCAGCTCCCTCACATTCCCCGGCCAGCGATAGTCCATCAGCCGCCGGATCTGCGCCGGCCGCAGCGGCGGCTCCGGCACGCCGAGCTGGTGCGCGGCGCGCCGGATGAAATGCCTGGCTAACGGCTCGATGTCTTCGAGGCGCTCGTGCAGCGGCGGCAGGATGATGGGAAATACCGCGATGCGGTACCACAGGTCCTCCCGGAAGCCACCCTCCTGCACCATGTGCGGCAGGTCGCGGTGGGTGGCCGCAATCACGCGCACATCCACCTGGATGTCCTCCTCGCTGCCCACCCGCTGCAGCGCGCCATCCTGGAGGACGCGCAGCAGCCTGACCTGGGCCGCCAGCGGCAACTCTCCCACTTCATCGAGGAACAGCGTGCCGCGGTCGGCGCGCTCGAACCAGCCGCGCCTGGCACCCAGTGCGCCGGTGAAACTGCCTTTTTCGTGCCCGAACAGCTCCGAGTCGATCAGCTCCGGCGGCAGTGCGCCGCAGTTGACCCGGATGAACGGGCCGCCGTGTCGCAGCGATCGCTCGTGAATGGCGCGCGCCACCACCTCCTTGCCGGAGCCGGTCTCGCCCAGGATCAGGACGCTGGCGTCGGTGGGCGCGACCTGCGAGACCCGCTGCATCACCCCCCGCAACCCCGTGTCCGCGCCGACGATGGTTTCGCTCAGGGACTCGCGCCCGAGCCGGGCCAGCAGCGACCGCCGGTCCGCTTCGGCTGTCGCGCGCAATCGCTCCAGTTCGCGCAGCCGGTAGTCGTTCTCGAACAGTGAGGTCAACGGCGCCAGGATCTCCTCCAGCAACTGGCGGATGAACACACCGGGGGGCGCGTCTGCGGGGAACTCGATACGAATCAAGCCGATGGGTTGCTTGTCACGCATCACGGGCGCCAGCAGGAAGGGCGCATCGACAGCCAGACCGGGCAGAGGGGGCAGTTCGGGCGGCCATGCATCGCCCGGCTCGAACACCAGCGTAAGCCCGGACTGCGCCCAGCGCAGCATCGCCTGCAATTCCGCCCGGCCATAGCCACTGACTGCGAGTCCCCGCTCCAGGCCGTCCTGGGCGGACCAGCCCGCGAGCAGCTGCAGTTCGGGTTCCGCTGCCAACACCTCGTCGAAACGCAGGCCGGTCAGCGGCAGTATGTCGAGCAGCTTGTGCACGATAAGTGGCAGTGACTCCTGCAGGCGTGCGTGGCGACCCACCTCCGTCCAGATCGGCAACAGCAGTGAATCCTTGATAGTTGACATATCTCTCTCCAAATATGACGTCGACTCGCAAAATATAACCGAACTATCCGTCACATTTGGCAGAAAATTTACATGCAATTTTGGCACTGTTTCATTTTTTCTATTTATATCAATGAGTTAAATATTTCTCTTACGTTGGCACGGGCGTTGCTCTACCGGGTATGAGAGCAACGCTACTACAGGATTCGACATGAGCAACTCACGCAACGGTAACCCCAACGTTACCGACGTCACTGCCCAGGATTTGAAAGCGGCGTTGGCGGGGCTCGAGTTCGGTTCCGTAGTGGTCACCGTACATCACGGCCGCATCGTACAAATCGAGCGGCGGGAAAAAGTGCGCCTCGACAAGAACGACAGGAAAGGCCTGTCGGACGACACCCAAACACACGCTGACTGACCGGTCCACCGGAGGGCACGAACTCAAATGAACAGGACCTACAGTCATGCGCAACTTACGCAACATCACCACCGGCGTGATAGCCGGCACCTTGCTATTGAATGGCACCGCCTACTCCGCGACAACGACCGAACTCGAGCAACGCATAGAGGAGCTGGAACAGATGGTTCGCCTGCTGAGCCGCAAACAGGAAGTGGCCGAGGAAGTCTATACCGCGGACAAGACCAGGGCCGCCACGTCGGGCGCCGTTAAAGCGGGCCCGGACGGCTTCGCGCTGGCCAGCCCGGACAAGAAAGCCGAGCTCAAGCTCCGCGGCCTGATGCAGTTCGACGGGCGCTTTGGCCTCGATGACGACAAGGACAACGATACCTTTCTGTTCCGCCGCCTGCGTCCGACGATCGAAGGTAAGATCAACGACTTCGCCTGGCGTATCACGCCGGAATTCGCCAACGACGACGCCGACCTCGTGGACGGCTATATCGATTGGAACATTCCGGTGCAGCCACAGAACCTGCTGTTTCGGGCCGGCCAATTCAAGGCGCCGGTCGGTCTCGAACGACTGCAGTCCGGCAGCGCGATCGTGTTCCTCGAGCGCGCTTTCCCGACCGAGCTGTTGCCGAACCGCGACCGCGGCCTTGGGCTGTACACCTACCAGTTCGATAAGCGCCTGGCGCTGGAAGTGGCTGTCACCAACGGCACGCCGGACGGACGCGACGCCACCAATTCAGATTTTGATGGCGAGCCCGAGACCAGCGCGCGCGTATTCTTCGAGCCGGTCCCCGGCATCGGCTTCGGCATCGCCGGTACGCATGGCGAGAAGATCAGCGACAACGACACGCGCGCTGCGTCCACCAGCAACAACCAGGCCTTCCTGCCGCGTTACCGCAGCCCGGCGCAGAACACGATATTCCAGTACAACGCGAGCGCCGAGGCCGACGGCGACCACACGCGCTTCACCCCGCAGGCGTACGCCTATATAGGTCCCTTTGGCGTGATGGCCGAGTACGCCGAGTCGACGCAGGATGTTGCCTATGCGACCGAGACTAACGATTTCGGCACCCACGATTTCACCAACAAGGCAGCGCAGATCACCGCGGTGTGGGCGATCACTGGCGAGGATGAAAACTACAAGGGCTTCATCAAGCCGATCAATTCCTACGGCGCCTTCGAACTCGCGCTGCGCTACGCCACCCTGGAAGTTGATGACAACATCTTCGACCTGGGCTTCTCCGATCCGGCCAAAAACATCGAGAAAGCGGAAGAGGCCGCGATTGGCCTGAACTGGACGGTCACGCAGAACGTGAAGGTGCTCACCAACTATACCTACACGCAATTTGTCGGCGGCGCCGCCAGGGGCGAGGACCGCCCGGATGAGAAAGTGTTCTCGACACGTCTGCAACTTAACTACTGATCACACAATACCAATCTGGAGTATCAATGATGAAACGTACACTACAACTTCTCACCCTCGCCCTGGCGCTTGGCGCCGGGGTGGCGACCGCAGAGGACGTCGAGCTGCTCAACGTATCCTACGACCCGACGCGGGAGCTGTATGCGGAATTCAACCCCGCGTTTGCAGCGCATTGGAAGCAACAAACCGGGGACACGGTCACCATCAACCAGTCGCACGGCGGTTCCGGCAAGCAGGCGCGTGCGGTGACCGACGGGCTGGAAGCGGACGTGGTGACACTCGCGCTGGCGGCCGACATCGACGCAGTCGCGGCGAAGAGCCTGCTGCCGCTGGACTGGCAGAAGCAGCGAGCGCACAACAGCTCGCCGTACACGTCGACCATCGTGTTCCTGGTGCGCAAGGGCAACCCGAAAGGCATCAAGGACTGGGACGATATCGTGAAACCGGGCGTCGTCGTAGTGACCCCAAACCCGAAAACCTCCGGTGGCGCACGCTGGAACTATCTGGCGGCGTGGGCATATGCGAAGAAGAAATCGGGCACTGACGAGGCGGCGAAGGAGTTCGTCGCCAAACTGTTCCGCAACGCACCCATCCTCGACACCGCCGCGCGTGGCTCGACCATCACCTTTGTGCAGCGTGAAATCGGCGACGTTCTGCTGGCCTGGGAAAACGAGGCATTCCTCTCCGTCAACGAGTTGGGTCCGGACAAGTTCGAGATCGTAGTTCCTTCGCTCTCGATACTGGCCGAGCCACCGGTCGCCGTGGTGAACCAGGTCGCTCGCAAGCACGGCACGCTGGAAGTTGCCAGCGCCTACCTCGAGTACCTGTACTCGCCCGAGGGCCAGCGCATCGCCGCGAAGAACTACTATCGCCCGGTGTCCCCCGAGCATGCCGACCCGGCTGACATCGCGCGATTCCCCAAACTGGAGTTTGTGACCATCGACGCGGATTTCGGCGGCTGGGCCAAGGCGCAACAGGAGCACTTCGCCGATGGCGGAATCTTCGACCAGATATTCGCCAACCGCTGACAGGAGAAGCACCGTGACCATTCGCACCGTCAACACGCGCAACCAGTTCCGGGGCCACGTCGTCGCGATCCATCGCGGCGATGCCGTCTCGGGAGTGGAGATCGACCAGGACATCCTGGAGATCCCCTGCGCACTGCAATCGCAACGCCGGTCCTATAAACCCACTGGATTACTTTTCGCATGACTTCGATCGCAGCCACCACCACGGTGCGCCGGATGCCACGCTCGCCGATACCAGGTTTTCCCCTCGCACTGGGGTTTACGCTGTTCTGGCTCGGCTTGATAGTGCTCATTCCGCTCGCCGGTGTATTTTTCAAGACAGCGACGCTCGGCCCCCCCGAGATCTGGAATATAGTGAGCTCGGATCGCGTGCTCGCCGCGCTAAAACTGTCATTCGGCACGGCACTGCTGGCCGCGGCGCTGAATGCCGTGTTCGGCCTGCTGGTGGCGTGGGTGTTCGTGCGCTATGCATTTCCCGGCAAACGCCTGTTCGACGCGGCCATCGACCTGCCGTTCGCGCTGCCCACGGCGGTGGCCGGCATTGCGCTCACCGCGTTGTACGCCGCCAACGGCTGGATCGGCAGCCTGCTCAAGCCGCTGGGGTTGAAGGTCGCGTACACCCCGCTGGGAATTGTCGTCGCGCTGACGTTCATTGGGCTGCCCTTCGTGGTGCGCACGGTGGAGCCGGTACTGCGCGATGCCGAGCGTGAACTGGAGGAAGCCGCCGCCACGCTGGGTGCGACGCGCTGGCAGACGATCGGCCGCGTCCTGCTACCCAGCATCCTGCCCTCGCTGCTCACCGGATTCGCACTCGCCTTTGCGCGAGGCGTGGGCGAGTACGGATCGGTGATTTTCATTGCTGGCAACATCCCGTACGTGTCGGAGATCGCGCCGCTGCTGATCGTGATCCGCCTGGAGGAATTCAATTACGCCGGTGCGACGACGGTAGCCGCCGTCATGCTGGTGGTCTCGTTCGCCATGTTGCTGGCGATCAATGCCCTGCAGGCCTGGTCTAACCGCCACCGCAGCCGCAACGCCGCGGCGAACAAGGAGAGTTGAGATGGGCGCCATCAGCCAAACTGTCATTTCCCGGCCGGCGCACGGCTCGCCCATCACGGAGCCGGCGTGGGTGCGCTATGTGTTGATCGCGCTAGCCCTTACTTTTCTCGCCGCGTTCCTGTTACTGCCGCTGGCGTCGGTGTTCACGGAAGCGTTGCGCAATGGGTTGGGCACTTATGTGAAAGCGCTCACCGAGCCCGATGCGGTCGCCGCCATCAAGCTGACACTGATCGCCTCCGCCATCGCGGTGCCGGCCAACCTGGTCTTCGGCATCGCCGCCGCGTGGGCGATCACCAAGTTCGAGTTTCGCGGCAAGACGTTCCTCACCACGCTGATCGACCTGCCGTTCTCCGTGTCGCCGGTGGTGGCGGGCCTCATCTACGTGCTGATGTTCGGCGCGAGCGGCTGGGCGCGGCCGCTGCTGGATACGACCAACCTGCAGATCATTTTCGCGGTGCCCGGCATCGTGATCGCCACCATCTTCGTCACTTTCCCGTTTGTCGCGCGCGAACTGATTCCGCTGATGCAGGAGCAGGGCACGGACGACGAACAAGCGGCCCTAAGCCTCGGCGCCAACGGCTGGCAGACCTTCTGGCATGTCACCTTGCCGAACGTGC
>CAYWWD010000076.1:0-18302 GCA_964461965.1 uncultured Halioglobus sp. | reverse complement strand
CCCGCACGCGCAAAGCGCGATGCACGTCATCGGGCACATTCCTTACAGTCAAGATAGCCATGATTCAAAATCTCTCATCTGCTGTCCGTGACTGCAATCATAGATTCATGCAGTCATCATCGCAAGCATCAAGTTCCATGCCCCTTACCTGGGCCTTCGTGACTTCAGCCCGCCGCCGGCTCTGCAAAACAGGATCGGTGAATATGATGGCAAGCCGGGCATCGATGGCCGCCCGGATCGCAGCTTCAGGATCCAGCCGCGGTATTTGCCGGTCAGGGGCGGAAGAACCGGCTGGTCAGCTGCGGATTGCCATGCCCATCGGTCCAGCCTATTATTCATATTTGCTAATTTTGAATATTTGGAGCGCGGCATGGCAACCACAAGCCTGAGCCTGGGCGAACACTGGGAAGTGTTCATCAAGAACGAGATCGTCAGCGGGCGCTACGGCTCCGCCAGTGAGGTGGTTCGGGATGCCCTGCGCGCGATGGAAGAGCGCAAAATCAAACTCGACGCGCTGCGAGGCCATCTCGCCCAGGGTGCGGCACAGGCGCGCGCCGGCCAGTTCGTTGACAACTTTACGATGGACTCGCTGATAGCGGACCTGGATAACGAACGCTAATGCCTGGATTCAGAGTCACCCCGAGAGCACGGGATGACTTGAGTAGCATAGCCCGATACACCGCGCAACAGTGGGGCAAAAGCCAGCGCAATACCTATCTGAAAGCGCTCGAACAACGCTTTGCGTGGTTGGCCGACAACCCGGGGCTGGGCAAACACCGCCCGGAGGTCGTCGAAGGTTATTACAGTTTCCCGCAGGGCCGGCACGTCATTTTTTATCTGGTTGGCGAACACGGCATTGACACCATCGGTATCCCGCACATGGAGATGGATATCGTCACGTATTTTCTGCAGGAGTGATTCCGGGGGTTCCTGATCAACTGACTCGGAGACGCGCTCGGTGCGTACTCAGATACGTTTCGTGCTCCGGTGTGAGCCAGCGCAAGCGCAGAGTTGCATCCAGCCCCAGACGGGCGCGCGCCGCTGCCGGCACCAGGTCGGACACCATCAACCAGCCCGCCTGATCAAAGCTGATGAGAAAACGGTCAAACAACGCATCCAGATTGGCCGTCAGCAGGAACCCGTTGAAGACATCCAGGCGCTGCGCATCCGTCTTGCACTCCGCCCACGGCAGCGCGTGGGATGCGCGGAGTATCTCCGGGATTGCCACATTGGTCACCGCGCAGGCGCCATCCCAGTATTCGAGCATCGCCTTGCGGTAGGTAGCCTGCCCCACGCGCTGGCGCACCATGCGCTCCACTTCTGTGCCCTTCAACTCGCCGGGCAGTTTGTCCAGTTCCTGTGCGACCGCGCTGTCAAAGTCCTGCTCGGCCTGGTCGGGCAGTGAATGCGCCAGTGCCGCCGCACGCTTGAACAACATGGCAAGCGCTTCGATGCCGCCACACAAAGCGGTGTGGCCAGAGAGGGTGAAGTCCCGCTGCAGTTCGCTGACCAACAGGGGTTTGGGGTTGACCAAACGCACCCGATACGTCGAATCGGTATCGAGCGAGACTTCGACAAGCAGGGCATGGCGGGCCGAGCCGAGCGTCACCGCGGCCGGCGTGTCGCTGACGGTGTATTCAAAGCCGAAATCGTGGCCGGCTTTTTCGATCAGGGTGCGCTGCAGGGGGTTCATCGCAAACGATTCCACTCTATCGCGCGCTTGCGCCAGTGGGTGTCGATGGCTTGTGTAAACTCCGGGTGTACCAGCTTGGCGCGGGCTTCGCACCAGTCGACGCTGTCCCTGCGCACCACAATGCCTTCCAGCGCTGCTTCATGGAAAGCGCTGCGCCGCGACGTCACGAGCTTTTTCAATTCCGCAAGCGTGGTGTACGCCCGCGATATTCCGTGTACCGTTTCCAGGCCGGTGTTATCGGCTAATGCATTGCGCCGCGCGACGCTCCAGAAGCGCCCCGCGTCGCGGTCGTAGACATCGAACAGCAGGAACCAGTCGGGCAGTTGATGGTAGACCAGGGAATGGCGCGCGGCACACCACTCGCCAAACAGGATAAGGCCGGGTGTCAAAGCGGTGTGTAGTGCCCCGCTGTGCTGCGCCAGCCAGGCAGGCAGACGGGTGAACTGACCAAGGTACGGCGTGCGCAGGTACTGCCCGCGATTCTGCGCGCGTATCTGGCCGTGCTCATCCAGCGACAGGCCGAGATTGGCGCCGTCGATTTTTTCCTCCACGATCACCTCGTCCGCCAACAGGTCGGAGACCTCAGGCGGTGACAGTACCTTGTCGTCCCGGGGAAAGCCTTCTCCGAGCCAGGTCAGGTGTGGGGTATGTGGAAAGCGGAAGAAATCTGGCATGGCTTAGTCTGGCAGGGTTGGCGGCGTTCTTTCAGGAAATTTGTGGCGATAAAAATTGCAGGCGTCCTCGGGGCACAGGAATTTTACTTGAATACCATTGGCTTGCAGTTCGGGCCACCAGTCCAGCCATTTGCAATCGGCAGCCTGCTGAATCGCGGGCTTGTCCGGATGTGCGTGGGCGACTGCGGCAAATATTCGATCGGATGGATCAAATGTGGCCTGTAGCGCGGCATCCGGAAACTCGGCAAACAGGTCAACACCGGTTTCGGTGATCGGCACGGCTTCAACATGCCGGGGATTGCCGAGGTTGCGCAGCAGGAATTTCAGGAAGACGTCCCCAACCTCCTTTGGAGGATTGAGTTGGGTTTTCTTCTGATACTCGCTCAGAATGCGATATCCATCGTCAATTACCGTGGTGCCATGCTGCTGGATTTCGCGCAAGAAACGGATACAGGCATCGCGACAGTCGAGGCTGACATCATCGTGTTGCCCATTGGCAATCAACAGCACATTGGTATCGATGACTGCTTTCACTGGAATTGCCACCCTATTCCGCTTCGCGCTTGCGTTGATGGGCAGCCAGCGCCCTGGCGGAAATGTCCGCCATTTCATCGCCAAAAAAGTTCGGCGGCCAGTTTTCGATCTCGCCAAACCTATTCAGACGCAGCGGCTCCAGCTCCGTCGCCGAGCCTATTCTTTGACAGAAATACACGGCCACGTCCTCGGCGGCGAGGACTCCTTCCGCCACGCGCCGCTGCAAGCGGTTGAGGAAATGTTCCGAGTGGCTTTCGATAATCAGTTGCACATTGCGCGGCTTGCCGTTTTCCCGCGCCTGGATGGCGGAAATAAAAACATCCGCCAATTCGGCCTGCACCTGAGGGTGCAGATGGATTTCCGGCTGTTCCATCCAGACGGTGGCATGCGCTGGGCAGTAAAACGCTTGCACCAATGCGGGTAGAACCTGGGACACGCCGAAGCCGACGTCGGTGATTTTTACCTCGGCGGCCTTGGCGTGGGTCCTGACCAGCACTTCGTACTCTTTTCGCCCGACCGCAACCTGCTTTACGGAAAAATCCTGAATCACACCCAGATCCTTGAGCCATGCCGCAATGAACTCGGCGAACCCTCGCTTGGTACCTTTCGAGCGACGATTGAGCATGCGCCCCTCGCCCTGCGCGGCGAGGATGGCGGCGATTGTAGATTCGCCCATCTGGCCGACGCTCGCGGGCGTGTCGCCCGACCA
The DNA here is from genome assembly GCA_964461965.1 of uncultured Halioglobus sp. Lineage (GTDB taxonomy): Bacteria > Pseudomonadota > Gammaproteobacteria > Pseudomonadales > Halieaceae > Marimicrobium. The sequence goes on along the minus strand of CAYWWD010000076.1, from coordinate 14,692 downwards.
CTGATACACCCGTTGGGGATGGCTGCGCAGCGGGCCGAGATACGACAGGCGGTCGAGCATGGATTCCGTTGCCAGCGCGAAATCCGCCATGAATCCCGCGTTCTTGAAGCGCGCCGCCGTGGTGTCTGAAAGACGGTAGAACTTTTCCGGATCCTCCAGCGGCCATTTGCGCCCGTCAGCCAATTTGAATGCATAGCGCACCGATGAGAGTGAAAACTTCCTGTTGTCGTCGCGCTGCATCCGCACATCGAGCTCGCATGCGCCGCCTTTGGTGAGGGCATAGTTGAGCTCCCGTATCTCGGGCTGCTCGTTCTTTCCGGCGACCATGTCCACCGACAACTTCATGCCGTCTCCCTGATAGCGCTTTGACGGTGCGAGCGGATCGCGGATATCGATTGAAGCAGGTAATTGCCAGCCCAGCTCAAAAAACAGTGACCGGCCCAGATCGTGGCCGTGCAGACAGTCGGCGAACGTACCCAGATCGATCTGCGCGCTGGAATCGCCCAGATGCAGCGCACGTTTGCGGTCGGAGGAGCGAGCGGTTTGCTGCAATGCCAGCAGCAAATGCCCCAGGCTGCTTTTTCCCGCGCTGTTGGCGCCGAAAATGACCGTTAAAGGCGCCAGCCGGATCGGACCGGTATCGCGCCAGGCCTTGAAGTTTTTGATGTGTAAATGGGTCAGCATTACTGCAATTCTCCCGCTTCGAGTTTATCCCACGCCTCCAGCACCAGCCGCCGGGTGCGGTATTCGCCGCATTCGTTGATTTCATTTTTCTTCAGCACGCGGAAGGTCTCCGAGGGGTAGTCGTCGCCCAGCACATCGGCGGGGTCGAGGATGTAGCGCAGTTCCTCGCGGTTCAGGCCGTAGAGGCGGGCGTAGTACGCATCCAGTTCGGCGCGCAATTGGGCGCGGCGGGCGGGGTCGAAGGCGAAGGGTGCGCCGTCGTAGCCGAGATCGCGCGCCCAGGGGGCGAGGTCGTGGGCGGTGTAGGTGAGTTCCAGTACGCGGGGGACGATAAAGGCGAGGTCGGTGTCGGTATAGCGTTCGGGGGGCAGTACCGGAAGTTGTTTGAAAATGAAATAGTTCATGTGCGTGCCGCCGGTTTTGTGGCGCGCTACAAAGTCGAGCGCGAGCGCTTCTATCTGGTGTTTGTAGAGATATAAAGGATCAAACTTCCCTGCGGCCTTACCGGTTTTAAAAATTACGCCGTACGCTGGGTGCAGCACGCCTTGTGCCGCCAGCTCCTGCACGGTTTGCTTGCGCTGATAGTTCGGGTTGATCTGGATCAGGGGCTGCGGCCAGTAGCGGCCTTCCGCGTACTGTTGCTCCACAATATTTTTTATATCAGCTGCCGCAATCGACACAAAGCTACGGGAAAACGAACTGTACTCGTCGATCAGTTTGTCCCGGAAGTTGAACACGTTTTCCATAACTCAGTTCCTTTACGTGGACCATCCGCTGAATCTACGCGAGAATTCCCGGGTACGCAGCAGCCGCTGGCATTCGGCGATCTGCTCGCGGTACTTGCCGGTGAGGGGGCGGAAGTACTGGCTGCGCTCGTCGCGGATCACCCGTGGACCGGCGCGTGCGCCAGCAAGTGTTCGGTGTGCGCGTCCAGCGGCAGCCCCGCGCTGTTCAGCAGCCCCGCGAGCATCTCGTAATGGCCGATCAGCAGGCTGATCTCGATCATCTGCGTCTCGCTGAATTGCGCCCGCAATGCCTGCCACGTCGCCGTGCCGATGCGGCGCTCGTCGTGTATCTCGTCGCAGGCGCGCAGCAGCGCCGATTGCGCAGCCGTCCAGCCCGGTGCGTCTGGTCCCTGCGCGACGCGCGCAATCTCCTGCGCGGCGAGGCCCTCTTGCAGGGCAACCACCACGTGCTGCCCCCACTCGTAACGACACCGGCAGTTCCAGCCCACGCGCAGGATCGCCAGTTCCGTATCGCGCCGGGGCAGCGTGCCGTACGGCATCATCCTCGACGCGAAACGCAGCCACGGCCAGAACAGACGGGGGTGGCGCAGCAGCAGCAGAAAAACATCGGGCACTACGTCCGCACCGGTGCGCCGCCGCAGCCAGGGCGCGACGGCTCGCAGCAGCAGCCGCAGCGGCCAGGCGAGTTGCTCCGGCCGCAGCGGCGGGATGCGGCCGTGGGCCGGGTGCCAGCCCTGTGGCGGCGCGAGTTGGCGTTCCACCGGTACGCGCGCTGACAGCGTCATGGCGACACACGACTCGCCGCGGCGACGGCATGCAGTTGGTTGTTTAACGCGCGCATCGCGGCTTCGTAGGGCCAGGGAAACAGGCGCTGCAACCAAAAGCCCAGCCAGATATCCGCCGAGGTGAACACCATGTAGCGGTTGCGCTTCACACCCCTGATGATGGCGGCCGCCGCCTTCTCGGGCGTAATGGCGTGCTTTGCGAACCGCTCGCGCATCGCGACCAATGCCGGCCTTGAAGTATCCACGCCGACGATCTCTACCGTTTTCACCAACCCGGTATTCACCGCGCCCGGACACACCAGGCTGACGCCGATGCGGTGGCGCGCCAGGTCGAAGCGCAGCACCTCGGAAACACCGCGCAGGCCGAATTTGCTCGCGCTGTACGCCGCGTGCCACGGCAGTCCGAACAGTCCCGCGGCGGAGGAGACATTGACGATGTGCCCGCCCCTGCAGGCCTCGATCATGCGGGGCACGAAGCATTCCAGCACATGCACCGGCCCCATCAGGTTGACGTCCACGCAGCGCCGCCAGTGCCGGTTTTCAAGGTGGGAAATGTCGCCCCAGATGGAGATGCCGGCGATGTTCATCAGCACGTCCATGCTGCCGTGCTCGCGTTGAATGTCCTCGGCGAAGCGGCGCACGGTCTCGAAATCGCTGATGTCCAGCGCGCGAGCAGCCGCCACCGCCCCGCCTGCTTCGCGGATGGCGGCTGCCGTGTGCTCCAACCCCGCCCCATCGATGTCGGTCAGGAACAGGATGGCACCTTCGCGCACGGCGGCGAACGCCGTGGCGCGGCCGATCCCGCTGGCGGCGCCCGTCACGAGGCATTTTTTCTGCCGGAAAGTTTTCATGTGAGTGAGTTCCTGCTCAGGAGGAATGGGCGATCCGGGTGGAGGCATACTTCCTGTGCAAGAGTGTAGCGAGGCGGCGGCTGCCAGCCTATTCCCGGCGGGATACTCTCGCAATACCGCCTACTCCCACTCAATCGTCGCCGGCGGCTTGCTGCTGATGTCGTACGTCACCCGCGACACGCCGGAGATTTCATTGATGATGCGGTTGGAGACGCGCTCCAGCAGCTCGTAGGGCAGGTGCGCCCAGCGCGCCGTCATGAAGTCGATGGTCTCCACAGCGCGCAGTGCGATCACGTATTCGTAGCGGCGGCCGTCGCCGACCACGCCGACCGATTTCACCGGCAGGAACACGGCGAAGGCCTGGCTGGTCTTGTGGTAGTAGTCGTCGCGGTGCAATTCCTCGATGAAGATCGCATCCGCGCGGCGCAGCAGGTCGGCGTATTCCTTTTTCACCTCGCCGAGGATGCGCACGCCGAGGCCGGGGCCGGGGAAGGGATGGCGATAGACCATGTCATACGGCAGGCCGAGTTCGAGCCCGATCCTGCGCACCTCGTCCTTGAACAGTTCGCGCAGCGGTTCCACCAGCGCGAATTGCATGTCTTCCGGCAGGCCGCCGACGTTGTGGTGTGACTTGATGGTGTGCGCCTTGCCGGTCTTGGCGCCGGCGGATTCGATCACGTCCGGGTAGATGGTGCCCTGCGCCAGCCACTTCACGTCGGTCAATTTGCCGGCCTCTTCATCGAACACGTCGATGAAGGTGTTGCCGATGATCTTGCGTTTGGCTTCGGGGTCGGCGACGCCGTGCAGGCGTTCGAGGAACATCGCCTCGCAGTCGCGGCGGATCACCTTCACGCCCATGTTGCGCGCGAACATGTCCATCACATGGTCGCCTTCGTTCAGGCGCAGCAGGCCATTGTCGACAAACACGCAGGTCAGTTGCTCACCAATGGCGCGGTGCAACAGCGCGGCGACCACTGAGGAATCGACACCGCCCGACAAGCCCAGCAATACCTTGTCTTTCCCCACGGTGGCTTTGATGCGTGCGATGGCATCTTCCACGATGTTGGCCGCCGTCCACAGCGGCTCGCAGCCGCTCAGCTCCAGCACGAAATGTTCGAGGATGCGCAGACCCTGCAGGGTGTGCGTCACCTCGGGGTGGAACTGGATACCGTAGAACGGTTTGCGCTTGTGGGCCATGCCGGCGATGGGGCAGCTGGGTGTCTCGGCGATGAGTTCGAATTCCGGCGGCAGCGCCACCACTTTGTCGCCGTGGCTCATCCACACATCCAGCAGGCCACTGCCCTGCTCGTCGATATGGTCGCGAATGTCGTGCAGCAGTCCGCTATTACCCACCAGCCGGATCTGCGCGTAGCCGAATTCGCTCACCGGCGAGCCTTCCACCCTGCCGCCAAACTGCTCGGCCATGGTCTGCATACCGTAGCAGATGCCGAGCACCGGCACGCCGAGTTCGAAAACGAGGCCAGGCGCGCGGGGCGAGGCCTGCGCCGTCACGGATTCGGGGCCGCCGGAGAGAATGATGCCGCTGGGATTGAAGGCCCGGATTTCGTCGTCGCCGAGATCGAAGGCGCGAATCTCGCTGTACACACCCACTTCGCGCACGCGCCGGGCGATCAACTGGGTGTACTGCGAACCAAAATCCAGGATGAGGATTTTGCGGGCGTGGATATCGGCGCTCATGCGTAGCTACCGCACCGGATAGTTCGGCGCTTCCTTGGTGATGGAAACATCGTGCACATGGCTTTCAGCCATGCCCGCGCTGGTCACGCGCACAAACTCCGGCCGGGTGCGCATGGTTTCAAGATCGGCGCTGCCGGTGTAGCCCATCGCGGAGCGCACGCCGCCCATCAACTGCAACACGATGGCCGAGACTGGCCCCTTGTACGGTACGCGGCCCTCGATGCCTTCGGGTACCAGCTTCTCCAGCCCCCGACTGGCGTCCTGGAAATAGCGATCGGAGGAGCCCTGCGACTGCGCCATGGCGGAGAGTGAACCCATGCCCCGGTACGCCTTGTACGTCCTGCCCTGGTACAACTCGACCTCGCCCGGCGCCTCTTCCGTGCCGGCGAACATGCCGCCGATCATCACCGAGTGCGCGCCGGCCACGATCGCCTTGGCGATGTCACCGGAGAAGCGGATGCCACCGTCAGCGATCAATGGGATATCGGTGCCGCGCAGGGCTTCGGCCACATTCGCGATTGCGGTGATCTGCGGCACGCCGGTACCGGTGACGATGCGCGTGGTGCAGATAGACCCGGGGCCGATGCCCACTTTGACGCCGTCCGCACCGGCCTCGGCGAGGGCTACTGCGGCGGCAGCGGTGGCAATATTGCCGCCGATTACCTGCACCGAGGGATACTTGCGTTTGACCAGCCTGACGCGGTCGAGCACGTTGCGGGAGTGCCCGTGCGCGGTATCCACCACCAGCACATCGACTCCTGCGGCAATCAGTGCCTCGACTCGGTCATCGGTATCCGCGCTGGTGCCGATCGAGGCACCCACCCGCAACTGCCCGTAAGCGTCCTTGCAGGCGAGGGGGAAGCTCTCAGCCTTGTCGAAATCCTTCACCGTGACCATGCCGCGCAGGTCGAAGGCGTCGTTCACCACCAGGATTTTCTCGATGCGGTGGCGGTGCAACAGTTCCTGTACCTGGGCCAGTTCCGCACCCTCTTTCACCGTCACCAGCTTGTCGCGCGGCGTCATGATGGCGGAGACCAGCTTCTGCGGGTTGGATTCAAACCGCACGTCGCGCCGCGTGACGATGCCGACCAGATCCTTGCCGTTGAGCACTGGCACGCCGGAAATACCGTGGGCGGTGGTGAGTTCGATCAACTCGGCAATCGTCGCATTCTGCTGGATGGTGATCGGATCCTTGACCACGCCGCTCTCGAACTTCTTGACCTTGCGCACCTGCTCGGCCTGTTCGGCGATCGACATATTCTTGTGGATGATGCCGATGCCGCCTTCCTGCGCCATGGCAATTGCCAGGCGAAACTCGGTGACGGTATCCATGGCGGCGGAGACCAGCGGGAGGTTCAGGTCGATATGGCGGGTCAGCCGCGTGCGCAGGGAAACGTCGCTGGCCACCACCTCGGAATACCCAGGCGTCAGGAGAACGTCGTCGAAGGTAAGGGCTTCCTGGGCGATTCGCAGCATAGGGGTGATTCTCCAGCTGGCGGTCATAAAAGAAGCGCGCAAGTATAAATCCAAGCGCCAGCGGGCACAATTGCCGCAGCGGCAACGCGCGCTCGCATGCGTGGTGGGGCGCGATACAGTACACTGCCGACCCAACGCAATTCACGAAAGCGGACGACACCAGGCCTTGAGCACTACCACAGCGGTAGACCCTTCCCCGGTCGTACTGACCGTCAGCCAGTTGAACCGGCAGGCGAAATCCCTGCTGGAAAGCCATTTCGACTTTCTCTGGGTGGAGGGCGAGATCAGCAACTTCGCCGCTCCCTCTTCCGGGCACTGGTACTTCACCCTGAAAGATGGCAAGGCCCAGGTGCGCTGCGCAATGTTTGCCAATCGCAACCAGCGCGTGAAATTCACCCCGGATAACGGTGACGCCATCCGCCTGCGCTGCCGGGTCTCGCTGTACGAGGGACGCGGTGAGTTTCAGTTGATCGCAGAGCACCTCGAACACGCGGGCGCCGGCGCCCTGCAGGTCGCCTTTGAAAAGCTCAAGTCCCGGCTGCTCGCCGAAGGCCTGTTTGCTCCCGAACGCAAGCGTGCCCTGCCGCAGACGGTCACCCGCCTGGGCGTGATCACCTCTCCCACCGGCGCGGCCATTCACGACATCCTCACTGTCCTGCGGCGGCGCTGCCCTGGCATCGAGGTCTGTGTACTCCCGGTCGCGGTACAGGGCGAAGGCGCGGCGATCCAGATCGCCAGCGCCATCGAACGCGCCAATCGCTGGCAGCGCCAAGGCAAGGTGGAACTGGATGCATTGATCGTAGGTCGCGGGGGCGGCTCGCTGGAAGACCTGTGGGCTTTCAACGAGGAAGTCGTGGCGCGCGCCATCGCCGAGAGCGAGCTGCCGGTGGTCAGCGCGGTCGGCCACGAAGTGGATTTCAGCATTGCCGACCTGGTGGCCGACGTTCGCGCGCCCACGCCCTCCGCGGCGGCGGAACTGCTCAGTCCCGACCAGCGCGTATGGCAGGAAAATCTTGTGTCTGTCGAACGGGACCTGCTGCGCCTCATCCGGCGCAAGCTCGCGGATGCCGGCCTCAGGCTCGCCCACCTGAAGCAGCGGCTGAAACACCCCGGCACGCAGTTGCGCGAACAGGCGCAGCGCCTGGACGACCTGGAGCAGCGCCTGCTGAGCGCCCAGCGCAACTACCTGCTACGGCAGCAGAACCGGCTTGCGCTGCTGGACAATCGCCTGCTGGCCTGTTCGCCACTGCCCCAAATACGCCAACTGCGGCGCGACCTTGAACAGCGGGGCCACGCGCTGGAAACCACCATGCGACAACAGTTACAGCGTCGCAGCCAAAGCCTTGCGCATCTGGCGCAGATGCTGGACTCACTGAGCCCGCTGGGTATTCTGGGTCGCGGCTACGCCATCGTAACGAGCAGCATCGGTGAGGTACTCAGGGACGCAAACAGGGTCGCTATTGGCGATGAAGTGGAAGCCAGGCTGGCCAGTGGCCGGTTGGGATTGATAGTCAAAAAAGTAGAATAGACCGTGCTGAGCTTCGTCCTTCGTCCGGAGGTGTCGCCGACGAGGGCGTACGCTTTTCAACCGAGCGGCGACGTCACCGGACTAAGGGCGAAACGTACGAACGCGCCCTGGGAACGACTTTAATACTTGGCCGGCAGTCGAGTGCTGATGATGATGTGCCGCCCCTCGAAGCGAATGTATTCGCCGATCGTGAGATCCTTCAGGATGCGCGCCACCATCTCGCGCGAAGCCCCTACCCGATCAGCGATATCCTGCTGTGTCAGCTTCTCCGGGATATACAGCGTGCCGTCGCCGCGCTCCTCGGACAAGTCCATCAACACGTTGGCCACGCGGCCGTAAACATCCTGCAACGCCAGGCTCTTCACATCGGCGGTCAATTTGCGCACGCGCTGCGCCAGATTGCGCACCAGCTGGCGGCCGATGTTGGGATGCTGGTCCAGCACCCGGTTGAAGTCTTCCTTGTAGATGATGCAGAAACTGGACTTTTCGACCGTGCGCACCGAAGCGGATCGGGTGGAATCATCGAGCAATGCCAGTTCGCCGAAGTAGTCCCCGGCGCCCTGGGTGTTCATGATGAATTCCTTGCCGTTCTTGTCGCTGCAGTAGACCTTCACCTTGCCGCTTTCGATGACGAAGAGCGAATCGGCCGGATCGTTCTCGTGGATAACCACGGTGTTCTTCGGAAACGAGCGGCTGGTGCTGCTGGCCATCAACGCGTCCAGTTCGATCTGCGACAACCCCCGAAATATTTCTACCTGCTGCAACATCTGAACACCCGCTCCCTTTGACGCCCTGCCCCGAAAGCCACTGCGATCATACTACCGCAAAGTCCTGCAGATGCGCACCGTTGGCTACAATGCCGGATCGTCGCGCCCTGTTGTTGCGACGAGTGGCATTTCCACGTCTTCCTGCCGCTCGTTATACTCCAGTTACACCAAAAAATGGAAGAGGCGGCGCCGTGTACGTCCACCGGTATATTGATACACTCAAGCCTCATCCAATCACTGAACAACGCGCCTCGCGCGCACGGCGCCTGCCCACGCGATAGAACATGACCAGCGACGCTCACCACAACACTCCGGCATGGATCGACCCATTGTTGCGCGAGACGGCGCTACTGCGACGCGCGGTGTCCGGCCTTGTCGATGCGTTGAGTGAGGAGACCGCAGACGATTTCAACCACCTGTTTGCTGCCGCCGACCGCCTGGACGCGTTGGCCGCGAGTTCGGGTACTGCGGCAAATACGCACGATGTGATGAACATCCTGACCGCGCTGCGCGGCTACGCGGAAATGCTGCGCGAAGATATCGGCTCAACCCAACCGGCGATCGAAGCCACGCTCACCTCGCTGCTGGCGATGATGAACGCCGCACACGACGGCGCCGGGCCGCCCGGCGCAGAGCACCGCGGCATCCGGTCGGAACCGGGATTTATCCTGGCCGTGGACGACCAGCAGGAGAACCGCGAACTGGTCGCCAGGAACTTGTCGCGCAGCGGGCACATCGTCGTCACCGCCGCCAGCGGCGAGGAAGCGCTCAGGGTGCTGGCGCAGAGCGATGTGGATGTCGTGCTGCTGGACCTGCTGATGCCTGGAATGGACGGCCGCGAGGTGCTGCGCAGCATCAAGGAACACCCCGACTGGCGCGCGACACCGGTCATCGTGATCTCGGGCAACCAGGACATGGACGGCATTATCGAATGTATCGAAGCCGGTGCCGACGACTACCTGTTCAAGCCCTTCAACCCCGTCCTGCTGCAGGCCCGGATCAAGGCCGGCATAGAGCGCAAGCGCTGGCACGACCGGGAGGAGCTGTACCGGCAACAGCTGGAGCGCAACGAGAAGTTCATCCGGGCAACGTTCGGGCGCTATCTCTCGGACGAAATCGTCACCGATATCCTGGAACGCCCGGAAGGCCTCGAACTCGGCGGCGACCTGCGCCGCGTCAGCATCATGATGTCTGACATACGCGGCTTCACCACGCTCAGCGAAAACCTGGCGCCGGCCCAGGTTGTCACGCTGTTGAACCGCTATCTTGGCACCATGACGGATATCATCATGGCCCACCACGGCACCATCGACGAATTCATCGGCGATGCGATACTCGCCGTGTTCGGCGCGCCGCAACGCCGGGACGACGACGCCGATCGCGCAGTCAGGTGCGCCCTGGCCATGCAGACCGCCATGCGCGACATCAACGCCCGCAATACCGCAGAGGGGTTTCCGACACTCCACACCGGAATCGCCATCAATACCGGCGATGTCATCGCCGGCAATATCGGCTCCGAGCGACGCAGCAAGTACGGCTTCGTGGGCCACCCGATGAACGTGACGTCGCGGATCGAGGACATCACCCGCGGCGACGAGATCCTGATCTCCGACAGCACACTGCGCGCACTCAAGGGCGATTTCACGCTGGGGCGCAGCCGGGAACTCAACGTTCGGGGCATCGATGAGACCATCGTCGTCCACCAGGTGACCGGAGAGCGCGCGTGAACGGAGACCCTCTCGTACTGCTGGTGGAAGATAACGATCTCAATCGCGACATGCTGCTGCGGCGGCTAAAACGCGCCGGACTGGAAGTCATCACCGCCGCCAACGGCCAGCAGGCGCTGGATATCATGCGGGAAAAGCAGCCCGGTATCGTCCTGATGGATATGAACCTGCCGATCCTGGACGGCTGGGCCGCCAGCCGTCGCGCCAAGGAAGACGAGAACATACGCCACATTCCCATTGTCGCCCTCACCGCGCATGCCACGGAGGCCTACCGGCAATACGCACTCGCCGCGGGCTGCGATGACTACGCCACCAAACCGGTGGATTTTCCTGCCCTGTTAATCAAGATCAAGAAGCTCACCCGCGCATGAGTTTACGTCGCCAGCTTACGCTCTCGCTCGTCACCATCCTGTTGCTGTTCGCAGTCAACGTAGGTACGCACTTCTGGGGCAGCTACGCGCGGAACCAGAGCATGGTCGCCTACCGCGACTCGGTCTCTGCCGCGCAGTTGTCCACCGAGGTGGAACAACTGCTGGAAGACCAGAGACAGCAGATCCTGATACTGGCCACCCTGCGCGAAACCACCGAGGACAGGCTCGAGAACGCGGAACTGGCGCAGGCCGAGGCAGCCATCGCGACGATCAACGGCAAGATCCGGAAACTGGGACAATTGAGCCACGGGGTCACTGAACTCAATTACGAACAGCTCTGGGCGAGCAGCAGCCACCTGCTCGAGCGCTGGTTAGCGTTCTACCGAGGTTACAACGACGCCGCAGTCGACATGGACATGAACGATCCGCTGGCCTTCCTCGAGGTCAGCCAGCGATTACAGGAACTGGAACAACGACAGGCCTTCGTCGCGGCGCAACGCGCCAATATCATCGACCGCACCATCGCGCTGACCGACCGCATCACGGTGATCGCGTTCTTCGCCTCCATTTTCCTTACGGCAACCCTTGGCTATTTCCTGGTGCGCTACACCAACTCCTCCCTCAAGCGGCTGAAAAAAGGCACGGAACGTATTGGCAGCGGCGACCTGAACTACCGGATCGAGGACATCGATGATACCGGCGAACTTGGCGACCTCGCCGCTGCGTTCAACGACATGTCGGACAAACTGCGCAATGCCATCTACGATGTGCGCAAGGCCAGGGACGCTGCCGACGAAGCCAACGCCGCGAAAAGCAAGTTCCTGGCGAATGTGAGCCATGAGTTGCGCACGCCGCTGAACGCCATCATCGGCTATAGCGAAATGCTGCACGATGAGTTGGGTGATAAAGGGGAGATCGATCGCCCGCAGTTCCGCCAGGATCTCGGCACAATATTCAACTCGGGGCGGCAACTGCTCACGCTGATCGACGATATCCTCGACCTTTCGAAAATCGAAACCGGGAAAATGTCGCTGCACTGCGAGACGTTTGATCCCGCGGAAATATTGGGCCAAGCCTGCGACGTGCTAACCCCGTTGCTGCGCCAGACAGGCAATGAATTGCACGTCGGGGAGATGAAGCACTTACCGGAATTCTTCAACGATACGGCGAAGTTCCGGCAGATCTTCACCAACCTGCTGAGCAACGCGAACAAATTCACTCAGTCGGGCTTCATCAGTGTGCATGCGAAGGAGTTGCCCGATCGCCCCGGCTGGGTGAAATTCGACGTTCGCGACACCGGGATCGGGATGACTGCGGAACAGAGCGCGCGGGTTTTTGATGCCTTCGTGCAGGCCGATGTGTCGACCAGCGCAACCTACGGGGGCACCGGGCTGGGACTGGCCATCTGCCGGGATTTCTGCGCCCTGATGGGAGGCAGCATCGACGTGCAAAGTGAAAGCGGCCGGGGTTCTACCTTTACCGTGCTGCTGCCTACTGACCCAGCGTTAGCTCGCGCAGCCGCCTGAGGGCTTCCTCGCGTTTTTCCAGTGTCTCGGTCAGTGTGGCAGTTTCGCGCTGCAGGTCGTCGATCTGAGTGTGTAAATCGACCAGTATGGCGAGGTTGTCACGCATCAGCATGACCTGCGGGTGCAGTTGTTTTTTCCTAGGTGGCTCGCGCATCAACTGCAGGTAGTCATCGCGGGATGCCCGCCAGTTGTAGTACGGACCCTGCGGCAGCATCTTGACGTAGGCAATCGCGATCCCCGCCTCCCAGTCCACGCCGGGAGACGATTCCAGCCGCTGGTATCGCCTGAAATAGTTCACCGCTTCCTTGAGGTCGCCCGCGTTGAGCGCGGCGATGCCCTTGTCCAGGAACGTAGAATCCACCGCACTCGCAGGCCTGTTGCAGTCGCAGGCGTTGGCGGCTTGCGGGGCGGGCAGGTTGAGCGTCAATTCGGGAACGGGTTTAGGTTTGGCCTCGGGCACGGGCGTCGGCTGCGTCGGCACCGGCGCGCTCGCGCAGGCCGCCAGTAGTGGCGCGGCAAGGGCGAACACCAATGAACGGAACCTGGACACGTCAGCCTCCCTGGGCCATCCCGGACCTGGCCAGTGTAGCGTATTCACTCTTCGCTGGCACTTCGACCATGCACGCAGGTGCAGGCAGCACCGCTGCATCGCGACCTACTCGGGCCGCATGTGCGGAAACAACAGCACATCGCGAATGGAGGTGGAATCGGTCAACAACATGACCAGTCGATCGATGCCGATGCCCTCGCCGGCCGTTGGCGGCAATCCATATTCGAGGGCGCGAATATAGTCGTGATCGTAGTGCATCGCCTCCTCGTCCCCGGTCTCCTTCTGCGCAACCTGTTCCAGGAAGCGTGCGGCCTGGTCTTCTGGATCGTTCAGTTCCGAGAAGCCGTTGGCCAGTTCACGCCCGCCGACAAAAAATTCGAAGCGATCGGTGAGGAACGGATCGCTGTCATTGCGGCGCGCGAGCGGAGACACTTCGGTGGGATACCCCGTGATGAATGTCGGCTGATCCAGCAAATGCTCCGCTGTCTTCTCGAAAATTTCGATCTGGACCTTCCCCAGGCCCCAGCTGTCCTTCACTTCAATCCCCAGCCCTCGCGCGATCTGGCGCGCTGAGTCCACATCCGCAAGCTGCGCTGCGTCGATACCCGGGTTATGGCGCAGGATGGCATCAAACACCGTGAGCCGTTCGAAAGGCCTGGCAAAATCGTAAATCCTGCCCTGATAGTGGAGATCGGTGCTCCCCAGCACCGACTGCAGGAGCTCGCGCAGCATCTCTTCCGTGAGGTTCATGGCGTCCTCGTAATCGGCATACGCCCAGTAGTACTCCAGCATGGTGAACTCGGGATTGTGTCGCGTGGAGAGCCCCTCGTTGCGAAAGCTGCGGTTGATCTCGAAGACGCGCTCAAAGCCGCCCACCACCAAGCGCTTGAGATAGAGTTCCGGCGCAATGCGCAGGTACATGTCGAGATCCAGCGCGTTGTGGTGCGTGACGAACGGTCGCGCCGCCGCACCGCCGGGGATCGGCTGCATCATGGGCGTCTCGACCTCCATGAATCCGCGAGAGGACAGGTAGGCGCGGATAAATTCAATGATGCGCGATCGCGTGCGGAACACCTCGCGCGACTCGGGATTGACGATCAGGTCGACGTAGCGCTGGCGGTAGCGCAACTCCTGGTCCGCCAGGCCGTGGTATTTGTCAGGCAGCGGGCGCAGCGCCTTGGTCAATAGCCGCGCTTCGCTCATATTGATGTAGAGATCGCCCTTGCCGGATTTGTGCAGTGGACCACTGGCGGCCACGATATCCCCGAGGTCCCAGCCCTTGATCTGCGCGAGCACGGCGTCGCCCAGCACCTGTCGGTTGACATAGAGCTGAATCTGGTCCGATCCATCCTGCAACAGCAGGAACGCGCCGCGGTTGCGGACCAGGCGGCCGGCCACCGCGAACTGGCGATCCGCCTGCTCCAGCTCCTCCTTGGAACAGGCGCCAAACTCACGCTGCAGGTCACGGGCTTCGGCGGTGCGCCGGAAATCGTTGGGGAAGGCATTGCCGGCTTCGCGCAGGACCGCCAGCTTGCCGCGGCGCTCTGCCACGAGCTTGTTGTCGTCCTCCACAGCGGCCGCTCCCTGCTGCGTCCCGGCCTGCCGGTCTTCGTCCTGCTGTTCCTGTTCACTCATTTACTGTCTCTCACAGTCCGCTCTTCAGCGATGCCTCGATGAATCGGTCGATGTCGCCATCGAGCACCGCCTGGGTATTGCTGGTCTCCACGCCGGTGCGCAGATCTTTCACCCGCGAATCGTCCAGCACATAGGAGCGGATCTGGCTGCCCCAGCCGATATCCGCCTTGCTCTCCTCCATCGCCTGTTTTTCCGCGTTGCGTTTCAGTACTTCCAGTTCGTAGAGTTTGGCACGCAGCATCTTCATGGCATTGTCGCGGTTCTGGTGCTGCGAGCGCTCGGTCTGGCACTGCACCACGGTGCCGGTCGGCATGTGGGTGATGCGCACCGCAGAGTCGGTCTTGTTGA
>CAYWWD010000075.1:0-18769 GCA_964461965.1 uncultured Halioglobus sp. | reverse complement strand
CCGCTGCGGGGCCGGGAGTTCGTCACGCGCAAGATCAGCGATTCCGTGGCGCGGATAAAACTCGGGCTGCTGGACACCCTGGAGCTCGGCAACCTGGATGCGCAGCGCGACTGGGGGTATGCCCCCGACTACGTGCGCGGCATGCACCGCATGCTGCGGGCCGGTGAACCGGATACCTTCGTGCTGGCCACCGGGCGGACACAGACCATCCGGGATTTCGTCAACATGTCGTTCGCGGCAGCCGATATCCGCCTGGCATGGTCCGGCACCGGCGAACACGAGTCCGCAATCGACACCGCGACCGGTCGCAGGGTGGTGGCTGTGAATCCGCGGTTCTACCGGCCCGCGGAAGTCGACCTGTTAGTCGGCGATGCGCGCAAGGCCAGGGCGCAGCTCGACTGGTCCCCGACCGTGAACCTCGAAGCATTGTGCGACATGATGGTGACGGCCGACCTGCGTCGCAACGCACAGGGCTGCTCCTACTGACATGGGCGGCACCGTCCTCCTGACGGGCGCCGACGGCTTTACCGGGCGCCACCTGGCCGCCACGGCGGTACAGCGCGGCTTTAACATCCTGCCACTGCAGGCCGATCTGCTGGACGCAGAGGCCATCGCGCAGGAAGTGTCCGGTCGGGAGTTTGCGTTTGTCATACACCTGGCCGCCATCAGCGCGGTGACACACAGCGACGAACTGGCGCTCTACCGTGTGAACGTAATTGGCACGCAGAACCTGTTGCGGGCACTGGAGAAACTGCCACGGCGACCGACCAAGGTCGTGCTCGCCAGCAGCGCGAATGTGTACGGCAACGCCGCCACATCACCTGTCGATGAAACCTGCCCGCCTGCTCCGGCCAATCACTACGCCATGAGCAAGCTTGCGATGGAGCACATGGCGGCGTGGTATATCGATCGCCTGCCGATTGTCATCGTACGCCCGTTCAACTACACCGGCCGGGGTCACGATGAGCGCTTCGTGATCCCGAAACTGGTGCGGCAATTCAGCCGGCGCAGCGCAGTCGTGGAACTGGGTAACCTGGACGTCGAACGTGAATTCAACGATGTGCGCACCGTCTGCTGCGCCTATCTCGAACTCCTGCAACACGGTGCCGATGGGGCGGTGTACAACCTCTGCAGCGGCCGGGGCTACTCGCTCACCCAGGTGATCGACACGCTCGTCAAACTTACTGGCCACCGCCCGCGGATCCAGGTCAATCCCGACTTCGTGCGCGCCAATGAGGTGCATCGGCTGTGCGGCGACCCCGCCAGGTTGGAAGCCTGCATCGGCAAGGTCACGCACCCACCGCTGGAACAGACGCTGGCGTGGATGCTGGAGTCTGGCGCGCCCTGAGCAGTCACTGGAGTTGTTGATAGATCGCAGCCGTTTCCCGGGCACAACGCGCCCACGTGAACCGGGCGGCCTGCGCACGGCCGCGCTCGCCCCAGGTATCGCGCAACGCTGGATCCTGCAGCAGTGTTTCCAGCTGTTGCGCCAGCTCCCCGGGTTCGCCCGTTTCGCAGAGCACGCAGGCGCCGTCTGAAAATTCTGCCATGGAGGTGCCCGCGCGACAGACAACCGGCACCGCGCTGCTCATGGCATCCAGGACGGGCAGCCCAAAGCCTTCATAGACGGAGGGATAAGCGAACACCGCGGCGCCCGACATGAGCGCCGGTAACACGTCTGCGCGGACATAACCCAGGTGGCGCACCGTACCCTGCGCACTCAGTTGAGCAATCCGTTCGCGCAACGCCGCATTGCGCCACCCCGATGATCCGGCCAGTATCAGCGGAAAGTGCAGCCGCAGCGCCTCAGGCAGCAGGCACCAGGCATCGAGCAGCACATCGATTCCCTTGCGGGGTTCCAGCGTGGCCACGAGCAGTACATACCGCTTGTGCCGCAGGTTCAGCTCCGAGAGCACCGCGAGCGTTTCGCCCTCCGTGCGCGGCCGATAGCAGGGCTCGACACCTTCATACACGGTGCTCACCTTGTGCTCGGGCAGATCGTAGTACTCCAGCAACTCGCGGCGTACCAGATTCGACACCGTAATAATCCGGTCGGCCCGCGCCAGTGACGCCGGCAGGTAACGATCCAGCCAGTCGACGACGTGCCGCGAGTGATACTGGGGAAAACGCAGGTGTGAGAGATCGTGGACGGTGGTCACGCATGGCCCCGCGAACGGCTTCAGTACGTAGTTGGTTTCGTGGTAGACCGCCCCCGGCGACCGATTGGCAAATGCCGCGAACCGGTTGTCCATCACGCGGGCATACAGCGGCTTCGCACCAGGGATGTGACCGACCAATTCCCGTGCCCGCTGTACCGCTCGCGCCTGTATTCCCGCCGCATGACTGCTATCCCGGGTCTTGCATGCGAGGGTGGCAGCGAGTTGCGCATCGCCCGATTGCCACCCGGTGCCGGTGAAACACTGCACCTCGTCGATTCCGGCGAGTGATATGAATTGCTCCAGCAGGTGAAACGTGTAGTTGCCGACACCCGTGATCGGCGGTCGCAGTGCTTCGGCATTCAGGATCAGTTTCAATCGATGTCGACTCGCGCGGCAGCCCTGATTGTCACACACCACCACCTGGCAGCCGGTCGCGGCCCAGCAGTTCGAGTTCTATCCCGTCCAGCAGGCGCTCCAGTTTGTCCCTGAAGACCGGGAGGCTGAACAGGTGGCTTCTTGCATAGGCCTGCTCGGCCATCTGCCGGCGTTGCGGAGGGTTGCGCAGCAGGGTCAGCGTATGTGTCTTGAGTTCATCGAGGCTGGAGAAGCGGAATCCCGATGTACCGTGTTCAACGATTTCCCGCTGCCCACCGCCATCGATGACGATCGGCACGCAATAGTTTTGCATGGACTCCACCGTTGTCATTCCGAAATGCTCCACGCGCTCGGGCCTGGTCTCGTTCAGCCCGCACGCATGCCAGAACACAGCGGCGCGACGATAGTAGTCCCTGATCTCGGCAACTGCGGCATTGGCGCAGACTTCTATGGCGCAACCGGATGTCGCCGCAGCCTCCTCGACCGCCCGCAGGTAGTCATTCCCCGGTGTACTGCCGCCGAGCAGGACCAGCCGCCATCCCCGCGTGTGTTCCGGTTGCTGTCGGCACAGTTCGGTGAATGCCTGTATGAGTTCAAGTTGTTTTTTACTGCCGCTGACCTCGAAGCGCGAGACCGACAGGATGAGGCTCTCCTTGCAGTCCGACCGGCTCTGCGCATTGTACATATTGACCGGCGGATTGAGTTTATCGGTGGGCGTGAGTTGCCAACGCCTGGCCACCCACTCCCCGGTATAGTCGCCATTGATAATCAGGTGATCGTATTTGTCGACCTGGAAGAAACGCGATTTTTCCTGATCGGGAAAGTGACAGACAAAAATCGAGACCAGCGACAATGGGTTGACCTTCCCCAGCATGTTTGCGTTGACGAAAATATCGTAATTCAGCGTATCGCGGCTGATGATGTCGAACGGATTGCTGATCTCACCCAACACCATGCCCTCATCGGCAGTGTATCGCTTGCGCTGTTCGAAAAACGGGATACGGATGATTTTCATGTGATTGCGCGTGAGATCGAGGTCAAACCAGTCCTTGTAATCACTCAACCGTACATCGTTGTTGAAAATATAGGTGAGGTCGTACCGCTCCTGCATGATGGCGGCCATCTCGGCGACATACCGCTGTCCACCGCCCGCGAAATGTCCGGCATGGTCATAGATTCCCACCCGGATACGGCGTAAGCCGAGCAGGATTTCCAGGTGTGAGAAAAAATTACAGGCGCTGATCTCGCCGATGAACCGTGGCAGGGCGGCACCCAGCGCCTCCAGTACCGGTTGCACAACGTCCACATCATGGCTCTGGCAGAGGGCGCGCACGCTGTGCAATAACGTACGATACAGGAGATCGTACTCACCCTTCTTATAGAAGTGCGACGTGGGGATACACGCGGGCAATTCCCGTGGAAAGTGCTTCGCGACAAATAGAAAGCGATTCCGGGTACAAAAATACTCGCACAGCGCCTGCGACGAACTCCCGTGGTACTTGTGGTACAGGATACTGCGGGGTGCGTACCAGAGCTTCCATCCCAGTTTGCGGCAGCGCGTGCTGTAATCGACATCCTCCATGAACATGATGAACTCTTCGTCCCAGTCGCCCACCTCCTCCAGGCACTTGCGCCGGAACATCACTGAACCGCCAGTCAGGTATTCCCGTTCGGCAGCACGCTCGTAGCGCGCGGAGTCATCATCATTGAAGCCGATATCCCGGAAATAAAAATGTTCGATCTCTTCGACACCTGCGCTGTTGATCTTCTGCGTATCGGCGAACACGATCTTGCTCTGGACCGCGCCTATGCGCTCATCGAGCTGGATCGCCTCGATCAACCCGATCAACCAGTCACTGTGTACAGTGGCGTCATTGTTGGTGATCACGACATAGTCGCTGTCCGTGGCGGCGATGCCCAGGTTGAGCGCACGCGTGTAATTGTTCTCATCATTCTCCAGCACCCGAACCTTGGGATAGGTGCTCCGCAGCCACGCCATCGATCCATCAGACGAGCCGTTGTCGATAACCACTGTCTCGACGTTCAAGCCACTTTGCGCGATCGCTTGCAGTGAACGCATGAAGTTTTCCAGGAAGGGTGCGGCGTTGTAGGTCACCGTCAGTATCGCAACTGTCACCCCCTCCCTCATGGCTTGACGCCATCGTCGATGTGGTAGATGGCACGCAGGCGTTTGAGTTCATCCACCAGTGCCGCACTGTCCGTGCGCAGAGAAAGAGGCAGCGGTGGCTGCGAGATGGTGGGACGGATGCTGGGCGGCAGTACCCTGCGCCTGTCGTTGAAGGCCGAACCGGGAACCTCGCTGTCGTCCAGCGGTCGGGAGCCCGCCAGCCAGTTGCCGATGAGGTGTTTCCGATGGGCCAGTTCGATATAGATGCTTTTGAAGATGAGCCGGATTTTTCCGTGCCTCAGCATCCAATAGGCATTCACACAGCGGTCTTTCACATACCGTATCTTGCTACCGGTCGTCGATGCCATCTCTGCCCCTTCAGTCCCACATCGGGATTTTCAAAATACTCGCCTCTGAACAGGCCGACTCCCGTGTTCTTGGTATCGGGAAAACGAGCCTACGGCATGACCTGCTGCACCCGGGTTACAAATACCGTCCCGCCGAAGTCGAGATTGGGACAGCGTGCTGCAATCGCGTGGGCGGCTTCCTCCGAATCCACGCGGATGAGGGTAAACCCGGCTGACATTGCCGTCTTGCGGACGACCTCATTTTTCTTGCGATGGAACGACTGGACGTCATCCAGCACATTGATGGTACTGCCTTCTATGCAATCGGCGAATGAGTTCAGCCATTCGGCAAACACTCTGGATTGTTCCCGGCGTCCTTCGGCATCGAGGGCGTTCGGCACCTGTGTATACGTGATAGCGAACTGAGTTTTCGCCGCCAGGTGATTGCGTCGTTGCCGGGAGGCCGACCTCACTTCGAGATCAACCGCCGACACTTCGATGCCCCGCACGAGAGTGGCAAGATCGCGGGCCAGCTTCAGGCTCTGGTTCTCGATAGTGTCCGCAATTGCCTTCAGCGTTAGAAACTCCTCCGGTGTAACGACCCGGTTTTTACCGCCCTTCTTGTGTTTTTTGGTATCGTTCTCGACAGGCGACGGCATGACAGCTGGCGAAGTGTCTTTGACGCTGCCGACTTTCTCGCCCTGCGCGGCCTTTTCACTTCGCACGCCCTTTTCACCCTGCTGGGCTTTATCGCTCTGCTGTGCTTTGTCGCCCTGCCCTGCCGTTGCATTTCGCACGACCTTTTCACCCTGCATGGTTGCCTGACCCTCTGTAGTGTCGGTATCACTCCAATCCGAGATCCCGCGCAAGAAACTCCTGGCTATTGCGGCAAACTCATCAGGTTGAACACTATTCTTGCCATGCTGTTTCAATTCCTTGAACAGCGCACTCAACCCGTGGATGACATCTTCCTCATTCCCGCCCGCGGGCTCCGGTTCGGCAACCGGCGGCTCGAAGAGCACCGCCATCTCGGGGAAATATTTTTGCCGCACACGTTCATTCGAGGTAGAGAAATCACGATAAATTCTTTGCTGCATGGCCAGAGAGGGCTGGCGACCGGTGCCCCGGTATTTTTGATAGATGCTCGCCATGCACTTCTGCCTGAGCCTGGCAAGTTCCGGGCTCAGCGTCCGCACCGGAAACGCCAGGTTCAGTCCGCGCGTCAGCGATTGGCCCACGAACGTTATCGACTCGTTCTCGATTTCAACTTCCCGGTTCAATGCGCCCACGAATTTCGGAGCCAGCTTTGCCGTGAAATCATCCAGCAAACTGTTATTCAAAAATGACTTTTTTGAAAACACCGAAACGTCCAGCGCCTCGGATCCGAAGTAATTCGCCCAGTTCGACAGCACTTGATTATAGTTGTAGTAATAGTTCTCGGGTGTGCAGCGTTTGTAGAACTCCATGAAGGTCGCGCGATTACCCGATTTCAATGCGGTCGAGTAGTACGATGCGCAGGTACTTGCTTGATCACGCAGATAACAGATGATGCGGATGTCGTCGAAGTACGTGGTCAGGAATTGATGTACCTGTTCCATCTGATTCGCGGTGCGAATACGCGAGTGAAAGTGCTCACTAGAAATTACAACGGTGCGAACTGTCCGGGGCAAGCTGCCGATTTCATGCTCAAAGTTCTTTAAAAACTGCTTCCTGAACGCTGTCTTTGCCTCCAGTGTGAGGATGCCTTCATCGCGATAGAAGTCATCGTACAGATGCTCGGCAATAAAATACGCCGGCAGGGCGCGATTATTGGTACTGCCTGCGCTCTGGAGAAAATGGAATCCGCCGTTGCGAAGTTTCTTCCGGTTCTGGAACAGGAATTTCTGGATGGAGGTCGTACCCGTTTTTTCGGTACCGATATGAACGATCGCTTTCAACGCGCCTGCCCCTGAAATAGTGTTATCCGGCTGCCGGCTGCGGGCAGCCTTCACTCAGGTTCGTCGGGAACACGCATTGATTTAGCATGCAAAGTGGGATAAACCATTGCCCTGAGGAATAACTACAACATGCCGCATAATATCCAAATGCCCTTGTGTGTCAATTGGGTACGCAGACCGTGGACGGCTTGCGCGAGCAACATTGCAGCACTGTTCTCAAATCCGGCCTTTTAGAGCATCGACAGCCCATGACCACGCAATTTCCACAACTACTCTCTCCCTGCCAGATCGGCACGATGCAGCTGAAGAACCGCATGGTGATGTCACCCATGACCACGGCGTACTGCAACGCGGATCAGACACCGAGTCCACGCCTGATCAGCCACTTCGAGACGCGCGCCAGGGGCGGTGTCGGCCTGATCACACTGGAGCTGGTGACCGTAGCGACCGACCACCCCTATATGCATCGCTCGATGACGCTGGGTGATGACAAATTCATCGAATTGCATCGCCCCTTGGTAGAAGCGATCCACCAGCACGGCGCGAAGGTGCAACCGCAGCTCAGCCACACCGGCCCGGAGAGCGTCGCGCCTATGTTCGGCGGCGCGCAACCAGTCGGCCCCTCGGTTGCCGTCGCGCCCGTGTGGGGCTGGCACAGCCGTGAACTGGGCGTGGAGGAACTGCCACTCATCGCCATCCAGTACGGCGAGGCCGCGCGACGTGCCCGCGCAGCGGGGTATGATGGTGTCGAATTGCACGCGGCGCACTGCTACAACCTCCTCGGCTCATTCCTGTCGCCACTGCGCAACAAGCGCACCGATGACTACTCCGCGTTCCGGCTGGAAACCCGCGCGCGTTTCCTGCTGGAAGTGCTGGAACAGATCCGCTCGCGCGCCGGCGCCGATTTCCCCATCACGCTGAGCCTGTCCGGCTATGAACGCACTCCCGGTGGCCGCAGCCTCGACGACACGCAGGCCATCGCGCCGATGCTGGTGGACGCAGGCGTGGCCTGCTTCCGCGTGAGCGGCGGCATCAGCGATGCCCTGGTCACCCAGATGGTGAGCCGTTCCGAGGCCGGCGATGCCATGAACGCGGCGAACGCCGAATCCATCCGCAACGTCGTGAACGTCCCGGTCATGGTGGTGGGCCGTATCCACGATCCCTTCGTCGCCGAAGCCATTATCGCCAACGGCCAGGCCGATTTGGTGGCGATGGCGCGGCCACTGTTGGCGGACCCGGAGTTCCCGAACAAGGTGGCGAGTGGCCGCCACGGGCAGATTCGCCGCTGCATCTCCTGCGAAAACTGTATCGACTCGATGCAGGGAAACGATGACCTGCGCTGCGCGCTCAACCCGTTTTCCGGTCGTGAATCGGAGTTCAGGCTGGAGCGCGCGCGGCAATCCCGCCACGTGGTCGTCGTCGGCGGCGGCGCCGCCGGCATGGAAGCCGCGCGGCAGTGCGCCGAGCGCGGCCACACCGTCACCCTGCTGGAGAAACAGCGGCGCCTGGGTGGATCGCTCACGCTCGCCGCCACCGTGCACCACGACAACGAATATTTCCTGGATTTTTTGCGCGCCGAGATGCAGCGCCTGCCGATCAGGGTGGAGTTCGGGGTGGATGCCACAGTGGCGCGTGTGCGCGAGCTGGTGCCGGATGCCGTCATCGTGGCCACCGGTGCACGCGTAGAGACACCTGACATTCCCGGACGCGGTTTACCCCATGTGTACACGGGCGCGCAGATGCGTGCCACGCTGGAGACGCTCCCACCCCTGCTGCAGCGCTGCGTGGTGCCGGGGCTTTTACGCTCAGCGAGCAGGCTCTGGATGCCGTTGGGGCGGCGCGTGGTGGTCATCGGGGGCGACCTCGCCGCGATCGAGCTCGCAGAATTCATCGCGAACCGCGGGCGCCGCGTGCATGTGCTGGAGCCCGGCAACAAGGTCGCACCCGAGGTAGGAAAGAAACGTCGCGCCGAACACATGGACCGTCTCGATGCGCTGAAGGTCACGCTCAACACGCGTGTGCATATTCTGCGTATCGAACCCGGGGCTGTGCTCATCCAGTCCAGCAACGGCACCGAGCGACGCATCGCCGCAGACTCGGTTATTCTCGCGGGTCACCCCGCCGCTGCGACGGGGCTGGCAGATGAGTTGCGTGGCGCAGGCTTTCAGGTCAAGGCGATAGGCGACTGCACCGGTCTCGGCCTCATCGCCGGCGCGACCCGGGATGCGATGGAAGCGGTTGCGGATCTCTTCCGCGACGGATAAGGCGCCGGCTTTTTGATACGGCCTATTTGCCTTTGGGGAACAGGAACGTCAATTGCAGGCGCAGCCCCCAGCCTTCCGCGCCATCGTCCGGCGACTGCACCCAGTAGCGCGCGCCGACCCCGACCTGAAAAATCTGGTTGCCGGCCTTCAGCATCTGCGCCACGAGCAGGTTGACCGGCACCGCCCACTCGTTCCCCTTCCAGTTGTAGGTGTTTTCCATATCGAGGCTGATCGTGGTGTGCGTGGGAGTGATGTAGGCCAGGAAGGGCTGCATGTAGGCGGCGCTCAGGTCTTCACGGCTACCGTCGCCGGCGAAGGAGTTGATCTGGTTGACGAGGGCGCCGTAAGTCCAGGGGCCGGTCTGTTTCAGCACCACGGCGGTCGGCCCCGCGCCCCACTTCTCGGCGCCGAGGTATTTGTCCGATGCAGTGTCCAGGTATAACACCGGGCCGGCACCCCAAATCCAGCCGGAGGACGTCGGCGCCTTGGGCGAGAAGAAGAAACTCTGGGTCACATCGCCGATCCCGGACTCACTCATGCCCGGCAGGGGCATGTCCTGCTGGTCGATGACGGGGAGGATCGTGCGGGAAATGAGATTCCAGTCGGCGTTCAATCCCACAGGTATCACCGGCTGGATATTGGTGAGCCATTGCTTGCCGTCTTCGCCCGGGCCGAAATTCTCGTTGTAATTCGCCTGGATCGGCGCGCTGATCAGCGCGGCAATCGGGTTGGCGAGTTGCTTGGCGAGTTCAGCGGTATTGTCCGCTCGCACCGCAGAGAACGGCACGAGGCCAAGCACAAAGAGGCAGACGACACGATTGCTAGGCACTTTCATATCTTGAATCCGTCATAGAAGTTTCGACTCACCGCCGCGGCCGTGGCGTCGGGTCGTGATGGTCGCGCCATTGGTGCGGTAATCGGCACCAACGGCAGGACGATTCACCCGGGAAAGTTACATATTGCACTGCGTTTTGATGTCGGAAATTTTCGCATCGAGCTTCTTGTTGTATTCGCCCGTCCCGATCTCGAAGCTTTCTTTTTCACTGCCACCGAACATGTGCGCAACCGCACCGATGGGAATGATCGAGCTGGCGCCATTTTCAATTTCCTGCGAGGTGCGGGCTTTCTCGCTGGTCAGGGTTTTTATATCCGCCGCCGCAGTGGAGCAGTCTACCGGTTTCGCGAGGTTCGCCTGCACCTGTTGTTCCGGCGCCGGCGCCTGCGACGAACAACCGGCGACCAACAGCGATGCTATAACCAAAACAGGAAATCGTTTCATAGAGTTCTCCAGGATTATTTTCAGGATGTTTTCAAAGTTATGTCAGCGATTAGAGCAGGGGTACAACGGGGAGCAACGCGTTCATCGTGGGATGAGCCCGTCGCCGCCGAAGATTCCCCTGGTAACAAACGATTGCTACACCGCATTCATAGCACGGTTATTGCAACTTCTCCACCCGAGGCGGCGTCCAACTGCCGTCCAGGATCGAAGGCGCATTATCCTTGGGCCAGTACATCCGCAGCATCGGAATGAACTCGCCCTCTGGCGCCGGCAGCCAGTTGGATTCCTTGTCCGCACCCGGTGACTCGGTCTGGAAGTACAACGTGATCGAGCCGTCGGGGTTCGCTTTCAGGTTGTCGCGCGGGCTCACCGTGAATTTGTTGAGTTTGTTCGGCACGAACCACCAGCCCTCGTCGATCATATACATGGTGATGGACCAGAAGCCGTTCACCGGGGGTGTCTGGCCTTTGGCGAACGTCAGGGTGTAGCGGTTGGCGCCTGTCAGCGTCTCGCCCTTGCTGTCGACCAGCGTGTAGGGATAGACCGCGTCTTCCTGCAGGTTGGCCGGCCAGCCAAACGCGGCGACCACCGCGCGTTTCATGTAGTCGGTACCATACTGGCCAAGGCCCTTGGTGATCTGCCAGCCGTCAACCATCTGGCCCAGGCTCTTCTGATTGGCGCCAATACGGTCAAGCGCGGTCTGCGGCAGATCCTTGAGTGCGGCCTGCACAGCCGGGTCGAGCCTGGCGAGCTCGAAGGGCTTGCACGGCGCGAAGCCAATCTTCGCCATTCTCGCAAGCATCGGCGCGTCAGCCGCGTAGGCCGGCGCGTTCTCGCACATCGCCTTGCTCATCCAGTTGAAGTAACCCTCGGTACCCATCGCCAGTATCACGGACTGCGGTTTGTCGGTCAGCGAAATGCCGGGGTTGGGATTGATTGCCGGCGCCGCCGGGGTGAACGGCTTGCCCCAGGCGGACAGCGGTGTGATTTTGTACTGCGCCTGTAAAGCATTGACGGCTTCGTAATCGGCTTCGGTGCCGTTGGCATAGGTACGGCCCAGGATCAGCATGTAACGCGAAGCGAAGGCGTAGTGAGTCATACCCTCGGGCACCTCGCCCTTCCAGCCCGGGCCGGTCAGCAGGAAATTGCCGGCGTTGCCACCGGTGGTGCGCGCACCGGGGCTTTGCACGATCGACATCCACAGGTCGTACATCGGGAAGAGGAAGTAGCGATCGCCCATATCGGGGTGGCTGAATACCTGCGGCTCGGACAGGTCTATCCACGCGGCGGAATACAATGTATCGGCATTCGGGGCCGACACGCCGCGAAAATTGCCCGGCGGATAGCGTTTGACATTGATGAACTGCCCCACAGGGCCGCGCAATCCCTCGATGTGGTCGATGTTGGTCATCTGCACGCGCGTGACGTCAGTGGTAATCAGTGAATAGCCGAAGACATAGGCATCCAGTGCAATCTGCCGCGCCTCTTCCGCCGTCGTTTTGTCGAGCGCCCATGCGGGGGCCGAAATTCCCGAACAGCTCCAGAGCAGCGCCGCTGCGCACACAACCGATTTGACTCTTGTGATTTTCATGATGTCTCCGTGGTGATTGGCCGTGAATGAGTCAGCACGGTTGTGGGAAAGACTAACCAGCCAGCCGCTGCACGCAGCTGCTGGCCATTCTTTCGCACATCACTGTACCGCTGACTGTCCCAGAGCTTACCGGGTAAGCCGTGTGCTATTCTGGACAATCTGCCGCAGGCCACTGCATTGCACATAGGCGCACCGCGCAGAACGGCACACGGGGCAGGCCGGCTACAAAACAAGCGGGTTGGGGATGTTACATCAGACAGTAGCGACGGCATTGCCGGCGTGGGCAGTTGACGCCAGTGAAGACAGGGAATGGAGCCAGCGCGTGGGTGGGCTGTGCCTGCTGCCGGGATTGCTGGGCAAGTTCGGCGTGGATGCAGCGACCATCCTTGCGCGCGCCGGCCTGTCGGCATCCGCCCTGGATCATGCGGACAACCGGGTCTCTTACGCTGCCGCGGGGCGGCTGCTGACGGCCTCGGCGCAGGCGGCGCAGCGCCCTGATTTCGGCCTGCTGGCAGGTCAGCTGTGGACGCTCGAACTCATGGGGTTGGTCGGTGAGCTCCTGCGGCACTCGGCCACGCTCGGGGACGCGCTGCGCACACTGGCGGTGTACCAGCGCCTCAACAGTGAGGGCGGCGCGGTGTTTCTGCTCGACAACAAGGAATCGGCCGCGCTGGGTTACGTGGTACACCAACCCCGGGTCGACGGCATCGAACACATCTATGACACGGTACTTGCAAGCGGTTGGAGCCTCACCCGCCAACTGCTGGGACAGCAAGCGAACCTGCTCAAGGTCACTTTGGCGCGGTCGCGGCCGACCGATCCCCAGCCCTACCGCGACTGTTTCCAGTGCCGCGTGCAGTTCGACAGCGACCACAGCGCCCTGTACCTGCCCCGGCGTCTGCTCGACCAACCGGTGCCGGGTGCCGATCCGCAGCGCCGTCGAGAACTCGAGCGCCGGATAGAGTCAGCGACAGCGACCGACCTGCTGGTACGACTGCACCGGGCACTGCGCCTGCTCTTGCTCACCGGCGAGGGCTCGGGCGACTTTGTCGCCCAGCAACTCGCCATGCACCGACGGACCCTGCACCGCCGGCTGAAGTCCGAGGGCACGACGTTCCAGCAGGTGCTCGACGATGTGCGCTGGGATCTCGCTCGCCAACTGCTCGGCCACACCGCGCTGACGCTCGGCAAGGTCGCGGCGGCAACCGGTTACGCGGATACCAGCACCTTTGTCCGCGCCTTCCACCGCTGGAGCGGCACCACACCCGCAAAATGGCGCACCGCGCAGGGGCGCGAACCGTAACGCATTCGACCCGCAACCGGGCAGGCATAAAAAAAGGACTCCGATTGCTCGTGAGTCCTTCGTGGTGTTGGTGGAGCTAAGCGGGATCGAACCGCTGACCTGTTGCATGCCATGCAACCGCTCTCCCAGCTGAGCTATAGCCCCGTAAAACAGGCCGCATTCGTTGGTTACTTACGGTTGGGATCAACGAAAGGCAGCGCATTCTAGTGACTGCGGCCCGGGCATGTCAATCACCTGTGCTAAGCTGCCCGAGCTGGATTCAGCCCGGGCAAAAACAAGGAGAAAACCATGTTGGGTAAAGTCGTTCTCTGGGTTTCAGCCATCCTGTTTATCGGCTACGGACTGGCCTGCCTTCGCTCGCCGGACATCCCCACCAGCTACGCCGGCCTTGGCATGAACACCGGCGACGCCTTCGCGGAAATCGGCGCCATGTACGGTGGCCTGCAGACGGGCTTCGGCGTGTTCTGCCTGCTCGGCGCACTACGACAGGAATTCCATCGCCCCGCGCTGGTTTCGCTGGTCCTGATGGTGGGCAGCCTCGCGCTGGCGCGCTTGTTTTCGACACTGACCGGCGATATGCCCGTGGGCACGTATACCTACGGCGCGCTGGTGTACGAATTCAGCACGGCCATCCTGGCGGGATTGGCGTTGCGCACACCCTAGCGGGATCGCGCGGAAGCTCAGGTCAATCCCAGCAACCGCCCGGTGTGTCGCGCCACCATCAATTCCTCGTTGGTGGGAATGACCCACGCCGAGACGCGGCTGCCGTGGCGGGAAATCCTCGTTGCGTGCCGTTGATTGGCCTGCGTATCGAGCAGGACGCCGAGCCAGGCCGATGCATCGCAAACGCGCTGGCGCACTTCCACGGCGTTCTCGCCG
Source organism: uncultured Halioglobus sp. (assembly GCA_964461965.1). Classification (GTDB taxonomy): domain Bacteria; phylum Pseudomonadota; class Gammaproteobacteria; order Pseudomonadales; family Halieaceae; genus Marimicrobium. Next base: position 4,507 of record CAYWWD010000075.1, on the reverse strand, counting down.
ATGCCAGCGGTGAACACCAGACCATCGAGTCCGCCGAGCGCGGCGGTGAGCGCACCGATCTCCTGCGCGATACGGTAGATAAAGTAATCCACCGCCAGGCGGGAATCGGGTGCTGCGCTGCCCAACAGATCGCGCATGTCGCTGCTGACGCCGGAAATGGCCAGCAGGCCCGACTGCCTGTACAACAGGGATTCGACCGCTTTCGCCGACATTCCCAGAGTCTGGAACAGGTAGAGGATCACGCCGGGGTCCACGGAGCCTGGCCGGGTGCCCATGCACAGTCCGCCAAGCGCAGTGAAGCCGAACGTGCTGTCGACGCTCTTTCCATCGCGCAGGGCACACAGGCTCGCACCATTGCCGAGATGCGCGACGATCACGCGACCGCCAGCGATCTTCGGTGCCACCACTGGCAGGGTCGATGCAATGTACTCGTAGGATAAGCCGTGAAACCCATAGCGCTGCACGCCCGCATCGCGAATCCCCGCCGGGAGCGGCACGAGCGCCGCGACAGCGGGCTGATCGCGGTGGAAACTGGTGTCGAAGCAGGCCACCTGCGGCACACCGGGGAAATACTCGGCTACGGCCTCGATGGCCGCCAGGTTATCGGGTTGATGCAAGGGCGCCAGCGGGACCAGCGCTTGGAGATCATCGAATACCTGCGATGTCACGACCCGAGGCCCGTGAAACCGCGAGCCACCGTGCACCACGCGGTGGCCGACGCCAAGCAGGCCAGCGCCGTCATACTGCTTCCCAAGCCACGGCAGCAGCACTGCAAGCGCCGCTCGCACATCGCGCACCTGTACATCCAGCGACTCGCAGGCCAGGCTGGCGCCGCTGGCATCCCGCGCCGAAAATCGCGGTGCCGTGCCAATGCTTTCAATCTGCCCGCGGGCTGCCAGCCGCCAGCTGTTGTTGTCGGCGCGACAGGCCACCGCAAACTTGAGGCTGGAGGAGCCGGCGTTCAATACCAGTAGATAGTCGTTCATGCTGGGGGAACGTTCAACGCCGCGCGTGTGCGAACGCCGTTCATGGCAGGTCGCATCCTGTTCACGCCGGCGGGCGCAGCGGATTCGCCGGAATGATGAAGAGCCCCTCCGCCGTCGCGGTCACCTTGCCGTTGACGCGCATCTCGCCGCGGCTCAACTGCTTGCGCCCATGCTGTTGCTCGTTGATACCCCACAACTCGATCGGTGTATTGAGTGGTGTCTTGTTGAGGTAGCGGATGGTGAGCGTGCCGGTAAAACCGGCATTGCCGGATATCACGTTGGCCATGGCGAGAATCTCGTCGAACACGGCGGCAATGATCCCGCCGTGCACGGAGTCGGGCGGGCCGGCATAGGTCGGCGAGAACGTCACCTCCCCGCGCACTTCGTTATCGCTCACTTTCCACAGCCGAATCGGTGGTGCGATGGCGTTGCGCTTGCCGCTGACCGGGCTGTACGGCATCACGGAGGTCAGATCGTCTTCGCGCCAGGACATGCTGGGGGCGTCACCGGCGATGGAGATGGTCGACCAGCCCTCGCCCTCCTGCAACCAGGGCCGGAGTTCGTCCATTGCCTGCTGGATGTGGCAGGTCGCGGCGGCGAGCACTTCATCTGGCGCGCGACTGCAGCGCAGATGCTCGATCAATTGGCTGACATCCTGGTTGACAGCCTCGTACAGGCTGTCATTCGCCGGTGCCGTGTTCTGCTGGGCCATGCCCACTCCTCATCGTGTGTAAACCTGCCGCCCGCCATAGTGGCGTATCGGCCCGCGACCAGCAACGCCCCGAGTGCACAGGGTTGAACCCTGCGTGGTATTGCATGGCACTCGCCAGCGCCAGTGGCTAGGCACTCGTGCCGCGACACCGTACTATTCGCGCTGCATCGAACAGAGGAGACACACCGTGCAGATCGGACCGGAAACCGTCGTGACATTTCACTACACCCTGCGGGATGAATCGGGCGGACAACTGGAGACGTCACGCGGCGGCCAGCCTGCCGTGTACCTGCACGGCGCCAACAACATCATTCCCGGACTGGAATCGGCGATGGCGGGTCGCAGCGGCGGCGATGCGTTCACCGCCACGGTGAGTCCGGAGGATGCCTACGGTGTGCGCCAGCCCGACCGGGTGCAACGCGTGCCGGTCAAGCACCTCGCGTACCGCGGCAAGCTCGCTGCCGGCGACGTGGTGCAGCTCAGCACCACCGACGGCATGCGCGCCGTCACGGTCGTCAAGGCCGGCCGGCACACCGCCGATGTCGACACCAACCACCCGCTGGCGGGGCAGACGCTGGTCTTTGACATAGAAGTGATCGAAACCCGCGCCGCGTCGGCGGAAGAACTGGCACACGGCCACGTCCACGGCCCCGGCGGGCATCATCACTGAGGCCTTAGTCTCTGCCGTAGGTCCTGCGCAGGTAGGCGAGGATAGCCGCGGACTCGAACAGGCCTGCGCCGGTATTCGGATCGTGGAGGTAGGGAATGGAGACCCGGCCCTCGGCCTGCTGCAGCACCCGGCGGTTGTCCAGCGCGCTCTCCGGTGTGATTTTCAGCCAGTCACGCACGGATGGCAGCAACCATTCCTGCAGTTGCGTACGGCCGCAGTTGCGCAACCGGTAGGGAATTTCCATCTCGCACAACAGCTCGCGCACCGGCCGTGCGTAAGGGCTGGATTCAAAGCTGTACAGCTCCAGCAGTAAGCCGGGCAACCTTCCCGGTTTCGCCTGCATGCCGCGGCTGAGTCGCGGCGCGCTCGCCAGCATGGAGCCCAGCGTCTGCAGTTTTTGCGCCCGCCACCGCAGGGGTAATTCGCACTGGCCGTAGGTGGCGTACAGATAGTCGATGATATCCAGCGACTCATACAGTTCCGTGCCCGTATTGCGGTCGACGAGGTAAGGGAATTGCGCCTTGCCGCCCCGCGCCGCCACTGCGGGCCGGAAGCGCTCACCGGATTTCGGACAGGGGTGGATCTCGGCATCGAGATCGAGTTCGGTCAGCGTCTCGCGCACCAGGCGGCAGTAGGGACAGTTCTCGATATCGTATAACTGCAGCGCCTGCCTGGGCTTGATGGGCGCAGGCCGGCTCGCGATACCATTGCCGGCGCGCAGCAGCGTGGACAGCACAGAAGTCGCCAGGTTGCCCGCCATGCCTAACCTCCACTCAACGCCTGGTAATCTTTTTCCAGTTGCTTCATCGCTTTTTTCGACACACCGCCCAATACCTCGATGGCGTGGCGAATCCGCGCCCGGCTCATGTCCGGGCCCAGGAGTTCCATCGCATCCACGACGGAGAAGGACGCGCTGGAGCCGGCAATGGCGATGAACAACGGCGCGAGGAAATCCTTGACCTTGACGCCGCAGTCGTCCGCCAGCGCCTTCATGTCATTCCATACCGCATCGCGCGTCCAGTGTCGCTGCGCCTCCAGTCGCCACAATGCAAACTGCAGGCCCCGGACAATGTCCGCACGCTCACCGGGAACGCCCGCAAAATCGGCTTCATCCAGCGGCAGTGTACCGGACACCAGGAAGGCGGCCAGCGGCGCGAAGTCGCTCAGCGTCTCCATGCGCTTGCGCGCGTGCGGCAGAACCTTGAGCAGGTTGTCGCGATTAAAGGCCCAGTCGGCCAGACGCTGCGCGAGCTGCGCGTCATCCAGTTCCTCGCGGATCCACAGGCCGTTGAGCCAGCTGAGTTTTTCCACGTCGAACACCGGGCCGCCGAGGGACACGCGCCGAATGTCAAAATGCGCGATCATGTCGCGCAGCGAAAATTTTTCCCGCTCATCCGGCATGGACCAGCCCATGCGGCCCAGGTAATTGAGCAGTGCTTCAGGCAGATACCCCATGCGCTGGTAGTACAGGATGCTGGTGGGATTCCTGCGCTTGCTCAGCTTGGATTTATCAGGATTGCGCAGCAGCGGCAGGTGGCACAGCACCGGCATCTCCCAGCCAAAATATTCGTACAGCAATTTGTGCTTGGGCGCGGAATTGATCCACTCCTCGCCGCGCAGCACATGCGTGATACCCATCAGGTGATCGTCCACCACGTTGGCGAGGTGATAGGTCGGCAGGCCGTCCGACTTCAGCAGAATCTGCGCGTCCACCATGCTCCAGTCCAGTTCCACGGTGCCGCGCAGCAGATCCTCGATGGCGCAACTGCCCTGCTCCTCTGGGACCATCATGCGGATCACGCAGGGCTGGCCCGCGCTACGCCGCCTCTCGACTTCCGCCGCATCCAGGCGCAGGTCGGAGGGTTTGAGCGCGGTGCTGTTACCGGCGCTGCGCCGCGCCTCGCGCAACTCGTTCAGTTCCTGCTCGGTGCGGTAGCAGCGGAAGGCCTTGCCCGCCTCCACAAGCTGGTTTGCATACTGCGCGTAAATTGCCGATCTCTCGCTCTGCCGGTAGGGCCCGCAGCCGCCGCCGACGTCGGGGCCTTCATCCCATTCAAGGCCCAGCCAGCGCAATGAATCCAGGATTGCCTGCTCTGACTCGCGCGTGCTGCGCACCTGGTCGGTATCTTCGTTGCGCAG
>CAYWWD010000074.1:0-18828 GCA_964461965.1 uncultured Halioglobus sp. | reverse complement strand
GCAGCAGCGTGGATTTGCCCGAGCCATTCAAACCCAGCACGCCGATCTTGGCGCCGGGGACGAACGAGAGCGAGATGTCCTGCAGGATAGTTTTCTTCGGCGGCACGACTTTGCCGACCCGATTCATGGTGTAAACGTATTGCGCCATGGTCTTTCCCAGCTCGAATTTACAAGGCGCGGATTCTAGCAGAAAAGCCTGCGCCTGAGTCTCGCGCGCACGCCACAATGCCCTTATGCGCACGGCGCGATTGGGGTAGAATGCGCGGCTTCCGAAAAGACCCGATTGCAACCGTCCAGCCGTCAGCCAGGGGGCCCGCATGTTTGACCAGCATATGACTATTGAAGGATTCGACGACGAGATTTTTGCCGCTATCGGCGAAGAGCAGTGCCGGCAGGAAGAGCACATCGAGCTGATCGCGTCGGAAAACTACGCCAGCCCGCGCGTAATGCAGGCGCAGGGCACAGCGCTGACCAACAAGTACGCAGAGGGTTACCCCGGCAAGCGTTACTACGGCGGTTGCGAGTATGTGGACAAGGCCGAGACGCTGGCGATCGAGCGGGTGAAAGCGTTGTTCGGCGCTGACTACGCGAACGTGCAGCCGCACTCCGGCTCCCAGGCCAATGCGGCAGTTTTTCTCGCACTGTGCAATCACGGTGATACGGTGCTCGGCATGAGTTTGGCCGATGGCGGGCACCTCACTCACGGCGCCAAACCCAACTTCTCGGGCCGGTTGTATAACGCCGTGCAGTACGGTTTAAACCCTGCCACCGGCCTCGTGGACTACGAACAGGTCGAAGCGCTGGCGCTGCAACACAAGCCGAAGATGATCGTCGCCGGCTTTTCCGCGTACTCGCAGATCATGGACTGGGCCCGCTTTCGCGCCATTGCCGACAAGATCGGCGCCTACCTGATGGTGGACATGGCGCATGTCGCCGGTCTGATCGCTGCGGGCGTTTATCCGAACCCGGTGCCCCACGCTGACGTGGTCACCTCCACCACCCACAAGACGTTACGCGGCCCGCGCGGCGGTCTCATCCTCGCGAAGGCCAACGAAGATGTGGAGAAGAAACTCAATTCCGCCGTGTTCCCCGGTGTGCAGGGCGGCCCCCTGATGCACGTCATCGCCGCCAAAGCTGTGAGCTTCAAGGAGGCGCAGAGCCCCGAGTTCGTCACTTACCAGAAGCAGGTGGTGAAGAACGCCAAAGCGATGGCCGCCGCGTTCATCCAGCGCGGCATCAAGATCGTCTCCGGCGGCACCGAGAATCATCTGATGCTGGTGGACCTGATCGGCAAGCCCTACACCGGCAAGGACGCGGACGCGGCACTCGGCGCGGCCAATATTACCGTCAACAAAAATGCAGTACCCAACGATCCGCGCTCGCCGTTTATTACCTCGGGGCTGCGAGTTGGTACGCCGGCGATCACGACCCGCGGGTTTGGCGAGAAGGAAACCGTGGAGCTGACCGGCTGGATGTGCGATGTGCTGGAGTCGCTGGAAAATGGTACGTCCGAGAAAGTGATCGCCGAGGTCAAGGCGAAGGTACTGGAAATCTGCAAGCGGTTTCCAGTTTACGGGTAGTTTACCCTTGGGCTATTTGCCAAGCGGGCGATGCCGCGTGGGGTACCCGAAAAGGCCACAGCACTGTCAACCCATTTGGCTGCTGCGGAACTCGACAATTTTTGCTGCGCAAAAATTCGGACTCGTACAGTCCTCGCAGAAAGCCCCAAATGGGTTGAGAGTGCTAAGCGTGGCCTGATTTTTTCGGGTACCCCACCCGGCATCGCCCTCTTTCAGTCATTAGTCCCGACGTTAGAACTTCGTACCGTCGGAGGGCGGCTGGGTTGTCTGGGTCTGCTGTGAACAATCAGGCCGCGGCTTAAGCTTGCCTGTCGCTTCGGGGGCTTTCTGCGAGCACTGTACGAGTCCCGAAAAATTGCGAAGCAATTTTTGGTCGAGTTGCGCAGCAGCCCGAAGCGACAGGAAAGCTTGCGGCCGTTCACGGCAGACCCAGACAACCCAGCCGCCCGGTTGGCGCAGCTGCTTCGAGCCAGGCCCGGTAACAGCTCGAAACGACCGAAAAGCCTGCGGCCTTTCACAGCACATCCCCACAACCCAGCCGGTCGATCGAAGCGCTCCAAACCCAGCTCCCGCAGCCTAAATAAGTCGCGCCGCACCCGGTGGAAATGTGTTAATGTTCAGCCACTTAGCTTGACGAGAACCGCCCATGCACTGCCCGTTCTGCGCCGCGGAGGACACCAAGGTCATCGACTCCCGACTGGTCGCCGAGGGCGACCAGGTGCGCCGTCGTCGTGAGTGCCTGAGCTGCGCCGAACGTTTCACTACTTATGAAACCGCGGAGCTGGTGATGCCGCGGGTGATCAAGCAGAACGGCAATCGTGAGCCGTTCGACGAGGACAAGCTGCGCGCCGGCCTGTTGCGTGCGCTGGAGAAGCGGCCCGTCTCGGTCGAGGACGTCGAGGCGGACATCAATCACATCAAGCACGTCCTGCGCGCCACCGGAGAGCGCGAGGTCAAATCGCTGGTGATCGGTGAACTGGTGATGGAAACCCTCAAGAAGCTGGATCAGGTGGCCTATGTGCGCTTCGCCTCCGTGTACCGCAGTTTCCAGGATATCGCCGAATTCCGCGACGAGATCGAGCGGCTGGAAGCGGAGCCGGCTGCGGACTGACCCTGCGCTCACGCATGGACACCCGGTTCGATACTCGCATGATGGCTCGTGCACTGCAGCTGGCGCGGCGCGGACAGTATTCGACCATGCCCAATCCCCATGTCGGCTGTGTTCTGGTGCGCGAGGGCCGCGTGATCGGTGAAGGTTTTTCCCGTCCAGCCGGTGGCAATCACGCCGAGATCGAGGCCCTGCAGGCAGCGGGCGATGCCACGGGTGCCACTGCATATGTCACGCTGGAGCCGTGCAGCCATCAGGGGAAAACCGGTCCCTGTGCGGACGCGCTGGTGAAGGCAGGTGTAACGCGCGTGGTGGTCGCGCTGGCCGACCCCAATCCGCTGGTAGCGGGGAAGGGCCTCGAAAAACTGCGCGCGGCGGGTCTCGCTGTGGAATGCGGCTTGCTGCAAAACGAGGCGCGCGGTGTGATCCCAGGATTCCTGGCCCGCATGACGCGCGGGCGGGGTCGCGTGCGTGCCAAGCTCGCGATGTCGCTGGACGGCCGCACCGCGATGGCATCCGGCGAAAGCCGATGGATCACCGGGCCGGCCGCGCGGCGCGATGTGCAGCGCCTGCGGGCGATGAGCTGCGCCATAGTTTCCGGCATCGGCACCGTGCTGGCCGATGACTGTGCATTGACCGTGCGCCCGGACGAACTGGGCCTTGCGCCCGAGGCCGTGCAACTGGCGGGTGTGCGACAGCCGTTGCGTGTGGTGCTGGATTCCCGCCTGCGCACACCGGCCGACGCGCAGATACTTCAGGGCAGAGCGCCCACGCTGTTGTGTCACGATGAAGCCAACAGCATCCCTGCGGCGTTGGCGCGTAGTCGCGCGGATTATTTGCCGCTGCGCAACGGCCCGGCGGGGCTGGACCTGCACGGGCTGATGGCGGCACTCACTGACCGGCAATGCAATGAGATTCTGGTAGAATCCGGTCCCCGCCTGGCGGGGGCACTGCTGCAGGCGGGGCTGCTGGATGAGTTGATCATTTACATGGCTCCTGCGCTGTTGGGAAACCGGGCGCGTGCACTGGTGGATCTGCCCATCGACGTGATGGCGGACAAGGTGCCGCTGAATCTGGCAGACGTGCGCAAAATCGGTACAGACTGGCGGATTACAGCCGTCCCCGCCTGAGGTGGGGCGCTACACAGGAGTCCACGCAAACGCATGTTCACAGGCATCATCCAGGCAGTCGGTACCGTGGCCGCCAAACAGGCGCAGGGCGGCGATCTGCGCCTGCGCATTCACACGGGCGCGCTCAGTCTGGACGACGTGGCGCTCGGCGACAGTATCTGCACCAGTGGTGTCTGCCTCACGGTCGTTGAACTCCCCGGTGACGGCTACTGGGCCGATGTCTCCGCGGAAACGCTGGCGTTCACCACCCTCGGCGACCTGCGGGTAGGTTCCGCCGTCAACCTGGAAAAGGCGCTGACCCCTGCTAGCCGACTGGGCGGGCATTTCGTCAGCGGCCATGTGGACGGCGTCGGTGAAGTACAGAGCCTGCGCGAAGACGCGCGCTCCGTCAGGGTAGTGGTGCGCGCCCCCGACGTGCTGGCCCGCTATATCGCCCACAAGGGCAGTGTTTGTGTGGACGGCACCAGCCTCACGGTCAATGCCGTGAACGGCGCGCGATTCGAGTTGAACATCATTCCCCAGACCATGCAGGAGACGATATTCGGCGAGTACCAGCCGGGCCGCCGCGTGAACCTGGAGGTCGATATCATCGCTCGCTACCTCGAACGACTGCTGCAGGGCGACGCAGCGGCCGCGCCGGGCAGCGGCGGCCTGTCACTGGATACGCTGGCGGCACACGGTTTTCTGGGAAGCAAGACGTAAGGCGCAGGTTGCATGGAACTGAACAGCGTAGAGGAATTGATCAGCGATCTCCGCCAGGGGCGCATGGTCGTACTGCTCGACGACGATGCCGACAACCACAACGAAGGGGTGGTCATGGTGGCCGCCGAGCACTGCGAAGCCAAGCACATTACGTTCATGGCGCGCCAGGCGCGCGGGCTGATCTGCTTGGCACTGACCGAAGCGCGCTGCCGGCAGCTCAACCTGCCGCCGATGGTTGAGGATGCGCATGGCGAGAAGTCCAACTTCACGCTCTCGATCGAAGCCGCTTCGGGCATCGAAACAGGTATCTCGGCAGCGGATCGCGCGCGTACTGTGCAGGCGGCGGTGGCGCCGCACGCCCTCCCCGCCGACATCGTGCAGCCGGGGCATATCTTTCCGCTGACCGCCATGCCGGGCGGCGTGCTGATCCGTGCCGGGCACACTGAGGCTGCGTCGGACTATGCGCGCCTCGCCGGCCTGATGCCGGCGGCGGTGATCGCCGATATCCTGACGGAGCAGGGCACGCTCGCCGATGGCGCTGCGCTGCGCGAGTTTGCCGCCCGCCATGCCCTCAAGATCGGATCCATTGCCGACCTCATCCAGTTTCGCATGGTGAATGAACGCACGGTGCGCCGCATTCGCGAAGGTGTCATCGATACCGCGTACGGTGAGTTCCGGCTCACTGCCTACCGCGACCAGACTGCCGATGAAGTACATCTGGCACTGTCGCGCGGCGACATCGTGGCGCATGAGCCCACGCTGGTGCGGGTGCACGTGCCGTCGGTCATGCGCGATCTGGTCACCAGCCGGATTCCGGGGCGCCCCACCTGGAGCCTGGGCAAATGCCTGCAGGCGGTGGCAGCCAACGGCCGGGGCGTAATCGTGCTGCTGTCGCGCGCGGAGCGGGCCGAGCAGCTGCTGGACAGCATCGACATGGCGCTCGGCGCGCGCAATCCCGTGGTTGCGGTAGGGCCTGACACGCAGACCACCGTAGGACTCGGCTCGCAGATACTGAAGGATCTGGGCGTCGGAAAAATTCACCTGATGGGTGTGCCCATCAAGTACAATGCCATTTCCGGTTTCGACCTGGAAGTGCTGGAATTTGTGGACCCCGGAGAGTAAAGGGATATTGCCATGACGGACATCAAGACAATCGAAGGCAATCTGGCCGGCGGCAAGGGCAGTTACTGCCTGGTCGTGGGCCGCTGGAACAGTTTTGTCGTGGAGCATCTGCTCGCGGGTGCGCTCGACACGCTGCGCCGGCACGGCGTGGGGGACAAGCAGATCACGATCGTGCGTGCACCCGGCGCCTTCGAGATACCGCTGGTGTGCAGGAAAGTCGCCGCCAGGGGTGGTGTGGATGCGATCATTGCGCTCGGTGCCGTGATTCGCGGCGGTACTCCGCACTTCGAGTACGTGGCCGGCGAGTGCACCAAGGGCATTGCCGCAGTGAGCATGGAGTATGGCGTGCCGATCGCGTTCGGCGTCCTGACGGTGGATACCATCGAGCAGGCCGTGGAACGCTCCGGTACCAAGGCGGGCAACAAGGGTGCGGAGGCCGCCCTGTCGGCATTGGAAATGGTCAGCCTGCTCGGCAAACTCGGCTGAATGAGCAGGCCCGCGCACAATACGCTTGCCGCCGAACGCCGCAAGGCGCGCCACTACGGCATGCAGGCCCTGTACCAGTGGCATATGGCCGGCGCGGCGCTGCACGACATCGAGGCGGAGTTTCGCGCGGATTACGATTTCAGCCACGTCGACCTGGACTATTTCCAGGCACTGTTGCACGGCGTCCCGGCATGCGTGGATGAACTCGACGCAGCGCTCGCGCCGATGCTGGACCGCAAGCTGGACGACCTGGACCCGATCGAGCGTACGCTGCTGCGCATGGGTATGTACGAACTCACACGGCGTATCGACGTGCCCTACCGGGTCGTCATCAACGAAGAGGTCGCACTCGCCAAAAAATTCGGCGCCACCGACAGCTACAAATACGTGAACGGCGTGCTCGACAAAGCCGCCCGGCAAGTGCGCAAGGTTGAGATCGACGCGGCATCCTGATGCCAGTGACAGAGTTCTCCCTGATCTCCCGTTACTTTTCCCACCTGGACCGGGGCGCCGCGGTGGCGCTCGGCGTGGGCGACGACTGCGCCATCCTGCGCCTGAACACGGGTGAGCGTCTGGCGACCTCCGTCGACACCATGGTGGCGGGCGTGCACTTCCCGGCCGAGACCAATGCGCAGTACATCGCATTGCGCGCGGTATCCGCTGCGGCCAGCGATCTCGCCGCGATGGGCGCGAGGCCGCTCGGCATGACCGTGGCGCTGACGCTGCCGGCGGCGGACGAAACATGGCTTGAGTCCTTCAGATGCGGATTGGCGAGCGCGGTGTCGGAGTATCAGTTGCCGCTGGTCGGCGGCGATACCACGCGCGGCCCGCTGTCGATCACAGTGCAGGTGTTGGGTGCGTTGCCCGCGGATCAGGCTCTGTTGCGCAGTGGCGCCATCGCTGGCGACCAGGTCTATGTGTCCGGCACCCTGGGCGATGCCGCGGGCGCGCTCGCCATTCTGCTCGGCAAGTGGCAGCCTGCGCCGGAGTATGCGCGCACCCTGCTGGATCGCTTCCATCATCCCCGCGCCCGCCTGACTCTGGGTCGTGAATTGCTGGGCCGCGCCACGGCGGCCATCGATATTTCCGACGGCCTGCTGGCAGACGCGGCGCATGTGGCGAATGCCAGTGGCGTGAAAATCCGTATCGACGCACAGTTGCTGCCGCTGTCGAGTGCATTGCGCAGCCACGGCGACAGCGACACGGTGCTGCGTTGGGCATTGACCGGCGGGGATGACTACGAGCTGTGCTTCTGCCTGCCTGCCGGCGCGCAGCCACCCGCCGGCGCGACGCGGATCGGGGCGGTGGAGGCCGGCACCGGCGTGGAGTGCGCGGCGGCGGCCGACGTTGCCGGCGGCTACCAGCATTTTGGCGAGCAACTTCAGGCGAGCGGGACAGCCCACTTGCGCGATGGCGCCTGACAGATATTCCTGGAGCGAGCATGACCTCGACCCCGCATCCCCCCGCTCCGCAGTTCCGGCGCCATCCCGTGCAGCTCCTGGCGTTTGGATTTGGCAGTGGACTGTCTCCCCGGGCGCCTGGTACGGCCGGCACCCTGGTGGCGATACCGTTGTATCTGCTGTTCGCCGGGCTGGATCTGCTGCAGTACAGTGTTGTGCTGATGGCGGCCGCGCTGCTTGGCGTCTGGATCTGCGGTGCGGCCAGCCGGCAGCTGCAGGTGCATGATCATCCAGGCATCGTCTGGGATGAGTTCGTCGGCTACTGGATCACGATGTGGGCAGTGCCGCCACAGGCAACCTGGATACTCGCCGGCTTCGTGCTGTTCCGGTTGTTCGACATCGCCAAACCCTGGCCGGTCAGCGTGCTGGACCGAAAGCTGCAGGGTGGCCTCGGGATCATGGCGGACGACATGCTCGCGGGCGCGCTGGCCTGCGTGACGCTGCACGTCGCACTGCGCGTGGTGTAGGGAATAACGGGAGACGGTATGGCGATCATCTCGAGAGTGACGTTCACCGTGATCGGCACGTTGTGGCTGGCGGCGCAGGCGGTTGCGGAAGCGCCCGCCGTCGAGCTGGAAGCGCTGCTCGGCAATACGGCCGTGCTGAAGATCAACGGCCAGCGCCAGACGCTGCACGTCGGGGAATCGCGGGACGGCGTGACACTGGAGGCGACACAAGCCACCACGGCAACCCTGCAGATCGACGGACGCGCCGAGACTGTCGGTTTGTCCCAACGTGTCGGCACCCGTTACCAGGAACCGCAGGAGCGGGTCGTTACCATTGCGCGCGATGCTGCCATGCAGTACCAGACCACGGCCATCATCAATGGCCACAGCGTGCTGGTGCTCGTCGATACCGGCGCCAACGTGGTAGCGCTAAGCTCCGCACAGGCCAGGGGCATGAACATCGATTACAGCAGCGGCGTACCGAGCCCGGTGGAAACCGCCAGCGGTATGAGTACTGGTTACGCCATTACCCTGCAGTCGGTCATCGTCGGTGGCATCGAGGTCAACAACGTGCCTGCGATGGTGGTCAACGGCGATTATCCCGGTACGGTACTGCTGGGTATGAGTTTCCTGCACCACGTCAAAATGCGCGAGCACGGCGGCATACTGTCCCTCTCCCGCAGCTATTAGCCTTCCTCGCCCCGCGCAACGTAATGCTGCTAGAATACCCGGCCTTTTCCAACGGATGTCCCGCGTGGCTGTACGCTTCATAGAATCCTCCCGCCTGCCGACCGCCTGGGGTGAGTTCGATATCCACGGCTTCGAGGATACACAGTCCAGCAAGGAGCACATCGTTCTCACCCTCGGTGATGTGGCGGATGGCCGGCCGGTGCTGGCGCGCGTGCATTCGGAGTGCCTGACCGGGGATGCTCTGTTCAGCCTGCGCTGCGATTGCGGCAACCAGTTGCAGGCGGCGCTGGAGGCGATCGCGCAGGAGGGCAGGGGCGCGTTATTTTACCTGCGGCAGGAGGGGCGCGGCATCGGCCTGCTGAACAAGATCAAGGCGTACAAACTGCAGGACGCGGGCGCCGACACCGTGGAAGCCAATGAGCAGCTGGGATTCGGTGCGGACATGCGCGACTACAGCATGCTGCAGCCGATGATCCGGCATCTCGGTCTCACCTCCGTGCGCCTGATGACCAACAATCCGCGCAAAGTCGCGGCGCTGGTGGAGCAAGGCGTGGCCGTGACAGAGCGCATTCCGCTGCACACTTCCAGCAATCCGCACAATGAGAAGTACCTGCGGACCAAGGCGGGGAAGCTCGGCCATATGTTCGAGCACGAGGATTAGCGCACCGCACAGCGCGTGTCGATCTGGGGGCTGACGATCAGTGATCGCGCGCGACGATGTAGCGGGCCAGGTCGCGCAGCAGATCGGCGGATTCACCGAACTCCGCCAGTGCCTGAATGGCCGCTTCCATCAACCGCTTTGCCTCCGCTTTGGCGCCGTCCAGCCCCAGCAGTTTGACGTAGGTGGGTTTGTTTGCCGCGCTGTCCTTGCCCCGGGTTTTACCGAGGGTCTGTGTGTCGCCCTCGACATCGAGCACGTCATCCACCACCTGAAAGGCGAGGCCGATGTGTGTGCCGTAGGCGTCCAGCGCCGACAGTTGCTGCGCGCTCGCGCCGGCGGCGATCGCGCCGAGGGCGAGTGCGGCGCGAATCAGGGCGCCGGTCTTCAGCGCGTGCATGGCCTGCAATTCCCGCAGGTTCATATCCGAGTCGACCGCCTGTGTGTCGATGTACTGCCCGCCGACCATGCCGCGCAATCCCGCAGCGGCGGCCAGCACCCGGATCATGGCGATGCGCTGCGCATCGCTGACGCCGGGCGCCTCAGCGAGTAGTTCGAAAGCCCGCGCCTGCAATCCGTCCCCCACCAGAATGGCGGTTGCCTCGTCATAGGCTACATGCAAGCTCGGTTTTCCCCGGCGCAGGTCGTCGTCATCCATGGCCGGAAGGTCGTCGTGGATGAGGGAATAGGCGTGGAGGAGTTCGAGCGCACAGCCGATATGATCCTCGGCATCCGACATGCGGTGTGCACACACGGCGTGCGCCGCCAGGGATGCCAGCACTGGCCGGATACGTTTGCCGCCGTTCTCGAGGCTATAGCGCGCGGCCGCGATCAGGCCGGATAGTGTATCTTCGGCGCCGCCCTCATCATCCAGGAGTCGGTGTATCGCATCCCGGCTGCGCGCAGCACCCCCGGCGAGGGTCGCCTGGAACGCGTCGTTCACTCCTGCTCCTCGAAATCCTTGAGGACAGGTTCGTCGTCCGCCGCCAGCAACAACTGCACTTTCTGCTCCGCGTCGCGCAGATTCCTCTGCGTACTGCGAGTCAGTTTGATGCCCTGTTCGAAGGAGGCGAGCGCCTGCTCCAGTGTGGTGTTGTCGTCTTCCAGCACTTTGATGATGGCTTCCAGTTCCCGGGTCGAGGATTCAAATGCCGAAATGCCCTCGACCTTCTTGTCGCCCTTGCCTGCCATGACGCGCGCTTCCCCGCAGTAAATCTCGGCAGTGAGTATAACAAGTTCACGGGCGAATAACCGGGGTTATGGCCCGCTCATTGCGGTGACTATGCTAGTATCGGGCGCAATTTCGAATCATCGATGCCGGTATGATCGACACGCTGCTGAAGTTATACAAACTGCTGTCCGCAAAGCAGAAACGGGAGTTGCATTTATTGCAGATGATGATGTTGCTGTCCTCGGCTTCCGAGCTGGTGAGCACGGTATCCATCATGCCGTTCATCGCGCTGGCGGCAAATCCGGAGATCATCGAGAGCAATGAACATTTCGCGCGTATCTACCATCTCATGGGTTCGCCGGGCTACGATCGGTTCCTCATCTATGTGGGGGTGACGTTCATAGCCCTGGTGACGCTGTCCAATGGACTGTTGCTTGCGGACCAGTTCATGATGAACCGTTACTCCTTCCGCCTCGGAGGCGAAATTTCTAACAAACTCTACGGCTATTACCTGTCGAAAGACATCGTCTTTCACAGCGTGACCAACAGCGCCACCCTGATCCAGCGCATCATGCGGGATTCCACGCTATTGAGTACGGGATTGATCGCGCCCGCCCTGCGACTGAATGCCAGGCTGTTGTCCATACTCCTGCTCGGCGCATTGATCGTCGCCGTTGATCCGCTTGTTGCCATTGTGACGATCGTGGTACTGGGCGGAGTGTACTGGTTCATTTTTTATGTCATTCGCGGCGCCATCTATCGCAACGGGAAACGGATATCGGA
The DNA here is from genome assembly GCA_964461965.1 of uncultured Halioglobus sp. GTDB lineage: Bacteria > Pseudomonadota > Gammaproteobacteria > Pseudomonadales > Halieaceae > Marimicrobium. The sequence goes on along the minus strand of CAYWWD010000074.1, from coordinate 7,492 downwards.
GTACGGTCAGCGGCGCAACCGGCTTCTGAACGAGAGTTTTGGCGGCATCAAGGATATGAAGCTGTACTCCTTCGAAGGCGCCTACCTGCGTGATTATGTGAAGAGCACGAAGGCCTCCAACCGGGCATCCGCCAACAATATGATCCTTGGGGAGTCCCCCTACTACCTGGTGGAGACAGTCGTATTCGCGCTCATGATCGCGCTCACGCTGTATCTCTACTATTCGGAAGGCGGCATGCAGTCGGCCCTGCCGGTACTGACCCTGTTCGGGATGGCGGGCATGAAGATTGTGCCCAAGCTGCAGCAGGCCTACCTCGCCATCACCAAGATCCGTGGCGCGCAGGCGGCGTTCAGCCATGTGTACGCCGATCTCGAGGCCGCGTCGCATGGCGAGCGACTGGGGGAGGCGCCTGTCGAGCCCTTGTCACCGACATCCTGCATCGAGTTACGGGAAGTTTCGTTTGGCTATAAGGACGGTGTGGAGCCGGTGCTGAAGCGCTATTCAGCCAGGTTCGAAGTTGGAAAGATGACTGCGATCATCGGCTCGTCCGGCGCGGGTAAAAGCACCCTGCTGGATATTCTGATGGGCTTGATCGAGCCGCAGGACGGTGGGGTGTACATCGATGGAGAGCGTATCACCGGCGACAAATTGTTGGCGTGGCGCGCGGCGATCGGATATGTGCCCCAGGACGTCTACCTGACCGATACAACGCCGACTGCGAACATTGCCTTCGGCGTGGATGAAATGGACATCGATATGGAGCGCGTAGTAGCTGCCGCGAGGGCAGCGCGAATCCATGATTTTATTGCCAGCCTCCCGGGGCAGTACCAGGCGCCGATAGGTGAGCGGGGCGCACAGTTCAGCGGCGGACAGCGGCAGCGGATCGGGATTGCGCGGGCGCTCTATCGCCGGGTTTCTGTGCTCATTTTGGACGAAGCTACCAGCGCGCTCGACAACGTCACCCAGGCGGATATCCTGGCTACGCTGAAGAGCGTGACGGGTGAGCGGACCGTGATCATGGTGACGCACAGGTCGGAGACGATCGTCTTCGCCGATCGCGTGATCCGGCTGGATGCGCGTGACGAGCCGGCCACCAACCCGCCTCAGTACTGATTGTGATTCCTGGGTCGGGTTCTTCCAACGTTGTTGCGTAACAACTCCTGCGTAGTTTCCACCAGTTGCCTGGCGGAATGGCTGTGTTGGAAGGTGTTGTAACGATCGTTCAATGCCTTGCGCTGTTCCGCGTAGTCGTCTTGGTTCGCTACCAGCAGGCGTTCCAGTTCAAGCCAGTTGTTCGCTCTGGGCCCGGCGCAGATTGAATCGTAATCTTCGAGGAATCCCCGCTCCTCATTTTTGTAGGATTCGTAGTCAAAGGGGGCGAAGATGATCGGGCGTCCGCAGAGGACATAGTCGAAGGCAATGCTGCTGTAGTCGGTGATCAGGACATCGAACTGATCCAGGATGTCGTAGATGTCGCCAGCCGTGCAGTAGTGGATATTCGACAGGGCGAGCAGGTTTTTCATGATCGGCTCGATGCGCTCCAGACTGTAAGGGTGGAGCTTGATGTGAAATTCGATACCGTGTTCGTGACAGAGCGCGTTCAAACGGTGCATGTCGAACTCGAAGTCCACGAAGAGCCGCCAGTCGGCAAGCCGGAAAGTCGGCATGTAAATGACCTTGCGACTGCCCTGCGTGGTCGATTGTTGAGCCCTGCGCAGCCATGCATCGTTCTTGGGGTAGCCTGAGATCAACATATCGGCATCGCGCAGGTTGTAGGAGTCGCGCAGGTAAACAGCCACTTGTGGACATGCAGCGAGCATGCGGTGGCAACTGGTGCGTATCACCAGGAAGGGAAACAGGGTGGTCAACACCTTGCCAATGGCAATGGTCAGCGACGACTGGCCCTCATTCTCAATGGTGTCACCCAGTCGCTTGATGGGTGAGCCGTGCCACAGCTGCATCAGCAACGTGCCGGAACTGACGGCAAAACCGTTCCCATCGGGTTTCCATATCCGGTTGTGGGACAGGAAAATGACACCCGCCGTCATGCTGTACCAGTACCCGGTGAGAGAGTAGGCCATGCATGCCTTATAGCCTTGGCTGCCGAGTTGGCGACAAACCGCTTTGTTGTGTGTTATCCAGATGGCATCGATATCGTTGCGCGCGCTGTGCACGTACTGGAACAGGTATTTCGAATTTTCGGCGTATGCCGTTCCCTGTCGGCAGGCGAAGAGCCAGCGGTTGGGGCGTTTGGGGATACAGGCCGACAGCAGGTAAACCGGCAGATTGAACAGCCAGATGGGAATCGTCAGGATGCGGCGCAGGCGGATGTGCAGCGCGGCGATGAGTAATAGCGCGAGCACTGCGCCGCCCACACCGAGATAATTATTCGTGAATCCCTGCGCAAGATCCGGCAGCGCTTTCGCATTGATGTGTAGCCAGGTTGCATACGGTGCCAGCAACACGCCGATTCCGTGTCCGATCAGGACGAGTGTGATGAATAGCAGCACCCACGCGACCAGTGCCTGCAAAAACAGGGTTGTCCACTTCCGGAGTCGTCCCACCCAGAATTTGCCCTGATTGCTCGCCAGGGCATCGCTTATTATTTTCACTGCTGTACCAAATCAAAAATTTGATACTAGCAGAGGATTGTCGCCATCGTCACGGCGAGCGAATGCGCGAGGGAATCTGTATTGCATTTCCGGGAACAGAGGTGTACAAGAGCGAAACTGCGGGGTTGCAGACCAATAAAATAGTTCAGGGGAAAGGGGATGATCGGCGTGATACTCGCGGCGGGGATTGGCTCCCGGCTGCGTCCCATGACCAACACCAAACCAAAATGCCTGGTCACCACGGCCGGTATGCCGATACTGCGTTACCAGATCGACGCCTACAAGGCAGCGGGCATCACTGAACTGGTATTGGTCGTCGGATATGAAGGCGGGGCTATCCGCGATTATTGCAAACATATCAAGGATCTCGATATACACATCGTCGAGAACCCGGATTATGAAACGACCAATAACATGTATTCCCTGTACCTCACCCGGAAGTTCGTCGGCGGGAATGAGTTCATCCTCAACAATGCCGACCTGAGCATCGACTCTTCTATCGTATTCGATCTCCTGCACCACCCCGCGAGTGATGCGATTGCGGTCGATTCATCGGTGTACAACGGCGAATCCATGAAGGTCTCTGTGAATGCACAGGGAGTCATCACCAATATTGCGAAAACCATTTCCGAAGCGGATGCATTTGCCTGTTCGATCGACTTCTATAAGTTTTCCAGGGAGTCCAGCCAGGTTTTCTTCGCGGAGATCGAACGAATCATCGAAACCGAACAAAATGTGAAGGATTGGACAGAAGTCGCCATGCAGCGCCTGATGCAGGAGGGTCGGTTGCAGTTCAAGCCCTGTGATATCCAGGGGAAGCGATGGGTGGAGGTCGACAATTACGAGGATCTGGCACTGTCGGATCGCCTGTTTTCCGGCCTCGATGAAAAGCTGGAAAATATCGACAATGTGCTGCTGGATCTGGACGGCACGGTCTATGTCGGGAATCGTGTGGTCGACGGTGTCGCGGACGTGATCCGTAAATTGCGCGGAAAAGGCAAGAATATCTATTTCTTCTCTAATAACTCGTCGAAGACCAAGCCGGAGTATGTTGCGCGCCTGGCCAAGCTGGGTATCGAGGCACAGGAAGCGCAGATCGTGCTGTCCACCGACGGCCTGATCGACTACCTGCGGCGCGGGAAAGTGGAGAATATCCACGTACTCGGCACCAAAGCCTTCAAGAAGGCACTGCTCGACGAGGGATTCCGAATCGACTCCGACCGGCCCGAGTATGTCGTGCTCGGCTACGACACGGAACTGGAGTACGGCAAGTTGAGCACGGTATGCCGGTATATCAATGACGGCGTCGACATGCTCGCGACGCATTGCGACATTTTCTGCCCCACCGAGCACGGCCCGGTACCTGACATTGGCGCAGTCATCGAAATGTTGAAAGCGACGACCGGCAAGGTGCCGGTGAAGGTTTTCGGTAAGCCCAACGCCGCGATGATCGAGCCACTGATCCGTGAGTTCATGCTGGATCCGAAGCGCACCATGATCGTCGGCGATCGATTGCATACCGATATCCGCATGGCCCGCAATTTCAAGTGTTACGGCATGCTGGTACTGACCGGCGATACCAGCCGGGATCAGGTGGAAGGTTCTGAAGATCAGCCGGACTTCATCCTGAATTCCATCGGCGATCTGTAGGCAGCGGGCGACTCGAATTTCCGCTGCGACAGATAATCATTCATTCGGGGAGCGATCGTACTGCGCAAGCAGGCGCTGCCATTGTCGCTCGGCCGCCCGGCCGTCCGTACCGGCGCCGTAGGCATCTGCCAGCGATTTTTTGTAGTTACCTGCCCGCGCTTGTACGAATTCCCGTGGATTTGCCAGTGCGTCCTCGAGCAGAGCCCCGAGCGCTGCACTGTCGCGAGCGATACCGCCATACCGGTATTCCGGGCCAAGCGTGAATCCATTGTTGAACGGCGGTTCAACATCGAGAAAAATCGCCGGCCGTTCCAGCGCCAGAAAATCAAACGCTATCGACGACCAGTCGCAGATCAGGATGTCTGTATGCAACAGCAGGCCCTCTGAATCGGGAAAGTCTTTCATGGAGCAGTAGCGGACATTGTCGATGGATCGCGCGCCGATACGGGCGTTGAGATGGCTGCGAATCAGCAATACCGCAGTGTGTTCGCGGCAGACATCGCTGAGTCTCTGGAGAAACTCATCCTGGCTTTCACCAAAGGGAAACAGTTCCCGGCCTTTATCGTCCTGCTGCCAAGTGGGAGCGTACAGGACAATGCGGTGGTTTGCCGGGATGGACAATTGTTTCCTGAGCCCCGGGTCGGGAGTCTCGCGACGGAAGAGCTTGTCGCTCCGCGCATAGCCGAGGTTATGCACAATCTCAGGCGGAAATCCGAATTTGTCCTGGTAAACTTGCTTTAGCAGTGGCGATGAGACCCACACCTCGTCATAACGACGCTGTACTCGAAAATCATCCGGGATAAATCCCTTGAAGGGTATGCCGTGCCATACATCGACAAGACGGATGGATGTTAGCGCCACGAATGGCCTCATCGCATGAAGACCGTGGTCGGTAATCAGGACATCGCAGCGCCCCACGAGGAGCATGTCGGACAACTTTGCGCAGCGCAGAACGGGAATACCCTGTTCCTGAAGGGCTTGCCAGTACTCTGGGTCCAGTGAAAGAAAATAGCAGTCGAACTTGTCGCGATAACCCAGCTCCCACGCATGATAAAGTGCCTTGAGGTTGCCAGAAAGTTGATGGCCATAGAGGACGACAACTGGTTTTCGCGGCCTGCGGGACACGTATCGAGCTGCGATTGCGATCAGCGAATAAATGCCCTGTCGCAGGAGCAGCAGCCAGTGCTGTGGATTGCGCTTGTCGATTTTCATCGGGGAAGTTCGGGATGCGAGGTGGTCGTGCTCGCGCTCAGAGTCTTGAAAAGCGCAAGGAATTTCGCGCTGATGATGGTCCAGTCATAGGTTTGTTCGACATACCTTCTACCTGCTTCGCCAAGTGCTTGACGCAGTGCGGTGTCGCCGAGGAGCCGGTTGACTGCCTGAGCAATTTGCCCGGGATGTTTTTGCTCCACCAGCAGGCCATTGGCGTCAGGTTGTATGATGTCGCGCGCGCCTGGATAGTCAGACACGATCACGGGGCATGCGCACGCCATTGCCTCCATGATGGCTACCGGCGTGCCCTCCTGGTCGCCGCTATCAGTGACCACCGAGGGAAAGATGGCGATCGCGCAGGATTGCACATAGGGCGGAATGTCCCGATTCGTCAGGGATCCGGTAAACGTAACAGACTCGGCTACGCCCAACTCGCTGCAAATCCGCATCAATGCGGATCGCAGCGGGCCGTCACCGATGACGGTCAGTTTCGTATCGGGATGATGCGCCAGAATCTCCGGCAGTGCCCGCAACAGGTACTCGACACCTTTTTTGTCGACCAGTCGCCCCACAAAAAGGAGACCCTTACGAACCGCGTTTTGTGCCGGTGGAACAAAGCTGCCACCGGATTCCACACCCATGGGAATACTGCGGATAGAGCGCTCATCTTTCAGCCCCATCGCCACGGCCTTGTGTCGCATTACATTACTGACAACGGTCAGGGCGTCTGCACGGCGTGTGATCCATTTTTTCAGCCGGGCCAGCAATGAACCTTGCAGGGCGAACAAATCGCCGCCATGGGATGTGACGACCACGCTTGGCCTGGATCGGGCGAGCGGGCGAGCCAGGATCGCCACCAGGCCCTGAGGGATAATCCAATGGGCGTGAATGACATCGTAGTGATACTTTCGCACCAGCCGAATGACGAGCAGCAGTTGGCTTGCAATAAAGAGCGGCACGAGCAGCAGCCGCAACCGGTTCGATTTGAGGTTGGGCAGAATGCCGCCGTTGTACGCCAGGGTCTGCCAGGATTCCAGGCAATACCGAAATCGAAACACCGGGATGCCATCGAGAACTTCGCTGGTGGGTATGCCTTTGGCATGCGGGGCGACAACATGAACGCGATGTCCCCGGGCCATGTTCTGGCACAAGTTATCGACAAATTTTGGCTCGGTATCGTCCTTCCAGCGAGAGTACGTCGATGTCAGCACGAGGATATTCATTATTATTATCGGGGGCTCGGATTCAGGATGTGTGCTGTTGGAGAAACAGCGCTTGCTTGTATCAGCGAGGCATCTCCACTGAACCGTGAATACTCGGGGAGGATAGCCGGAGTGCCTGGTGCGGATGCAGTGCTGCTCTTATCCTGCGCACCATGCTCTCGCTGTCCAGGCCGGTCCATTTCAACTGCTCTTCATGCGTGCCGTGCTCTACGAATACATCGGTGAGACCCAGGTTTAGCGTGGCCACCTGCCGACCCTGGGCGATCAAGAATTCATTCACACCACTGCCCGCGCCCCCGGCGACGGCGTTTTCCTCCACTGTCACCAGCAACTCATACTTTTGTGCCGCTGACAGCAGCATTTCTTCGTCTAGCGGCTTCACCCAGCGCATATCAATCACGGTGGCGTTGAATTGCTTCGCGGCGGTCAAGGCCTGTGGCAGCAGGGTACCGAAGTTCAGGATGGCGACGCGTTCCCCGTCGCGCATCTGCACCGCCTTGCCGATGGTCAGCTGTGTCATCGCTTCGATGATTGCGGCGCCCGGCCCGGTGCCGCGTGGGTAGCGGATGGCGGCGGGGCCGGCGAACTGATAGGCGGTATACAGCATCTGCCGGCATTCGTTCTCGTCGGAAGGGGCGCCTATCACCATATTCGGGATGCAGCGCAGGAAGCTCAGGTCAAACGCGCCGTGATGCGTGGGGCCGTCCTGCCCCACGAGACCGGCGCGATCGATGCCGAACGTCACGTCGAGGTTCTGCAGCGCGATGTCGTGGATCAACTGGTCGTAGGCGCGC
>CAYWWD010000073.1:0-18987 GCA_964461965.1 uncultured Halioglobus sp. | reverse complement strand
ATTCGCGGCTTTGGAGATGGCCTCGATGGTCTGCTCCACCACGCCGTCCGCAACCGCGACTTCGATTTTCACCTTGGGGAGGAAATCCACCACGTACTCTGCACCGCGGTACAACTCGGTGTGGCCCTTCTGGCGACCAAAGCCCTTCACCTCGGTCACCGTGATTCCCTGGACGCCGATTTCGGACAGCGCCTCGCGCACGTCGTCGAGCTTGAATGGCTTAACAATGGCTGTGATTAATTTCATGGAGTTCTCCTCGTTGGGAGCCGGCCAGTCGCCTGGCCGGCTCGCTGCTGCGTGCCGGTATTACAGGGTTTTCTTGATGCTGAACACCGCGACGTCTTCGGCCAGATCGCTGCCGTAGTAGTCTTCTTCGTCGAGGTCAGTGCCCACGTAGGCGACGGAGAAACCGACCCCGGCCCAGGTGTACGTCAGGGACACCGAGAAATCGGTGTACGAATCCTGGTCGTTGGTAAGGAAGGTGTAGTCGCCATCATTCTCGAAATCGTTATAGCCCGCGTGCAAGCCGAGGGCGAGTTCATCGATGATGTTGTAGCTGTAGTCAGCGGCGTAGTACCAGAATTCTCCTGTCTCGGCGTAGTAGTCATCCGAGTAGTTCACGCCGACAACCAGCGTCGTCCACGAGCCCTTGACGTAGAACTCCTGGTAGTCTCCCTTGGGATCCACAGTGTCACCCGGGTAATCGTAGTAGATGTAGCCAACATCGATGCCGAAGTCCGTGTCGCCAACCGGTCCGCGCCAGCCACCGTAGTAGTCCAACTCCAGCGTCGAGAAACTGCCGGTATCGTTGTCGCTGCCGAAGTCGACGGAGGAACCCCAGGTGCCGAGGTAGAAGCCCGGCTCGAAGCCCACGTCGAAGCCGCCCTGTACGGCGGGGTCTTCATTGGACTGCGAAATCCCGCGGAAGCGGTAGTCCGAGGTCAGGGCCACGTTGCCGCTGATCGCGAACTCATCGCCGGCAGAGGCCAGAGAGCTGCCGAAGCCGCTCATGAATGCAGTCATTACGGCTGCGGTTACCAGTTTTTGGTTGGACATGTTCATTCACTCCCAGGGTTAAAAGTCAAAATCCAGACGCTGTCGGACGTCAATTTGTTGCTGCGGGCACATCGGGTGCGCATTTTCAATCTGTCGCCCGCACTTAAGCAGGGTCTGTGCCAAGCAGTCTATTCGTCAAACTTTTCAATAACATATGGATTAATGCCGCATTCCGGGGCACGCTCCGGCGAGCGTGCTGCCGCCCCGCTTCGGTGCGCGGCACCAATTTTGTGCGCCGCGCTGCGCTGTGCCCGACCCGCGAATTGCACTAGACTCCGGCCTGATTTCCACGAACGCGCAACGGCGAACAGCATGGTATTGAAACCACCCCCTCCCCCCTGGGAAGTTCTGCAACAGGTCGGCGAACTGGTCGGCGCCAGCCGTGGTGACGTCGACAAGGGCGTGCGCTCACTGGTGCAATCGGCGCTCTCACGGCTCGACCTGGTGAGCCGCGAGGACTTCGACGCGCAGGCCGAGCTGCTGCGGCGCACCCGCGCGCGGGTGGCGGCGCTGGAGAGCGCAGTGGAGGATCTGTCCCGGGAACTGGACACCCTGAACCGGACGCGCTGAACCAGGCGCACCCCGCCACCGCGCAACACCACCGAGCGAGCTCAAGGATGAGCCATGGAATTGTCAGTCGTTTACAGTCGTGCGCTGGCCGGCATCGCCGCGCCAGAGGTACTGGTGGAAACCCACCTCTCCAACGGCCTACCCGCCTTCCACATCGTCGGCCTGCCAGAGACTGCAGTGCGCGAGAGCAAGGACCGCGTGCGCAGTGCGATCCTCAATTCCCACTTCACCTTCCCGGACCGGCGCATCACGGTAAACCTGGCGCCGGCGGACCTGCCTAAGGAGGGCGGCCGCTTCGACCTGCCCATTGCCCTGGGCATTCTCTGCGCCTCGGGCCAGGTGCCGCCGGATGCCCTGAGTCACCATGAGTTCCTCGGCGAGCTCGCGCTCGACGGCAGCGTGCGGCCGGTGCCGGGCGTGGTGGCGGCCGCCGGCGCCGTCTGCCGCGCCGGTCGCCGTATGGTGGTGGCGCCAGGTAGCGCCGCACGCGCTGCGCACGTCCCTGGCGCCGAGGTCATTGCTGCGCCGGATCTGCTGACGCTGTGCGCGCACCTCAACGGCAGCGCGCCAATCCCGCCGGCGCAGCCCGTAGACGCCGCCGCTCCCGCAGGCCACCCGGATCTGCGCGACGTCGTCGGTCAGCAGGGTGCACGGCGTGCACTGGAGATCGCCGCCGCCGGCGGGCATAACCTGTTGTTCCAGGGGCCGCCGGGCACCGGAAAAACCCTGCTGGCCAGCCGCCTCCCGGGGCTGCTGCCACCGCCTTGCACCGAGGACGTGGTGTCAGGCATGGCGCTGCATGACATTTACGATCGCCGCGCGGATTGCACCGCGGCATTCCAGCGGCCGTTTCGCAATCCGCACCACAGTGCCACCGCAGCCGCGCTGGTGGGCGGAGGCAGCCGGCCGCGACCGGGCGAGATTTCGCTGGCCCACGGCGGTGTGTTGTTCCTCGATGAACTGCCAGAGTTCAACCGCAACTGCCTGGAGGCGCTGCGCGAACCCATGGAAGCCGGTACCATCACGCTCGCGCGCGCAAATCACAGAATCACCTACCCGGCCCGATTCCAGCTGGTGGCGGCGATGAACCCCTGCGCCTGTGGCTTCCTCGGCGATCCGGCGCACGCCTGCCGCTGCACCCCGGACCAGATCCTGCGCTATCGCGCGCGCGTTTCCGGCCCCCTGCTGGACCGCTTCGACCTGCACGTGCAGGTCAATCGCCTGCCGCCGGGCGAACTCCTGGCGCCGTCGTACACTGGCGAAGGCTCAGACGCGGTGCGCGAGCGCGTCGTCCGCTGCCGCCAGCGGCAGGAACAGCGGCAGGGACAGGCGAATGCGCAACTTCCGCCTGACCGGCTGGCAGGCGTGTGTGCACTGGGAGCCGCGCAGACACACTGGCTGGAGACGGCGGCGACGCGATTGCACCTATCCGGTCGGGCGCTGCACCGCACGCTGCGTGTGGCGCGTACCATCGCCGATCTTGATGACAGCGCGGCGGTCAATGTGGCGCACCTCAGCGAAGCGCTGGGCTATCGCAGCGATGGCTCACCTGCTTGAACCGCAGACGCTTCCGGCGCGCATCGGCTTTCACGCACGCACGGCTTGTGTGACAATTTTTTCCAACCATGAACGCTATTTTTTTCTCGCGCCGGCACTCGACGGCACGCACACCGGAGCTGCACCCATGAGCCACTGCCCGTTCGTCAACCTGCTCAGTCCAGACACCTACGCCAATGGCATGCCGTACGGCGCGCTGCGCGAGCTTCGCAACGCCGGGCCGGTGGTCAGGCTGGAAGATCCGCTTACCGGCGTGCCGTACTGGGCGGTCACGCGCGTCGAGGAAATGGATATCGTCTCCAAGAATCCGAAACTGTTTTCCTCCGCCGCCCGTTCCGCCTTCCCCATGGAATTTCCGCAGGACATGGTGGATGGCATCCACAGCCAGACCATCATCAACATGGACCCGCCCAAACACCAGAAGGTGCGCCGCATCGTGCGCAATGCCTTTACGCCCAAGCGGGTTGAGTCCTACACGGCGAAGTTTCGCGACCACGCGCGCCGCATCATCGACGCAGTGGCCTCCCGGGGCGAGTGCGAGTTTGTCGAGGAAGTAGCGGCGGAACTGCCCCTGCTCGCCATTCTGGAATTGCTGGGCGTGCCGCTGGAGGACAGGAAGAAGTTCTTCGAGTGGACCAACACCATGATCTTCGCCGACGACCCGGACATGTCGACCTCCGAACTCGAAGGCCAGCTCGCCTCGCTGGAAGTCATTCAATACGCGCTCAACCTCGCGGCCAAACACCGCGAGACACCGATGGACAACATCACCGGCGCCCTGCTCGATGCCAAGCTCGACGGCGCACCGATCTCCGAGGACATGTTCGGCTGGATGTTCATCCTGATCCTGGTCGGCGGCAACGAATCCACGCGCACCGTGATCGCGCAGGGCATGCGGCTGCTGATGGAACACCCCGACCAACTGCAGTACCTGGTCGACAATCCAGACAAGATCGGCAACGCCTGCGAGGAAATCCTGCGCTATAACACCGCGTTCATTTCCATGCGGCGTACGGCGATGGAGGATACGGAACTCGGCGGGCAGGCCATCAAGCGCGGCGACAAGGTGCTGCTGCACTACCACGCCGCCAACCACGATGAGCAGGTGTTCGGCGATGATGCCATGGTGTTCGACGTGCGGCGCGCCGAGCGCATGCCCGATCTGTACAACAACCTGCGCTCCTTCGGCATTGGCCAGCACTTCTGCATCGGCTCCCACCTGGCGCGACTGGAGCTCAACATCATGTTCGAAGAACTAATCCCGCGGCTGCGCAATCCACGCTTCAATGGCCAGCCACGTTTCGTGCGCTCGTTTTTCGTCAACGCCATGAAAGAGCTGCGCATTACGTTCGACCCCGAGCCGGCAGGCACTGCTGCAGCCTGATCGGGCACTGACCCGGATGCGCCCGGCGCCACCTTGGAAAGCGGTGGCTATTTCACGCTGACTGATCTACTCTTGGGCTAGCGTTATAACAGCCGATTGGAGCAATAATAATGACGATCAAAGCAACCCTTGCAGCACTTTGCCTTTCCTCCCTTGCCACCACTGCCGCGCTGGCAGCCGTCTCCCCGGACCAGGCCGCCCGATTGGGCAAGGACCTGACACCGGTCGGCGCCGAAATGGCCGGCAACGCCGACGGCAGTATCCCTGCATGGGATCCGCAGGGCACGCCCACGCCGCCGAACTTTGTGGCCGGCTCGGACAATTACGTCGATCCGTACCCGAATGAGAAACCGCTGTACACCATCGACGGCGCCAACTGGAAGCAGTACACCGACCAGCTCACCGTCGGCACCCAGGGCATGTTTGAAAAATACGGCGCCGACGGGTTCAAGATGCATGTGTATCCCACCCACCGGGGCGTGGTCCGGCCGGACTGGTACTACGCCAACACCCTGAAGAACGCCACCGGCGCCACGCTGGTGGAGGACGGCCAGAAGATCGACGGCAACCTGCCCGGCGTACCCTTCCCCATTCCCCAGACGGGGCTGGAAGTCATGTGGAACCACATGATCCGCTACTCCGAGCCTGCCACCTCGGACACAGACGTCTACTACGTCGGCTCCAACGGCAAACCCGTGTTGTCGACCACCGGCTCCACCGCCGTGATATTCCCGATGTTTGAACACCCGGACCAGGTGGTAGGCGAAACGTCCTGGGCCAAGCTGCGCGTCAACTACGATGCGCCGGCGCGCCGCGCCGGAGAGATCCTGCTGGTGCACGAACCGGGCGCCGACTACACCAAGGGCAAGGGGCGCAAGGCCTGGCAATACCTGGTTGGCCAGCGCCGGGTGCGTCTCGCTCCCGCGGTATCGTTCGATACACCCAACCCCGCAGTGGCCGGCACATCCACGTACGATGACGCCTTCATCTATAACGGCTCGCCCGAGCGCTTCGACTGGACACTGGTCGGCAAGAAGGAAATCATTATCCCCGCATCCAACTACAGCATGATTTTCGAAACCAAGGTCGAGGACATGCTGGGCGAGAAATTTCTCGACCCGGAGAAAATCCGCTGGGAAAAACACCGCGTGTGGGTCGTGGACGCGCGCCTGAAGGAAGGCGCCCGCCACCTGTACAGCCGGCGCACGTTCTACATCGACGAGGACACCTGGGGCGCCGCGGCTGGCGAGATGTACGACGGGAGAGGCCAGTTGTGGCGCCTGCAGTACCTGTATTCAGCCAACCTGTATGATCGCAAGGCAAGCTACGGCTCGGTCTACGGCGCTTACGATCTGCTGCAGAATATTTACAACCTGAGCGGCAAGCCCATCCCCGGGAAGTTCCACAACGGGGTGAACAAGCCGGAGAACTACTTCACACCGGAGGGCATGGCGCGCGGCGGCGTACGCTGACGCACCACTCACGGAGCGAAAATACAAAAGCTGGCGCCACGCCAGCTTTTTTTTGCCCGGGAAACGCGCGAAAATCCTCCCCCTTTTTTACCACTCACCAAGCCGAGGCTTTGCCATGTTCAAGATCAATCAGTACTTCGACGGCCAGGTGGCCTCCATCGCCTTCCAGACGGCGACACTGCCGGCAACGGTAGGCGTAATGGCCGTGGGCGAGTTTGAATTCGGCACCAGCCAGAAAGAAACCATGACCGTGGTGAGCGGCGCGCTGACCGTCAGGTTGCCGGGTAGCAGTGCGTGGACAACCTATCGCGCGGGCGACCATTTCGTGGTGGGCGCGCATGAAAAATTCCAGCTCAAGGTCGCCGAGGAGACGGCATACCTGTGCACCTATGAGTGATTCTCCGACCGGCGGCCTGAACCCCCGACAGCGCGAGGCGGTTCGTTACATCGACGGGCCACTGCTGGTGCTCGCCGGGGCAGGCAGCGGCAAGACCAGTGTGATTACGCGGAAGATCGCCTACCTGGTCAATTCCTGCGGCATCAAGGCCGATCGCATTGCGGCCGTGACGTTCACCAACAAGGCGGCGCGGGAGATGAAGGAGCGCGTCGGCGCACTGCTGCGCGGCAATGCGGCGGAAGGCCTCACGGTCAGCACCTTTCACCAGCTGGGCCTGAAGATCCTGCGCGCGGAACGCCGGGAACTCGGCCTGAAAGCCGGGTTCTCTATCTTCGATGCCGAGGATACGCTCACCCTGGTACGCGACCTGCTGATCCAGCAGCACGGCGCCGAGGGCGATCAGGCCGGTGTCATCGCGCGCCGCATCTCGCAGTGGAAAAATGATCGCGTACTGCCGGAGGAAGCCGTGGCAAGCGCCGCCACCCCGGCCGACATGCTGTGCGCCCAGGCCTACCTGCGCTACCAGCGTGCGCTGAGAGCCTATAACGCGCTGGATTTTGACGACCTGATCCTGTTGCCCACGATTCTGTTCGAACACCATGCGAACCTGCTGGAAAAGTGGCGCAACCAGATTCACTACCTGCTGGTGGACGAATATCAGGACACCAACTCCAGCCAGTACCTGCTGGTGACGCAGCTTACCGGTTTGCGCGGCGCACTGACCGTGGTCGGCGACGACGACCAATCCATCTATGCCTGGCGCGGGGCAAAGCCGGAAAACCTGGCGCAGTTGCAGGCAGATTTTCCGGGGCTGAAAGTTGTGGTGCTCGAGCAGAATTACCGCTCCACCGCGCGCATCCTGAAAGCCGCCAACAGCCTGATCGCCAACAACCCGCACGTATTCGAGAAACAACTGTGGAGCGAACACGGACACGGCGACCCGCTGCGCGTCTTGCAGTGCGCCGATGAACAAGCCGAAGCGGAGCAGGTGGTTGCGGAGATCCTCGATCACAAACTGCGCAAGCGCACCCGCTTCGGCGACTACGCGGTGTTGTACCGCGGCAACCACCAGTCGCGCCTGATCGAGCTGGCGCTGCAGCAGCACCAGGTGCCGTACCACCTGAGCGGTGGCACCTCGTTCTTCGCCCGCAACGAAGTCAAGGACATCATGGCGTATCTGCGGCTGATCATGAATGAAGACGACGACAACGCCTTCCTGCGCATCGCCAACGTGCCCCGCCGCAAGCTCGGCACCTCTACGCTCGAGGCGCTGGGCGAGTTTGCCCAGGCCCAGCAGTGCAGCCTCTTCCAGGCCGCCAGCCGCATGGGCAGTGGCGCGGTCGCCGAAGCGGCGGTCAAGCACCTGCGTGAATTCCATCACTGGATGTCGGGCGTGCGCCGCGCGTGCGAGGGCGACACCGGCGTTACAGGCGTGCGGCAGATGCTGCGCGACATCGACTACGAAGGCTGGCTGCAGCAGATCAGCTCCAGCGACGAGGTGGCGGGCCGGCGCATGGGCAACGTGCAGTTGCTGGTGGACGGCCTGCAGCGGGTGATGTCGAGTGAGCAGGTCGGACTGGACGAGGCGATTGCGCGCCTGGTGCTGCGCGACCTGCTGGAGCAGCAGGATGAGGAGGAGAAAGGGCCGGACAGCGTACAGTTGATGACGCTGCACGCCGCCAAGGGCCTGGAGTTTCCGCACGTGTACATCATCGGCATGGAGGAAAACCTGCTGCCGCACCGGGTGAGCGTGGAGCAGGGCACGATCGAGGAGGAACGGCGCCTGGCCTATGTCGGCATCACGCGTGCCCGGCAGACCCTGTGTATGACGCTGGCGCGCAAGCGGCGCCAGTTTGGCGAATCCGTGACCTGTGAGCCCAGCCGCTTTATCGCGGAACTGCCCGAGGAGGACCTGCACTGGCAGGGCGGCGGGCAGGATACGGCGGAAGCGAACGCAACGCGCGGCCAGGAAACACTGGCGGGGCTGAAAGGTCTGTTCGCATGATCCTGGTCTTCACGCTCACCGCCGCCAGCCTCATCCTGCTGTGGGAAATGCGGGCGCCGCGCCGCGCCCTGCAGGGGGAACTGGCCTGGCGCTGGTCCAACAACCTCGCACTGAGCGCGTTGTCGCACTACGTTGCCACGGTGGCGAATACCGCCCTGCTGGGCTGGCTGGGCAGGTGGGCGGAAGTCAACCAGATCGGCCTGTTCCAGCACGTGAGCGCACCGGCGCCGCTGGTCTTCCTGACACTGCTGGTCGCGAGCCAGTTCGTGCAGTACCTGCAGCACGTCGCGTTCCACCGCTACGCCTGGCTGTGGCCAATCCACGCCGTGCACCACAGTGACGTGGACATGGATGTAACCACTAGCTATCGCCATCACCCGCTGGAAGCGCTGCTCGTCCTGCCGCTGGTCAGCCCGCTGGTCCTCCTGCTGGGCGTTCCGGGCAACGTCGCGATCGCGTACGCCCTGTTCGTGGTCGGCGCGACGCTGTTCAGCCACGCCAATGTGCGCCTGCCGAGGGCGCTGGAGACGGTGCTGCGGCCCATCATCCTGACGCCGGATTTTCATCGCCTGCACCACTGCGCCGAGGCGCGCTATACCAACAGCAACTACGGCAGCGTGGTGCCGTGGTTCGACTACCTGTTTGGCACCGCACGTTCGCGGCCGTTTGAGGAACAGGAGACCATGCCGCTGGGCCTGGAATACCTGCGCGAACCCGGCGACAATCGCCTCGACAAACTGCTGTGGGAGCCGGTACAGGTACGCAAATTACTCGCCGCCAGGGAACAGGCGGCGCACTGATTGCTGCGCAAAAAAAAGCCGCAGTGCATCGACACTGCGGCCCGGGTTCCTGCCGGTGATGTTACTGACTGCCGGCGACCATGAAGTCCACCGCCGCGTGAATCTCCTCGTCGGAGCAGGTCGCGCAGCCGCCTTTGGCCATCATGCCGGTACCGGCCACGCCGCCGAGGGCGCTGGCGTAGAGTGCGTCCTTGCCCTTGGCGATGCGCGGGGCCCAAGCGGCGGCATCGCCAACTTTCGGTGCGCCGGCGGCGCCGGTGGCGTGGCAGGCCATGCAGGCCGCGTTATACACCGCATCCCCGGAGCGCGGAGCGCCGCCAGCGGCCGGCGTTGCGGGCCCGCCGCAACTGGTATCGCCCTGCAGGCAGGATTCGCCCACCGGCTTGATGCGCGCCTCGATCGCTGCCCGCTGGGTATCGGTCAGATCCACGGCGGCTGCGCTGAACGCCAGCAGGGCTGCCAGCACACTGAACATTACACGATTGATCACGATGTCACCCTCTGTCTGGTAAGGCGCGCATTATAGGCCGCATCCGCAGGCAGGTAAAACGCAGTACCGCAACTATTGCCCGCCGCGCGCAATCGCGACACACTGGCTCGCCGCCGGACGCCGGTGCGCCCTGCAAGCACCGCCCATACCGAGAATCCATACCTACCAGGGGAGTACGCGCATGAAACTGTATACCTTCGATCCCGCACCCAACCCCCGGCGCCTCGCCCTGTTCCTGCAGCTGAAGGGCATCGCCATCGACACTCAGCAGATCGACCTGATGGCGGGCGAGCAGTTCACGGACGACTATCGCCGCATCAACCCGATGAGCACCGTGCCCGCGCTGGTGCTGGACGACGGCACACTGCTGACGGAAGTGATCGGCATGTACACCTATCTGGAGGCGTGTTACCCACAGCGGCCCTTGATGGGCACCACCGCTGTGGGGCGCGCGGAGGTGATCAGCTGGTGCCACCGGGTGTTCAGCGGCCTGATGCTGGCCATTGCCGGTGTGATGCGCAACCGCTCCAGGTCCTTCGCCAACCGGGCACTGCCAGGAGCGCTGAACCTGCCGCAGATTCCGGAACTGGCGGAGCGCGGCCTGCTGCAGATCAAGCACATCCTGCCCGAGTTGGACAAGCACCTGGCGTCCTCGACCTGGCTGACCGGCGACACCTTCACCGCCGCTGATATCGACCTGCTGTGCGGGATCGATTTTCTCTCGTGGATCAAGGAGTCCGTGCCCGCGGAGTGCACGCACCTGAACGCCTGGCACCAGCGCGCGACCACCCACGTCGCCTGAAGCGCCACTGCCTCCACGCCCCGTGTCCTGCGCAACCGCGCGCAGGAAAATGGGCAGGATATGATGCCGCAACCTGCCGCCGAATTCGCTATAACAGGGCGATTCAGCGGATGATCGAACGATGCGGCAGGGACGCACATCACCTGGCACAGCAGCCGCAGCCCGGCTGCTCCTGAGTTGCGCGCTACTGACGCCGCTGTCGGCGTGCCAGCAACGCAATGCCGATGCGCGCTTCGACGACACGCCGCAGTGGCTGGCGACAGCATCATGGCTGAACGCTTCCCACGGCCACGTCGCTCGCGCGCCTGCACTGCCACCCATGGTCACACAGTGGTACATCGCCGCGAGTGGGCTGGAGGGGCTGGATATCCTCACGCTGCGCGGCTGTGCCGTGCAGCAGAACATCAACCGCCGCGACACCAGCCTGGCTCGCAATGCCACACCTTCGCAGCAACTCCTGCTGACCCTCGAGTACCTGCGCCTGGCGCCGCCGTGTATTCGCCGCCTGCGCGCGCGTGATGCCGCGCTGGCCAATCGTTTGCACACCGCCTGGCGCCAGCAGCGGGCGCAACTGCCGGCACTGATCTTCAACGCCACACTCGGCGGCGATGAATTCCGCGCGTTCTGGCGCGCGGCACCCACGCCGGGCGAGTACCCGCCGGTCGACGCCTGCGAGACTGCGGCGGCGCTGCGCGCGATTGAAACCAGCGCGCGCCGCTGGCTGGGCGGCGAATACCAGATAGACGATCGCGACTTTGAGCTGTGGCTCTCGGCAGTGGCGGGCGGCGCCGGCGCGCATTCGCCGCAGGCCATCATCGGCCTCGAAGCATTGCTCGACGCAGTGTTACCGCCCGCCTATCGACGCTGGATGGAGGACAGGGCTCGTTCCGGTGGGTCACCTGCGCTCGCACCGGGCAGCGAACGGCAGGCACTCGATAGCACTGCGGCGTGCGCACCTGCCTGAACGCCGCCGTGCCCACGACCCGGGAATTTGGGTACACTGCGGCGACCACCGTGACCCTCCCCGCCTGCCACCGAGGATATCCCCATGCTCACCGCACCGCTGCGCGCCCTGACCCTGTTGCTCGTCGGCATTGTCCTCGCCGGTTGCGCGAGCACCCCGCCCACGCCAACTGTCGACTACAAGCAGGACTACGACTTCCGGGCCGTGAAGAAAATCGGCTTCTACGATGAGTCCGGCCAGGTGATAGGCCCGAACCCGCTGCAGCTCTCCGACATGCAGCGCGACCGCATCGACCAGGCGCTCTCGCATGCACTCGTCAATCGCGGCTTCACCATCGTCGACAATGCGAAAGAGGCCGACCTGCTGCTGAGCTGGAACCTCGTTACCCAGCAGATGACGGACGTGCAGACCTGGAATACGCCCGGCGTCGGTTACGGCGCCTACTACGGCCGCTACAACCGCTACAGTGGTTACAGTTGCTGGAGCTGCTTCGGGGCGCAGACGGAAGTCACCGTGAAGAACTACACGCAAGGCACGTTCATCGTCGATCTCATCGACCCGAAACTGCACAAATCGGTGTGGCGCAGCGTGATCCAGTCGCGACTGCGGGGGCAGGCGAACGCGGACCAGGATAAGTACAACGCCACCGCCGACGTGATATTTGCCGCGTTTCCACCGGGCGCAACCGCTCCAGCGGCGACGCCGTGAGCCCTGTGCGCATGGACTGCACCTGCACGGACGGTTATCATGCGCCCCCTAACCGCCCGTAGCTCAGCTGGATAGA
The DNA here is from genome assembly GCA_964461965.1 of uncultured Halioglobus sp. GTDB lineage: Bacteria > Pseudomonadota > Gammaproteobacteria > Pseudomonadales > Halieaceae > Marimicrobium. The sequence continues at coordinate 6,706 of CAYWWD010000073.1, read as the reverse complement.
GCGCTGCCCTCCGGAGGCAGAGGTCAGGGGTTCGAATCCCTTCGGGCGGGCCAATTACATCAAACAGTTTTGTAACTTCCCCCTACTCGCCGCTTAGAAATACGGCAATCGTCAAGCCGCTCACGTTTGCGTCATGCGTCACATTGGATGGATCATCAATACGACAAAATGCCGGTGTGTTTGCTAGACTGAAACCAGTATAAGAGCAATGTGGTTGGGAGGCTGTCATTTAATGTGACAGCCATGCAGCAGATGATGGTTTTTAAAATGTCGGATCCCCTAAACCTAGAACCGAGAGTGCTGAACATCCAGGCAGATTGGGATACTGATGCGGGCGTTTGGGTTGTCACCAGCGACGATATTCCCGGCTTGGTGACCGAGGCTGCCACTCAAGAAGAAGTACGAACGAAATTGCTCACCATGATCCCGGAGCTTTTTGCCCTCAACGCCTTCCCAGATGATTCCGCACCCACAGAACTCCTCATCCACAGCGAGCAACGTGTGGCGCTGAGCCGCTAGCAGTGCCCCCACAGTCATTTACTCCCCAGGTAAAGCAGACACTCAAGAATGCCGGCTGCTACAAAGTCAGAAACGGCAAAGGTGATCACGAAATTTGGTACAGCCCGCTGTCGAAAGTAAACTTCACCGTAGATGGGAAAATACTTTCGCGACATACTGCCAATGCAGTGATGAAGCAGGCAGGTTTGTCAAAAATATTTTAGCGTCGAGGGTGGGTGTCGACGGCAGTATGAGTTTACTTTTCGATCTTGTCGATAGCAGTCATGAATCGTCATCGACGGCCAAAACATCCGCCAAGACATAGGCTTTGAAGCTGCCGACATCGGTGAAGCAACGGAAACCCGCCTGACTCGCCATCGCGACTGTCTCGTTTGCTTCGTTCAGCAACACGGTAACTGGCTGACTCAGTTCTGCCTGCAAACCATCCGGCCACGCCAAATCGAACACGGCCTTTTGAGTACCGGTTTCAGGGTCAGTAAAGTCGTAGGCCAGCTCGCCACGAGGCAAGCTTTGTCGCTCAATCCAGGCATTGAGTGCCTCCAGTAGTTCTTCCTCATCTTCGCTGGTGATGCCGCCTGTGATCACTGACGGCGGTGGTGGAACAGCAGCCGCAGGTCCGGCAAGCCAGCGATTATCGCCATGCAAAAGCTCCTCCATCCTCTTGTTCATCTCTGTCGCAAGCAGAGACTTGCGTGCTTCGAGGAAGTCGCGGAAGTTCTCAATCTTCCACAATGCAGTGTCCATGGGAATCCACTGCGACTCGAGAGCGCCAGGATACGCTTCATTGATTTCGGCGAAGTACTCCTCGGGGAGGCGGTCGCTGATGTTGAGATTGGTATCCTTCGTCAGGAAGCAGAAGTTGGCGAGTGCGTTGACTTCTGGCCGACGGAAACTTCTCTTGTAGAGTTGCGCCTTGGGAAAAATATGATGAACTTCCAGCCTGCTCATCTTACCCAGCAAACTGGCCTTGAGTGGCAGCCCGGTCCCCCAGTCGCGCGATTCGCCCATACGAGTGAGCAAGTAAAGCACCGGATAGAAGCGTGCGCCAAGACTCCATCCGGTGAAATGCCCCGGCTCGACTCGCATACCGCCATGCCAGAGGCGCAACTGTTCAAGCAATTTGTCCAGCCCACCATCCGACCCTTCGAGCGCGGCCAAGTCCTGGTCGATGAAGGATTCTGTCGACCCGGAGAACCGCCCCCACATACCCGCCTGTAAGAACCAGAAGAGCAGCTTGTCGCGCTCCTTTTCATCCATCATCCCAGTGCGCTGATCGAGATAGCGCACCATGACAGGAATAGCAAAGCGTGAAAACAACACACGGTCGTGATCAAGTCCCAGTCGTCCCGCAATCAGATTCAGGCTGTTATCGATATGCTTGATGGCTCGCTTGAGGCCGTCCTGAATGTCAGCAGATCCCTTTTCATGCAAGTACAGGAACTTGGCCTCCCCCGTGAGCACGGTATTTACCGAACGCAACAACCAGTCGAGGTTGAAGTGGTAATCGGACTTCGCCCACTCCTTCAGCTTTGCCTTCATCGTTTCACGCGCTTCGGGCCAATCGGCGCATATCTTCGCTAATGCCAGGTCGCCCTTTGACAGTTTGGTGCCACCACTGTTCACGCGGTTGAAAATGTCGACAACAATGTCCAGGGTTTTGTCTGCGCCTGTAACCTCTTCGACATGCAGATCGATATCAGCGATGCCGAGCAAACGGCTCAAGCAGGCGACGTACTCGCCGACTTTTGGCAGCAGTGCCGGCTGGGCGCTGAGCCGGGCGACATACTCCCCCAAGCCGGCAGTTCCCCTCTTCATGAGTTCGGTGACGTCGACCCATAGCGGATCGTCCTGCATCCTCACCGGCTGGTAGAAGGCGAAGGTTTCGGTTTCGAGGTGAAAGCGCAGCCCGGTGAACGCTTGGACATTGCCATCAAAGAATTCGGGAGGCTTGCCGCGAATGACACCGTACAGCGAAGTCATACGCTGCTGCCCATCCAATAGCAGCTTGACCACGCCAGTTGCCAGAGTGCCGTTGCCCCGGTGATCGGCGCCTGCGGAATCGGTGGCCCACACCAGCAGGCCGCCAACAGGGTGACGGCGGTAGAGCGAATCGAAAAGTCCCCGCACCTGATCGCGATTCCAGACATACCCGCGCTGAAACTCCGGCAGCGCCATGTGGCGACTGTCGATATGATCAAGAATGGTGGAAATCTTCATTTTTAACTTCCTTCAGTAGGTCGACCACCTGTTGCAGCGGCATGACGGTGATTGCATCGTCCAGCGGATAGCTGTGCTCGCCGGGATTCACGACGTAGAGGTGATCGAGCGCAAGGTCCTGCTGCGCGATGCGCATGGATTTGGTGGTGGCCGGTTGTTCGGAGAACTTGAACTCGAAGCCGAGGCGTTTCCCTGCGTGGAACAGCAGCAGGTCGAGCTCGGCGCCGCCGTGCGTGCCCCAGAAATACGCGGCGCGGTCGCCGCACACGCTCAGGATCTGTTCCACACAAAACCCTTCCCACAATGCACCCAGTTTCGGGTACGACTGCAGGGCCGCGGCGTCTGCGAGGCCCAGCAACGCGTGCAGGATGCCCGCATCGCGGATGTAGACCTTGGGCGAGCGGACCTGCCGTTTCTTGATGTTCTCGAACCAGGGCGCAAGCGGGCGCACCATGTAGGTGCCGCTGAGGATGTCCAGGTAGCGCCGGGCCGTCGGTTCGGAACTGCCCAGCGCGCGCGCCAACTCGGCGTAGTTGAACACCTGCCCGTGATAATGCGCCACCATCGTCCAGAAGCGGCCGAGTGTGGCCGCGGGCACCTGGATGCCCAATTGGGGAATATCGCGTTCGAGAAACGTGCGGCGGAAATCCTCCAGCCATAGCCGCGCCGCGCTGTCGCTGGCGGCGAGATAGGCGCGCGGGAATCCGCCGCGCCACCACAGCCGCGACAGATCACAGACAGGCAGCTCGGGCAGTGAAAAGCCGCCCACGTCGATGAACGACACCCGGCCCGCCAGACTTTCGCTGCTTTCCCGAATCAGCGACGGCGAGGCACTGCCGAGGATAAGAAAACGCGCGGGCACGCCCTGCCGGTCGGCGAGCACGCGCAGCACCGGAAACAGATCGGGGCGGCGCTGCACCTCATCCAGGATCACCAGCCCTGTCAGTGGCCGCAGTACCAATTCGGGATTGCTGAGGCGGGCGAGATCAGCCGGTGACTCCAGATCGAAGAAATGCACCGGGTCGGTGGACTGAGCAGCGATCATCCGCGCCAGCGTGGATTTGCCCGTCTGGCGCGGGCCAAGTAGCAACACCACGGGGTAGTCCCGCAGGCGTTCGCGGAGGGTTTGGAGGTAGGCAGTGCGCTGGATGTCCATTTCCTTGAAATTCTAATGAACAATGTTAGATTTTCAAGAATTATTGTGTTGCTGTGGTGTATCGGGACCCAGAGTAACTCAACGAACTTTATCGCGCTGGCGACCTTGTCCATTCCGCACGCCTACACCTCCTCGATCACCGTCCTCCCCCGCCGCGTGTACATGAACGGCCCGGCCACCTCCGGCCCCGCGCCCTCGCGCAGGCGTCGCTCCAGCTCCTGCAGCACCACGCGCGTCACGTGCGGCAACTGGTCCAGATGCTGGGCGCGCGCCAGCGTCACCCAGTGCAGGTCGAGCAGTTCGCCCGAGCCCTGCGGCCGCTCGTGCACCTCACCCTGGATATGCTCGGCGTCGATCATGAAAAAACGCGCGTCGAAGCGGCGGTTGCGGTAGGGCGGCGTGATGGCGCGGGCGATGAGGTGCAGCGCGTCGAGGCGCGGGTTGCTGCCGTGGCGCAGGAAGTCGACCCAGTGCGGCGAACGCGATGTCAGCGTGGGGGTATGCGGCTCGCCGATGACCAGGCCCGTCTCCTCGTAGGTTTCGCGGATGGCGGCCAGGGCGAGCGCCCGCGCCCGGGTGGGAGAGCACCCGGCGCACAGCCGCCGCAGCACCGCCGGGTGCAGGTCGTGCGGCGGCCGCAGGCGGCCGTCGGCGGCATCCACCTTGCCGCCGGGGAACACGAATTTATTGGGCATGAACTTATGGCTGGCCGCGCGCTGGCCCATCAGCACGCGCGGCTCGCGACCGTCGCGGCGCACCACCAGCAGCGTGGCCGCATCCTTCGGGCGCACCGCGCGCGCATCGGTGCGCAGCTCACTGGCGGCAATATAGGAAGGATCGCGCGGTTCGTCGCTGGTCATACAGAGCCTTGTTCAAGCTGCCGGGTTACAGGGTTGCGCTCGCGCCCCGGGCCGGGAACAAACGCCGCATATTTCCCCAAAGTTATACTTTACAAGCCTCCGGGGATCACCAAAAATCGCGGCTCATCGCAACGCGATCCCGCCACGCCTGCCAGGCCTGTTTACTCTGCCTCTTAAAACGGAAATCTGTCTATGAACAAAGTGGCCAAGACGCCCAGCAAGCGCAGCGCCCGCAACAGCAAACTGGCGGACGTGCTGGGGCCGGTGGAAAACCTGGAGAGCTACGTCAAGGCCGACTGGTGGAAGCACCTGTTCAACGCCAACTACCTGCGCACGGACGGTGACGTGGTAAACGACCAGGCCATCACGCAGACCGAGGTCGATGTCTTCGAGAAAATCCTCGGCGCGGACAAATCCGTGGCGATGCTGGACTTGTGCTGCGGCCAGGGCCGCCACGTCATGGAGTTCGCGCGGCGCGGCTACATCGGTGCACAGGGCTTCGACCGCTCCCACTACCTGATCAGCCGCGCACGCGGACAGGCGCGCAAGGAGGGGCTCAGCGCCACCTTCAAGGAAGGCGATGCGCGCAAGCTACCCTACAAGACCAACCAGTTCGACGTGGTCACCATCCTCGGCAACAGCTTCGGTTATTTCGAGAGCCAGGAAGACGACCAGCTGGTGCTGGGCGAGGTCTACCGCATCCTGAAGCCGGAAGGCAAACTGCTGATCGACGTGACGGACGGCGACCACATGCGCGCCACCTTCGAGCCGCGCAGCTGGGAGTGGATCGACAAGACCTACTTCGTCTGTCGCGAACGCTCGATCTCCAGCGACAACCAGCGGCTGGTCTCGCGCGAGGTCATCACCCACGTCAAGAAGGGCGTAGTGGCCGACCAGTTCTACGCCGAGCGCCTGTACAGCAGCCCCATGCTCAAGGAGCTGCTGGAGGAGAACGGCTTCGAGGATGTGGACATCTGCGAAACGCTGGACACCAACTCCGCGCGCGATCAGGACCTCGGCATGATGGCACGGCGCAATATCGTCATCGCGCGCGTGCACAAACCCGTCGCACCGGCGGCCATCAAACCACCGAAGAAAGTCGCGCGCATCGCGGTGCTGATGGGCGATCCGAGCAAGAGCGACAGGATCAAGCCGGGCGCAACCTGGGACGACGACGACCTGCACACCATCAACGAGATGAAAAATGCGCTGGCAACGTTGAAGGACTACGAGTTCACCTACTTCGACCGCCACGACCAGTTCATGACGGACTGCTACACGTGGAAGAAAGACTTCGACCTGGTGCTGAACCTGTGCGACGAGGGCTTCAACAACGACGCGCTGCAGGAACTGCACGTACCCGCGCTGCTGGAGATCGTCGGCGTGCCCTACACCGGCGGCAACCCGCAGTGCCTGAGCTACTGCTACGACAAGTCGCTGGTGCGCGGCATGGCGATCGAGATGGGGATTCCAGTGGCGGAGGCCTACATGGTCAACCCGGACGACACCACGTTCATCGAGGTGTGGGTGCCCTTCCCGGTGATCATCAAGCCGAACATGGGCGATTCCAGTTTCGGCATCTCGAAGGACAATGTGTGCGAGGATTTCCGGCAGCTGGAGAACGCGCTCGTCTCCATCCGCCAGAAATTCGGCTACGAGCAGCCGGTGCTGATCGAACAGTACCTGACCGGCGCGGACATCAGCGTCGGCATCATCGGCAACCCGCCGGGTCAGTTCAAGTTCCTGCCTATCATCGAGGAGGACTACTCGCTGCTGCCCGAGGGCCTGCCGCGCATCTGCGGCTATGAAGCAAAATGGGATCCCGACTCGCCGTACGCCAACGTCCGCTCCATTCCCGCGAAGCTGGACAGCGCGACCGAGCAGTTCCTGCACGCCAGTTGCCAGAAACTGTTCGAGCGACTCGGCTGCCGGGACTACGCGCGCTTCGACTGGC
>CAYWWD010000072.1:0-19042 GCA_964461965.1 uncultured Halioglobus sp. | reverse complement strand
CGATGCCCACGATGTTAACCGGCAACTGCAGCTCCGCCACGGTACGCAACGTGCCCAGCACGCTGGCGGCGCCTCCCATGTCGAACTTCATTTCGTCCATCTTCGCGCCGGGTTTCAGCGAGATGCCGCCGCTGTCGAACGTGATTCCCTTGCCCACGAGTACGATGGGGTTGCCCGCGGCCCGGGCGCCCCGGTAGTTGAGCACGATGAGCTTGGCGGCCTGTGCGCTGCCCGCCGAGACCGAGAGCAGCGCGCCCATGCCCAGTTCCCGCATTTTCTTTTCTTCCAGCACGCTGACGCGCAGCCGGCTGTGGCTGCGGGCAAGTTTGCGCGCGTGCCGGGACAGGTAGGTGGGCGTGCACAGGTTCCCCGGCAGATTGGCGAGGTTGCGTGCGTCATTCACTCCCAGCCCGATCGCCCGGCCTTCGCGCAGTGCACTGGCGGCCGTGCGCGTGCTGATGGCGCCGTGCGTGTTGACGACCAGCCGGGCGAGTTTCAGCGCCGCTTTGGGCTTGCTGACGGTTTCGGTGTAGCGGTAGGCGGCCGTGGTGAGGTAGCGGGCGAGGTAACCCAGGGTCCACACTGCCTCGCTCTCTTTCTGGTGCAAGCCGGCGAGATGCAGCACGGCTTCGGTCGCCTGCCGCGATTCGAGGGCGCGGTAGACCTGTTGGCTGAATTTCCGCGCCGCCTCCCGATCGAATTTCTTCATCTCGCCACAGCCGATCAGCAACAGGCGCTTCGCTCCTCCGGCTCCCGGCAGGAACAGGCTCTCTCCGGTTTTGCCGCTGAAATCGCCCAGCGCGAGCGCCGCCTTTATAGCGCCCGCGGCGACCCGGTCCAGCTGCAGTGCCGCGCCTGCGAGTTTGGTGTTCTGGAACAGGGGCAGAATTGCGCACTGCGTAGCATGGGTTGCCGTATCGCCGACGTCGCGGGCGATGAAGGTTATGGCTGTCATAGGGTTTTCCTGGCGTTCGTGGAGGGCCTAGTGTAAGTCGGGCAGGTGGCAAACTGAATCGAAAATAATCCTGGCTGGCACGCGCTCGCCGCTCAAGCGGCTGTGCGATCCTGTTGTTTGGGCACGAGGATCAGCTCGGTGTGCGAGAGGTAATCGTGCCAGTAGCGATGCCTGCGATCTACCAGGCACCACAGGTAGCCGAGGCCGAGGCAGGCGAACGACAGCGTCGCGCCGAGACAGCGAATCAACGCCTTGCCGAGTGAGGGTGTGTTGCCATCGAAATCGACAAGTTGGATGCGCCAGGCCTGCATGCCAAGGGTCTGCCCGCTGTGCAGCCAGAAGACACTGAAAAATCCCGTGATACATAGCGCGGTGAGAACCTGCACAAGCTGCGGGTTGAGCACCTGCTGCGCACTCGCGCTCAGCTTCACCACGATGCCGAGTGCGACCGCGTTCACGACGGCAACCAGGGCCACGACCAGGAACGTGTCGTACACCATGGCAGCAAGGCGGCGCGGCAGGGAGGGCGAAACCGGATTCACAGTGACAGTCATGCGCGTGAGTGTAGCACTCCTGCGCCGCCGATTAACGAAATGTAAATTGAGAGCGTCTTCCAGCGCGTGCTACATTGCGGCGCGGGATGAGGAATGCGGCCCATGAACGTGTTGCTGGTGGAAGATGACAGGCAGGTCGGCGAATTCGTGACCTTCGAGTTGCAAGCCGCCGGCCACAGCTGTACGCACGCCCTCGACGGGGAAGATGGCCAGCGCGAGGCGCAGTTGGGCGTGTTTGATGTCATGGTGATCGACCGGATGATGCCGCGCATGGATGGCCTTGCGTTGATCAAGACGTTGCGCGCGCGCGGGGACAATACGCCCGTGCTGGTGTTGAGCGCGCTCGGCGATGTGGATGACCGGGTGCAGGGCCTGCACTGCGGCGCGGATGATTATCTGGTGAAGCCCTTTGCCATGTCCGAGCTGCTGGCGCGACTGGAGGTGCTGCACCGGCGCCATGCCTCGCCGGGGGGCGGTGCGCAGACCACCCTGGTGGTGGGCGATCTGTCGATGGATCTGATCCGCCAGTTTGTGCAGCGCGCGGGCACTGTGATACAGCTGCAGCCGCGCGAGTACAGACTGCTGGAGTACCTCATGCGGCATGCGGGCCAGGTGGTGACCCGGGCCATGCTGCTGGAGCACGTCTGGGGCTACCACTTCGATCCGCAAACCAACGTCATCGACGTACATGTCTCGCGCCTGCGGCAGAAGATCGACCGCGACTTCGACCGTCCGCTGCTCGCCACGGTGCGTGGCGCGGGATATTGCCTGGGCCCGGAACAGGCGGACTGAGCACGCCGCCGTGCGGATTCGGGAAGTCGCCAGCAGTCTCACCTTTCGCTACATCGTGAAATATGTCACGGCGCTCAGTGCGGCCGTATTCGTGGCGATCGGTGTGTTCTACCTGTATTTCAGCTACACCTCGTTCCGGGAACTCGGGGAGAGCGTGCTGGATGAGATGGAGACGCTGCAACTGATCTACCGCGGACAGGGCCTGCCGGGTGTGGAACAGTACATCGCCGACCAGATGGCCTCGTCTTCCGTCAATCGTTTCTATTATCTGGTTACCAATCCTGCCGGTGAAAAACTCTCCGGTGATCTCCCCGCGGCCCCCAGCTACCGTGAGTTCGATGACGGCTGGCTGGGATTTGAGATGGCCTTGCAGAACTGGGGTGAATCGGTCGACGTGGACTTTCTCGCTCGCGCACTCGATCTTGGCGACGGCTACAGGGTCATGGTGGCGCGGGGTTACGCCGACATCGTGGACCGCGCGCGCCTGGTGTTCGAGACCCTGATTCGCGTCATGATCGCCACCCTCATACTCGGCATTATCGGCGGGTTTTTCAGCGCCGCCCGCGCACTCAATCAGGTGGAAGTATTGAATCGCGAAATCTCCCGCATCATTCGCGCCGGTCCCGGCCAGCGCCTGCAGGTGGAGGGCGAGGGTGGCTATGTGCGCGCACTCGCCACCATCATGAACCAGATGCTGGAGCAAATGGAGGTATTGATGCAGGGCGTGCGGCGGGTTTCCGACAATATCGCCCACGACCTGCGCACCCCGCTGACCCGCATGCGCAACGACCTCAGCCAGTTGCGCGACCGGCGCGGCGCGGCGGACGCCGGGCACCTCGGGCGTATTATCGACGAGTGCGATGAATTGTTGTCCTCGTTCAACGCGGTATTGCGCATTTCCACGCTGGAATCCGGCAATCGCCTCGCCGGTGGCAGTGAGGTCCGGTTAGACGCGCTGCTGCGTGATGTCGTCGAGCTCTACGAACCGCTCGCGCTGGAGAAGACTATTTCGCTGGTGCTTGACGCGCCGCAGCCGACCGCCTTCACGGGCGAGGCGGACCTCCTGTTCCAGATGTTCGCCAACGTGCTGGATAACGCGATCAAGTACACGCCGTCCGGCGGTCACATCGACGTCGGCTTGCATGCCGGCGTCGACGGCACCGGGCACACCGTGATCGTCGCCGACTCAGGCCCCGGCATCGCCGCGAGTGAACGCAAAAATGTGTTTCGCCGTTTTTACCGCGTGGAATCCAGCCGGGGAGAGCAGCCCGGGCATGGCCTCGGCCTGAGTCTGGTGCAGGCCATTGCGCACTATCATCACGGCACGGTGGAACTGGGTGACAACAAGCCCGGCCTGCAGGTGCGGATACACCTGCCCGGCGCACCGGCGCCGTAGCCTGTTGTCACAGGCGTCAGTCCTCGATCGCCAGGTGATCAGTGGAGGGCACGGGTACTGGAATGTGCTGCCGCTGCTCTGCCTCCTCTGGTGGCAGGATGCCAGGGGGAAGCGCGGCGAGGCCGCTGAGATCCAGCGTTGCAGCTTTGGGTTCGGGTTTGGCGCAGTCGCTGAAATCTGTGCCGGGCGCGGACAGTGCCAGCCCATCCAGGTCGGGGAACAACGGCTCGGTATCGGCCGGCAGGTTCGGTATGGATTCGCCCACTGCGCCCATGCTGAGGTGACGGGTATCGGGCGCCGCTGGCGGCGGCGCGGGGAGGTCTGACAGCCGGGTCGCCGTGTTGTCCACCGCCAGTCTGGAGGTGTCCACCGCGCGCACGATGGGCCGTGCGCGTTCTTCCGCGCGCAATACCTCGGTGCCCGGTGGCGCCAACGCAATCCCACCGCTCGCCGCCGCTGTGTCTTCCGGGTCCGCATCCGCTGGTGTGCTGGACGATTGCCGGAAGCGCGTTTCATCCGGGGCGGCGGCCAGCGCCGCGATTTTTTCGGCTGCTGTCATGGCTTTTGCGGTGGCGGGTGAGGGTGTAACCGCAGGCGCAACGTTGGGAGTAGAGGATTCATCCACTTTGATGACAGGTACCGCACCGGCGCGCTCCATGGCGTCCTTGAACTTCCGCGCGGTAGCCTCGTCGCAGCCGCGCTTGATCAACTGTGGCTTGCCGCTGAACAGCTTGTCCAGCGTGGCGGCATTCGCATTGAACACCTTGGCCAGTTTGTCACGAACGCCAGCCGCGTCGTGCCCGGCCATCACCTGTCCGGCGAAATAGACGTTGTAGCGCTGTTCCATCGGATGAACCCTGTGCCGTGTAGGCTTCCAGTATAACGGTAACTCGCGCCGGAAGTAGCGATCCGGTCGGTGTTCACCGCCGGACGACCACACGCAGCGGGTGTGGCCCACTTACGGTCTGCCTGACCGCGCGCTGCTGCATCTGCTACCATGGCCGGCCGTTTTCGTGTCACACCCTCCCCATGAGCGACCGCGTTCCCACCCGATTCGTCCGTACCCTGCTGCGCATGGTGGGCGACCGCGGCTATGATTTCAGTGCCGTCCTCACTCGCGCCGGGCTCGACTTCGACCCGCTGGACGAGACGCATCCGCACTACCGCGACGAGATCAGTGCCATGCAGTACTCGCGCGTCTACCAGAGCGTGCTCAGCCTGCTGCAGGATGAGACGTTCGGCACTTCCGGCAGTGAGCTGGTGGCACCGGGTGCGTTCCGCATGATGTGCTACTGCATCATCTCCTGCCGCAATCTGGGGCAGGCCATTCAGCGCGCCTCGGAGTTCTACCGTACGTTCTTTGACGAGCGCAGCCAGTTGTACGCCAACTTCAGCGATCAGCATGCCCGTGTCGGCTACCGCACCGTATTGCGCGAGGGCCCGGGGCCAGTGGCTGCGGCGGATGCCTACGGGTTATCCATGTGGCACCGGTTTTTCGGCTGGCTGTGCGGCCGCCCGATCGCCCTGAAGCGGGTCGATTTCACCGGTGATACGCCGCCGCGGCTGGAAAAATACGAGGCCCTGTTCGGCTGCCCGCTGTACTTCAACCAGCCCAACGACCTGCTGTACTTCGACAGTGCCTGCCTGTCCTGGCCGCTGGTGCACACCGAGCACTCGCTGCGCGAGTTCCTGCGCACGGCGCCCTACCAGTTGCTGCTGATGGAGAGCGACCCGTGCGGCAACAATCTCTCGGCGCAGGTAAAAGCCATGATCGGGCATGATTTCAGCGAGGGATTCCCGGCCGTTGAGGCCATCAGCAGCGCCCTGAACATGTCCGCGCCCACGCTGCGCCGACGGCTGAAGCGCGAAGGTACGACGTTCCAGCAACTCAAGGATAAGGCCCGCTGCGAGGCTGCCAAGCTGTGCCTGGACCGGCCGGAACTTTCAATCAACGACGTTGCGCTGCAGATGGGTTTTACCGATCCGAGTGCGTTTCACCGTTCCTTCAAGAAATGGACGCAGCAGACGCCAGGGCAGTTTCGCGCCCGCCGGCGCGCCCGCTGATGCGCAATTACGCAAACCAAATGCTCGACAGGTCACAAATGAACGTTTTTGCCACTTGATTTATTCCTATTTCATTTGAGCGCTATTGCTTTACCTTCAGGTGCGCAATAGTCTTTCGGATCATTGGCTTACATGCAATTTCTCCTAAAAATGCAATGAGTATGAATAAAAAAGTCACCAGGGGTGCCGCCGCGCAGCAGCCGAAGCCGAACCGCTACGCGCTGCTGGTATTGGGAATGCATCGCAGCGGCACCTCCGCGGTAACCAGAACGGTCAGCTTGCTGGGTGCGCAGTTACCCCGGAAACTCATGGTTCCAAAGTCCGGCGAGAACGAACACGGCTTCTGGGAATCGACGGAATTGTATGACCTTCTCGAGGCGCTGCTCGCCTCGGGCGGATCCAGTTGGGATGACTGGCGCCCGTTTAATCCCGGCTGGCTGGACTCACCTGCGGCGCGCCCCCTGATCGATCGCCTCGTGGACTATGTGCGGGCTGATTTCGCGGATGCACCGCTGTTCGTTGTCAAGGATCCGCGTAGCTGCCGCCTCATGCCGGTCTGGCGGCGGGTGCTGGAGACCGTGGGGGCGGAACCCCGTGTCCTGCTGCCGGTTCGCAATCCCATGGAAGTGGCCGAATCGCTCCGCAAGCGCAATGGTTTCAGCCTGGCCAAGGGCTACATTATCTGGTTACGCCATGTGCTCGATGCCGAGCGACATTCACGCGATATTCCGCGCCTGATATTCAACTACGACCAGTTGCTGCTGGACTGGCGATTGTTTGCTGCGCAGTCATCCGAGGCGTTGGGCATCGCCTGGCCCTCCGAATCGCCACAGACCGCAGCCAGGATCGATGCGTTCCTCGATTCCCGCCACCGGCATCATACGATTGGCGAGGATCACTTACTCACCCATCCTGCGGTATCCGACTGGGTCAAAAGAACGTACCGGGCGTTGAAGCTGTTGACGCAGGAGCCCGCATCAGAGGCTGCGATCATTCTGCTGGATGAGATTCGCACCGAGTTCGATTATGCAGGTGAAAGTTTTGGCGACGTCATCGCGACCGAAGAACTGATCAGCCAGCAACTGCAATCCCAGCTTCTCGGTAGCGAGAGCACGCGTCAGGACCAGCAGGCGCAGATCCAGCTGTTGGAGAGCCAGGTGGTGCAGCTGCGGGATGAAAGGAGTGGCCTGGAAGCCAGTTATGCGGCTCAACTATCGGAGCTGGCGGTGACGCAGGCCGCCTGCCGCGATAAGGCGGTGGAGGTCGTCCAGTTGCAATCGGAACTGGAGGCCACACAGGCAGCTTTCCGAGACAGGACAGCAGATGCCGCACACCTGCAATCCGAGCTGAATGCCACCCAGGCTGCATTCCGTGACCGGGTCGGGGAATGTGCTCGCCTGCAAACCGAGCTGAATGCCTCGCATGCGGCGAACCAGGCGCAGGCCGCCGAGTCTGATCGCCTGCAGACCGAGCTGAATGCCTCGCATGCGGCGAACCAGGCGCAGGCCGCCGAGTCTGATCGCCTGCAAACCGAGCTGAATGCGTCGCATGCGGCGCTACAAGAAAAGACCGCCGAGAGTGATCGCCTGCAGAGCGAGCTGCATGCGTCGCAGGCGCTATTCCAGAACAAAGCGGAAGAATCGACCAACCTGCTGCGAGCACTGACCGACGCCAAGTATCGTTACGAGCGCGAGCGTGCGGAACTGCTGTCCCGGTTGCAGCATGAACGCATGCTGAAAGAGCAGTTCGCCTTCCAGCGCAGCCGCCTGTTGAGCCGCCTGAGCGCCATTCTGGTCAGCGGCACGTGGCGTCTGGCCGAGCCTGCCTACGATCTTGAGTTGCGCAGGCCCTGGCTGGTGCGCGGGCTGTCCACGGCAGTGGTTGCAGCGCGAGGCCTGATGCGATTACACCCGTTCAAATACTGGCGGCTGCACTGGGATGCCAGAGTGGTGCAGAAGTCCGGGCTCTTCGACTGGCCCTGGTATATCGAACACAATGCGGATGTGGTCGCCGCTGGCATCGACCCGCTCAAACATTGGTTGAGTATTGGCTGGAAGGAGGGGCGTTGGCCCAATCCACATTTTGATACCGCCGGATACGTCGGGCGCTATCTGTCCGATTCGAACGGAACCAATCCGTTACTGCATTACATCCGCGAGCATACAAACCCGGAGCTGGAGCCCAATTCGAGCTTCAACACCAGGGATTACCTGCAGCAACATCCTGAAATCACGCAGGGCGGAATGATTCCGCTGACGCACTTTCTCGCCCACCAGGCGCCCTTTGAGGCACCTGACCAGGGGCACGACCCGGTTGGGCATGAGCCGGTATCGTTGGAAGATATCCTGATTGGCCAGCATGTGGATGGAGCGACGCGCGGCTGTGATTGCGACCTCGACATCGATAAGGCCCGGGGCGTGGGAGAGGGGCAAGGTAATGTCGGTGCACAGGCGAGCACCGGATTGGATGCAGCCCATAAAGCCTTTGTCGAGACCATACGGATTTCCCAGCAAGCAGGCCCGCTGTATGAAAACGAGCGTCCGCATCCCACGCCGGATCCGCAAGTCAGGGCAATCGCCTTTTATCTGCCCCAGTTCCACCCGATTCCGGAGAACGACAAAAACTGGGGCAAGGGATTTACCGAGTGGAATAACACGGCCCGCACACTGCCCCGCTTCGCAGGGCACTACCAGCCGAGAATGCCGGGAGAACTCGGCTACTATGATCTGCGCAACCATGAAATTCACCGCCGGCAGATCGAACTGGCAAAAGCGAACGGGATTGCCGGCTTCTGCTACCACCATTATTGGTTTAACGGCAAGAAAGTGTTGCGAATGCCCATCGAGCGGCACCTGGCGGACCCCACGTTCGATCTGGGCTTTTGTATCAACTGGGCGAATGAACCCTGGACCGCCCGTTGGGACGGCCACCGGGAGAGTGGTGTGCTGGTCGAACAGAGCCACTCTCCAGAGGACGACCTGGCATTCATCCGGGATATCGAGCCCTTCCTTCGCGACCCGCGCTACATCCGCGTAGGTGGAAAGCCACTGCTGTCCATTTATCGGCCGGCCCTGTTTCCAGACATGCGCGCGACGATCGCGCGCTGGCAGGACTACTGCATGGCGCAGGGAATCGGAGAATTATTCATCGTCATGGTGCAGTCCTTCGAAGACAACGATCCCAGGCCCTATGGATTCAATGGGGCAATCGAATTTCCGCCCCACAACGCGGCGCGGGAAAGTTACGCATCGGTGGAGTTTTTCCCCAACATCACCGAGCCCGGTGTGTGGGATTACAAGGTCATGGCAGAGTACAGCCGCAACCGGCCTGCCGAGGACTTTCCCTGGTTCAGGGGCGTCACGCTGAGCTGGGACAATTCGGCCCGAAAACAGGAGGGCTGGGTCTTCCATGGATGCGATCCGGACAGTTATGGCGATTGGCTGCAGGGGCAATGCAACAACGCGATGGAAGAACTCGAACCCGGCCAGCGGCTGGTATTCATCAACGCCTGGAATGAGTGGGCGGAAGGGACCTACCTGGAGCCGGACGCGCACTTCGGGTATGCATTCCTCAACCGCACGGGTGAGGTGCTGCAGCAGTATCGAACGACAGGTGTACCGAACCAGGCCCTGCTCGATTACATCACGGCCCGGCATGATGAAAGCGCGGCGCAATGGCTTACCCGGCATTTCATCCGCTTCGGATTGCCCGTGACATCGGCAGAGGTCGAACTTGCCGAGCCGACCGACAGCGACGTGGCGTCATGGCTGGAGGAACTGGTTGCCGTGGCCGGCAGGAATGCGCATCGCCTGTCTGCAACCGAACCGGACGTATCCATCCTGATACCGGTGTACAACCAGTTCAGGTACACCATTAGTTGCCTGGTCAGCCTGCTCTCACATCCTGGAAAATACTCCATGGAACTGATCATCGGCGATGACTGCTCGACCGATGCAACAAGCCGGCTGGAAACTCTCTCGATCCCAGGCCTGTGTTACATACGCCATCCGCATAACCTGGGTTTCCTGAAAAACTGCAATGCGATTGCGGAGCGCGCCCGTGGCCGTTGCCTCGTGATGCTCAACAACGACACGGTGACCCTGCCTGAATGGCTCGACACCTTGATCGGCACGCTGGAAGGCGAGGATGACGTAGGTCTGGTGGGTTCCAAACTCGTGTATCCCGACGGCCGGTTGCAGGAAGCGGGCGGCATCATGTGGGAGGACGCCAGTGGCCTGAACTGGGGTAATCTCAAAGACCCGCTGGACCCTGAGTTCAACTACCGGCGCGAAGTCGATTACTGCTCGGGCGCTTCCATTGCGCTGTCTGCCCGGTTGTGGCGCGAACTTGAGGGATTTGATGGCGGGCGCTACCAGAACGCCTACTATGAAGACACCGACCTTGCGTTTCGTGTTCGCGAGGACAAAAAATTGCGCGTTATCTACCAGCCGCTCTCGCATCTCCTGCATTTCGAGGGCGTCAGTTCCGGCCGCTCGCTCGATGCCGGTGTGAAAAAATTCCAACGCTCTAACCAGCCTGTTTTCGTGGAGCGGTGGCGCGATGTCCTGGCGGCGCACGGCACCGCAGAGCGGCATCCTGACAATTTTCTCTGTCGCAGTCGCAGGAAGAACTTGCTCCTGATCGATTGGATCACGCCGATGCCAGATCAGGATTCCGGTTCGGCGGACACCTACAACTACCTGAAGATATTCGTACAAATGGGTTACAGCGTCACGCTGTTACCTGAAAAAAACACGCCGACTGATCGGTACGTGAGGGATCTGCAGGGACTAGGGGTGCGCGTGCTTCACGAGCCCTATGTCAATGACTTTGCAGCCGCCCTGGCGGTAGAGGTGCCGAAGGCCGATGTGATTTTCATCTACCGCGGCCCTGCGCACAACCATCTTCCCCTGGTGCGCAGGCTGGCTCCTGATACACCGATCGTGTTCGATACGGTTGACTTGCATTTCCTGCGCGAGGAGCGTGAAGCACAGGTGATCGGCACGGCAGCAGCGAGGCTGGAAGCCGCCGAAACCAAACGGAAAGAGCTGCAGGCAATGGCACTGTCCAGCGCCACGATAGTACTCAGTGAATATGAAGAGACGCTGCTTCACCAGATTGTGCCGGATGTGACTGTTGCAAGAATTCCGATCGTTCGGGAGATTCCCGGAAGATCGTCGCGTACCCATGCGCAGCGTAGTGACGTACTGTTCATCGGTGGATTCCTGCACAAGCCGAACGTGCATGCCGTGCAGTACTTCGTGAAGGAAGTATGGCCCCTGGTGCGGCGCCTGGACTTGGGTCGTCCGTGCCGGTTTGTTATTGCAGGCAGCAACATTCCGCCTGAGATAGAACAGCTCTCAGCCGCAGACATCGAGATCAGGGGCTTTGTGGAGAACCTTTCCGACGTGTTCGACAATGTGTTGCTGTCGGTATCTCCGCTTCAGTATGGCGCAGGCCTCAAAGGGAAAGTGGTGAGCAGCTTGAGCTATGGCGTTCCGGTTGTGTGCACGAGCATCAGTGCGGAAGGATCGGGCCTGGAGCACGGGAAGAATGTGGCCATCACCGATACACCAAGTGCCATGTGCGACTATATCGCCGAGCTGCATCGCAACCCTGACCTGTGGCAGAAGCTCTCGGACAACGGCCTGGAATTCTGTACGCGCAACTTTTCATTGCAGGCGGTAGGTGCGAAGCTGGGTGCACTGTTGCGGCAGTTGAATGTTCCAGCCTAGATGAGGCCTGCTCTGTAACACGCGCGCGCGAGGTTCAGATTCGCCTGGGCGTCCTGTCCGGTCCAGATCCGCAGCGGCAACACCCCGCGATGGCTAGATAGCGCCCAGGATTTCCGGGCCGAGTATCTCGTTGATCGTCGAGACCTGACCCTCGGTCAGTTTCGATTTTTGCTTTGAGCCGCCAACCTTGTGGCCTAGCGTTGCAGTGACTTTGTCGAAATCGTATTCAAGCTCCAGGTGATTGAACAGCCCGTCGACCAGGCGACGAACGGTCTCGCTGTTCATCAGGTCTTCATGCTTGACGATAAAAAATTCCGGTTTATCGGTGCGCCTGCCGGCCCTGTTCG
Organism: uncultured Halioglobus sp.; assembly: GCA_964461965.1. Lineage (GTDB taxonomy): Bacteria > Pseudomonadota > Gammaproteobacteria > Pseudomonadales > Halieaceae > Marimicrobium. The sequence goes on along the minus strand of CAYWWD010000072.1, from coordinate 7,199 downwards.
CCTGTTTGATCAGGACGTTCTTGACATTGTTTTTCCAGGCCCTTATCGGCTCATAAGGGTCGGAGAATGTGGTGTGAAAATCGGTTTTTTGCACCGATTCAAACATGCTGTATGGGTCGCGGTAGTGGAAAATGAACTTGGCGTGTGGATAAAGCTCTTTGAGCCAGACTGCATTTTCGAACGCGTTGATCCTGACCTCCTTGAACCCCCACCGGTCGTAGCCCAGAGCGTTCGCCGCGGTTTTATACAAGCCGTCCAGCATGGCCTTAAAGGCTGGGTTAACGTACTCCGGTTTTGGCGAAAAAATGGGCGTCCAGGCATGTTCTATCCCCTCGCGCTCGATCGCCTGGTACTGTGGTTCCGCCGTTTTGTAATAGCCGTGCAGATCGGCGTTGAGCTTCCGCATCTCGTTCAGGTGAGTGGGCTCCCCCCAGATCAGGATATTTCCCGTGGAGTTCAACACACGTTGCAACAGTGTGCTTCCGGTTCGCCAGGAAGCAGCAAAGATGAATACAGGTTTTTCGGTCATAGGCACGGTCTTGGTCAGTTCAAGGTCAGCTGGTGTACAGGCGTCGATTGTGCAATAGCGTTTCTATCAATGCTGTTATCGTCGATCGCTACCCAGCGGCTGTGATTGAAGCGGTTGTCGATCCGTGACATCGCCTGCGGAGAATCATACCCTGAAAAGTGGGAAGAGGCATGAGCGCCCAGGTACGGGATTCGTAAGAGGAGTGCCATCACGCCGCTGATGCGAAATGCGTCCGGCCCTGTCCCTGACCGGTCTCCTTGGCTATAATCGCACTCCCTTTTTGCGCATCCCATTCCCCGCAGGTTGTTACATGTTGGTGCAGCAGGACATTGAACGCGCGCTCACCGGGCAGTTCTCGCCCGTGCATCTCGAAGTGGCCAATGAGAGCCATATGCACAGCGTGCCTCCAAACTCCGAAACCCATTTCCGCGTGGTGCTGGTGAGCGCAGCGTTTGACGGGCGCACCCGTGTGGCGCGTCACCAGCAGGTTTACGCCGCCCTCGCGCCGCAGCTGGCGGGGTCGGTGCATGCTTTGGCCCTGCACACGTACTCCCCGATGGAATGGCAGCGCCGCGCCGGCGATGCACCGTCCTCGCCCGCGTGTCACGGTGGCAGCAAGGCCGAGCAGCACTGAGACCGTGCCATGAACCGTATTGTCGTCGCCGCCCTGTACAAGTTTGTCTCCCTGCCGGACTTTCATGACCTGCGCGAGCCATTGCTCGACGCCTGCCTCGCGGCCGGTACGCGCGGCACACTGCTGCTGGCGCACGAAGGCATCAACGGCACCATCGCCGGCAGTCGCGCAGCGATCGACGCAGTTCTCACATGGCTGCGCAATGATCCACGCCTTGCGGACATCGAACACAAGGAGTCGCTGGACGACCACATCCCGTTCCACCGCATGAAGGTGAAGCTGAAGAAAGAAATCGTCACGCTGGGCATTCCCGGCGTCGACCCCAACGTGCGTGTGGGCCAGTACGTCAGTCCGCGGGACTGGAACGCTCTGATCCTCGATCCCGAAGTGCTCGTGCTCGATACCCGCAACGATTACGAATGCGATATCGGTACGTTCCAGGGCGCACTCGACCCGCGCACGAATAATTTCAGGCAGTTCCCTGGCTTCGTGCGTGAGCACCTCGACCCGGGCAAGCACAAAAAAGTCGCGATGTTCTGCACCGGCGGCATCCGCTGCGAGAAGGCCTCTGCGTTTATGTTGAACGAAGGCTTCGAGGCGGTGTATCACCTGCAGGGTGGCATCCTCAAATACCTGGAGGAAGTACCGGCAGAAGAAAGCCTGTGGCAGGGCGAATGCTTCGTCTTTGACAACCGCGTGGCAGTTGATCACCAGTTGCGGCGCGGGCAGTACGACCAGTGCCACGGCTGCCGCCACCCCATTACCGAACAGGACAAGCGCGGCGACCGGTATGAGGCGGGTGTGTGCTGCCCGCATTGCTTCGACCGCCTGACCGACGACCAGAAACTGCGCTTTCGCGAGCGCCAGAAGCAGGTGAAGCTGGCTGCAGAGCGCGGCGAACCGCATGTCGGCGCACCGCCGCCTGCCCGCCAGGGTGCCGCGCGGTCGATCGGCCCGGGCTGAAGGCCGCGCGGTGCCCCGCCAGTTTTTTTACCCAGCCAGTGTGAGGGAAGTGATATGGGTCTGCAGCAAAACCGGGTAGTGGTGGTCACCGGTGCCAGTCGCGGCGCCGGCAAAGGCATTGCGCTGGCCCTCGGCGCCACCGGCGCCACTGTCTATGTGACCGGGCGCACGCGCCGCGAGGGCGATGCGAATTTGCCCGGCACCGTGCAGGCCACGGCCGATGCGGTCACGGCTGCTGGTGGCAGGGGAATCGCGGTCCACTGCGACCATGCCAACGAAGGCGATGTGCGCCGCCTGTTCGAGCAGGTCGAACGCGAGAGTGGCCGACTCGATATCCTCGTCAACAACGCGACCAGCCTGCACGACGCGTTGACCCAGACCGGACCGTTCTGGGAAAAACCGCTGGCGCTGACCGAACTGTGGGAGGTGGGCATGCGCTCCCACTATACGGCGGCGTGGTATGCAGCGCCGTTGCTGCTCGCCAATGGCGAGGGCCTGATCGTCAACACTTCGTCCTTTGGCGGCCGTATCTATATGCACGGCCCTGCCTACGGCGCCGGCAAGGCGGCGGTGGACAAGATGTCGCATGACATGGCTGTCGACTTTCGCCCCTTCAACGTGGCGGTTGTCTCTATCTGGATGGGATTGCTGCTGACCGAGCGCACCCGCCGCGTGTTCGATACGGAGCCCGAGAAGTATGCCGACCTGGTGGCAACTGCCGAGACCCCGGAGTTTACCGGCCGCGTCATAGATGCCCTCGCGCGGGACCCGGCGTTGATGGAGAAGAGCGGAAAAGTATGGATAGGCGCCGAGCTGGGCGAGGCTTATGGCATCACTGATCGGGACGGCCGCACCCCGCCCTCACACCGGGCGTTCTTTGGCGATCCGACGACATTCGGCGACGCGGTAGTGGAATAGGCCGATACCTCAAATGGAGGATGCGGCACGGGGGTACGGACATCTACAGTGGTAGCATGCCCGCCGTGGCCGCGCGGCAGGGCGGCACCGGTTCCGGAATAATGACAACGAGGTGAGTGAGACTATGAACGACTACGGATTGGACAGTCCCCGCGCGCAGGCCTTGCTGAATGCGGCGCGGGCCATGGGGCCGGCCCTGCGGGAGCGCCGGGCACGCTGCAAAGCCGATATCCGGGTGCCGGATGAAACCGTGGCGGAGTTTGCGCGGGCCGGGTTCTTCAAGGTACTGCAGCCCGAGCAGTGGGGTGGTTACGCCATGGATCCCCAGGTGTTCTATTCGATCGGTCTGGAAATCGCGCGTTTCTGCCCCTCCAGTGCGTGGATTCTCGGTGTCATCGCCGTGCACAACTGGCAGCTCGCGGTATTCGACCACCGGGCAGCGCAGGACGTCTGGAGCGACGATCCTACCGTCCTGATTTCTTCCTCGTACGCGCCGGTGGGCAAGGTCAAGGTGGTCGATGGCGGTTTTCGCCTCAGCGGGCGCTGGAGCTTCTCCAGCGGCTCCGAACACTGCAAATGGGTGTTCCTCGGCGCGGTGGTGCCGACACCTGAAGCACCGTTCGACATGGCCAATTACCGCACTTTCCTGCTGCCGATCAGCGATTACAAGATCGTGCACAACTGGGATGTAGTCGGCTTGCAGGGCACCGGCAGCCACGACATCCTGGTCGAGGACGTGTTCGTGCCGGAGCACCGCACGCACAAATCGATGGACGGTTTCCTCTGCGACAACCCCGGCAACAAGGTGAACACTGCGGCGCTGTACCGCATGCCGTTCATGCAGGTGTTCGTGCGCGCCGTGTGTACCGCGACGCTGGGCGCCTGCCAGGGCGCCCTCGATGCCTACATCGAGGTGGCGAAAACGCGGCAGGTGGGCCCCGCCAAAATGAAGAACGACGCTTTTGCGCGCGTGATTGCGGCGGAGGTGAAGGCGTCCATCGAGGAAATGAAACTGACCATGATCCGCAATTTCGACGCCATGATGGCCTGCTGCCGCGCCGGCACGCCCATCCCCATCGAGGATCGTGTGCGCTACCGCTACGACTCGGCGGTGGTCGCGGATCGCTGTGTGGCGCTGGCCGGCAAGATGCTGAAGGCAGCGGGCAGCGGCGGCATCCGTCTCGACAGCGACCTGCTGTCCTTTTACCTCGATATCCTGGCCAGCCAGGCGCACGTGGCGAATCATTCCACGCCGTTTGCCGCCAACTTCGGCGGGGTACTGTTTGGCGAGCCGAATGCGGACTTCGCGCTCTAGGGCCAGAGGAGAGACACGATGACCATGAAGATGAACGGCCGTCTGCCAGAGGCCAACTACGCGCAGTGTGCCAACGGCTATCGCATCCACTACCTCGATGAAGGCCAGGGCGACGTGGTGGTATTCCTGCACGGTTCCGGGCCTGGCGCCAGCGGCTATAGCAATTTCAAGGGTAATTACCCGCTGCTGGTCGAGGCCGGATACCGCTGCATCATTCCGGATCACATCGGCTACGGTTTTTCGGACAAACCCACCGACGTCGATCACCCACTGTCCTTTTTCGTGGAGTGTATCAAGCAGACACTCGACGTGGCCGGCGTGAAAAAGTGCACGGTCGTGGGGAACTCACTGGGCGGCGCGGTTGCCCTGGGACTGGCACTGGAACACCCGCAACTGGTCGACAAACTTATCCTGATGGCCCCGGGAGGCTTGAGCGAACTGCCTGAGTACCAGGCGATGCCGGGCATGCAGAAGGTGTTCAAAGTGTTCGGTTCCGGCGAACCGGTTACGCCCGCCGTCATGAAGGATCTGTTCGCCACCGGCCTGATGCACGATCCCAAGTACGCCACCGACGAACTGGTCGCGGAACGCATGCAGGTTATGCAGATCATGAACGGGCACGTCATGGCCACCATGCGCATCCCCGTACTGGTGGAGCGCCTGCATGAACTCAACTGCCCGGTGCTGGGCTTCTGGGGCATGGACGAAAAAATGATGCCCGAGAACGGTATCATGGCCATGGCAAAAAACATCAAACACCTGCGGCTCATCCTGGTGACCGAGTGTGGGCACTGGGTGATGGTGGAGCACGAGGGTATGTTCAACCGCGCCTGCCTGGATTTCCTGCAGCACGGCTAGCGGCCGCGGTGGCGCCGAGGTATCGAATCGCATGATGGAACAGGAACGGATCAACCGGCTGGGTGAGGAGCTTTACCGCGCACTGCGAAGCCAGACGACGCTGGCGCCGCTCACGGAGCGGGAGAAAGACATCACCATCGAGGATGCCTACCACATCTCCCTGCGCATGGTGAACCTGCGCCTGGAGCGCGATGGCGAGCGCATCGTCGGCAAGAAGATCGGCGTCACCAGCAAGCCGGTGCAGGACATGCTCGGCGTCTTCCAGCCCGACTTTGGCTTCCTCACCAACCGCATGGAATACCCGGATGGCGCCAGCATCCCGATCGCCGGCAACATGATACAGCCGCGAGCGGAAGGAGAAATTGCATTTCGCCTGAAGCGCGACCTCGTAGGCCCGGGCGTTACCGAGCAGGACGTACTCGACGCCACCGCCACCATCATGCCCTGTTTCGAGATCGTCGATTCCCGCATCCACGACTGGAAAATCAAGATCCAGGACACCGTTGCGGATAACGCCTCCTGCGGCGTGTATGTATTGGGCAGGAATGAAGTGGACCCACGTGAACTCGACCTGCCCAACCTGAAGATGACCATTTACAAGAACGGCGCCTACAACTCCGAGGGTTTGGGGAGTGCCGTGCAGGGCAACCCGTTGACCGCCGTGGCCTGGCTGGCCAACACGCTGGGTGAATTCGGGATTCCGTTCCGAGCGGGTGAGGTGATCCTGTCCGGTTCGCTGGCGCCGTTGATTCCGGTGGTGGCGGGGGATGAGATGTCGCTGGTGATCGATGGGATTGGCGGGTGTAGTTGCCGGTTTGTTTAGTACCCAGGTGAAGAGCGGTGACGTGAGTGGGTTCTTTTGCATTGTGCAATCCAGACGGGTATCCGGCTATTCCACCCCCTCAAGACACGCCGTGAACCCTTCCATGGGGGCTTGAGCTCGGCGTCCTGCCTCGCATCGCACAGTCTTGAGGGGGCGGAATGACTGGATGCCCTCTGGACAGCGCTCTTGGAATGACATCGTTGCGGGTTGACAACGTGTGAAAGCGACAATGTTTGAGCGAATTATCGAAACGAGGCGCTGGTGCTGGGTGACCCGGTCAGGACCGTGCGAGGCCATGGATGGCCTCGCCCGAGCGCACATGGATGTGCTTGTAGCGTGTCCTGACCGGGTCACCCAGTACCGGCGCCGTCGAGCAGAGCACGTTCCAATCCACCATAAATCAAGTAAAGTGAACAGCGGAGACAATGCCGTCAGGTGGTGAACGCTTCACATCAATGATTATCAAAGACAGTAACCAGTAGAAAGAGATACCACATGAGCAAGAAAGTCAGAGCAGCAATCATAGGCCCCGGCAACATCGGCACCGACCTGTTGATGAAAGCCATGCGCAGCAAGGTGATCGAGCCGGTGTGGATGGTCGGTGTGGTGCCCGATTCCCCCGGCCTCGCCCGCGCCGCCGAAATGGGCCTGAAGACCACCGCGGACGGCGTCGACGGCATGTTGCCCACCATGCGCGCCGACGGTGTGCAGATCTGCTTCGACGCCACTTCGGCTTATGTTCACGCCGAGAACAGCCGCAAGGTGAATGAGCAGGGCGCGGTGATGATCGACCTGACCCCGGCCGCCATCGGCCCGTTCTGTGTGCCGCCGGTCAACCTCGCACAGGCGGTCGCCGCCAAGGCCATGAACGTCAACATGGTCACCTGCGGCGGACAGGCCACGATACCGCTGGTGGCCGCCGTGAGCCGGGTGCAGCCGGTCGCCTACGGCGAGATCGTCGCCACGGTCAGCAGCAAATCCGCCGGCCCCGGCACCCGCAAGAACATCGATGAATTCACGCGCACCACGGCGCTCGGCATCGAAAAAGTGGGCGGTGCAAAAAGTGGCAAAGCTATCATTATCATCAACCCGGCGGAGCCGCCGCTGATCATGCGCGACACCGTCCATTGCCTCACCGTGGATGCGCCGAACGAGCGGG
>CAYWWD010000071.1:0-19063 GCA_964461965.1 uncultured Halioglobus sp. | reverse complement strand
TCATCATGCCGTTGATCATGCCGCCCCAGGACGGCGCCAGCAGGATGATGGACATCACCATGCCGAGGCTCTGCGCCCAGTCGGGCAGGGCGGTGTAGTGCAGGTGGTGGGGGCCGGCCCAGATATATACTGCAATCAGTGCCCAGAAGTGGACGATACTCAGGCGGTACGAGTACACCGGCCGCTCCGCCTGTTTGGGCACGAAGTAGTACATCATGCCGAGGAAACCGGCGGTGAGGAAAAAGCCCACGGCGTTGTGTCCGTACCACCACTGCACCATGGCGTCCACGGTGCCGGCGTAGACCGAGTAGGATTTGGTCAGGTCCACGGGGATCGCCATGCTGTTGATGATGTGCAGCACCGCGACCGTGACGATATAGCCGCCGAGGAACCAGTTGGCCACGTAGATATGGTGCGTCTTGCGCCGTACGATGGTGCCGAAGAACACCACCGCGTAGGCGATCCACACCACGGCGATGAGGATGTCGATAGGCCACTCCAGTTCCGCGTACTCCTTGCTGGTGGTCATACCGAGCGGCAGGGTGATGGCTGCCGCCACAATCACCACCTGCCAGCCCCAGAACGTGAAGGCGGCCAGGGCGTCGGAAATCAGCCGCGCCTGGCAGGTGCGCTGCACGATGTAGTAAGACGTCGCAAACAGTGCACTGCCGCCGAAGGCAAATATCACCGCGTTGGTGTGCAGGGGACGCAGCCGCCCGAAATGCAGCCAGGGCACATCGAAGTTCAAGGCTGGCCAGGCCAGCTGGGCAGCGATCAATACGCCCACCAGCATGCCGACCACACCCCAGACCACGGTCATGACGGCAAACTGCCGCACCACCTTGTAGTTGTAGATCGGGTGTTCCAGCGCTGCGTTGAGTTCGCTCATGGTTCGAATCCAGTGTTAGTCGCGTGACAGGTCATGGCCGGGGTGGTTCAGTCGGTGAAGGCCGGCGCCGCGCCAAAATCCCACAGCATGATCGAACCGACCATCAGGCAGATGAGGATCACCAGGGAAATGGCCAGCACCGCGCTGGAGAACAGGAAGCCGCGCTCCTCGGGAATTCCCATCACGATGGGGATCCCAAGGTACATCAGGTACACGGCCCAGCTCACCGCGATCACACCGATCAGCATGTCTAGCCACAGGATGGGGTAGACGCCCACGAGTCCGGCGATGAACAGCGGGGTGGCAACCAGGCCCGCAACCACAATACCGCGCACGAGAGTGGATTCGGCGCCGTAGGTAGCGGCCATCCAGTGAATGAAATAACCGATGATGGCGACGCAGGCGAGCATGGTCAGGTAAAACAGGATGCAGATCACGCGGGCACTCTCCCGCGTCAGCCGGATCGGCTCGCCGTGTTCGCCGACGGTCCAGCCGACCATCGTGGTACCGTAAAACCAGGCCACCGCCGGCAGGATCGCCAGCAGGCAGGGATACAGGAGCAGGGTCCGCAGGGAACTCTCCGGCAGCGCGGCAACGGTGCGCCACTGCGTAGTGGGCCTGACCAACAACCCAAAGGCATGCTGAATCATCGGGTGTGCGTTCCTCTTTGTCGTCCGCGATCGTGTGCGCGGGTGCATTGTATGTGGCGCAACGCTCGGTGCGTTGATTTGAATCAAGTGTACGCGGCGCGACCTCTGTCGCGGGCGTGCCTAGGCAGCGACGTTCGCGATTTCGCGCATGCCCTGCAGATCGAGGATTTCGATTTCCTTGTTGTCGACGCGCAGGATGTTCAGCTTCTGCATCCGGCTCAGCACGCGGCTGACGGTCTCCACGGTCAGGCCCAGGTAGTTCCCGATATCGACTCGCGACATGGACAGCCGGAACTGCGTCGCGCTGAGCTTACGCCGCGCATTGCGGGTGGAAATGCTGAGCAGCAGGGCGGCGACACGTTCGTCGGCGGAGTTTTTGCTGAGGAGCGTGATCAGCACCTGGTCTTCGGTGATTTCACGGCTCATGAGCTGGAAGAAATGCCGCTGCAGATTGGGCATCAGCGTGCTGAGTTTCGAGAGCGACGCGAAGGGAATCTCGCACACCGAGGAGGTCTCCAGTGTCCTGGCCGAGGATGCGTGAATGTTCTTGCTGATCCCGTCCATGCCGAGGATTTCGCCGGGGAAGTAGAAGCCGGTGACCTGCTCCCTGCCATCGTCCGTGGTCCTGTACGCCTTGAGGGCGCCGGAACGCACGGCGTAGACGGACTGGAATTCATCGCCTTCGCGGTACAGATGCTGGCCTTTCTGCAGGGGTTTGCTGCGCTGGATGATGTCATCCAGCTGCTGGATGTCGTCGCTTTCCAGTGCGAGCGGCAGGCAGATGCTGGAGAGCCGGCAGTTACCGCAGCTCACCTGGTAGTCGTGGGTGCAAGTTTTCGCGCTTCCACTGTGGACTGGTATCGACATGGGAGACATCAAAGCCCCTTAAACCGGCGAGGATCAGGCGCCAGTATAATCCATGTGACGGGCGGACTGAACCTCGTTACACCGTGGCGGAAAATGCCGGTCGCTGCCGATCGCCGCCGGGAGCATCGAGGTAGGCGTCGAACAGCATGCAGATGTTGCGCAGGAAAGGCCGGCCGCGAGGATTGACGACGATCGACCGGCTGTCGACCCGCAGCAGACCGTCCGCTTCCATGTCGCGCAGTGCTTCCAGCTCGGACCCGAAGCGGTTGGCAAAGTCACAGCCGAAACGACGGTTGCACGCATCGATATCCAGGTGCAGATCGCAGATCAGGCTCATGATGATATGCCGGCGGAGCTTGTCCTCGTCGCTCAGGCGATAGCCGCTGGCCAGCGGCAGCAGGTTCTGGTCCAGGCTCGCGTAATACGCATCCAGCTCACGGACATTCTGCAGCATGAAATCGCCGACCTGGCTGATGGCTGATACACCGAGGCCGAGCAGGTCGTCAGCCAGGCGCAGGGAGTAACCCTGGAAGTTGCGCTGCAGGCGGCCGTCCCGCTGGGCGATAGCGAGGTCATCCTGCGGCAGGACGTAGTGATCCAGGCCGATGTGGACGTAGCCTGCGTCGTCCAGACGCTCGCTGATTAACTGCTGCAACAGCAGTTTTTCCCGCGGCCGGGGTAGATCCAGGCGGTCGATCGCGCGCTGGCTGCTAAAGCGCTCGGGCAGGTGGGCATAGTTGTAACAGGCAATGCGGTCCGGGCGCAGGGAGACGACCCGGCGCAGGGTTTCCTCCATGCTGTGGCAGTCCTGGTGGGGCAGGCCGTGAATGAGGTCGAAGCTGAGCGAGCGAAAACCGTGCAGGCGGATGTTCTCCACCAGCCGCCTGACCTGGTCATAGGGTTGTATCCGGTTGACCGCTTTCTGTACCAGCGGGTCGAAATCCTGGATGCCGAGGCTGATCCGGTTGAAGCCGAGTCCTTTAAGCAGGGCGATAGAGTCGCGCTGCACGGTGCGCGGGTCGATCTCGATGGAGTACTCGAGATCACCCCGGTCCAGCAGGTGAAAATGCGTGGCCAGGGTGTGCATCAGCTCCGTGAGTTCGGCATTGTCGAGGAAGGTGGGTGTGCCGCCACCCCAGTGCAGCTGCGTAACGGGGCGGGCGGCACCTACGAGTTGCGATTGCAATGCAATTTCGCGCTTCAGGTAGCCGAGGTAAGTGGCGGCAGCTCTTTTGTCGCGGGTGACCACCTTATTGCACGCGCAGAAGTAGCAGATGCTGTGGCAGAAGGGCAGGTGCACATAGAGCGACAGCGGCGCCTGGTCGCGACTGCTGTCGCTGCGCAGCCAGTTGTAGTAAGTATCCGCCTGGAAATCCGCACGCAACTGCAGCGCTGTCGGGTAGGACGTAAATCGTGGGCCGCGCCCGGTGTATTTCACCGCGAGATCCGGATTTGCGACGCGCGTGGACGCGATCGTTGCGTCGTCGGGTGTTGTGCGGATGCGAGGTGTCATGGCATGGCGGGCGCAGCGTGTCGTAGCGTTGGTGTGAACCGTAGCAGGCTGCGGGTAGTGCCGCGTTGATGCATATCAACGACTGGCGATTGCCGCCTGCTTCGCGTCAACCCAGCGAAGCGACACTCTTCAGCACCAGGCGCACGAGTTCAGCCTGGCGTGACACGCCGGTCTTGGCGAAGATGGACTTGAGCTGGGCGCGCGCCGTGTGTTGCGAGATACCCTGGGCAGTGGAGACCCGCGCCAGGCTGAGGCCGCGCGCCAGCAGCGTGGCGAGATTCGCTTCCGCTGGCGTCAGCGCAAACAGTTCCGCCAGAATCTGGTGTGAGGTGGACTCGTGCAGGTCCGGGTCACTGACGAACACCGCCACGGAAGGGCTGGATTGGCCTTCGCTCCACTGCGAGGCTGGCACGGGACGAATGACCAGGCCGAGATCGGAGCGACCGCTGGGCCGCGGCACCCGCAGTGCCTTGATGACGGACGTCTCGCCGCGCAGTTGCGCCCGTATGATCGTGGTGAGTGCCTGCTGCAGGGCACGGTTGATGTCCCTGCCCTCGATGTGCAGGCGCCCGTCGCGCAGGCTAAGTCCTTCGCCTGCATCGAGCAGTGCCTGTCCGACAGCATTGGTGCTCAGCACGCGGCCCTGTTCATCGAGAATGATGCTGGCGACCGAGAGCCGGTTCACAGCGCCGGCGTAGACGTCGCGCTCGGAGGTGGTGCGATTCAGTTTGGCGTAGATTTCGATGGCACGGCGCAGGTGGGGTGTGAGCGCCGTGAGCAGTTCGCGCGGCTGTTTCCCGAAGCGCGCCTCGCTGCGGCGTCGCGAGAAACGCAGGCGTGCGAGCATGCCACCGGGTTCGGCGGTGTCCACGCCCAGGATGCGAAACAGGCCTATGGGTTCCAGGTAATGCAGGTAGTAATCCGAGGTCACCAGTTCGCCATCCGGCAGGATGTCTGCCAGCGTGATCACCTGGTCGAGCGGCAGATTGACGAACGGATCCAGGGCGAAGAATTGCTCGCGGTAGGCGCTGACCTCCCAGTCGTCGGCGCTTGCCAGCAGTGAGCTGGCGGCCCAGCGTTCGCTGTCCGGCCGCACGCAGTTGAGGATAACCCCGTGGTCCTCTGCGGTGGGTGGGCGCAGGACTAGGGAGGCGACCTGTGCGTCCATGGCCTCACGCAGGGCGGGCAGGGCGCTCTTCCAGGGTTGCTCCTCCAGCGTGCCCTTGTAGATCAGGTCGACGAGTCGGCCGAAATCCCTGTCCATGCGCGACGGCGGCATTGCCGGTGAATCGGCTTATTTCTCGAGGTTGGAGAGGTCGGCAGTGACCTCCGCCAGCAATTTGGGCATGCCGATGCCCCAGCCCTGCAGGTAGTCGACACCCATCTCCTCGAGCTTGACGATGATGGCGTCGTTCTCCACGGATTCGGCGATGGTCTCCTGCCCGAGGAAGTGCGCCAGGTCGTTGATGGAGCGGGCCATGGCGTAGTCGTTGCGATTCTTGTCGAGGCCGGTGATGAAACCGCCGTCGATCTTCACGTAATCAACCGGCAGTTCACGCAGGTAGTTGTGGCTCGCAAGGCCGGTGCCGAAGTCGTCGATGGAGAACTTGCAGCCGATATTGCGGAAGGCGCGCACGAAGTCGGAAGCCTTGACGAGGTTGGAAATCGTACCCGTCTCTGTGATCTCGAAACACAGTTTGCTGGTGCCGACGCCGAATTCGGAAATCTGTTCCAGCAGATACTCCATAAACGTGTCGTCCGTCACGCTGGCGCCCGACAGGTTGATGGCCAGGTTGGGAACGACCTTCTGCTCGTCCATCAACTGGCTGATCCAGGTGAAGGCTTCGCGCACCACCCAGCGATCAACCAGCGTCATGAAACCGTAGCGTTCAGCGGACTGGATGAATTCCTCGGGTGAGGACAGCGAGCCGTCCTTGTTGAGAAGTCCCAGCAACAGTTCATAGTGGAGTGTGGAATTGGAGCGGTCGGCGACGGCGGTTTTCATGATGGGTTGTGCGCGGAGCACAAAGCGCTCCGAGGCCAGGGCATTTTCCAGGTCGCGCCGCTTGCGCGTTTTTTCCAGCAGGTAGTCGTTGACCTTGCTCTGTTCCTCTTCGAAGGTCACCACGCGGTTGCGCCCCTGCTGCTTGGCGTGCTGCATCGCTGTTCGCGCGGCATCCAGTACCACCTCGACGCCCGGGCTGTGCTCTAGGATAGCGGCCACGCCGATGGAGACGGTAAAGCTGACATGTTCGCCTTCGATGTCAACGGCGCCGGCTTCGATGTCGCGCCGTATCCGTTCGGCCAGCTGTTCGGCTTGCTCGACGGTGCGGTCCAGCAGCAACACGCCAAACTCGTCCGCGTCCAGCCGCGCCGAAGAGGTTTTCCTGCCGTGCAGTTGCGCCAGCAGCCTCGCGAATTCCAGCAGCACCTGGTCGCCGCTGATGCGATCATAGACTTCGTTTACCAGTTTGAACTGATCGATGTTGATATACAGCACCGCGTGCTGGGACAGCTTGAGCTGGCTGTGCCGCAGGGCGCGATTCATTTGGTCGATGAACGTCTCGCGATTGATGAGCCGTGTCAGGGAGTCGTGATTACGCGCGAAACTGAGCGATTTCTGCACATGCTCCAACGTGTGGTACATGCTCTGGTCGACGACCGACAGTTTGTCCGCCGGTGCAGGCGGCTGCACGCCTCGGCTCAACTGGCGGGCGAGTTGGATAGCGCTCAGGTCCGCAACTTTCTGGCCGCGCTCATTGACAAAAATGTAGCGATCGCGCGCCGGGCTGATCCAGGCGAGCTGCATGCGTTTCTTCTGGCCCGACTTGTCGCGGTAGGCCAGCCAATTGCCGTCTGCGAGTTGCTCGACGCGCTTGATCCAGCGGCGCAGACGGGGCAGGTCTTCGATTTTTGAACGCACCTCGGCCGGTTCCGGCTCGAGGTTCGAAGGCTGCGGCGAGATGGGCATGGATTCGACGTCGAGATTGCCGGCCAGGATGCCGCGCAGTTGTTCGAGCACCTCTTCGTGCGCGATATTGGTCGGCAGGGCGCTGGTAATCTGCTGTCCGATCAGGTCGATGAAGGGTTCCGCCTCCAGGCTGCGCTGCACGCTGAGGTCATCGTCGGCTTCGTGGTGTTGCCGCTCGTCCAGCCACAGCTTCAGCAGGTCCAGCGTTCGCAGCTGTTCCGTCCATGCGGGGCTGCCCGCGCCATCCCGGACGTGGGTGAGCACCAGAAGATCGCGCCACCCGCTGTCGATCAAATCCTGCAGGACTTTCGGCGCCGCCGGCGGCCGAATGCGCTCATTGATGACCCGGGCGACTTCCCGGCGCGCATCGGCGAGTTTCTGTTGTCCTTCCTGGGTGCGTACGACGCGCTCGATGTTGCGCGACAGTGCGCGTTCCTGCTGTGCCAGCAAGCGGTCGATTTTGTCTAGCGCGGCGTCGAAAACAGAATCATCCGTCTCGTAGTCGGTGACGATCTCATCGACGATGGTATTGATTCGCCCTTCGAGCGCCTTGTTGGGAAAATTGGCAGAGGACGCGAGGCGGGAGAGTTTGTCGACCACAGAGCGCGCGGTGTGCGTGTGATCGACAAAGAATCTGGGGTCCAGCAGCGCGAGTTTAGCCAGTGGGATCTGCAGGTTGCCGAGCGACGGTTTTAGTTCATCACTGAGATCCAGTTGCGATTTGATTGTGCCGAACAGGTTGTCGACCATGTCCAGTTGATTGAGGCTGTCGGCAGTCAGTCCGCTGCTGTTCCTGAGGCCGCCAATCTGTTCGCGATTGGTGGCGAGGTACGCGCGCAGTGAGTCGCTCTGCTGCACTTCATCGCGAACCTGGGAGTTGCGCTGCAATGCGCTCAGCGCGCGGGCGATGGATTGCGCATCGGCCAGTCGCGACTGATCCAGCTCCGTGCTGGCGACGGTAGCCCCATCCCAGGTGCCGGCGAGCGGGACGCCCCTTGCCAGGATCTTGCCCTCGGCCAGGCCCTCCGCTTCACGCTTGAAATTGAGTGCGTCCACCACCGAGCGGTAGAGATCGGCGGGGCTGGAGTGGACGAGAGATCCGCCCAGCTGTTCGCCGACCTGCCGGTGAATCTGGTTCAGTTCGTTGAGCGCAGCGGCGAGTGGCGCCACGGCGCTTTGCTGTGCAGTTGCAGGTGCACTTGCATAGGGTTCCGGCGCGTGCTGCTGGCGCGTTTTCGCATCCGGTCGCGGTGGCGGACGATTGCGTTTGAGCAGTGTGCCTTTGCTGCGGATCTCGCTCTCGATTGTCGGCAGTATATGATGGTCGGCGAGCAGGTTGTTCAGGGGTTCGTAGTAATCCGCCAACTGGCGGATGAACTGTTTGGAAAAATAATCATAGATCTGGCTCAGCACATTTTCCTGGATGTCTTCATCCAGCAATGCGCGCTGGAAGGCGCGACACAGTTGGCGCGCATGGATCGGCAGACGCACATGGTTCGGGTCCGAGTCGATCAGCACCGCCACGCGCAGTGTGAGCGCCTCCATTGCAATCTTGTGCAGTTCCTCACCAACGCTGACGATGCGATCGATCGCCAGGAAATCCTCGTACTCCTTGACGTCGATCAGGTTCAATTCATTCGTGCTGCCGATGGTATGTCGCCACAGGTTGTCCTCGGCGTGCTCGGGCGTCAGGTCCCGGAAGAATTCGGTGAGGTGCAACACGATCAGTTCGGAGATATTCCCGGCCCTGCGCTGCAGGATGTTCGCCGCGCCCATGAAAAAATGGTCGCCGCTGTCGAGCCGGTTCATGCCCACCGCGACAGCGAGGTTGCGCAGGTGGTCCGCCAGATCGATGAAAAACGGTGTCAGTGCAGCCTTGAGTTCGATCAGGCTCTGCGCCTCGAGTTCGTCGAGGAGTGCTGCGTATTCCGCAGTGACCGCAGTGGCCCTGGGCCTGGGCTGGTGCGCGGGCGTGCGCGGGACTGTCACCTTGCCCTGTGCGGAAACCGATGCAGGCTGCTGGTGGTTTGCCGCGGCGCCCGGCGCGGTGGAACCGGCGCCGCGTCCGAACCCGGGCGCGAAGCCGCCGGCGATGACCTCGCGATAGCGTGCGGCCAGGGCTGCGTCCCGGAGCGCAAATTCCAGGGTGATCCTGTGGTCCTGGAAGTGAGAGACTTTGACCCTGGCGTTTTCCAGCGGCTGCTCCGCGCGCTGCGAGCCATCTACCGAGAGCGTCGCCGCCGCTCCTGCCGCCAGCCGGATGCGTGTGCCCGGTTGTCGTGCGCTGAGCGGCTGGTCGCAGTCGAGTTGCAGCCTGCCGTCCAGCAACAGCGACAAGGTGCCCGACAAACTCTCTGCATCGTCCAGCGTGAGCGTCGCGGTCAGTCGGCCTGGCTGTTCAGCAGTGGTGGACATCGAACCTCTGGTACTGTTCCCGATGCAGGGGTACGAACATGGACGGTACTGTCTTTATATATCGCGTGGCAGGGCACTGTCGAAAGTATACCTTGATATGCCGGGCCCACAATAACCCCGCTTGGGTGAGGCATGGCGCCGTGCGCAGCCAGCGCGCGGTTCACTGTTTCACATTGGCTGCGTTCAGGAAGGCGGGCTTTTCTCCGCCGCCGTGCACCGCGAAGTTGGTGCCACTGACATAGGATGCCAGCGGCGAAGCCAGGAACAGACAGGCGTTGCCCACGTCGGCGGGCACCGCCATGCGGCCCAGCGGGATCGTGGCACCCACGGCGGTGATGCCGTCTTCGTCGCCGTAGTGCAGGTGCGCCTGTTCCGTCGCGGTCAGGCCGACCACGAGTGCGTTCACGCGCACTTTTGGGGCCCATTCAACCGCCAGCGATGTACCAAGGTTGACCAGCCCTGCCTTGGCAGCGCCGTAGGCAGCGGTACCGGGCGAGGGACGTATGGTGCTGACGCTGGCGATATTGATGATGCAGCCACCCTGTGGCTGCTGCTGCATGATGCGATTCGCAACCTGGCTGAAGTTCAGTGGTGCGATCAGGTTGAGACGGATGATGGATTCAGAGAAGCGCGGCGACGCGGTCGCCGCTTCGGCATAGGGCGCTCCGCCGGCGTTATTCACCAGTACGTCCAGCCGACCCAGTTTTTCCACGGTGAATGCGACACAGGCTTCGATCTGCTCGTAGTCGCGTACGTCGCAGCTGGTGAACAGGGCTTCGCGTCCGCCACCTCGAGGTAGTGTTTCAGGTGCATTCCTGCCACAGATGACCACCTGCGCGCCGGCGTCGAGAAAGCGCTCGGTGATGCCGCGCCCGACACCCTTGCCACCGCCGGTGACAAGCACCACCTTGCCGTGAAAATCCAGCGCGTTGTCCATACCTGCTCTCCTGAAACCTGCCTGCCGGGCGGGACGAGCGCAACGGGTTCGCGCTTGAGATCGATCCGCGATTTACATACTATGCTCGGGCTGCGCGTATGCTAACTGAATTCCCCCACGGGTGGATGTTTTCGGCAAACGTGGCGGCGCACGCACGCAGGACTATCCATTCGCGGTTGCAAATACTGAACTGGCCGGCAAACGCGCTTCATCGGGACGACTCGCTATGACAACTGAACGCTTACCGGTGCTCGCAATTCTGGGCGGCACGGGAGATCTGGGTACCGGTCTTGCCCGGCGCTGGGCGCAGGCCGGCTACGAGGTCATCATTGGTTCGCGCACGCTGGAGAAAGCGCAGACTGCGGTTGCCGACCTGCATGAGGTCATGGCGGAACGCGGTGTGGGGCAGGTGAACGTGCGCGCGCTGGAGAATCTCGCCGCGGCAACGGCTGCCGATATCGTGACGCTGACGGTGCCTTTCAGCCACCAGGCGAGCACACTGGAACTGGTTGCGCCCGCGCTGCAGGGCAAATTGTTGATCGATGTCACCGTGCCGCTGGTGCCGCCCAAGGTCGCGCGGGTGCAGCTGCCCGCCCAGGGCAGCGCCGGCCAGATTGCGCAGGAACTGCTGGGTGAGGGTGTCGATGTGGTGTCCGCATTCCAGAACGTGGCCGCTGTGCACCTGCAGGAGGGCCGCGGCCTGGACTGCGATGTGCTGGTGTGTGGCAACAAGAAAACCGCGCGCGAGGAAGTGATCAAGCTGGTGGCTGCGGCGGGAATGCGCGGCCTGCACGGCGGCATGATCAACAACGCCGCCGCCGCAGAGGCACTCACTTCCGTGCTCATCACCATCAACAAGCAGTACGGCTGCCACGCCGGCATCAAGATTACCGGGCTGGACGACAGCCACTAGATGACGGGTAAGCTGGAACTGATTCCACTGCAGCGGTTCCCGCTGGTGGAACCGGGCGACGACCTCGCGAACCTGATTGTCGAGGCGCTCGATGACAACGGACTGCGATTGCTTGCAGGTGACGTGCTGGTCATCGCGCAGAAGGTCGTGTCCAAAGCCGAGAATCGCTATGTACGCCTCGCCGAGGTGAAGGTCAGTGCCGAGGCGCTCGCCATCGCCGGGCAGGCGCAGAAAGATCCGCGCCTCGTGCAACTCATCCTGCAGGAGAGCGTCGCGGTGCTCAGGGTGCGCACCGGCGTGATCATCGTCGAACATCGCAACGGTTATGTGCACGCCAACGCCGGCATCGACAGATCGAATATCCTCCGCGACGACGCAGACCCGCGCGTCCTGCTGCTGCCGCAGGATCCGGATGCGTCCGCGCGCACCCTGCGCGAGCGCATCGGCGCGCTGTGCAACGTCGCGCCGCAGGTCATCATCAACGACAGCATGGGCCGTGCCTGGCGCAATGGTACGGTGGGACTGGCGATCGGCACGGCGGGCCTCGAACCGCTGTTCAACCAGGTCGGTGACGTGGACCTGTTTGGCAATGTGCTGGAGGTGACGGAGCCGGCGGTGGCCGATGAACTGGCGGCCGGCGCCTCTCTGGTGATGGGGCAGGCCGCCGAATCCTGCCCGGTAGTGCTCGCGCGCGGTGCGCGTCTGGCGCCCTCCGAGCGCGGCTCTCACGGGCTGCTGCGCGACAGCGCGATCGATCTGTTTCGCTGATGGGCGCGACCGCGACACCGGTGCTCGCGCTCTCCGGCGGTGTCGGTGGCGCAAAACTGGCGCTGGGGCTGGCCGACGAGTTGCCGGGCGGGCAACTGCACATCATGGCCAATACCGGCGATGACTTCCGCCATCTGGGGCTGCAAATCTGCCCGGATATCGACACCCTGCTCTACACACTCTCTTCGCGCGCCAACACGGTACAGGGCTGGGGCCTCGAAGGGGAGACGTGGCAGGCGATGGCCGCGCTTGAACAACTCGGCGGTGAAACCTGGTTCCGCCTCGGCGACCGGGACCTTGGCACGCACCTGCGGCGCACTGCGCTGCTCGCGGGCGGCGCCGACCTGTCGCAGGTCACAGCCGAGCTGGCGGTGCGCTTCGGGATTGTCAGCCACATTCACCCCATGAGCGATGAACCGGTGCGCACCACAGTACATACCGCAGGTGGCGCGCTGCCGTTCCAGCACTATTTTGTCAGGGAGCAGTGCGCTCCTGCTGTCACCGGTTTTTCCTTCGATGGCATCGCGGATGCAGCGCCCAATCGCAACGTGATGGCGCTGTTGCAGCAACAGGCGTTTGCCGCCATCGTGATCTGTCCGTCCAACCCGTTCGTCAGTATCGATCCGATTCTGCAACTGCCTGGATTCTGGGCGGCGCTGCGCGATTATCCGGCGCCGCGCGTGCTGGTATCGCCCATAGTGGCTGGTGCGGCGCTCAAGGGCCCGGCCGCCAAGATGATGGCGGAGCTGGGCGTGCCGGCCACCGCGCTCGGCGTCGCGCACTATTACAGCGCGCACTACCCGGGCCTGCTCGACGGTTTCGTGATCGATGCGAGTGACGCTACACTGGCGCCTGACATTGCCGCGCTGGGCCTGGAAGTCGCCATCACGTCCACCGTGATGCGCAGCAGGGACGACAAGCGGCATCTGGCGCGATTTATTCTGGAACGGGTGAGGGTGTAAGCGACATGGCGCAGGCACTGCTGCCGCTGAAGGATCTGGTGAAGGCCAAGACACGCCTGGCGGGTCTGCTGCATCCCGCGGAGCGCCGCGCACTGGCGCAGGCCATGGCGGAGGACGTGCTGGCGGTGCTGGCCAGTCACCCTGACATCGGGCGCATTACACTGGTGTCGGATGACCCGGGCGCCGACCTGCTGGCGCGCAAGTACGGCGCTGACTGCTGGCCGGAGCATGCACTGGGCACGCAGGGCCTCAACGCCCTCATACAGTGCGCCAGCGCGCGCCTGCTCGCCGGCGGTGATGCACCGTTGCTGGTGTTACACGCCGATCTGCCGCTGCTGGCGCCGGAGGATATCAGTGCAGTGCTGGCGGAATTCCGGGCATCGCACCAACTGGTGATCGGTCCCGACCGGTTGGGAAGTGGCACCAATCTGCTCGCCTTCGATGCCGAGAGTATTCCCCGCTTCTGCTTCGGCGCCCACAGTTGTGCCGGGCATGCCGCGTGGGCGCAGGAAGCCGGTCTGCCGGTTGCGTACCTGCACCGCCCTGGTATTGGCGCGGATGTGGATGTGCCGGCGGACCTGAAATGGGTGCTGCCGCGCCTGGTGTGTACACCCTACGGCAACACCGCTGCCCTGCTGCACGAAATGCCGCTGGGCACTCGGGTGGCCCTGGCCCTGGCGACGCTGCCCGATGGCGAGACCGAGGGCGCGACGTTCTCTGCACCTGCTAACCTTGGATCGCAAACATGATGGCCCACTGGCAACGCTTGCGCGAGCAGTTGCTCGCAGGCAGCGCGCTCAGCGACGAGCAGGCGCTGTCTCTGGCGCAGTGCGCGGACACGGCAGCATTGGCCGCAGTGGCCGCACAGCTGCGCGATCGCGGCCACCGCAACGTGATCACCTACTCGCGCAAGGTGTTCATCCCGCTCACCCACCTGTGCCGCGACGTGTGCCACTACTGTACCTTTGCCCGCACACCGAAGAAGATCGCGCAGCCCTACATGCCCGTTGACGAGGTGCTGGAGCTTTGTCACCAGGGCGCGAGCATGGGCTGTCAGGAGGCGCTCTTCACGCTCGGCGAAAAACCCGAACTGCGCTACCGGGCGGCTCGCGAGGCACTGGATGCGCTGGGGTATGCCACCACACTGGATTATGTGCGCGCAGTGGCAGGTCGCGTGTTGCGCGAAACCACCCTGCTGCCGCATATCAACGCCGGTTGCATGAACGCCGCTGAAATCGCGGCGCTGCGCGAGGTCAGCGCGTCCATGGGCATCATGCTGGAATCGGCGTCGGAGCGTCTGTGCCAGCGCGGTATGCCGCACCATGGCTCGCCGGACAAGGCACCCGGCAGGCGCTTGGAGACCATGGCGCTGGCCGGCGAGGCGGCTGTGCCGTTCACGTCAGGCATTCTCATCGGCATCGGCGAAACCCGGCGCGAGCGCATTGAAGCGCTGCTCGCGCTGCGCCAGTTGCATGCGCGCTACGGTCATCTCCAGGAAGTCATCGTCCAGAACTTTCGCGCCAAACCGGGCACCCGCATGGCGCACGCACCGGAGCCGGACCTCGACGATCTATTGTGGACCATCGCCGTGGCGCGACTCGTGTTCGGCGCGCGAATGAACATCCAGGCGCCGCCCAATCTTAGCCCCGGGGTGCTGCCGCAACTGGTAGCAGCGGGGATCAACGACTGGGGCGGCGTGTCACCACTGACACCGGACCATGTGAATCCCGAGGCGCCCTGGCCGCATCTGGCGCGCCTCGCCGGCGAAACCGCCACTGCCGGAAAGTTCCTCGAGCAGCGACTCACAGTGTATCCCGACTATGTGCAGGATGCCGGGCGCTGGCTGGACGAGGGTGTGCGCAGCGCGGTGTTGCGGCACAGTGACGCGGCGGGATTTGCCCGGCGCGATGACTGGGTGCCGGGCGAAGATCACGCAGTGCCAGCCATCGAGGCACAGTTACTTGCCGCTGCGCCGGCACCGGAGTCGGTGTCCCCCGAGGTGCGGGAGATCGTCGCGCGCTGCACCGCCACGGGAGCACTGACTGAAGCGGACGTGACGCGCCTGTTCGATGCGCGCGGTGGGGATTTTGCCTTCGTTGCGGCGAGCGCAGACCAGCTGCGACGAGAAGTGAATGGCGATACGGTCAGTTACGTCGTCAATCGCAACATCAATTACACCAACGTCTGTTATTTCAAGTGCCAGTTCTGCGCGTTCTCCAAGGGGAAGCACAGCGAAAACCTGCGCGGGCGCCCCTACGACATCACCGGCGAGGATATCGCGCGCCGCTGCACCGAAGCCTGGGCGCGCGGCGCAACCGAGGTCTGCATGCAGGGCGGGATTCATCCCGACTACACCGGGCAGACCTACCTCGATATCGTGCGTACGGTGCGCAGTGTGACACCGATGATGCATATCCACGCGTTCTCCCCGCTGGAAGTGTGGCAGGGCGCAGCCACGCTCGGTATCAGTGTGCCGGCCTTTCTGGCCCAGTTGCGCGCAGCGGGGCTCAACACGCTGCCCGGTACAGCGGCGGAAATCCTGCACGATGAAGTGCGCCAGGGCTTGTGCCCGGACAAACTCAATACCGCGCAGTGGCTGGAAGTCATGGAGGCCGCGCACGCTGCAGGACTGCGCACCACTGCCACGATCATGTACGGCCACATCGACGCGCCGCGACACTGGGCCAGCCATCTGCTGCATATTCGCGCGCTACAGCAGCGCACCGGCGGGTTCACGGAGTTTGTGCCGCTGGCCTTCGTACACATGGAAGCGCCGATGTACCTGAAGGGCAGGGCGCGGCGCGGGCCGAGCTTTCGTGAGGCGGTGCTGATGCACGCCGTGGCGCGGCTGGTACTCCATGGCCTGATCGACAATATCCAGGCGTCCTGGGTGAAGATGGGCCGGGAGGGTGTTGCCACCTGCCTTAACGCGGGGGCCAACGATCTCGGCGGTTCCCTGATGAATGAAAGCATCACGCGCGCGGCCGGCTCCGAACACGGCCAGGAGTGGGCGCCTGCGTTGATGGAAGCGCGGATTCTCGCCGCTGGCCGCATCCCCCGCATGCGCACGACCCTGTACGGCGATGCCGCGCCCGAGCGACGCGCAGCCGCCTTCGCCGCAGCGCCGCTGGCCGAAGTGCACGGCGCCTCGGCCGGCAAGCAGCAGCGCAGCAAGCGGCTGCTAGCCCCGCTCGCACACACGGTACCAGCCGAGCTCGTGCGTATTGCGTCGGCGCCGGATGTCGCCGTTTACGAAAGCGTCGTGCTGATGGCGGCGTGTAACTGACGCCCGGGCCGCCCACCGTGACTGCGAGCGACAGTCGACGTATCGACCTCGATCCGACCTGGCTGGCACCACTGGCGGTGGAGTTCGAGCAGCCGTACATGCAGCAGCTGCGTGCGTTCCTGCAGGCCCAGAAACAGGCGGGCAAGCGCATTTTCCCCCCCGGGCCGGACATGTTCAACGCGTTCCGCCAGACACCGCTCGATACCGTGAAGGTAGTGATACTGGGCCAGGACCCCTACCACGGTGAGGGCCAGGCGCACGGGTTGTGCTTCTCGGTCAGGCCGGGTGTGGAGGTGCCGCCCTCGCTGCAGAATATCTTCCGGGAACTGCAGTCAGAACTCGGGCTGCCCGTGCCCGCGCACGGCTGCCTCACGGCGTGGGCGCGCCAGGGTGTACTGTTGCTGAACAGTGTGCTCTCCGTCGAGAGCGCCCGCGCCGCTTCGCACCAGGGGCGCGGCTGGGAAACCTTCACAGACCGCGTGATCCAGGTGATCAACCAGCGGCGCGAAGGAGTGGTGTTCATGCTGTGGGGTGGTTACGCCCAGCGCAAGGGCGCGATGATCGACGGCGCGCGCCACTGTGTACTGCGGGCTCCTCACCCATCGCCGCTCAGCGCGCACCGCGGCTTTCTCGGCTGCGGACACTTCATCGCCGCCAACCGCTATCTGGAATCGCGCGGCGCAACGCCCATCGACTGGCGCCTGCCGGACACGCCCGAGCCCGTCTGACCGGGTCAGTCGTCGCCGAGCGCGTAGGGCGGTGTGCCGATTACGAGCGTCGGGCCATCGGCCGCGCCCAGGTGCAGCCCGTGCTGGGCGCTGTCGATGGTTGCCGACACCAGCGCCACGGCACCCGCTGGTGTGCGGCTGCAGTTGACGACGTCGCCGATGTTCTGCCCCGATGCGGAAGCGAAGAGCGGGGCGCCGGCGACGCACCCGTCAGCCACAGCGAGCTTCGCCGGATAGCTGCGCCGCTTGGTCTTGCCGCGGTAGTGCAGGCGCGCTACCACTTCCTGCCCGGTGTAACAGCCCTTGTTGAAACTGATGTGGCCGGTCAGGTCGTAGTTGAGCACCTGCGGGACGAACTCGCCGACAGTTGCCGCTTCGATGCGTGCAATACCGGCGGCGATCTGCACCGCCTGCCACTCGGCTTCGCCTGCGCCCTGCATGCAGGCCGCCATCCGCGCCAGGTTTGCGTCAACGCTCGCGCTGTGCAGGAAGCATTCGAAGTGGTGCCCGGTAGCATCGGTCTGCACCAGGATGGCCCCGTCAGCGTGGCTGACGCCGAACTGTTCCGCAGGCGCGCCGCCGAACACCGCAGCCAGCGCACCTGCTGCACCGCCACCCCACACTGCGACGCAGCGCCAGTCGTCGTCGGCAGCGTCGAGCCTGGCTTTTGAGAAGACGATGTATTTGCCGAAGACTGCGGCGGCGTTCGCGCGAATGTCGCCGCGCATTCGCAGCGCGACATGCTCATGGCCCACCTCGAAAAGCAGGAAGTCGCAGACCACCCGGCCCTGGGGCGTGCAGTAGACGCCGGGGCGCGCGTGCGTGGCGTCGATCTTGCGTGTGTCACAGGTGACCTGCCCCTGCAGGAATTTCAGGGCGTCGGGCCCTTCGATGTGCAGCAGGGCGTCCTGTGCCAGCGGCGCGTAATGACAGTTCACTTCAGAGTACCTCACAGGTCGCGGTCGCGATATCCCGGCCATGATAGGGCCCGCGCCTGCCCGTGTCAGCAGGAGCGCGGGCCGTGCGGGCGATAAGCCGATATACTGCCCACCTTTGATGCTCCACGCGGACCATTTGACTGGCATGCTGGCACAGGAAGAACTCAATCGGATGCGCTGGGCCGCCAGGCGCGGCATGCTGGAACTGGATCTGGTGCTGGGGCCTTTTGTCGTATCACGCTATGCAGAGCTGCCGGCGCTGGACCGGGAGCGTTTCCAGCGGCTGATGCAGTGCGAGGACCAGGACCTGTATGCCTGGCTGCTTTCGCGCGCCGAACCGGACGACGAGGAGCTCGTGACCATTGTCAGGCAGATTCGGCAATTCGCCCGCGCTGCGGCTCAGGATCGGTGATTCAAGGCTGCGCGCGGTGCTGCACGCGGCTCTGTGTGCCTGCGTCGGCGCCGCGCTGTGGGTGACTGGGGTGCGAGCTCATCTTGGCGTCAGCCTGCTGCTACTGCCGCTGGCCGTGATGCTGCTGTGGCAGTTGCGTCGCGACACCGCCGCAGGAGCGCAAGTGTGCTGGCACAGCGGCACCTGGACGCTGGAGCAGGCCGGTGAGTCGAAGGTAGTGGTGGTGGGCCGGCGCAGCATCGTCATGCCCTGGGCAATCCACCTGTCTTTTACCGAGCCCGCAACGGGTGCAGGGCGCGAACTCTGGGTGTTTGTCGACAGCGTGCCGCGCGCACAGCTGCGCCAGTTGCGCGTGCGCCTCGCGCTGGCGCAGGGCTAGCGCGGTCGGAATCGCGCGCACTGGTCGGCGTCAGCAGTTGCTGTGCTTCCCGGGAATAGTATCCGGCGAGAGTACGGTATCAACGGCCGCTGCCTGCGTGTTCGGGTAGTCGAGCGTGTAATGCAGGCCGCGGCTCTCCTTGCGCAGAATCGCGCAGCGGATCATCAGTTCCGCGACCATTGCGAGGTTGCGCAGTTCCAGCAGGTCGTTGCTGACTTTGTAGTTGCCGTAGTATTCCGCGATTTCCGTCTGCAGCAGCTGCACCCGGTGCAGTGCACGCTGCAGGCGTTTGTTCGTGCGCACGATGCCGACGTAGTCCCACATGAAGCGGCGCAGTTCGTCCCAGTTGTGCGAGATGACGACGTCCTCGTCCGCGTCCGTCACCTGGCTCTCGTCCCACGGCGGGATCTCCGGTACCGGGACCGCCGCCTCGGC
>CAYWWD010000070.1:0-19082 GCA_964461965.1 uncultured Halioglobus sp. | reverse complement strand
TGGTACCGGAGGCCGGACTCGAACCGGCACGCTTTTAAGGGCATCGGATTTTGAATCCGACGTGTCTACCAATTTCACCACTCCGGCCGAGCGGGCGGCGGATGGTGCTGTCGCAGCATCCACCGAAGCGCGCGGGATTATAGCAACCGAACCTGAAAGTTCAATATTAATCCTTAACCGCGGAAGCCTTTGCCTGTACACTGCGCGCCGGTTGCAACTGGAACCACCCTTCATAAACCTCGTCCAACGGTGGCCGGGGATCCCGACAACTCTGAGAGTAATGCGCATGGCCATGAAATTGGTAAAGAAGACCGAGCAGTACAGCATCTACAAGCGTCGTGACGACCGTTACGCGGTAAAGGACGCCAGAAAGCAGCCCATCAATGGCGATGCAAAAACGCAGATTCTGCTCGATGAAGAACTGATCAAGCGGGTAACGCCTGCGAAGCGCGCCGCAGAATCATCCGGCGAACAGGAGCCAGAGGCAACTGCTGACGCGAATGGCGCCGGGGAAGCGCAATAGCGGTTTCAGCGTTAATGCGAGAGCCGGCCCCGTGCCGGCTTTTTTAATCCATGAAACGCAGTACATTCCACTACGTTCTACCACCGGATCTGGTTGCCCGTTACCCGTTGACCGATCGCAGCAGCAGCAGGCTCATGGTGTTGGATGCCACGACGGGTGCAGTTCAGCACCACCAGTTCCACGCTCTGCTCGAGTTCCTCGTGCCGGGCGATCTGCTGGTGTTCAACGACACGCGCGTTCTACCTGCCCGGTTGTGGGGGCGAAAACAGAGCGGCGGCGGTGTAGAACTGCTCATCGAGCGGCTCACGGGTACGCACACGGCACTGGCTCACATTCGAGCGAGTAAATCGCCGAAAATCGGATCGGAAATTCGACTGTGTCGGGAATCGCGGGGTGGGCCTGGCATGCACCAGCTCACGGTCACCGGCCGGGAGCAGGATCTGTACGAAATTTCCTCGCTGGGTGGAGTGCCGCTTGCGGTCATTCTCAATGAAATCGGCCATATGCCGTTGCCTCCCTATATAGCGCGAGAAGATGAACCTATCGACAGGGAGCGCTATCAAACGGTCTATGCGCGCAGCGAGGGTGCAATCGCCGCACCGACGGCGGGGCTGCATTTCACTCCTGAGCTGTTAGCGCAGCTGCACGCGCGCGGTATCGGGCGAGCCATGCTTACCCTCCATGTGGGCGCGGGCACGTTTCAACCGGTCCGTGAGGAAGATATCGAGCGGCACTTGATGCACCGCGAATATGTCGTGGTGGATGAAGCGGTCTGCCGTGCTGTACGGCAGACGCATGCTCGCGGTAGTCGAGTGGTCGCGGTCGGAACGACCTCTGTGCGGGCGCTTGAAACTGCCGCGCGGGCCACAGGGGGGATCCAGCCGTTTCGCGGAGAGACCGACATCTTCATCTATCCCGGATACCGGTTTCGATGTGTGGACGCCATTGTCACCAACTTCCATCTGCCGGAGTCGACACTGCTGATGCTGGTCAGTGCGTTTGCTGGCGTGGCGCCTGTGATGGCGGCGTACGCGCAGGCCATACAGGAGCGGTACCGTTTCTTCAGTTACGGTGACGCGATGTTGATTACTCGCGATTCTCAGGAGGGGCACTGATATGAGTGAGCGCTGCGACATGCACTTTGAGCAACTCGGTGCGGACGGGATGGCCAGGCGTGGGCGACTGCGATTCCCGCGTGGCACGGTGGAGACGCCGGCCTTCATGCCGGTCGGAACCTACGGCACGGTGAAAGGCATGTTGCCCAGGGATATTGAGGCCAGTGGCGCGCAAATCATCCTGGGTAACACCTTCCACCTGTGGTTGCGCCCTGGCGTTGCTATCGTCGAGCAACACGGCGACCTGCACAATTTCATGGGCTGGAAGGGGCCCATCTTGACCGACTCAGGCGGCTTTCAGGTATTCAGCCTCGGTGCCATGCGCAAGATCACCGAAGCCGGCGTGGCTTTTCAATCCCCGGTCGACGGCGCCCGGGTGTTTCTCGACCCAGAGACATCCATGCAAATCCAGCGCAGCCTCGGTGCAGACGTCGTGATGGTGTTCGATGAATGTACGCCCTATCCCGCCACAGAGTTAGAAGCTCGGCAGTCGATGGAGTTATCCCTGCGCTGGGCGGCGCGCAGTAAGGCAGCGCACGGGGAGAGCCGAGCGGCGCTGTTCGGGATCGTGCAGGGGGGGATGTACCCATCCCTGCGCCGGGCGTCGCTCGACGGCCTCAAGGAGATTGGTTTTGACGGCTATGCCATCGGGGGGCTGTCGGTGGGTGAATCCAAGGAAGAGATGCTCAGCGTGCTGAATACCGTGGCACCGCTGCTGCCAGGAGATAAACCGCGCTACCTGATGGGTGTGGGAACGCCGGCTGACCTGCTGGAGAGTGTGCGGCGGGGCATCGACCTGTTCGATTGCGTCATGCCGACGCGCAATGCCCGCAACGGCCACCTGTTTACGTCGCGAGGGATTTTGAAGTTGCGCAATTCCCGACACAAGGCGAGCACGGACCCGCTCGATGAGGAGTGCCAGTGCTACACCTGCCGGAATTTCAGCCGCGCTTATCTGCATCACCTCGACAAGTGCAATGAGATCCTTGGGGCCCAGCTCAATACGATCCACAATTTACATTTCTATCAGCATCATATGGCATCGATTCGCGCCGCTATCGATGCCGGCAGGCTCGAACAGTTTGCGCGGGACTTCTACGCTGCGCAGGAACGAGGTGTGTGATGTACAAGCTTTGTTTTTATGTGCCGGAATCTCATCTGGAGACGGTGAAGCAGGCGGTGTTTGCCGCAGGCGCGGGTCGGATTGGCGATTACGACCAGTGCTGCTGGCAGGTGCTGGGGCAGGGACAGTTCAGGCCTTTAGCAGGCAGTAATCCGTTTCTGGGGCAACAGGGCGCCCTCGAGACAGTGCCTGAATACCGTGTGGAACTGGTGTGCGCAGCGGGTTTTATCAAGGCAGCCGTCTCGGCATTGTTAGACGCGCACCCCTATGAAGAGCCGGCGTGGGATGTCATGGCGTTGGTGACAGAGCTGCCCGGGTGATGTCGAACGTTGACGATATTCTGCAGCGCATTGGCAGAGCGCTGCCGCTGCAGGCACAGCCTTGGCAGCAACCGCTGGGTGCCAGCGCATGGCCACAAGCGGCGGTGCTGGTGGCGCTCACCGAGGAATCCAGGCCGCAGGTGCTCTTGGGCCGCAGGGCGATGCACCTCAACTTTCATCCGGGAGAGGTTGCATTCGCCGGTGGCAAACGCGCGCTTTCCGATGCGTCACCCTGGCACACCGCAAAGCGTGAGGCGCTGGAGGAGGTTGGCTTGCCCGCCGGTGTGGTTGCTCCCATCGGGGAACTGGAGCCACTGATAACCCGCACGGGCTTTGAAGTCTACCCGTGTATAGCGAGCATACCACCCGCCCAGGAACTCATCGTCGATACCGGCGAGTTCGACAGTGTTTTCTTTTCGCCGCTGTCCGTGTTTGCCGATCGCAATTTGTTCCACCTGGAAACCCTGTCTGATGAGCGGGGCGTTCGCCGGGTGCCGCACTACCAGATCGGCAGCGATAATGTCTGGGGTGTCACGGCAGCGATACTGGTACTGCTGGCCAATATTGCCTACGATGCGGGCCTGGAACTGCAACGCGACTGGAAGCGACCACCATGAAATATCGCCTCGGCGACATCGGTGTCACCCTGTTGGGCGACGGGCATTTTCTCGCGCCAAATGCCGTGCTGATCGGGAACGTGGTACTGCACCGGAACGCCAGTGTGTGGTTTGGCTGCGTGTTGCGTGGCGATGCGGATCGCATCGAGATCGGCGCCGGCAGCAATATCCAGGATGGTGCCGTGTTGCACGCCGATCCGGGTTTTCCACTGTCCGTGGGCTGTAATGTGACGGTGGGTCACCATGCAATGTTGCACGGTTGTACGATTGGCGATGGCTCGCTCGTCGGAATCAATGCGGTGGTGCTCAACGGCGCCCGTGTGGGGCGAGGTTGCCTGATTGGAGCAAGTGCGCTCGTCACCGAGGGCATGGAAATACCCGATGGTTCGCTGGTGCTGGGTGTGCCGGCCAAGGTCAAGTCCCAGTTGTCTGAAGATCAGCGCCGGGGGTTGCTGCTCAATGCCGAGCACTACGTGCTCAACGGGGAGCGCTACCGCGCGCAACTCAGGGAGCAGGAATGAGTGGCTCTGGGCCGCGATCACCGTGCATATCGGTATGCGTCCTGGACGAACGGGATGTATGCATCGGCTGTTTTCGATCAGCTGCGGAAATAACGGACTGGTTCATGGCGAGCGAAGATGAAAAGCGCGCGATCCTGCAGCGAGCGCGTGCACGCATGCAGGCGAGTTCGGATATTCACCTGGACTAGCCCGGCGGACCTGGCTGGTTGCTGGCGGCGAGCGCGGCAATTCAGGCGCGGTGCAGAATCAACTCCAGCACCAGCTTTGATCCAAAATAGGCCAGCATCAGGAGCACGAAGCCGGTGAGCGTAAAACGCACGGCGGTGCGACTTCTCCATCCCAGTTTGTAGTGCCCCCACAATAAAGTGGCGAACAGCAGCCACGCGACCAGTGTCAGGACTGTTTTGTGCACCAGACTCTGCGCAAAAATGTCGTCGATGAAAATGGCGCCTGAAACGATCGCGATAGTCAGCAGTGCGAGCCCTATCCAGAGCAGCTCGAACAGCATGTTTTCCATGAGCTGCAGCGGCGGGAGTATCTGGATGATCCCCCGCGTATGACGTTGTTTCAGCTGGTTGTCCTGTAATGAGAGGACTGCCGCCTGGATGGCGGCGAGTGTCAGCACGGCATACGCGAGCACAGAACTGATGATATGCAGGATCATGCCCGCGCTCAGGTGATTGAGCAGTGGGGCGGTATCGGGCGAGAAGGTGGATACCAGTACAGCGACAGCTGAGAGCGGGAACAGCGCGATAAGGAGATTTTGCAGCGGCCTGCGCGTAAGCGAAGTGATGCACGCGAGGTTGATGACCAGGAAAATCAATGCGGCGATTTTGAAGAACCCGAGGTCTACGCCCGAGCTCGGGAAAACGATTTTCCATACGATCAGTGCATGCGAAACCAGGGCCGCCAGGCCGAGGCCAAATACGGCGCGATCGATCTGCTGGCGCCGCTGCGAGAGGTGCAATAACTGCAGGCCTGTCGCGGCGAGGTAGAGCAGCGCACAGATCGGGGCAAGGAAAGTGAGTGACATCGCTTTGGGGCATGGAGCCGGTAAAGTATACTTCAGCCTTTGTACCGGCTTGTCACACGGGAATCAATAGCGCCTGCCGTTGCTACCGGCAGCGCGATGGAGAAGCACGCAATGTTTGAAAGTCTGAGCGATCGGCTGTCGCATACGCTACGCACGATCACGGGCAAGGCCCGCCTCACGGAAGAAAATATCCAGGAGACCATGCGAGAAGTGCGCATGGCGTTGCTGGAGGCTGATGTCGCGCTGCCAGTGGTGAAGGACTTCGTGGAGACGGTCAAGCAACGCGCGCTCGGCCAGGATGTCATGAAGAGCCTCAGTCCCGGCCAGGCATTTCTTCGTATCGTGCAGGCCGAACTTGAAACAGTAATGGGTTCGGCCAACGAGGGCCTCAACCTCGTCACCACGCCACCGGCAGTCATCATGATGGCGGGTTTGCAGGGCGCAGGAAAAACCACCACGGTGGCAAAGCTTGCCAGGTTGCTGAAGGAGCGCGACAAAAAGAAGGTGACCGTTGTCAGTGCCGACGTCTACCGGCCGGCGGCCATCAGGCAGTTGGAGACCCTCGCAGGGGAGGTGGGCGTGGACTTTTTTCCGAGCGCAGTGGGGCAGCAGCCCGTAGCGATCGTACAGGCCGCGCTGGCGCACGCTCGGATCAAATTCAGCGATGTGTTGCTCGTCGATACTGCGGGCCGGCTGGCCATCGATCAGGAGATGATGGCGGAAATCAGCCAACTGCACGCTGCGGTGAAGCCGGTGGAAACACTGTTTGTCGTGGATGCCATGACCGGCCAGGATGCGGCAACGACCGCGAAGGCTTTTGATGCCGCGCTGCCGTTGACGGGGGTGATCCTCACCAAGGTGGACGCGGATACACGCGGTGGCGCTGCGCTGTCCGTGCGTGCAATTACCGGCAAACCGATCAAGTTCCTTGGTGTGGGAGAAAAAACCGCCGCACTGGACCCCTTCCATCCTGACCGCCTCGCCTCGCGAATCCTGGGCATGGGGGATGTGCTGTCCCTGATCGAGGAGGTGGAGCAGAAAGTCGACAGGGAGAAAGCCGCCAAACTTGCACGCAAGGTCAAAAAAGGCCAGAAGTTCGATCTGGAGGATTTTCGCGACCAACTGCAGCAGATGAACAATATGGGCGGTATTGCCGGCATGCTCGACAAATTGCCGGGCATGGGCAATATGGCCCAGATGGCACAGCAGAATCTCGATGTGAAGATGTTTTCCCGCATGGAGGCGATCATCAACTCCATGACGCCGAAAGAAAGGCGCAATCCCGACCTGATCCAGGGCACCCGAAAACGCCGTATAACCCAAGGCTCCGGCACGCAGGTGCAGGACCTGAACCGGCTGCTCAAACAGCACAAGCAAATGCAGAAAATGATGAAGAAAATGAAGGGCGGCGGCATGGAAAAAATGATGCGCGGCCTCGGTGGAATGATGCCGCCAGGCGGCGGCGGCGGGGGATTTCCGTTCCGCTGATGTGTAAGTTACCGATTTCGCTATAAAAATAATGTCGTACGGGGTTTAAACTCCCCCCTGATTTCCGTATGATGTGCCACCTTTTCGGTCTGCCGGCCGGTGTCTGTCGTAGCATCCGCTGCACTTTGCCGTCGGTTTGCACTTAAATTCAGGAAATTTCAGCACATGGTAACAATTCGACTTGCCCGCGGCGGCGCCAAGAAGCGCCCCTTCTATCACGTCACGGTGACGGACAGCCGTAATTCACGCAATGGCCGATTCATCGAGCGCGTCGGTTTCTTCAATCCGGGTGCCCGCGGCCAGGAAGTGCGGCTGCGGATCGATACGGATCGCGTGGAGTATTGGCAGGGACAGGGTGCCCAGGTCTCCGAGCGTGTGGCCAAACTGCTCAAGGACGTTTCTGTCGCCGCCTGAGAATTCAGGCGCCTCCTGAACACAGGCTGTTGCAGTGAAGGGCGCGCCCACTGATGACATGCTCGTGGTCGGAAGGATCACCGGCAGTCATGGTATCAAGGGATGGGTAAAGGTCCACCCGTTTACCGAACAGCCGGAAAGTTTTGCTGCTTTCGGGCAGTGGTATTTGAAGCGGGATGGTGAATATCAGGCCGTTGCGTTCGATGAGATCAGGCCTCGGGGGCGGGGGTTGGTTGCACATATACCAGGCGTTGACGACCGCTCCCTGGCCGAGTCGTACAGGGGCTTGGAGATAGCAGTTCCCGCGACGGCTCTGCCGCCATTGCCGGCCGGTGACTATTACTGGCGCGAGTTGCAGGACCTGCGGGTGTGGTGTCACAGCGCAGGTGGGATTGTCCTGCTGGGTGTCGTGGACCACCTGATTGAAACTGGCGCCAACGACGTGCTGGTGGTGAAGGCGTGTGACGGCAGTATTGATACCCGGGAACGCCTGATACCGTATTTGCCCGGCGCCACAGTGAAGCGGGTCGATCTGGGCGAGTCGCTGATAGAAGTCGAGTGGTTTGTCGACGAGCTGTGAACCCGGACAGGGTGCCACGGAGCAGGACACGATGCGCATAGCTCTGGTGACACTGTTTCCTGAAATGTTTGCTGCGGTCAGCGAGTACGGTGTGACCGGACGGGCGATTCGGCAGGGCCTGGTAGGTCTGGACTTCCGCAATCCCCGGGACTATGCCTTGGATGTGCATCGGACGGTCGATGACCGGCCGTACGGCGGCGGCCCCGGTATGTTGATGAAGATCGATCCCTTGCGGCAGGCACTGGCTGACGCGAGAATCGCGGCGGGATCGGGGGCGCCGGTTGTCTACCTATCGCCCCAGGGGCAGCCATTCCATCACGGCAAAGCGGCAGAAATGGCGCGGCTCAAGGGTGTGGTACTGCTCGCAGGGCGCTACGAGGGGATCGACGAACGGTTGATCGATGTCGAGGTGGATGAAGAACTGTCCATCGGCGATTATGTACTGAGCGGCGGTGAGCTCGCCGCGATGGTGGTGATCGACGCCGTGACGCGCCAGTTACCAGGCGTGCTGGGCCACGCAGCGTCGGCGCAGGAGGATTCGTTCGCTGACGGCCTGCTGGACTGCCCGCACTACACGCGGCCGGAGGTGTACCATGGCCGTAGCGTGCCCGAGGTGTTGCTCAGTGGCAATCATGAAGCCATCCGTCGCTGGCGACTGAAGCAGGCATTGGGCAGGACGTATGAGCGACGACCGGAATTGCTGCGGAACCGGGCGATGACGGCCGAAGAAGAGGCCATGTTGGCGGAGTACCTCCGTGAACAGGAATTATCAACAAAGCGCTAGCTGTGAAGCTGCATGGAATTCAACAGGAGTACCACATGAGCACCAACAAGATCATCTCCCAACTCGAAGCCGAGCAGATGGGCAAGGAATTCCCCGAGTTTGGCCCTGGCGATACCCTGGTCGTGCAGGTGAAAGTGAAAGAGGGTACCCGTGAACGTTTGCAGGCGTTTGAAGGGATTTGCATTAGCAAGCGCAACCGCGGTTTGAATTCCTCCTTCACGGTGCGAAAGATGTCCCATGGCGTGGGCGTGGAGCGTACTTTCCAGAGTTACAGTCCGATGGTGGAGAGTATCGCCGTCAAGCGTCGCGGCGACGTACGCCAGGCCAAGCTGTACTACCTGCGAGACCTGAGCGGTCGCGCGGCGCGCATCAAGGAAAAACTGTAGTCGCGTTTATCCCGCGTGTGATACCAAGGAGCGGCCCCTGTGGCCGCTTTTTTGTGGCTCCAATTAACCGTTCGCGCAGGAACTGCCCGTGGGGCTCCCGGACGCAGCGGTCATTCTCACCCGCGATTCGTGCTAGCGTATGCCGATGCCTGCCGACGCCATGACACCTCCGGAAATCGAACGTTATCTCGATGCCCTGTGGATGGAAAAAGGGCTCAGCAATAATACGCTTGCCTCCTACCGTCGTGATCTCACGCAATTTGAAGACTGGTTGCGAAAGCAGTCCGGTGACAGCCTGGTGACTGCGAGCAGTTCGTCCCTGCAGGCCTATCTGGGTGCCCGGCTGGAGCAGGGCGTTTCACCGCGCTCCAGTGCGCGCTTCCTGTCATGCGCCCGGAGTTTCTATCGTTACCTGCTGCGCGAAGGTCGCGCTGAGCACGATCCGACACTGGATGTGGACAGTCCGCGCCTTGGGCGACCGCTGCCCAAGGCACTCTCCGAGCTCGAAGTGGACCGCCTGTTGCAGGCGCCGGACCCGGGCCAGGCACTCGAATTGCGCGATCGCACGATGCTCGAGCTGCTCTACGCCTGTGGCTTGCGTGTCAGCGAACTCACCGGGTTGCAACTGGCCCAGCTCAGCCTGAATCAAGGCGTGGTGCGGGTATTCGGCAAAGGCAGTAAGGAGCGTCTGGTGCCGGTGGGCGAGGAGGCGCTGCGGTGGTTGCAGCGGTACATGGCGGGAGCGCGGGCAGAGCTGCTCAACGGATTACCGTCCGACGTGCTGTTCCCCAGTCGCCGTGGTACGCAAATGACTCGCCAGACCTTCTGGTATCGTATTAAAATCTACGCACACCGAGCCGGTATCAGGAAACACCTGTCACCCCATACCCTGCGCCATGCGTTTGCCACGCATTTGCTCAACCATGGAGCGGATTTACGGGTGGTGCAGATGTTGCTGGGGCACAGTGATCTTTCCACCACCCAGATCTATACGCATGTCGCGCAGCAGCGCATGCAGGAACTGCACCAGCAGCACCATCCGCGCGGTTGAGGAACTTATAACGCATGCGCTGCTCCAAAGCAGCGTCGGAATTCAATTGAAGGTGGTTTGAGCCACCTGCACAGAGGACAGCACATGATCAGGCAGATGTTGACGACGGCGTGGATGGCAATACTGGTGGTACTCGCCCCGTTGAGTGTGGCTGGCGAGCCCGTCGACAAGGCACAACTGGAGAAGCTGCGCGCCGCCCTCGAGGTGCAGGGCATGGAGGTCAAAGTGGCCAGTGCACGCACTAGCGAAATTCCGGGGCTGTTTGAAGTACAGCTCACCGATGGCCCTCTGGTCTATGCCACGGCCAAGGGCGATTACTTCATCGTTGGGGATATGTACTCCGTTACACCCGACGGTTTTGTGAACCTGGCGGAACAACGCCGCGATGCCGAGCGTGTGGAAAAACTGGCGCAGGTAAAACCTGAGGAGATGATCATCTACTCGCCGCAGGGGGAGAAGCGCGCGTATATCTCTGTCTTTTTTGACGACACCTGCTACTACTGCCAGAAGCTTCACCAGGAAGTGGCAGAGCTCAACAAGCTCGGTGTTGAAGTCCGTTACCTGGCCTATCCCCGGGCCGGAGTCGGGTCGGACGCGTACAAGCAACTCGCCAGCGCCTGGTGCGCCGAGGATCGCAAAGGCACCTTCGACAAACTGGCCAAGAAGCAGTCGGTTCCGGAAAATGTCTGCGAGGGGAATCCGGTTGCCGCCCAGTTTGCACTGGGCCAGCAGCTCGGCGTGCGCGGTACTCCCGCCATCGTCACCCAATCCGGGCAGATGATTCCGGGATACCAGTCAGCGAAGGAGTTGATGGTCACGCTGGGATTGAACGGAAAGTCCGATCAATAATGCCTGCGCTTTCGTCGCTGCGTTGACAGTACCGGGCTGACTCAGTACTGTTTGCTCCCTTTTTTAATCGCGGCGCCGCTGCACGCCCACATCAAAGAGTTGGACTACCGTGGACCATCAATTCCGGCGCATCGAGCGCCTGCCTCCCTACGT
Organism: uncultured Halioglobus sp.; assembly: GCA_964461965.1. GTDB lineage: Bacteria > Pseudomonadota > Gammaproteobacteria > Pseudomonadales > Halieaceae > Marimicrobium. The sequence goes on along the minus strand of CAYWWD010000070.1, from coordinate 8,125 downwards.
TTTCAATATCATCGGCGAACTCAAGCAACAGGCCCGGGCGGCGGGTGAGGACATCATCGACTTCGGCATGGGCAATCCGGACCAGCCCACCCCCGGCCACATTGTCGACAAGCTGGTGGAAACCGCGCGCCGCGGCGACACGCACGGTTACTCACAGTCCAAAGGCATCCCTCGCCTGCGCAAGGCGATCTGCGACTGGTACCTGCGCCGATTCAATGTGTCGTTGGATCCGGCCACGGAAGCGATTGTCACCCTCGGTTCGAAGGAGGGACTCGCCCATCTCGCACTGGCCACTACCGGCCCTGGCGACGCGGTGCTCGTTCCGAACCCGTCGTACCCCATCCATCCCTATGGGTTTGTGATCTCCGGCGCGGACATCCGGCATGTGCCCATGGGTGACAACGAAGACGAGTTCTTTGCCGAGCTCGAAAAGGCGATCCACACCAGCTGGCCGCGCCCCAAGATGCTGGTGCTGAATTTTCCGTCCAACCCGACGGCGCAGTGCGTCGAGCTGGAATTCTACGAGCGGGTAATCAGGATCGCGCGCGAGCACTCGATCTGGGTCATCCAGGATCTTGCGTACGCCGATCTGTGCTACGACGGTTACGTCGCACCGTCGATCCTGCAGGTCGAAGGAGCCCGTGACATCGCGGTGGAGTTCTTCAGCATGTCCAAGAGCTACAACATGCCCGGTTGGCGTATCGGATTCTGCTGCGGCAACAAAGTGTTAATTGCCGCCCTGGCGCGCATGAAATCCTATCTGGATTACGGCATGTTCACACCGATACAGGTGGCGGCCATCGCCGCGCTGGAAGGCGACCAAAGTTGCGTCTCGGATATCTGCGCCATGTACCAGTCCCGCCGTGACGTGTTATGCAACGGGTTGAATGCTATCGGCTGGCAGGTAACCCCGCCCAAAGCCACGATGTTCGCGTGGGCGCGGATTCCGGACCACTACCGCGCGATGGGCTCGGTGGAGTTCAGCAAGAAGCTGCTGACCGAGGCGCAGGTGGCGGTTTCTCCCGGCATCGGGTTTGGTGAGTTTGGCGAGGGCTACGTGCGCTTCGGGATGATCGAGAACGAACACCGTACACGGCAGGCGATTCGCAGCATCAAGCGCATGTTCAGGAACGACGGGTTCGCGTGACGGCCGGTACGCCCACGACGTCGATCCCGAGTACGGAAACGAACATGGAACCAGTAAAAATAGGCATTTGCGGGCTTGGCACCGTGGGCAGTGGCACTCTCGCCGTATTGCGTGACAACGCTGCGCTGATCGGCGCGCGGGCGCATGCGCGGCTGCAGGTGGTGCATGTGGGCGCACGCAGCGACAAACCCGCGTGCGACCTCTCGGGGATTCGCGTCAGTCGCGATATCTTCGAGGTGGCGCGCGATCCGGAGGTAGCGATACTGGTCGAACTGATCGGCGGCACCACCGTGGCCCGGCAGCTGGTCGAAACTGCAATCCGAGCCGGCAAGCATGTAGTTACGGCTAACAAGGCGCTCATCGCCGAATTCGGCAACGAGATTTTTGCGCTGGCCGACGAACACGGCGTCGAAGTGCGCTACGAGGCGGCTATTGCCGGCGGCATTCCCATCGTCAAGGTCTTGCGCGAGGGCCTCGCGGGCAATCGTATTGAATGGTTGGCCGGTATCATCAATGGCACGGGTAATTTCATCCTGACGGAAATGCGGGACAAGGGCCGCGAGTTCGCCGATGTGCTCGCCGAGGCCCAGGCGTTGGGCTACGCCGAGGCAGACCCGGCGTTCGATGTCGAAGGCATCGATGCCGCGCACAAGCTGGTTATCCTGGCTTCACTGGCCTTCGGCACGCCGCTGCAATTTGATGCCGTCTACACCGAGGGCATCACCCGTCTGACTAGGCAGGATGTGAGTTACGCGCTGGAGCTTGGCTACATCATCAAGCACCTGGGTATCGCCAAGCAGACCAGCGAGGGCGTTGAGCTGCGGGTGCATCCCACCCTGATCCCCGATCACCTGCTGCTGGCGGATGTCGACGGCGTGAAGAACGCCATTCTCGTGGAAGGAAACGCGGTCGGGCCGACGCTGTACTACGGCGCGGGCGCGGGCGCACAACCGACGGCGTCCGCTGTGGTCGCGGACCTGGTGGACCTGGCCCGCGATTGCGGCGCGGGCCAGAGCGGACGGGTGCCGGCGCTGGGTGTTGCCCGCTCCAGCCTGCGCACGCTGCCTGTGGTACCGATGGCGAAGGTAGAGACACCCTGGTACCTGCGTATGGAAGTCGAGGACAAGCCGGGTGTATTGTCCCGGGTCGCCAGCATTTTCAGTGAACAGGGCATCAGCATCGAGGCGCTGATACAGAAGGCGCCCGCGCAGGGGCAGACCCGGGTCTCCCTGATCGTATTGACCAACAAGGCCCCGCAGGGCAGTGTGGATATCGCGGTGCGCGCTATCGAAGGGCTGGATACCATCAACGGCAGCGTCACTCGCATCCGTGTTGAAGCGTTGGACGGGTAAGCTGGCGCACGAGCAGGGGTGAGCGACAGGTGAAATACATCAGTACCCGAGGGCAGGCGCCGGCGCTCGATTTCGAGCAGGTCCTGCTCACCGGGCTGGCGACCGATGGTGGCCTGTATGTGCCGCAGTCGCTGCCCGTCTTCAGTCGCGCCGACATCGAGGCCATGCGCGAACTCGATTACCCGCAGCTCGCCCACAGGATCATCACCCCGTTTGTCGAAGAGAGCATTCCTGCGCCGGACCTCGCCGCCATCATGGAGGCGACCTACGCCGAGTTCCGGCACGATGCCGTCGCACCGCTGGTGCAGATCGGTGCCAACCAGTGGGTGTTGGAGTTGTTTCACGGACCGACGCTGGCCTTCAAGGATTTCGCCCTGCAACTGCTGGGCCGTTTGCTGGACTATGTGCTGGAGCGCAAACACCAGAAGGTGGTGATCCTCGGCGCCACCTCGGGCGACACCGGCTCGGCGGCGATCGAGGGCTGCAGGCAGTGTCGGAATATCGACATTTTCATCCTGCACCCGCACAACCGGGTGTCAGAGGTGCAGCGCCGACAAATGACCACGGTCGCAGGCGACAATATCCACAACCTCGCCGTCGAGGGCAATTTCGACGATTGCCAGGCGATGGTGAAAGCCTGCTTCAGCCAGCAGGATTTCCTGCCCGATGGTCGCTCGCTGGTGGCGGTGAACTCCATCAACTGGGCGCGAATCATGGCCCAGATCGTGTACTACTTTTATGCCGCGCTGGCGCTCGGCGCGCCCTCGCGCGCCGTGGCATTCTCGGTTCCCACCGGCAATTTCGGCGATATTTTCGCCGGCTACCTGGCCCGGCAGATGGGATTACCCATCGAGCGCCTGATCATCGCCACCAATCGCAACGACGTTCTGCACCGGGTGCTGACCACCAGTACGTATGGCCGCCAGCCGCTCGCGCACACGCTGTCGCCGAGCATGGACATCACGGTATCCAGTAACTTCGAGCGCCTGCTGTTCGATCTGTACGACCGCGACGGCGCGACCATCGCGGCGCTCATGCAGCAATTTGAGCACGGCGAAATCCGCTTTACGGAGCAGGCGATGCAGCGTGCGCGCACTTTATTCAGCAGCCAGTGCGTGACCGATGAGCAAACCTGCCAGCAGATCGCCAGTACCTGGCGTACGTGCGAATACCTGCTGGACCCGCACAGCGCCATCGGCGTGAAAGCAGCACTGGACAGTGCTCTGGCACAACGTGTGCCAGTGGTCAGCCTGGCCACCGCACATCCGGCCAAGTTTCCCGAGGCGATCAGAGCGGCGGGCGTGACGCGCACGGTAGCATTGCCTTCGCACCTCGGCGACCTGTTTGAGCGCACCGAGCGCATGGCCGTGCTGCCGAACGAACTGGCAGCGCTGCAGGCAATTATCGCGGCCAATCTCAACGCCTGAGCCCGGCGGTGGTGTTCAAGCCCATCCGACGGCGACCACTGGCTCAGGCAGCCGGTTTCAATCCTTCCCTGCACCCACTGCTGGTGCGTGTGTACCAGGGGCGCGGTGTCGTGTCATCGGAGGAACTCGATCTGGCGTTGGAGCACCTGCTGCTGCCGGCGCAGTTGCTGCACGCCGATCGCGCCGCCACGCTGCTGGCGGATGCGCTGGCGCGGGACGCGAGGATTGTGGTGATCGGCGATTTCGATGCCGACGGTGCAACCAGCACCGCACTGGCTGTATCAGCCCTGCGGGCATTTGGCGCCACACAGGTCAGCTACCTGGTGCCGAACCGCTTCACCTATGGCTACGGCCTCACCCCCGGAATCGTCGAACTCGCGGCGCAGGATGAGCCCGATCTCATCATCACCGTCGACAATGGCGTCTCCAGCCTGGAGGGGGTGGCTGCCGCCCGCGCACTCGAAATCGCCACGCTGATCACAGACCACCACCTCGCTGGAAGTGAACTTCCCGCCGCCGATGTGATCGTGAATCCCAATCAGGCAGGCTGTACGTTTCCCAGCAAGTCGCTGGCCGGTGTGGGTGTCATTTTTTACGTCATGCTGGCGCTGCGCGCCGAGTTGCGTGCGCGACAGTGGTTCGCGGACCGCGCGGAAGTCAATCTGGCGCAGTATCTGGATCTCGTGGCGCTCGGTACCGTCGCCGATGTGGTGCCGCTGGATCGCAACAACCGGATACTGGTCGCCGCAGGCTTGCGGCGCATTCGCGCGGGCCAGTGCCGGCCGGGTATCCTGGCGTTGCTCGAGGTCGCATCGCGCCGCTACTCGACGGTGGCGGCCTCCGATCTCGGATTTTTTGTCGGCCCGCGCATAAACGCGGCAGGCCGGCTCGAAGACATGTCGATCGGCATTGAGTGCCTGCTCTGCGACGATGAGGACGTGGCGCGTATGTACGCGTTGCGCCTGCAGGCATTGAATCACGAGCGCAGGTCAATCGAGCAGGCGATGCAGTCCGAGGCGCTCGAACTGCTCGCGACCTTATCGCTGCATGAATCCGCCAGCCTGCCGGTTGCCATGACGCTCTACCAGAGCGGTTGGCACCAGGGTGTGATCGGTATTCTGGCGTCGCGCATCAAGGACAGGCTGCATCGCCCGACCATCGCCTTCGCTGATGGTGATGCCGGAGAGCTCAAGGGTTCGGCGCGCTCCATCCCCGGCATCCATGTCCGCGATATCCTCGATGCCATCGCCGTGCGGCACCCCGGTCTGGTGTCCCGTTTTGGCGGTCACGCCATGGCAGCCGGACTCTCGTTGCCGCGCGAACACTACCCGGCATTCGCTGCAGCCTTCGAGGCGGAAGTGGCGCGACACGCCAGCGATGTGCACCTGCAGGCAGTGATTGAATCCGACGGCGAGTTGTCGCCGGAAGATTTCCAGTTGCAGCTGGCGGCAGAATTGCGAGCCGCCGGACCCTGGGGCCAGCATTTTCCGGAGCCGGTGTTCGACGGCTGTTTTACTGTGGTGCAGCAACGCATCGTCGGTGAGAAACACCTGAAGTTGGTGCTCTCGCCGCGCGACAGCGAACTGCTGCTGGACGCCATCGCTTTTCATGTTGATGGCAACCACTGGCCCAACCCCTCGGTCGAGCGGATCGAGGCCGCCTATCGGTTGCAGGTGAATGACTATCGCGGTGAACAGTCGGTGCAACTGGTCATCGAACAGTTGCGTGCCGTGTAAACCGCGCGGCACGCCGGTTTGGCTGTTGCCTCGCCCTGCGATTTCCTAAATGCCAAAAATTGCCGCTTGACCTTACAGTTACGGGAAGGTTTACCCTGAATCCGTAACTGATCCGAGGTAACCATGAATATCTCCGAAGCGGCCCGGCGCAGCGGGCTCTCTGTCAAAACCATCCGCTACTACGAGGATATCGACCTGATCGTTCCGGCCGTCCGGGCCGAGAATGGCTATCGACAGTACGACAGCAGGGCGGTGGAGGAACTGCATTTTCTGGCCCGCGCCCGCGAAGTCGGGTTCGACTTGCAGGAGTGCCGGCAATTATTGGAACTGCAACGCGACCGCACGCGCCAGAGCCGGCATGCCAGGCAATTGGTACTGGAGAAAAGCCAGCAACTGCAGCGGCGCATCGCCCAGCTGGTCGAGATGCAAAAGGTGCTGTTGGACATGGCCCACCGCTGCCAGGGCGACGAGGGCCCCGAGTGCGCCATTCTCGAAGACCTTGCCGGTGCGGCCGGGGAGGGCGTATGAGCCAGTGTGAACACAAGGCCGGGAAAGCGATGAATGACCGCTGCGCGGCACCGGTGGTGCTGATCCACGAACCAGACGCACACCCACCTGCCGCGCACACCGCCTGTTGCGGCACACCGCTGGCTGCCGCTGCCACCACCCACTCACAGCAGACTGCCGTGCAGGACGACTGCTGCGATGTGCCGCAACGCCGCGATTATCTGTTCTGGGGCAGTCTGCTCACGGTAGCGGTGGCGTATCCCGTCGGCCTGGTGGTGCAGCACGACCACGCGTCGTTTCTCGGTGTGTTCACCGGCGGGATCGTCGAGCTGTTCAACCGTATGTGGTGGGGCATTCTTATCGGTGTGTTGTTCGTGGGTCTGCTCGGCCGCCTGCCGCGCGAGCTGGTGATGAGCATGCTCGGGCGCAACGGCGGGCTGACCAGCCTGCTGCGCGCGACGCTGGCCGGCGTGTTCCTTGACTTGTGCAGCCACGGCATCCTCGCGGTCGGGATGAAACTTTACGAGCGCGGTGCCAGCGCCGGGCAGGTCATGGCCTTCCTGCTGGCCAGCCCGTGGAACTCCTTCTCCCTCACGCTCATCCTGATCGGGTTGATCGGCGCGGGCTGGACCGTTCTGTTCATCGTTCTCTCGTTGGTGATAGGGCTGGTCACCGGCGCGATTTTCGATCTGCTGGTGAAACGTGGACACCTGCCCGACAATCCAGCGCGGGCGCTGCTCGGCGAAGCGCAACCGCTCTCCCAGCAGTGGCGAGAGCTGCGCAAAACGCTGCACTTTTCGCTTGGGGGCAGTATGCAGCTGCTGCGCGAGGGGTTTGCCGGCTCGCGCGTGGTGATCCGCTGGTCGCTGTTCGGGCTGGTGCTGGCAGGGCTGATCCGTGCGCTGCTGCCGGCGGAAACCTTTGCCACCTGGTTTGGCGCCACCCTGGGCGGCCTGTGGCTGACACTGCTGGCGACCACGGTCATTGAAGTCTGCTCGGAGGGGGCGACACCAATCGCCGCCGACCTGATGAACCGCGCGGGTGCGCCGGGCAACAGTTTCACCTTCCTGATGGCGGGCGTCGCCACCGATTACACGGAAGTCATGTCGATCCGCGACACCACCCGATCCTGGAAGATAGCGCTGTTCCTGCCGCTGGTCACTGTGCCGCAGATCGTGCTGATAGGCGCCGTGCTGAACCATTTTTGATCGGGGCGCGTAGCCCGGGGCGCGTAGCCCGGGGCGCGTAGCCCGGGGCGCGCAGCCCAATGCGATCTGTCACCCTGCAGGCGGCTGGGTTAGAATGCCCGGCTTTCTACCGTACGGACTATGCCAATGCTCGAGATCAATCCTCTGCTCACCCAACTGAAGGACATCGAGGCGCGCACCGGCGTGCTCAGGGGGTATCTTTGACTTCGATGTGCGCAAGGAGCGTCTCGCCGAGGTCGAGCTGGAACTGGGCGAGCCCAGTGTCTGGGAAAATCCCGAACGCGCCCGCGAACTGGGGCGTGAACGGGCGTCACTTGAAGACACCGTACGCAGCATCGAGAAGTTATCCGCCGGCGTCAGCGATGCCCGCGACCTGCTCGAACTGGCGGCAGGGGAAGATGACACCGCTACGGTAGCGGATATCGAAGCTGAGATCGCTGTATTGCTCGCGCTGCTGGAGCGCCTCGAATTTCGCCGCATGTTTGCCAAGGAGATGGACCCGAATAACGCATTCCTCGACATCCAGGCCGGATCCGGCGGCACCGAAGCGCAGGACTGGGCCGAGATGCTGCTGCGCATGTACCTGCGCTGGGGGGAAGACAAGGGCTTTGCCACCGAACTGCTCGAAGCCTCCGGCGGCGAAGTGGCGGGAATCAAGAGCGCCACGATCAAGTTCGAGGGCGAATACGCATTCGGCTGGCTGCGCACCGAGACGGGCGTGCACCGCCTGGTGCGCAAATCGCCGTTC
>CAYWWD010000069.1:0-20093 GCA_964461965.1 uncultured Halioglobus sp. | reverse complement strand
CGAATTTTATCAGAAAAAGGCTGTTTTTAAGAGTTTTTCTACGACCTCAACGCCGTTGTAACCGGCTGACGCGCCTTGGCGCGGCAGTCCAGCGAACGCAGTGAGCGAGGTTGACAACCTTGTTATGTGATTTTTTGTACTTTATATGGTTCAAGTATGTTTCGAAATCTTGTTGTGATTTTTGTTTGAAAATATGTACCTTTCTCTAACCATTTTTTATCTGATATTACAGGCTCAACCTGATCTAATATTTTGTCATGTGGATAAAGATATAATTCGCCTTTTTCAATGAAGGCAATATATAAATCTTTATTTCTGTATTTTTTGGCGAACGAAATACCGCCCTTCAGTTGGACTTTTATATCTGATGTATGATCATGATGCACTGCTATAAAATCTGCGCCACACCAGTCATTAGTTAGCCATATACAATTGTAACCATAGTCAGCAAGAATGGCTGCCACCTTATGGAAGTTGTAAACCTCTTGGGCTTTCGGATTTAAATCTTTGTAGTCAATTTTGTTGAGCTTCATAGTGATTTCACATAACAGTTACTTATAGCGACAAAGTCTGACACAGACAAAAAGCCATATTTTTGCATCGAGAAACCTCGCTCCGTGACATTCTACTTATATATCAACCGCTTTCAGATGGCATTAAATCCATTTGCGATTGCGCTCACAGATTTGGTCTGTGAGCGCGGTGGAGGCACATACATCGATGTGCCGGCAGCCGGTGTACAGGCGGCCTTGCGTTTCAGGTGCTTACCACTACAGCGTTGGATAACACGAGAATAACTCTCGTGAAAAACGGCGTTCACTGCCAACGCTAGGGATTGCCTGCCGAAAGCTGTTGGTAAAGTTGCTGATATCCCCGATTCCCCGGTGCAATTTCCGTCAGGGTTTTGGCATAGTTCAGCGCCTTCTCTCGCTGCCCCAGTTCGGCGCTGTAGTTCGCGAGTGCAAGCAACACTTCTTCGCTGTGCGGTACGCTGCGCAGCAGTGCCTGCAGTTGTGTGATAGCCGCATCGGGCTGTCCGAGGTCGTGCAGCGCAATGCTGTAGACAAAGCGGTGGCGCGTGCCCTCGGTTTCGAGTTCGGCGGCCTGTTTCAGGTACTTGAGCGCGAGCTCGCGCTGCCCGCTGCGCGTCTCCAGCAGACCCAGCGCGTGCAGTGTGGGGCCGTGGTTGGGTGCGACGGCAAGCGCCTGCAGCAGCACATCACGCGCCGCGTCGTCCTTGCCCTGGCCGCGCAGCAGGTCGGCGAGGTTGAGGTGCGCGGGAATGAGCTGCGGGTTGAGTCGCAGCGCTTCGCGGTACGCGGCTTCTGCGGCTTTTTCGTCGCCGCGGCTGATGTAGAACACGCCCAGTTGGAGTTGCGCGCCCGGCATGTCGGCATCCTGCGTCAGCACGCGGACATACTCTTCAAACAGTGCGCGCAGTCGCGTGGCCTGCTCGGGCGGAATCTGGTCCAGCGGCACGCCAGCCAGTGACGCGGCCACCTCCATGCGCACGGCGATGACAGGGTCGTCGATCAGGTGATCGAGCAACTGCAGGCGTTGCTGCAGCGGCAGGAACTCCAGCGCGCGCACAGTGCTGGTGCGCAGCATGGGCTCGTCGTCGTACAGCAACTGCGTGGCGGTCTGCAGGGCATCGCGCCCGCCGGTCTGTCCCAGTGCCTCCATCGCGGTGGCGCGCCAGATTGGCGGTGTGTCTGTGTCCATCGCCAGTTGCGCAAGCTGCGGCACGGCGCGCGTATCGCCCTGCGCGATGCGCTCGAAGGCGCGCGCGGGGTGGCTGCCAGTGTCGCGGAACTCAATGCCCCACTGGCGCAGCGCTTCCAGCGCCCACGGTGCGTCCTTGTCGGCGTGGCACTGGTTACAGGCGTTGGGCGTGCCCATGACCACACTCAGGTCGGGACGCGGCACACGCAGGCTGTGATCGCGGCGCGCATCCACGCCCATGTAGGTGGTCTCGGGCATATGGCAGTTCGCGCACTGGGCGCCGGCGGAACCAGGTTTGTGATGATGGTGTTGCGCGGAGTCAAACGCCGCAGGCAGGTGGCATTGCGCGCACACGCCGTTGCCCTCGGCGCGCAGCTTCAGGCTGTGCGGGTCGTGGCAGTTGCTGCACACCACGCCTGCCTGGTGCATTTTGCTCTGCACGAAGGAGCCGTACTCGTACACTTCGTCGCGAATCTGTCCGTCGTGGTAGTACAGCGGCGCCTGCGGCATGGCAAGGCGATGGGTGTCGAGCAGCGGCGCACCGTAGTGGTACGCGCCCAGCGTGCCGCGCCGTGAATGGCAGCGGCCGCAACTGTCGATCTGCGCGTTGGAGTTAAGTGGCGATGCGCGGTGGGCGATGCGCGCATCCTTGTCCAGCCGCCACTCACCGCGCTGCGCCAGTGCGGTAGGAAAGCCGCCGTTTTTCGCTCCAGTGAGTTTGTCCGCCTCTGCCAGCGCGATGTGCTCCCCGCCCGGGCCGTGGCAGGCCTCGCAGCTCACATTGAGTTCGGCGAACGTGGTGTCGAAGGCGTGGGTGGCAGCGTTGTAGTTTTTCTTCACATCGGTGCTGTGGCACTCGGCGCAACTGGTGTTCCAGTTCTGGTAGGGGCCGGTCCAGTGCAGCGGGTCCTTGTAGTCGATCTTTTCGTCCGGGTAGAGGTGGTACCAGCGCTGCCCGCCCTCGGCTGCCGGCCGCGCATCCCAGGCGATGCTGAGCGCCTGCAGGCGTCCGCGCGACAGCGGCAGCAGGTACTGCTGCAGTGGATACATGCCGAACACGTAGGCCACCTCGAAGTCCTGCGGCTTGCCATCCTCGCCGTCGGTGTTGACCATGTACTTGTCGCCGCGGCGGAAGAAGCGCGTGGTAATGCCGTTATAGGTGATCTGCGCGTTGTCGAAGTTGCCGAGCACGGTGCCTGCGCCCGGTCGTTGCATGGCGAGGTCGTGGTGGGAGCCGCGCCACAGCGCGTGCTGATCGGGGTGGCAGCTTTTGCAGGTGTCAGAACCTGTAAATCCTGCGTCGCCGGCATGCGCAATCGCTGCGGCGGCCGACAAAATCACGGTAAAAAGTAGAAGTTTCCAAAGCTGCACGCCGCACTTTCCCGCCTCTGTGAGAGGGCTCACCTTATCAGCCCCGCCACGCTATTTACAGCCTGCGCCGGCCTACTTATGATGATTCAGAGCCGCGGCACAGCGGCGCGCGAACTCCGCGACACAAGCTGCACACAGGGGCGGGTGTAAGATGAAGCTGGGAATTCTGCAAACGGATGCCGTACGGCCGGAGTGGGTGCCGCAGTTCGGGGAGTACCCGGATATGTTCATCGCACTGCTGGAACAGGCTGACCCCGCGCTCGAGTACACGGTCTACGATGTTCAGCAGGGGCAGTACCCGGCGGATATCGACGAGATGGACGCCTACCTGATCACCGGCAGCAAGGCCGGGGTGTACGAGGACAGACCCTGGATCCCGCCGCTCATGGACTTCGTGCGCAGCCTGCACACCCGCCGCAAGAAGCTGATCGGCATCTGCTTCGGCCACCAGCTGGTGGCGCAGGCGCTCGGCGGCCGGGTCGAGAAGTCACAGAAGGGCTGGGGCGTGGGCCTGCACACGCACCGCTTCCACGTCGCGCCGCACTGGCACGACCGGGAAGACATGGATCTCGACATTCTAGTCAGTCACCAGGACCAGGTGCTGCAAGCCGCGCCGGATGCGCAGGTGCTGGCGGGCAGTGAGTTCTGCGAGAACGCCGTGTGCCAGGTCGGCGACCACTTCCTGACGTTCCAGGGCCACCCCGAGTTCGTGCCCAGCTACGCGCAGGCCATCATGCTGGCCCGGCGGGAGGCGCTCGGCGAATCGGTGTATGAGCAGGGTCTCGCTTCGATGATCGGTACCCACGAAGGCGATCGCGTGGCGCGGTGGATCAGCAATTTCCTGCGCTACTAGCGCGCACCCGATCAGTAACCTGGGTGTTGGTGTCATTTCATTTGGAGTAGAAGTGGAGAGCAGTACCGGGAGGGTGTGAGCGCAGCCTTCCGTGGCCAACACTCGACGTCATTATTCGGCAGCGAAAAGCGCTTGGCGATAAACTGAAGTTTAGTTGCAGAAAGTACTCGCCGATTCAGTCGGCGAGCCGTTCGCCCACCCGGTTGCCAACCCGCCGATTGAGCCGTTCCGCCGCACTCGCTTCACCAAAGATGAAGCTGTGATTGGGGAACGCATGCCTATCGTCGGTACTGTGGCCCGTTGAGTAGAGGCGCCATGCCTGCTATACATACCGGCGCCATGTACATGTCCGCTTTCAAGCTGGGTCGCCGCCTGCGAATAGTGTTGCTGTTGATGCTGCTGGCATCGCAGGCGGTCGCCAGTGCGCATGCGCTTGGCGACGCTCACGATCTCCACTCTGGTACCTGTGCGGCCTGCCTATTAGGTCATGGCCTCGACTACGCCGTCGGTGCCACCCATGAACCGCCCGCAGTGCAGGTCAGCGGGGCGGTCGTTGTGGTTCAAGCCATCATCCTGGCGCATGCAACATGCGCCACCGCTCACCCGGCCAGGGCTCCCCCAGGCCACTCCTGGTAAACACCAAACGCGAATCCATTGATCCCATTTGGTCTCTCGCCGATCTGGCGATATGTAATCCATGAGAGAGCCTGTCCATGCCTATTCTATTTCGACAAGGCACCGTGCCGGTGCTGTGCATTCTATTGAAAGCGACGGTTAGCTACGCGCAGCCGTCCGCCGTCCAACCCTCTTCCACGGGAATGGAGACCACAGAGCATGTGCACGAAGCGCTGGAGGAAGTGATCATTACCGCCAATCCCCTCGGCCGCGCGTCCGGCGGCCTGTCCCAGTCGGCCACCGTGCTGCAGGGCGAAGCACTGCGCCAGCAGTTGGCGAACTCACTCGGCGAGACGCTGGCACACACCCCCGGATTGTCCAATGCGAGTTTTGGCCAGAACGTTGGCCGCCCGGTCATCCGGGGATTGCAGGGCGCGCGTGTCGGCGTGCTCAGCAACAGTATGGCGGTGAGCGATGCCTCGTCGGTCAGCCAGGATCACGCGGTATCGGTGGAACCGTTTCTTGCGGACCAGATCGAGGTGCTGCGAGGACCTTCCACCCTTCTGTACGGCTCCGGCGCTATCGGCGGCGTGGTAAACATGGTGTCCCCCTCGATTCCACAGTCGATTCCCGAGGATGGCTACAGCGGACGCGCCATGGCGCAGGCGAACACAGCGGCGGACGAGGAGTTTGTCGCGGGCCGCCTTGACTTGGGCGGTGGCGCATTTGCGCTGCACGCCGATGGTTTCCATCGCGACTCGAATGACTACGACATTCCAGGCCAGGCAGACCTGTACCCCGAGGCTGCGCACGCGGACGACGAACACGACCAGGAGCACGAACACGCGCACGACGCAGGTGAATCGGGCGTGTTGGAGAACAGCTTTCTCGACAACGAGGGCGGAACGCTGGGCGGCAGTTGGATCGGTGACCAATGGCGCGTGGGTGCGGCTTATGCGGACTACCAGTCTGATTACGGCATTCCCGGTGATACGCATGTACACGCTCACGAAAAGCACCACGATGACAAGGAGCGCGAAGGACATCAGGACGCCTCCCCGGTCAACATTGACCTGCACTCAAAACGCACAGAGCTGGAACTGAAGGGCGAGGATCCAGTTCGCGGTTTCGAACAGTTAACAGTACGCTTCGCCGACACGGATTACCAACACACCGAGTTCGAAGGCAGTGAAGTTGGCACGGTGTTTGGCAGCAACAGCACCAACACCCGTGTAGAACTCAAGCACAAGATGTGGGGCGCGTGGCAGGGTGAGTTCGGAATGCAATTCACAGACTTGGATTTTTCCGCCGTTGGCGCGGAGGCCTTCGTGCCCGGTTCCACCACCAAAACAGCCGCTGCGTTCTGGATAGAACACGCGGAGATCGGAGACTGGCAGTTCGATGCCGGCCTGCGGTATGACGACATGGATCTCGATGTGCAGCACACTCTGGTGCCGGAACAGGGTGCGGTAGGCCCGGCGGCGGGCGCGGATTTTGCGCCGTTCAGTGCATCTGGAGGTACGATCTGGCACCTGAATGACATTACCGACCTCATCTTCAGTGTGGCACATGCGGAGCGTGCGCCAAATGTGGACGAGTTATTCGCGAAGGGCCCGCACATCGCCACGCAGGTTTTTGAAATTGGCGATCCGGATCTGGACAAGGAGTCCAATCTTCACGTCGAGGGTGGCGTACTGATGACGATCGGTCAGTTTACCGGCAGAGCGACGGTGTTCAGCGACAACTTCAACGACTATATCTACCAGGCGGATACCGATGAGGAAGAAGACGGCCTTCCTGTCATGGTCTGGTCGCAGCAGGATGCCGATTTTATCGGCGGTGAGATCGAACTGTCCTACAACGTCGAACCTAACCGCTTTGGCCACTGGCGGTTTTCAGGTTTCGGTGACATCGTCGAGGGGAAACTTTCAAATAATTCGAATGTCCCGCTGCAGCCGCCTGCGCGCGTGGGCATGGAGGCGGACTGGGATTACCAGGGCCTGGCGGCAAATGTCACCTGGATTCATGCATACAAGCAGGACAACACCGCGGCATTCGAAACCGACACGCCTGGTTACGACCTGCTGAATTCCGAGTTGGTCTACTCCATGCCCGGTAGTGGAGAGATCGACTGGCAGGTGTACATACAGGGACAGAACCTGCTGGATGAAGACGTCCGCAACAGTGCATCCTCGCTCAAGGACCACGCGCCGCAGATCGGTCGTAACGTGATTCTCGGCGTTCGTATGTATTTCTAGTGGATCGTGCATTGCGCGCGAGATAATTTCGGTGTGCCGGCAGATCCTCGCGGAGGGGTCCCCGGCGCCGGATTACTCCGACCCCGGTATTCCGATAGACTGTGGCGCCTCTGCATCGCCACTAACGAGAAACGCGCGCCGTATGTTCAGGATCACCCGTCGACAGTTCGTCCAACGTACCTCAATGCTTGCCGCCGCTTCGGTTATTGCCGCCGGCTGCAGCGACGGCAGCATCACCATCGACAGCCCGGTCAAAGCCGTGGTCATCGGTTCAGGCTTCGCCGGTTCCGTAGCCGCACTGCGCCTCGGGCAGGCCGGTTTTGCCACCACGGTGCTGGAGCGCGGCCAGCAGTGGCCCACGGAAGGGGAGAACGTGTTCCCCGGGTTGAACATCGGCGATCGCCGCGCCATGTGGACCATTCCATCCGCCAGCGCCACCGCGCCCACGGCGCGCGCGCCGTACGCCGGGCTGGTCGAAACCATATCCGGCACGCCCATCAGCGCGCAGTGCGGCGCCTGCGTGGGCGGCGGCTCACTGGTTTATGGCGGTGTGTTGATTCCGTCGCGACGCAATGCATTCAACACGGTCTTCCCGCAGCTCAGCTTCGACGACATGGAAAACATCTACTATCCCCGGGTGATCCGGCAGATCGGCGCTGCGCCCATTCCCGACGACGTGCTGGCGAGCCCCACGTATCGCTCGCACCTGGCCTTCATCGAGGACGCAGGTGTGGCGGGCTACCAGGTGATCAGGCCCAACACCTCGTTCGACTGGGACATCATCCGCCAGGAGATTGCAGGCACCATTCCGCCTGCGGCGAGTATCGGCGAGTACGCGTTCGGCTGTAACAGCCACGCCAAGCTCTCCACCGACAAGAACTACCTGCGAGATGCACTGGCCACCGGCAACGTGGAACTGCGTAGTCTGACCGAAGTGGAAATGATCCGCGAAACCCCGCGCGGCTATACCGTGACCTGCCGGCACATCACGGCGGAAGGCGCATTGCTGGAGCGCTATGAACTGCAGGCCACGCACCTGTTCCTCGCAGCGGGCTCCATGAATACCACCAAACTGCTGTTGAAGAGCCAGGCGGCCGGCGAGCTGAAAGGCGCGAACGACCGCCTCGGCCACGGCTGGGGCACCAACGGCGACCAGCTGCTGGCGAACTCCCGGGGCGAGCCGATCGCCGGGCGCCAGGGCGGGCCGGCCTGTATCGCGTACATCGACGACAGCAACCCGGACTATCCTGTCACCGCGATGCACTCGCCCTGGCCCGTGGGCTCGCAACTGCAGATGGTGATGTCGGTGCCGGATAAACTGGGGCAGCTGACCTACGATGCCGCACGCGATGCGGTCGATATTCTCTGGGCGCCGGATGCCGGCACACCCTCGGAACTCACCCGCCGCGCCAGTTTCCAGCGCATCGTGGCTGCCTCCAGCGGCGCGGAGAATCCGCTCGCCGGTTTCATCGGCAACACCATCTGGCATCCGCTGGGCGGCGCCCTGATGGGCGATGCCTGCGACGACCTCGGTCAGGTGTACGGCTACCGGAACCTGTTCGCGATCGACGGCAGCCTGCTGCCCGGCAGCGCCGCGACGGTCAACCCCGCGCTGACTATCGCCGCCAACGCGGAGCGCATCATGGAAACTCTGGTGAAACAGTTGTAATCAGGCGCACGCAGGCTCCGCGCTGCCTTGCCCTTCGCAAAGCCTTCACACAGCCGCGGCCGGCCGCTGCACGAACACCTGGTCGTCCTGCAACGCCACGGCCCAGACCCGCACCTGCGCTGGCTTCTCCAGGCACTGACCGGTGCGCAGGCTATAGTGTTCCTTGTACAGCGGCGACGCCACCACCGGCTCGCCCTTGAGGTCGCCCACCAGCCCCCGGGAGAGCACGTTGGCCTCGGCCAGCGGGCAGAAGTTGTCGATGGCGTGCACGGCGGGATGCTGCCCGGGCAGGTAGAAGATCGCGACCTGCTGTGCGTCGATGAGCGCGCAGACACCGGCGTGCTCCACCAGGTCGTGCAGGCTGCAGACATTGATCCAGGCCGGTTCGTTGGCGGGTGTGCAGGCGGCGTTCATAGTGCAGCTCCTGCGGCGCTCACCCGTTCGCGCTTTTCGGCCGCAGTGGCCGGCCGCACCTGGCTGCGCTCGCTCACGAAGACGATGTTGCTGTCCGGTGCGTCGGGCTCGTTGACGAAGGAGCGGAAGTGCTTGAGTTTTTCCGGGTCGTCGAGCGTGGTTCTCCATTCGCACTGGTAGGTGGCCACGATGTGCGCCATGCGCTGCTCCAGTTCGGCGGCGATGCCGAGTGAATCGTCGATCACCACGGCTCTCAGGTAGTCGAGGCCGCCCTCCAGGTTCTCGCGCCAGACCGAGGTGCGCTGCAGGCGATCCGCCGTCTCGATATAGAACATGAGGAAGCGGTCGATGTAGCGCAGCAGTGTGTCATCGTCTAGATCGGTGGCGAACAGCTCCGCGTGCCGCGGGCGCATGCCACCGTTCCCGCACAGGTAGAGGTTCCAGCCTTTTTCGGTGGCGATCACGCCGACATCCTTGCTCTGCGCCTCGGCGCATTCGCGGGTGCAGCCGGACACAGCGAACTTCAGTTTGTGTGGGGAGCGCAGGCCCTTATAGCGGTTCTCGATACGGATTGCCATGCCGACGGAGTCCTGTACCCCGTAACGGCACCAGGTCGAGCCGACGCAGGATTTCACCGTGCGCACCGACTTGCCGTAGGCGTGCCCGGTCTCAAAGCCGGCATCGACCAGCTCGCGCCAGATCAACGGCAGTTCGTGCACCTGTGCGCCGAACAGATCCACGCGCTGACCGCCGGTGATCTTGGTGTACAGCTTGTACTTCTTCGCCACCTGCCCCACGGCGATGAGGCCGTCGGGCGTCACCTCCCCGCCCGCCATGCGCGGGACCACGGAGAACGTACCGTCCTTCTGCATGTTGGCCAGGAACCGGTCGTTGGTGTCCTGCAGGGACACCAGCTTGCGCTCCAACACATAGTCATTGTTGAGCGATGCGAGAATAGAGCCGACGGCCGGTTTGCAGATGTCGCAGCCCAGCCCGCTGCCGTGGGTCGCAATGAGCGCGTCGAACGTGGTGTACGCGTTTACCTTGACGATGTGGAACAGCTCCTGGCGTGTGTAGGCAAAGTGCTCGCAGAGGGCGCGGTTCACTTCCACGCCGCGCGCGGTGAGCTCGGTTTCCACCACATTCTTCAGCAACGCGGCGCAGCCACCGCAGCCCGTGCTGGCTTTGGTGGCGGCTTTCACCTCGGCGACGGTGCAGCAGCCGGCGGCGATGCTGTCGCAGATGCCCTGCTTGCTGACGTTGAGGCAGGAGCAGATGGTGGCTGTCATCGGCAGTGAAGCGGCACCCAGAACCGGCTTCTCGCCGTTTGATGGCGCGATCAGTGCAAGTGGGTTGCCGCTGATCTCGATGCCGTTGAGTGTGTATTGCAGCAGCGTGTCGTAGTCGCTGTGATCGCCCACCAGGATGGCCCCCAGCACCCGCTTCGCCGCAGCGTCGGTCACCACTTTCTTGTACAACCCGGAGTGCTCATCCACGATGCGGAAGGTCTTGCAGCCTGGCGTGCGGCCGAGGGCATCGCCGACGGAGCCGACATCCACGCCCAGTAGCTTGAGTTTGGTGCTCATGTCCGCGCCGTTGAAACACAGCGTGCCGCTCTTCAGCGAATCTGCTGCGACCTTCGCCATCTGGTAACCCGGCGCCACCAGGCCGAAGATCCGCCCGCCCCACAGTGCGCACTCACCGATGGCATAGATGTCGCTGTCGCTGGTGCGGCAGTGGTAGTCGATCTCGATGCCACCGCGCTCGCCGAATTTCAGGTCGGCCTTGCGCGCCAGGGCATCGTCCGGGCGCACCCCGGCAGAAAACACGATCAGGTCGGTGTCCAGGGTCTCGCCATCGGCAAACTGCATCTGCATGACGCCGGTTTTCTGCTCCACGATCTTCTGTGTGTTTTTACCGAGGTGCACCTGGATGCCGAGCTGCTCGATTCTGCCGCGCAGGATGGCGCCGCCGTCGGCATCGAGCTGCGCTTCCATCAGCTGTGGTGCGAACTGCACGACGTGTGTCTCAAGCCCGAGGTTCAACAGGGCGTTAGCTGCTTCCAGCCCCAGCAGGCCGCCGCCGACCACGACACCGGTGCCGGCGCTGCGCGCGGCAGCGCGGATGTTCCCGAGGTCGTCGATGGTGCGGTAGACGTAGCAGTGTTTCAGATCGTGGCCGGGAACGGGCGGCACGAACGGATAGGAGCCGGTGGCGAGCACCAGCTTGTCGTACGCAAATCTGCGGCCGAGAGCCGTCACTACCTGTTTGCGCGAGCGGTCGATCTCAGTGACGGCTTCGCCGAAGATCGCAGTGATGCCGGCGGCTTCATACGCCTCGCGCGTGGTCAGCGCGAGGTCGGCGGGCGCACTGCCGGAAAACACCGCGGACAAATGCACGCGGTCGTACGCCGGGCGCGGCTCGGCGCCGATGACAGTCACGTCGAAAGCGGCATCGTGCATCACCTGTTCCACAAAGTGGTGACCGACCATCCCGTTGCCGACGACAAGCAGACGAATTTTTTGCATGTAAAAAACCTCAGAGCAAACAACGTTCACCTGATGCCTTTCAAGAAGCATGCCAATCACTGCCGCACGTGTGGAGGCTGGCATGGCGTTTGCAATGGCACGGGGTGACAGCGAGTTTTCGCGCCGTTCTGGAGCTTCTTTCTCATGCAAAAATCGTTCTGGCAGTCAGGCCACACGCCCACGCTGCTCGCGGCCTTTCTCTATTTCGACCTGAGTTTCATGGTCTGGTACGTGCTCGGCCCTCTGTCTGTGCAGATTGCCGCGGACCTGCACCTCGATGCATCACAACGGGGCATGCTGGTCGCCACGCCGATTCTTTCTGGTGCACTGCTGCGCCTGGCGTTCGGCGTGCTGGTGGATCATGTGGGTCCGCGTACCGCCGGCATCGTCGCGCAGCTCATCATGATCGCGGCGCTGGCGGTCGCCTGGTTGCTCGGCATTCACAGCTACACGCAGGCGCTGGTGCTCGGGCTGTTCCTCGGCGTCGCCGGTGCGGCCTTCGCCGTGGCACTGCCGCTGGCGTCGCGCTGGTATCCACTGGAACACCAGGGCAAGGCGCTCGGCATCGCCGGTGCGGGAAACTCAGGCACGGTATTCGCCGCGCTGCTCGCACCGGTGCTCGCGCAGGTGTTCGGCTGGAACAACGTGCTGGGCTTTGCGGTACTGCCGCTGCTGGCGGCATTTCTCGTCTATCTGTTTTGCGCCAGGGACGCACCGGAGTGCCCGCCGCCGAAAAAGTTCGAGCAGTATCTGAAAGTGTTGCGCGACAAGGACGCGTGGCTGTTCATGGGCTTTTACTGCGTGACGTTCGGCGGCTTCGTCGGTCTCGCCGGCACCCTGCCCGGGTACTTTCACGACCAGTATGCACTGAGTCCGGTGACGGCCGGTTACTACACCGCGGCCTGTGTGTTCAGCGGCAGCCTGATGCGGCCGCTCGGCGGCCTTATCGCGGATCGATTCGGCGGCATTCGCACGCTCACCGTGGTCTACACGCTGGTGAGTGTGCTGATCTTCTTCGTGGGCACGGCGCCGTCCCACGCCTGGCTTGCGCTGCTGCTGTTCGTCTGTGCCATGCTGTTGCTCGGTGCGGGCAACGGCGCGGTGTTCCAGCTCGTGCCGCAGCGCTTCCGTAAAGAGATAGGCGTGATGACCGGCCTGATCGGCATGGCCGGCGGCATCGGCGGCTTCCTGCTGGCGGCGGGCCTCGGGTACAGCAAATCGCTCAGCGGCTCCTACCAGGCGGGCCTGTGGCTGTACGCGGCGCTGGCGCTGTGCAGTTGGGCAGGCCTGCTCTCGGTGAAGATGCGCTGGCGCACCACCTGGGGCTCCCTCACTGTGGCGCGCATCTGAGGCGGCAACGGTGAACGCTGCCATCGAACAATACCTGCGCTTTGGCGCCGAGAGTCGCGCCGGCCGCAAGGCGCGCAATGAAGATGCCATCGGGATTGCATCGCCCTCTGCGCGGGAATTCGCCGTGCGCGGCGCCGCATTCGCGATTGCCGACGGCGTGAGCGCGTGCGAGCGCGGCGATCGGGCCGCGCAGTACGCCGTGCGCGGTGTGCTCAATGACTACTACGCGACGCCCGATACCTGGGCGCCGGCCATTGCCCTGGATCGCGTCATCACCGCGCAGAACCGCTGGCTGCGCTCGCAGCGCAGCAATGGCGCTGACGCTTCGCTGGCGACCACGCTCTCCCTGCTGGTGCTGACCGGACCGCGCTATTGCATCGCGCATGTGGGCGATACCCGTGTGTATCGGCTGCGGGACAGGCGCCTCGAACTGCTGACTGCGGATCATGTCTGGGATCATCCGCAGATGTCGCATGTCCTGACGCGCGCGCTGGGCCTCGACCATTCCATCGCGGTGGATTATTGCGAGGGCGACTGGCAGGCGGGCGATATGTTCCTGCTGGCCTGCGACGGTGTCTGGAGCTGCCTGCGCGAGGCGGACCTGCTGCGCCAGCTCCTGCTGTACGACAGCGACCCCGCTATCTGCGCACGCCACCTCTGTGAGGCTGCACTGGACGCAGGCAGTGAAGACAACGTCTCTTGCGTGGTCGTGCACTGTCTTCATGCACCCCAGGGCAGCGTGAACCAGCGCATCCAGGCTCGGCAACATCTCGCTCCTCCCGCCAGGCTGCGAGTCGGCCAGCAACTGGATGGTTTTGTCATCGACGAGTTGCTGCACGAATCGCTCGAGTCCCTGGTATATCGCGTGCATCACCTGCGGCACAGCGGCGAATGGGTACTGAAAACACTCTCGCCACTGGCAGCCCACGACCCAGCGCGCTGCCGGGCATTGGCCTGCGAAGAGTGGTTGATGGCGCGCATGCCTTCCAGACATTTTGCCGAAGTGCTCACCATCCCGGGCGAACAGCGCAGCGCCCTGTACCTGGTGCAGCGCTTCTACGCGGGCGCCACGCTGGCGCGGCGGCAGGAGGTCAGCGGCCAGCGTTTTGCGGTCAGCGAGATCGTGCCGCTGGCGGCGCAACTGTTGCGGGCGCTGGGCGCGCTGCATCGCCTGCAGGTGCTCCACCGCGACATCAAGCCGGACAACCTGCACCTCGGCAGCGACCAGGTTCTGCGCATCCTCGATCTTGGTGTCGCATGGCATGCCAATGCCGCAGAACCGCAGGCCCGCACTCCCGGCACGCCGTCCTACATGGCACCGGAATTGCTCAAGGGAGAATGTGCCACGGTGCAAACCGACCTCTACGCGGCGGGTGTTGCGCTCTACCAGTTGTTGTGCGGGCGCTATCCCTACGGCGAGGTCGAGCCGTTCCAGAAACCGGTGTTCGGCGATCCGGTGCCAGTCACGCGGTATCGCCACGATGTGCCGTTGTGGCTGGACGACTGGCTGTTGAAGGCGTGCGCGCGCGACGCGAAGCATCGCTTTGAAACTGCCGAGGAGATGCTGCTGGCGCTGGAGCGCGGCGAACAGCACGGGTTGGTGGTGCGCCGGCAGAGCCCGCTGGCGCAACGCAACCCGCTGGCGCTGTGGCGAAGCATTGGACTGTTGTCGCTGCTGCTCAATTTTTTTCTGCTGTACCTGTTGGTGGTGCAGTGAGTCTGGTCGGGGGATAGATTCGATGTTGTTTGGTCGCGGGAAGAAAAATCCCATCCACCTGCACGACAAGGGCGTCATGCAGTGGAAGTACGCCACCTGTGGCTACTGTTCCGTGGGTTGCTCCATCGAGATCGGCGTGGACAAGGACGGCGTGCCGGTGACTACGCGCGGTGTGGGCGATGCCGACGTCAATCGCGGCAAGCTGTGCATCAAGGGCCTGACCGAGGCGCAGATCTTCAAGGCGGCGGGGCGCGGCACCGACCCGCTGCTGCGCGGCAGGATTTTCGAGCCGTGGCAGACAACCGACTGGGACACGGCGTTCGACCACACCGCAGCGCACTTCAAGCGTATACAGGCGCAGTACGGGCGCGACGCCGTGGCCATCGTGTCTACCGGGCAACTGCTGACGGAGGAGTTCTACACACTCGGCAAGCTCGCGCGCGGCGTGATCGGCACCAACAATTACGACGGCAACACCACGCTGTGCATGGCCTCGGCGGTCTCCGGCTACAAGCGCTCCTTTGGCTCCGACGGGCCACCGGGCTGTTATGGCGATTTCGAGCACACCGGCTGCCTGATCGCATTCGGCTCCAACCTGCCCGAACAGCACCCCATCATTTACTGGCGACTCAAGGAAGCGCTGGAGAAACGCACGTTCCCGGTCATCGTAGTGGACCCCCGTGTCACCATGTTTGCGCAGTTCGCCGATATCCACCTGCCGATCACCCCCGGCACGGATCTCGTGCTGCTCAACAGCCTGGTGCACGTCATTCTCAACGAAGGCCTGCAGGATCAGGCGTATATCGACCGCTGCACGGTGGGCTTCGAGGCGCTGCAGGAGCTGGTGCAACAGTACGACCCCACCACGGCGGCAGGCATCTGCGGCATCGACGAGGACACCATACGGCTGGTGGCGCGCACCTACGCCAGGGCGCACAGCGCGATGGCCATCTGGACGATGGGGATCAACCAGAGCACGCACGGTTCCGACGGCGTGTGCGCGATCAACAACTTGAACCTGGTCACCGGCAATATCGGCAGGCCGGGCGGCACTTCGCTGTCCATCACCGGCCAGTGCAATGCGATGGGTACGCGGGAATGGTCGTCCTGCTCGGGCCTGCCCGGTTATCGCCTGCTGGAAAAACAGCAGCACCGCGATGAAGTCGCGCAGTTCTGGGGCGTGGACGAAAAGTTCTTCCCCGCCAGGCGCGGCCTCTCCCAGACCGACATCTTCCCGGCGATCGAAGCCGGCGCCATCAAGGCGCTGTGGATCGTCGCGACCAACCCCATGACCTCGATGCCCAATTCGCCGCGCATCCGCAGGACGCTGGAGAAGCTGGAACTGCTGGTGGTGCAGGACAGTTACCAGGATGTGGAGTGCATGCAATACGCGCACGTTTATTTTCCGGGCGCTGTGTGGGCGGAGAAGGAGGGCTGTTTCACCAACTCCGAACGCCGCGTGAACATCACGCGGCGCGTAGCGCCGCCGTACGCCAACAGCAAACCCGACGGCTGGATCTTCAGCCAACTGGCCAGGCGCTGGGAGCAGGGCGCGCGCATGGCGTTTCCCGAAGAACCGGAGCGCGTGTTCGAGGAGATGAAAGCGCTGTCGCAACTGGGCAATGGGCTGAACGGGCAGGCGCGGATGCTGGACATCTCCGGCATGACGTACGATGGCATCGAGCAGGCGCGCGGCCTGCAGTGGCCTATGCGTGAGGGCGACGCTGCGGGCGCGCCGCGCCTGTATGTCGATGGCGTGTTCCAGTTCCCCGACGGCAAGGCGCGCCTGCTCGCACTTCCGTACATCGAGAACAATGAAAGGCCGGATGCCGAGTTTCCCTTCTGGCTGAATTCCGGCCGCGTGGTCGAACATTTCCACACCCGCACCAAGACTGGAAAAGTGGGCAACTGCAACAAGTTCAGCCCGACACCGTACATGGAGATCAACCCGGACACCGCGCGCGAACTCGGCATAGTGCAGATGGAGTATGTGCGGCTCGTCTCCCGGCGCGGCGACGCCGTGGTGATGGCACAGCTCACCCAGCGCGTGCCCGGCAATATGCTGTTCATCCCGTTTCATTTTCACGACTGCGTCAATCGGCTCACGCTGGGCCTGCTGGACCCGCACTCACGCCAGCCGGCTTTCAAGCAGTGCTCGGTGCGGATCGAGAAGATCGATCAGCGGGAAGCGGCCCGGCTCAACGTACAGATGCGCACATTCTGAGAGGCAGGCATGACAGTTTCCATTTATGAACCCATCCTGCGCAAAAAGCCGACGGCATCGCTGTTCCCGGTACGAGAGAATGAGCCGGAGTACGCCAAACTCAATGACGCGGTAACGCAGTGCGCCAACCGCTACGGCAACGCTATCGTGCTGGCGAGCGATCTCGGCGTCAGCCTGCGGATCAACGGGGTGGATGAGGTAGGCCCCAACCCGCATCGAACCAAACAGCATGCGTTTCACTTCACGGCGGACAACTGCATCGGCTGCCACGCCTGCGAGGCGGCCTGCAGCGAGAAGAACGATATGCCGCCGCACCTGAGCTTCCGCTCGGTGGGCTATGTGGAAGGCGGCACCTATCCCAACTACACCCGCATGAACATCTCGATGGCGTGCAACCACTGCGACGACCCGGCGTGCCTCAAGGGATGTCCGACGCGCGCCTACACCAAGCACGCGGAGTACGGCGCGGTGATCCAGGATCCGGACATCTGCTTCGGCTGCGGCTACTGCACCTGGGTGTGCCCGTACAACGCGCCGCAGCTCGATCCGGTAAAGGGCCGCGTGGAGAAGTGCAACATGTGCGTGGACCGCCTGGAAGTCGGGCTGAAGCCGGCCTGTGTCTCGGCGTGTGTCGGCAACGCGCTGAACTTCGGCGTGGTGGAGAATACCCCGGCCAACCGCGAGCAGATCGACGCGCGCATTCCCGGCTTTCCCGATCCGTCCATCACCAAACCGAACATTCGCTTCCAGCAGACCCGATCCCTGCCGCGCGAAGTGACGCGTACCGATTCCATGCCGGTCAAATACCTGAAGGACGACGCAGCGGGCCATTACCGGCCCGTGGTGGACCAGAAATCCGGCCAGCGCAGAGCCTGGAACCTCACCAGACTCAGCTCGCGGGAGAATCCGCTGGTGGTCTTCACGCTCGCCGCGCAGGCCGCGACGGGCGCGTTTGCTTTGTTGACGCTGGGTCGCTGGCTGGCGGTACCGGGTTTAACAGAGGTATCGCAGTCGCCCATTGCCGCAGCGATCACGCTGGCATGCCTCGGCCTGGTTGCGCTGGGCCTGCTGATGTCCACCATTCACCTCGGCAAGCCGATGCGCTTTTATCGGGGCTTCAACAACCTGCGCCACTCGCCGGTCGCGCGCGAGGGCCTCGGCATCGTGCTGTTCCTGGTGTTCGCCGGTTCCAGTTGGCTGGCAGGATTGCCGGCCCATCCACAGGTGCAGGCGATCGTGGGAGCGCCGCCGCCCGCCCTGCTCGCCGCGCTCGCACTGGCCGCTGATGCCGGCGCCCTGCTGGGAATGCTGTGCTCCGCCGTGGCGCTGTATTACATGTACCGCTGTTATCGCATCAAGGCGCGTCCGTTCTGGGATCACAAGCACACAGGGCTGGCATTTGCCGGCACGACCCTCACCCTTGGCAGCGCGGTCGTGGGTATGCTGGCGATGCCGTACGGTGTGTGGATTGGCAGCGACGTGGCGCCGTTACTGCCCGTGCTCGGTGGGGTGATGGCTGTCGGCCTCGCGGTGGAGGGTGTCGGTCTCTGCCTGCACCGCCGCGACCTGCAGCATGCGGCGCATGAGGGTGCGGCGTCGTTCTACATCCAGCGCACCACGTTTGGGCACACTTATATGGCGCGCAATATCGCGCTGGCAATGAATGCGGTCCTGGCGCTGGTGCTGATGCTGAGTGGCGGTGCAGGCGTGTTGTCGCTGCTGGGCTGGGGTGTGCTGTTCGCGTCCGTCGTGCTCACCGCGCTGGTGGGTCGCGCCTTGTTCTACGTGCTGGTGGTGCCGACCACCATGCCCGGTGCGTTTTTCTGGAAGAACAAAGCGTTCGAGGAACATGCGCGCGACATCGGTCTGGCGGATATGCCGCAGGTGGGTGTCGTGCCGTTGCGGCACTGAGAGCGCGCCGCGTGTGCAGCATGGCCGGATTCCAGCATTTATGGCCAGTTAAATTGGCAGTACCCCAAAAATAGAAACGCTAATTGAAGGATCGTGTCGGTATTGGCGGAGGAGCGTTGCGACCGATGATAAGATTCCAGTATGCCCAGGAGCGGGCGTCGAATATTCCGGGTGGGGCGCGGTCGAGGCATTCCGCCAACGCTTCATCATCCAGTTGCTTGCGCAGGGCGTACGTGTCCTCCGGCGTGCCGTAGGTCAGGATATAGGCCGCCAGCCGCGCCGTATCCTGCACAGCCAGTTCGGGCGGCTCGAACCAAATGCAATGCTCCGCCGCACGGCGTAAATCCTCTGTGAGCTCCAAGGTCATGGCTGCGCCTCATCCAGCGCGGGCAATCTGCGCAAGTCCACCCTGCGTACAGCCTCCTGCAGCTGGATTTTAACCTCGGGAGCCAAGTTCGGCACATCATCAAAATATGACAGGGCCTTGAGGGTCACTTGCGGATTGAACTGATCTCCATAGATCGCTTTTCCCGCACTTAATGCCAGATCAAGACCGATTCCAGCATCAATCAGGGCTGCTATATCCACGTAGTCTTTCCATTCCGCACGTTTTTGCACAACACTGGCTTTCATGCCCGCCAGATCGAGCAGGGACGCCACCTTGATGCCATTATCCGCGCATTTCAGAGGCGGCCTGATGGGCGGCCCAATTTTCGAGAGGCAGAAGAATGAAACCGATACCTGTCCGCCATGATCAACCAGCGCGGTCAACGTGTTCTGCGTTTTCTGGATGACCCGCGCCTGGCCGAGAAATGGTAGCGTTTCCAACAATAAGTCCGGATCAAAAGGTGTGGAGGTGAAGAAATCGAAGTCAACGCTCTCCCTGTGAGCCAGCTGCAAGGCAATGGCGGTTCCGCCATAGAGAGTGTATGCCTTCGGCACCTGCTCCAGTTCGAACCATAATCGCCTCTGATGAGGCGGAAGAACCTGTGTTTTGGGCGCAAAGACCTGTATGTCCATATCTGCACTTTACGCCAAATGGATGCACCTCCATAGCGTAAACTGGTTTCAGAGGGCGTTACATTGACATGTGGAGAAAGCGCCGGCAGTAATTGCTGCAAACGACCGACGCTGTGGCAGACAAAACATTTGAATTTCTGTGCGTGCTGTTGCACGGCTACATAGGCTTGGTCGGTACGGCTGGCGCCATTACCGCGTCACGTTTACGCCCGTACAGCGGGAGCCAGCGCTGGTTTACGTCACCACACGCCGGTGTTCGGCATGGACGCCCACGGTTCCTGCGGCGGCAGCGCGTCGCCGGCCTGCAGCAGCTCGATGGAGATGCCGTCGGGCGAGCGGATGAAGGCCATGTGGCCGTCGCGCGGCGGGCGGTTGATTACCACGCCCCTGTCGAGCAGATGCTGGCAGTGTTCATAGATGTTGTCCACGCGGTAGGCCAGG
>CAYWWD010000068.1:0-20215 GCA_964461965.1 uncultured Halioglobus sp. | reverse complement strand
GGGCCTTGCCGTTGTTATTAACTCATCGTGTCGGCGCGACGCGCGCATGCGCCGGGTTTGGCCCCCCGGAACGCGTCGGCGACAGGATGTCGCCGCACGAGCCTGTACAGGGACGTACGTTTTTTGGCGTGTTCCAGTGGGCCATACCCGGTTCATGCGACAACGCGCTGACACCGTTGCAGCCAACCACGATACCTACCAGATTTGCACGCGCTGCTCGGGTGGCAGGTAGAGCGCATCCCCGGGCTTCACGCCAAACGCCTCGTACCAGGCATCGATATTGCGCACCACGCCATTCACGCGGTAATGCGCGGGGCTGTGCGGGTCGGTGAGCAGTTCCTTGCGCAGGTAGTCCTCGGTTTGTACGGCGCGCCACTGCTGCGCCCATGACATGAAAAAGCGCTGCTCGCCGGTCAGGCCATCGAGCACCGGCGCCTCACCCTTGCCCGCATCCTTGAGGTAGTTGCGGTACGCAGTGTGCGCCACAGTCAGGCCGCCGAGATCGCCGATGTTCTCGCCGAGGGTGAGCTGGCCGTTGATGTGTGTCCCCGGCAATGGTTCGTAGGCGCTGTACTGCAGTGCGAGTACGGCGGTGCGCGCATCGAAGTGCTCGCGTGCCCGCGGCGTCCACCAGTCGCGCAGCATGCCCTTGCTGTCGGAGCGGCTGCCCTGGTCGTCGAAGCCGTGGCCCATCTCGTGGCCGATGATGGCACCGATGGCGGCAAAGTTGACCGCCGGGTCCGCGTTCGGATCGAAGAACGGCGGCTGCAGGATCGCGGCGGGGAACACGATCTCGTTCTGCGAGGCCGAGTAATAGGCGTTGACCGTCTGCGGGCTCATGCCCCATTCCCAGTCGCGACGCGGCTGCCCGAGCTTGGACAGATCATCGTCCATGTACCATTTGAAGATGCGCCGGTTGTTGCCGAGCAGGTCGTCCGGCGCGATGTCGATCGCGCTGAAATCGCGCCAGCGGTCGGGGTAGCCGACCTTGGCGGTGAAGCTCTCCAGCTTGGCGTAGGCCTCGGCTTTGGTTTTCTCGTCCATCCACGCGGATTGGCCCACATGCTCGCGCAGCGCTTCGCGCAGATAGCGAATGTAGGTCGCCATCGCCGCCTTGTTCTCCGGCGGGAAGTAGCGGTCGACATACAAACGTCCCAGCACTTCGCCGAGCGTCCCGCTGACGTACTGCAGTGCATCGAGCTTGCGTTCCCGCTGTTCCTCGATCCCGTTCAGCGTGCGCTTGTAGAAGTCGAAGTTCGCATCGCGGTACGCCCTGGGGAGGTAGCGCGCCTGGTTGTCGATGAAGTGGAACGCGAGGTAGGAGCGCAGCACGTCGACGGGCGTGTTCGCCAGCAGCGCGGCGGTGTCGCGCAGGGCGGTGTCGGAGGTGACGATCACCCGGTGTTGATCGCCTGCGCCGCTCTCGTCCATGAAGGCTTTCCAGTCGAAGCCCGGTGCGTAGTCCGCCAGTTCGTCCATGTTCATGGGGTGGTAGTTTTTCAGGCGCTCGCGCAACTGCTCGGGCGCCCACTGCGCGGCGGCGAGCGCGGTTTCAAAGCGCAGGATGTCGGCGGCGCGCTCGCCGGGCCGGTCGATGCCGGCCCGCGCCAGCACGCCCTCGATGTAGGCCGCGTAGGCTTTGCGGAAGCCGGGAAACGGGTCTTCTTCGTTCAGGTAGTACTCGCGGCCCGGCAGCCCAAGGCCGGATTGCCCCACGTACAGTACGTAGTGCAGCGGGTCTTTCTCGTCGAGGTCCACGCCCATGGCCACCACCGAGCCGTGCAGGGGTTTCGCCATCCAGCGGGCGATATCAGCGTGGTCGCGCGCGGCCAGCACCGCGTTCAGTTCCTGCTGAATCGGCGCAAGCCCCAGCGCCTCGATGCGCGCTTCATCCATGTAGCTGCGGTAGAGATCGCCTATCTGCTGCTCGCGCGATGCGGGTTTTCCCGGGTGCGCGAGCACATCGTCGAGAATGGCCTGCAGTTGCTGTTCGCTGCGCAGGAACACCTCGGTGAAGGAATCCATGCTGGGCATGCCCTTCGGCAACTGGGCCTGCTTGAGCCAGCCTTCATTGACATAGGTATAGAAATCATTGCCCGGGTCGACGGTGGGTGAAATGTATTGCGTTTCGATTCCCCACTTACCCAGCAGAGGGCCGGTGTGCGCCGGCGCCTGCGCCAGAGCGAACCCGCCGCTGCCGGTGATGGTGAGTGCCAGCGCGCAGGTGGCCAACCAAGGTCCGTGTTTCGACATGCAAACTCCTGTGAGCGCGCGGCCGGTGCTGTGGTCGTGGTGACGTGCAACGATGCGCCGGTGATTTCCGGCGCGCAGTTTAACCCAGATCGACGCTGACCGTCGCCGCGCAGGCGTTGGCGTGGTGTCGCGCCTGATCGATGGTCTCGGCGAGCGCGAGTGCGACGCCCATACGGCGTTTGCCGGCAACTTCGGGCTTGCCGAACAGGCGCAACTGGGTGTCCGGCGTCGCCAGGGCAGCATCCAGATTGCCGAACTGGATATTCCGGCTTTCACCCTCGACCAGGATGACGCTCGACGCGCTGGGGCCGTGCTGGCGGATGGCGGGAATCGGCAGGCCCAGGATGGCCCGCGCATGCAGCGCGAATTCCGAGAGATCCTGCGACACCAGTGTCACCAGCCCGGTGTCGTGCGGCCGCGGCGATACCTCACTGAACACCACCTCGTCGCCCTTCACGAAAAATTCCACGCCGAACACGCCCCTGCCGCCCAGCGCGGCGGTGACCTTTTCCGCCATCGCCTGTGCAGTGGCAAGCGCCTTCGCGCTCATCGGCTGCGGCTGCCAGGACTCGCGGTAGTCGCCATCCTCCTGCCGGTGACCGATCGGTGTACAGAACGCCGTGCCGTCCCGATGGCGAACGGTGAGCAGGGTGATTTCATAGTCGAAGTCTACAAAACCCTCGACGATGATGGTGCCCCTGCCGGCGCGGCCGCCTTCCTGCGCGTAGTCCCAGGCGGCGTCCATCTCATTTGCGTGGCGCAGCAGCGATTGCCCCTTGCCCGAGGAGCTCATGATGGGTTTCACGACGCAGGGCAGGCCGATGGCCTGCACCGCCGCAATGTAGTCCTCATGCGTTTGCGCAAAGCGATATGTGCTGGTGGTAAGCCCCAGCTCTTCCGCTGCCAGGCGGCGGATGCCCTCGCGGTTCATGGTCAGGTGGGCGGCTTTGGCGCTGGGAATAACGGTGAAGCCCTCGCGCTCCAGCTCGATTAGCGTGGCGGTGGCGATGGCTTCGATCTCCGGCACCACCAGGTCGGGCTTCTCCGTCTCGATCACCCGCCGCAGCGCCGCGCCGTCGAGCATGTCAATAACGTGCGAGCGGTGGGCGACCTGCATGGCCGGTGCATTGGCGTAGCGGTCCACCGCGATCACTTCCACGCCGAAGCGCTGCAGCTCGATGGCAACTTCCTTGCCGAGCTCGCCCGCGCCGCACAGCAATACTTTTTTGGCGCAGCAGCTGAGCGGCGTGCCGAGGGAGACGGACGTCATGGGCGTGTTCTTCCTGCGTATGGGATCGAGGCCCCGCGGTGCGCGGGGCGTGGCAGTTCTATTTTACCTTCACTACACCCGGTGGCTGCCAGGTGCCGCTGCCGATCGGCAGCAGCGAGGGCGGTTCGGTTTTCGGCCAGTATAATCGCATCACCAGGTAGATCGGGCCGTCTGGCGCAGGTAGCCAGTTGGATTCCTTCTCGGCGCCGGGCGAGTCCTTTTGTAT
Organism: uncultured Halioglobus sp.; assembly: GCA_964461965.1. Lineage (GTDB taxonomy): Bacteria > Pseudomonadota > Gammaproteobacteria > Pseudomonadales > Halieaceae > Marimicrobium. The sequence continues at coordinate 16,466 of CAYWWD010000068.1, read as the reverse complement.
ATAGAGCGTCAGCGAACCATCCTCGCCCGTTTTCAGTTGCGGCAGCATCGGCGAATTGATCAGGTAGCGGTTGATCGGATTCTTGATCAGCAGCTGCGTGTTGCCGTCGTACATGGTGATGGACCAGAACGCGTTCACCGGTGGCAGTTCGCCTTTGGGGAAGGTGATCGTGTACCGATGCTTGCTGCCGTCGAGCGTGTCCCCGTCGATGTCGGTGCGCGTCATCGGGTAGGCCGCCTCGGCCACATCATTGCCGTAGATGCCGGCCCGGGCGGCGGCGGCACGCTTCAGCCAGTCGCCGTTGAAAAACGCACGGTCGCCGAATGGGTCACTCAGCGCCCAGCCGTTGACCTTGGTCTTGCTGGACGAGAGGTACTTGTCGATGGCATCGCTGCCCTGCTTCATACCGAGCAGCAGTTCGGCCTTGTGCGCCAGCGAGAGTTCCTTGAAGTCAAACGTCTTGCCCGGGCCTATGCCGATGCTGGCCAGCTTTTCGCGGATCGCTTTCTCCTCCGGTCCGGCGGGTGCGAACTGCAGCGCGAAGTCCAGGTACTCGAAGAAATTGGTTTTGGCGAGCTGCTTGTCAATTTTCGGAAAGTCGATTTCAGGCGCAGCGGGCGGCGGTGGCTGTTTCAGGAAGGCGGAGAGCGGCTGCACCTTGTAGCCGGCCTGCACCTTCTGCACGTTCGGCATATCGTCGGGATTGAATAACTGCGTGCGGAAAATGGTCAGGGAAAATTCCGTGCTGGAGTGGAACACCTGTTTGATGCCGGGCGGTGTGTCGCCCTGCCAGCCCGGGCCCACTACCAGGTAGTTGCCGGCCTCCGTGCCGGTTGCCCGGCTGCCGATAAAGCCATAGTTGAAGGTGTTGCCATCCACCATCTGCACCGAGTAGTAGCGCGGCGCCGGCACCGCCGGCACGCTGATGACGATGGGCTCGGCGCGCAGATCCAGCCAGGCCATGGAGTAGGGCGTGTCGCTGTTGGGCGTGATGATCGAGGTGTCTTTATAAGTGAAGACGCGCGCGGCATTGGCGATCTGGTTGAAGGGCGCCTTGAACTGCCCGGAGTCCTTGTTCACGGCGTATTCATACATCACCGTGTAGTTCATCACGATGGGCAGCCCGTAGATCAGGCCTTCCTCGGCGATGGCGCGCGTTTCTTCGATGCCGGGCACGTTGATGCCCGCGAGCTTGTCGGCCTGTTTCGCTGCGCTGATCGAATCCTGGTCGCTGCCGGCGCCGGTCAATAACGCGACGGCGAGCAGGGCGGTGGTTAGGGCAATACAGCGGTGGATGAGATTCATGATTCAGGCCTCCTGATGATGGTGTTGCGCTCGATGCGGTGGCGCGACGGCAGTGTGTTCCTGCCGTAAATGGCGTGCGAACGCGGCGCAGGGGAACGTCCCGCGCCGAGTCGATGGTAAGCGGGTTACTGCATCGTATCCACGCGCGATGCACCGGCGAAGCAGGTGTTGCTGCCGTTGTCGGGGCAGATCACGACATAGCTGTTGCGCTTGCCGCAGCCGGTGACGCCGATCGTGTATTCAGCCCGTTCGGGAATCATGATGAAGGGCCGTACCGGCGGTTGCAGCGTCTCGCTGGAGATCACTTGACCAGTGGCCGACGGGCAGCCCATTTCGAACTGGCCGCGGCGCACCGCGTCATCGACGGCGGTCGCCTGCATCTGGTCGATGAACGGTGGGCCGGAGGCGCAGGCAGAGAGCAGGACGGGCATGGCGACGAGCAGTGAGGGACGCAGTTTCAACATAACGGTATCCTTGAACAGTTGGCAGCGATGGGATGGGTGCATGCTCACTCCGGAGCGCTTCAATACTAGTAGAAGTTACAAAAGTGCGCCAAGCATTTCTGTCGCCCGGCGTGTGGTGTCGGTGCCGTGGCGGGAGCGGTGCGCAGGTGCTTGAAGTTGCGACGCCAGCCTGGCGTTCAGCGCCTGCGGACGCGCCAGGCGAAAGCAAACGGCGCGAGCACCAGCAGCGTCAGCAGCGCCACCAGCAGATCCGTCCCGAAGCGATCGAGCAGCCCATTCTCCACGCCCTGCAGGGCCTGGTTGTAGTGCGCGGGTAGCGGCAGCACGCCGTTGTCGCGCGCGTACGCGGCATAGAGCGTCTGCATGCGCGCGAAGCGCTCGGGCTGCTGCTCACGCAGGTCCTGCGTCTCGCCCGGGTCGTGCTCAATGTCGTACAGGTGCCATTCGTTGTCGCCGACCGGCGGGATGTTGAGCACCAGCTTGTAGTCGCCCTGGAACAGCGCGGCGTTGCCACCGAGTTCGTAGCCGATGGGTTCGTCCTCACGATAGACGCGCTCTGCCTCGCCGCGCAGCAGCGGCAGCAGGCTGCGACCGCTGATCGCTTCCACCGGGCGGCCGCCGTAGCGCGCCTTCGGCGGCGCGACACCGGCGAGGTCGAGGATGGTGGGCGTGATGTCGGTGACGTAGGTGAACGCGCTGTTCGGCCGCGCCCGCGCCGGGATGGAGGCTCCGGTCATGATCAAGGGCACGCGCATGCCTCCTTCGCCGGCATAGAACTTGTAGAACGCGAGCGGTGACGCGGCGGCGCTGGCAAAGCTCGGGCCAATGGTGTTGAAACTTCCCTTAAGTCCCAGCGTGTCGTAGTCGTTGGTGTAATCCTGCAACCGCAGCCCGAGTTGCATGGCGGGCGCGCGCGGTGCGTCGCCGCCGGAAGCTTCGCTGCCGTTGTCGGAGGTGAAGATGAAAATGGTGTTCTCGAACTCGCCAGTGCGCTTGAGGTAGTCCACCAGCCGGCCGAGGTGGTGGTCCATCGCCTCCACCATGCCTGCGTACACTGCCATGCGTTTGGCGTGGTAGCGCTGTTCCTCCTCGTTCAAGGCGTCCCAGTCGCCGGTGGTGGACATTTCCACCATGGTGCTGTCCGACGGCACCAGGCCCAGCGCTTTCGCGCGCGCCTGACGCTGCTGGCGTAAAACCTCCCAACCCCGGTCATACACTCCGAGATACTTGTCGGTGAATTCGCGCGGCGCCTGCACCGGTGTATGCACGGCCTGGAACGGCACATAGGCAAAGAAAGGCTGGCCGTCGCCGGAGTTTGAATCGATGAACTCGATGGTCTTGTCGATGAGGAAACGCGAGGAATAGAAATCATCCGGCAGGTCGAAGGGCTCACCGTCGGCAAACCAGTTGGCTTTCTCATAGATGGGGAGGTAGGGCTTTTGCTCCCAGTTGTCGGCGCCGGTGTCCGCCATGGTCACCGTACGCTCGAAGCCGCGGCGAAACGGCAGTTCATCCGGCGCCTTGCCCAGGTGCCATTTGCCCGCCATGTAGGTGTGGTAGCCCGCATCCTGTAGCAGGCTTGCCACCGTCACCACATTGTGACCGAGCGTGCCGCGGTAGTTGGGATGCACGCCCTGCTCGGGCGGGATCGTCTCGGGAATATTCGGTACGCCGTTGCGGTGGCTGTCGACACCGGTGAGCAGCATGGCCCGCGTCGGCGCGCAACTGGATGCAGTGTGGTAGTTGCTGAAGCGCACGCCGGCCTCGGCCAGTGCACTCAGGGTAGGTGTGTGGATTTCGCTGCCAAAGGGTGCAAGGTCGCTGAAGCCGAGGTCGTCGGCCAGTACCAGCACGATATTGGGCCGCGCCGCGTGTGCGAGCGTAGCCTGCCAGCAGGCGATGGCGGTCAGCAGCACTGCGCACCAGCGCCGCATCACCTAGCGATCCGGTGCGAGCCGCGAGGAGGCGAACAACAGGATGCCGGCCACCACCACTTCCACGAAGATCGCATCGAGTGCGAGGGCAGCGCCGTGCACCAGCCACGCCAGCGTGCGCAGCGCCCCGATCAGGAACAGCAGCAGTGCCGGTGCGTAAAACCACTCGCGTTTTGCCATCACCAGTGCGCCCAGCATCATCAGGCCGAGCGCGAGGAACACGCCGCCGATATCACCGATCTGGGTGCTGCGCCCGACACCGTCCTGCAGCGTCATGCCCAGCGCCGCCGCCGCGCCGTGCGGGTCGACCGCCCAGCGCACACCGATCGTCACGAAAAAGATGGCGGGGAGGGCGACAAGTATCCGCAGTACGGTTTTCATCATTGTGATTCGCCGGGGTTCGCGTGCTCGTCCTGCTGTTCCATTTCCCGTGGTGCTTCGGTTGGCGTATCGACTCCCGCCTCAGTGGACGGCTCGGCCGCCCGCGGTGGCGGGATGGCGACCGGGTCCACGGAATTGGTCTTGCGCACTTTGACCTCGTGCGCGCCCTGTGAAGGCTGGTCGCTGAATACCGTGTTGCCCTGCGCATCCTTGCTCTGGTAGATATCCGCGTGCGCGGCACAGGTCAACGTCGCTCCCAGTAAGCCGGACAGAATCAGCGTGGTAATCCGCATGGCAGGTCTCATCTCGTGTGAGGTGTCGGTGCATCATAGCCATTGCGGGGCGCAGCGGCGAGGGCTTTGCACCACGCCTGTGGGCCCTGCGCTGCGTCGAGGTGCAATGTCGAACGCGCCAGTGCATCAGTCGCCTGCGTCATCAGCGCTGCCATTTGCCTCTGGTCCCACTGCCGTGCCGCATCGCCATAACCTGCATCACCCTGTTGGGCGCGCTGGCGATCGCTGATAGCGGCGGCCGCACAACTCGCCTCGCGCGCCAGGCGCACCGGGTCGGCGGGCTTGTAGCGGCCGATGCCGCCCTGGATAGGTGAGATGTGGTCGCCGAAAATTGTCTTGCTGCCGAGCCGGCGCACCGGTGAGTGCGCGATGGCGAAGCCGCCGTCCGGCCCCAGCACGGTGACCGCGATACCTTCCTCCACACCCTGTACGAAGCCGCGCAACGCGCCGGTCTCGCGATCCAGCAGGCCAAAACCCGCCTCCATCAGCAGGGAATTGCCCGCCACGTCGCGGGCGGCACCGATGGATACCGCGACACCGTTGGCGGTGATGGTGGGGGTCAGCGCGTTGACATTCGTATAGCCGGGGAAAGCGTCGAGCTCGCCGGTCCAGCCGCGCTCCGCGCGGTCGCCGCGATCCCACAGCTTGAAGACGTTGCGGCCGGTCACCACGTAGAGCTCGCCGTTGTCGGCCGACACCGCCACCGAGGCGGCGACCTGCTCGCCGACGTTGATGCGCCAGAGCTCGTTCAGATTGCGATCCAGCGCCATGACATTGCCGTTCTCGTCGGTGATGTACAGGCGTTCGCCGTCGTTGCTGACCGTCGGCGTGGAACCGGTGCTGCCATCGAAGTCGTAGCGCGCGGCGATGAGCGCGCTGAGTTGTCCGCCCGATGGCACCAGGTCCAGCGCATAGATTGCGCCCTGTGCGGAGACGCCGTCTTTAGTCCCGTCGGTCTCGTCCGGTGCGGTGGCGGCGATGAACAGTCTTCCGGTGTTGGGATCGACCGCGTAGAAATTGGACACCTCGGAGCCGGCGCCGAAGATGATACGCACCATCGCGGTGAACAGGCCGTCGCCACCGGGCAGCGGCATCCTGCCGAAGCGCTGTTCGGCCAGCGCATCGCCGCGCTGCATGATCCACTGCGCGGGCATTTTCCGCGCTGCGGGGGCGGCGGGTTGCCCCGGCAGTTCAAACGGCGCAGCCAGCAGCGGCTCGCCGCTGGCGCGCGCGAGCACCGCGAGCTTGCCGTCGCCGGTCACCATGGTGAGCGCGTCGAACTGCGGCACATAGTTCACACCCCAGGCGTGGGGCGCATGTTCGCCCGCGTACTGCAGGCCGGTGGGCTTGTGCCACAACACCTCGCCTTGTGGCGTAACTGCCCAGGCGTGGTGGTACGTTGCGTGGTACACGGTCTGCGTGGAGGACTCGTTCGGGGTATCCAGGATCAGCGGCGCACCGGCGCCCTGCGCATCGCCGTAGTGGGGCAGCGTCCACAGGCGTTTGCCGGTCTCCCCGTCCAGCGCCACCAGGCTCACGTCCTCGCGCGGGTACAGCGGGCTAAAATAAATGCGTCCCCGATTATCGAGCGTGGGGCCTTCGGGGATGTACATGTCTGGCTCCGCCACCCAGGCCAGTTCCTGCTCGGGCGCGGTGGCGATCCACAGGTGGTCGGAGTTGTTGAGGCCCACGTGCATGGTGCGGAAGGTGATCGGCGCGGCCATGTGTGGATCAAACGCGCCGACGTTGGGATTTCCGCGCGGCTGCCAGGCGGTGCCGCCGTCGTCGGGTACCACCCGCGCCACCGGCGCCGCCGTGAATTCCCGCCATCCCAGCAAGGCTGCCGCCGCGAGCAGCGCGAGCAGGAGGACGAGTTTTTTCATGGTCAGGTGCTCGCGGTCAGCGGTTCCGCCGCCCATTGTACAAGCAGTTCGCGGGTGTCCTGCTGCTGCGGGTGAAAGCCTTTCCGATAAAACGCCTTGTACTCTGGCCAGGCCCCGCCCAGCACGCCCTGTTTGCCGAACAGGCCGGCCAGCCCGCGCCGCCACACCGCGAGCTTGAACAACTGGCCGTTCTTCCAGAGGATGCCGATCACCGCGCGGCTGAGCTCGATGGCGAGGAACACGGTGACGCGCCGCATCACGGCGCGGCGCATCGCTTCGGTGCCGCCCACCGCGCGGTACACGTCGAAGGCCACGCTCTTGTGCTCGAGTTCCTCCGCCGCGTGCCAGCGCCACAGCGCGCGCATGGCGGGATCGGTGCGTTCGAGGATCGAGCCTTCGCGCAACAGAAGCTCTGCCAGCACAGCGGTGAAGTGCTCGATCGCCACGGTGATGGCGAGGTTCTGCCGCGCGGGCAGCACTTTGCGCGCCCAGCGCAGGAGCCGCGTGAGTCTGCCCTCCAGCGCGTCGAGGTCGTAGCCGCGCGCGTGGCACAGCGTTTCGTTGTAGCGCTGGTGCTCGCGGCGGTGGAAGCCCTCCTGTCCGCAGAACCCCTGGATATCGGCCTTCAGCGCCGGGTCGGTAATGCGATCGGCGTAGTGGCGCACCGCATCGATAAAGAATTTTTCACCGATCGGGAAGCCGATCGACATGGCGTTGAAGAACGCGGTCAGGAACGGATCGTTGTCCAGCCACTCGCCGCCGAGTGCGGCGGATACATCGTGGGCGCGGTTGCGTGGCGTGATGGGCGCCCTGTCCTCTTTGATTGATGCGGTGACGGTGTTGTTCGGTGCTGAGTTCATGGGTCCTCCGGTGAGGGCTGTGCAATCGTCGTGCGAGAGGTTGCGGTCATTGTTGCAAGCGTCTTTCCCGTGCGACTGCATACCCCGGGTACGGCCCATGCTCATTGCCGGTTCTCGAAGTGAGGCATGGCCGTGAAGAAATGCTATTTGACAATCGTGCGAGCCGACGGGTTAAATCCAATCATGTATCGGGTTAATAACCATCATTCTCCAGGTTAAATACCGTCACCATGCACGCTTACTATCTATCTGTGCTGATCGAACTGCTGGCGGAGCAGGGTGTCAGTGAGCATGCACTATTACACGGCAGCGGGCTTGAACCCTCGCCGGCACGCGGCGAACTCAGTTTGAGCGCAGCGAGTCTGGATGCTATCGCCGCCAACGCGCTGCGTCTTTCGGGAGATGCGCAGCTCGGGCTGCGGCTGGGTTCGCATATCAATGTGGCCTCGCAGGGCATCTTCGGTTACGCGCTGATGACCAGTGCCACGGTCGGCGATGCGCTGCGGCTGCTCATCCGCTACAGCCGCGCTATATTGCCCGGCATCCAGATCGGCGTGCGGCGGCACACGGGCCGGGTGGCGGTGGAAGTGGAGGCCGGCCTGTTGCCGCAGGCGCTGGCGCGCTTCTACTGTGAGGTGCTGTACGCCGCCATCGTGCACAACGGCCGGCTGCTGGTCGGTGAGGATTACGGCGTGATCCCGCGCCTTGACCTCGACTACCCGCCGCCGGTCGATGCCTCGCAGTACCTGCTGACTTTCGGGCCGGATGTGCACTTTGGCAGCGAGCGCACTGCGCTGAGTCTGCCGGAGGCGATGCTGGGTGTCGCGATCTCCACGGCCAACCCGGTGGCACAGGAGATTTTCCGCCGCGAGTGCGACCGCCTCGCCGCGCTGGACAGCCGCCACGGCAGCGTGAGCGAGCGCGTGCAGCAGGTGCTGCTGCAGGCGGGCACGGAATTTCCCACCGGTGCGGATGTGGCGCGGCAACTGCACATGAGCGAGAGCACACTGCAGCGCCGGCTGGCGAAGGAGGGCTGCCGCTACCAGCAGCTGCTCGACCAGGTGCGCTACCGCCTCGCGCGGGAATACCTGCAGGGCACCACGCTGCCGGTCGCCGAGATCGCGAGCCTGCTGGGCTTCAGCGACGCCGCCAATTTTCGCCGCACCTTCCACCGCTGGTCGCACACCACGCCGTCGGCGGTTCGCAGGGCCGCAGGTGCTATTCATGTTTAGGCGCGAAGCCTGTTTACGGTACCGGTAGCGCCGCGCCAGTGCCGCCCTCCTTGCCGTCGATCACGATGAAGTCGGGTGCAATGCCGCGTTTGAGTATCGCCTTCACAATCGCCTCACAGTGTGCCCGATTGTGCCGCCGTCACCGTGCGCGCAAAGTCCGTCAGTTTTTTTTACACAATGGTGGCATTGGTCAGCCATCAATCGGCAAAAAAATCAATAAAAATATGAAGTTACATTTACTGGGTACGGTTCTTGCAGATCGCTGCCAGAGGTCGACAAAAGCCTGTACGGTTTCGGTCGGTACGTTTTCCCGGTTGAAGGAGTTCACTATGAAAAGACTAATTGCAGTTTTGGCTTGGGCGTTTCTCGGCATCCAAGGCGTGGTAGGCACTGCGTACGCGGCCATAATGGATGCGCCGGTCGATCCCGCCGATTACATCACCATCAATGGTGTGGATTGGGCCTGGGCCGGGCCTTGCGCTCCCTTCTCGCCCAGCTGCGGAGAAATCGACCTGTCGTTCCAGGGCCCGCTGGGCTGGGATGTCGCCTCCACTGCGCTGATCGATGCGGTGATCGCGGATGTGGGCGGGATTACCAACTGGGTGGCACTGTTCCAGCCAAACGACGTCTGTGCCAGTCGCTTCTTCAGCAATAACTGGGAGCATTGTGACTATGGGGATGCGGCCAGTGGCTATGTCGAGAACTGGTCTCTGGGCAATGGACCCAGTATGTACAATGAAACCTTTGCGGTCCGCAACGCCGTCGTCGAACCAGTTCCTGTGCCGGCATCGCTGCCGCTGCTGCTGGCCGGCATCGCCTTGCTGGGTGCATCGCGTCGCGCCAAGCGCCGCGGCTGATCGCAGTCGTTTCAAACTCCGAACGGCGGGCAGTGCCCGCCGTTTTGCGTCTCAGGGCTGATTGACTGCATCGCTGCGGGTGCCTGAAGTTCAGCTCACCACATGCCCGTCCCAGCCGCCGTGCGCGGCGTCAAAAGACTCCGCCTGCGCCCGCTGCCAGGCGCCTTTGTAGCGGTGATCCTCGGTGCCAGACAGCAGCTCGCCCGCGCGCAGCGGCGGGTAGAGTTCCATGAATGACTTCACCACGGATTCGTTCACCCGCTTCTGGAAATGAAAGCGGCGGAACTGCGACGGGTGCGTGAGCCCCGCGCCGCCTACCACCTCGGCCAGTGCCATCAGGGTTTTCTCGTGGAACTGCGCGACGCGCAACGCCTTGTCCGGCACGTTGAGCGCGCGCTGCCGGTCTGCATCCTGCGTGGCGACGCCAGTCGGACAGCGGTCGGTGTGGCAGGTCAGGCTCTGCAGGCAGCCGACGGCGAACATGAACGCGCGCGCCATATTCACCCAGTCGGCGCCGAGCGCCATGGTGCGGGCGACGTCAAACGCCGAGATCATCATGCCCGCCGCGCCGATCTTGACGCGACCGCGCAGTCCCGCGCCCACGAGGGCGAAGTGCGCGAAGGTGAGGCCTTCGCGCAGCGGCATGCCCATATGGTCGATGAACTCTGAAGGCGCCGCGCCGGTGCCGCCCTCCTTGCCGTCGATCACGATGAAGTCCGGTGCAATGCCGCTTTTGAGTATCGCCTTCACGATCGCCAGGAATTCATGCCGGCGGCCGATGCACAGCTTGATGCCTACGGGTTTGCCGCCGGCGAGATCGCGCAATTGCTGGATGAAGTCCATCAACTCCAATGGCGTCGTGAAGGCGGAATGGCGGGCGGGTGAAACACAATCCTGACCCAGCGGTATGCCGCGAATGCGCGCAATCTCCGGCGTGATCTTCGCGGCGGGCAGCACGCCGCCGTGGCCGGGCTTGGCGCCCTGTGAGAGCTTGATCTCGATCATCTTCACCTGGTCCTGCGTTGCGGTTGCGGTGAAGAGCTCTGGCGAGAAGTAGCCGTGCGTGTCGCGGCAGCCAAAATACCCCGAGCCGATCTCCCAGAGGATGTCGCCGCCGTGCTCCCGGTGGTAGGGCGAGAGGCCGCCTTCACCGGTGTCGTGGGCAAAGCCGCCGAGCTTCGCGCCCTTGTTCAGCGCGCGGATGGCATTGGCCGAGAGCGAGCCGAAACTCATGGCGGAGATGTTCAGCACGGAGGCGTTGTAGGGCGCGGTGCAATCCGGCCCGCCGACCGTCACGCGGAAGTCGTGCTCCCTGACGACCTGCGGCGCCAGTGAATGGGAAATCCACTCGTAGCTGGGGTCGTAGACGTCGAACTCCGTTCCGAACGGGCGATTGTCGAGCTGGCCCTTGGCACGCTGGTAGACCAGTGAGCGCTTGTCGCGCGAGAACGGCCGGCCGTCCTTCTCGTTCTCGAAGAAGTACTGCCGGAACTTCGGCCGCAGGTCCTCCATCAGGAAGCGCACATGCCCGGCGATGGGATAGTTGCGCAGTATGGCGTGCCTGTCCTGGTGCAGGTCGCGAATGCCGAGGAGCGTGAGCGCGGCGCATGCGGCGAACAGCAGCACGGCAGTGCTGGTGGATGGTGCGAGCAGCAGATACAGCAGCGAGAGTGCGCACAGCAGGGAAGCGAGCGTAAGTGGCAGGTAGCGCAGCGACAGGGCCAGTTTCAGGTGACGCATACGCCATGTGCTCCGCGCGGGATTTCTACCATGATGGCGCAGGGGCGCGGCGCTTGTAAACGCGCCCGGCAGACCGTGGGCGTTCGCCGCGTGCCGGCGATGGCCATGCGCGCGGGCGCATGCTTATAATTCCCGCGTACTGAACGTCGCCTCCACAAAACACTGCACAGGAAGCCGCAACCCACTATGAATCCGCCCATCGTTGCATCGATCCTGCTCGCCTGTGTGTTTGGCGGCGCGCTCATCGGCATCTGGCTGCAGGGCGTGCTCGCCGATCACCACCTCAGCCACGAGACCAAGGATGTCGTGCGGCTGGCCACGGCGTTGATCGCCACGGTCACGGCCATGGTGTTGGGCCTGCTGGTGTCCTCGGCGAAAGGCACCTTCGACCGCTTCGATGACGAGTTGACGCAGAACGCCGCGCGGGTGGTGATGCTCGACCGGGCCCTGGACGAATACGGTCCCGAGACCGGCGAGATACGTGCGAAGATCAAATCCGCCTACCAGAAGCGTGTCGACCTGCTGTTCTCCCGCTCGGCGGCGGATGAGAGCGCATTGGAGGGCCACTTCGCCGTTGCCCGGGAGGAAGCCATCGATGGGCAGCTCTTCGCCCTCACACCTGACGGGCCGGCGCAGGAGGGCCTGCAGGCACAGGCCGTGGCGTTGAATGCGGAGATCAACCTGACCCGCGCCCTGATGCACGCGCAGCGCGAAGACTCGATCCCCGCAGCGCTGTTGCTGGTGCTGGGTTCCTGGCTGACTGTCATCCTCACGACCTTCGGTTTGTTCGCACCGCGCAATGGGGTGGCGGTGGCGGCGCTGCTCGCCTGTGCGATGTCGGCCTCGGGCGCGGTGTTCCTGATGATGGAAATGAATGCGCCCTTCACCGGGCTGATCACACTGTCCAGTGCACCGATGCGCGATGCGCTGCAGTTTCTGGGGCAGTGAGTATGGAGTCGCCTTCAGTCTGGCTCGTCGATGGCGACTCCGGTCGCGAGGAGGCGCGGCCATGACAGCGCCTGAGGTGATCGAGCTGGACGCCACCGGACTGGCCTGCCCCATGCCATTGCTCAAAGCCACGCGAGCGCTGAATGCGATGCAATCCGGCCAGCGGCTGCGCGTGCTGGCGACGGACCAGGGATCGGTGCGCGATTTTCACGTTTTTGCCGAGCAGTCCGGATACCGGTTGCTTGAAACCCGGGTTGAGCATGGTATTTACAGTGATCTTCTGGAGAAACGTTGAGCAGATGACTTCGCGCAGCAGGTACTGGAATGAGTGGCATGGACTCTAATTTTCGCTTCGCTGAATACCTGCGGGCCACAGGCGCGTCGCGGCGGGAGTTTCGCTTTGGTGATCTGTTTCCAGAACCCGAGCGAGATGCCGCGGGCCAGATTGTGCGAATCGCCCCCATCGTCACCCGGATTTCGTGGCGCGAGGTAGCGGGGTTGTTGCGGCCCTATCTTGCAAGACGTTTTGCGGAGCAGTTCAGGGTCGTGGCGCCGCTGGCTGCCTACCTCGCCTTGTTCCAACTCCTGATCCTGAAGGAACGTTTTGAACAGCCCTGGCCCATGATCGGTGGGCTGTTCGCGGTGATGGTCGGCCTGATGTTTTTCATGGAAGGCCTCAAACTGGGATTGATGCCTTTCGGCACCGCAATCGGTTCTGTGCTGCCCCGGCGCTCGCCGCTGCCAATGGTGCTCGTCATCACGTTGCTGCTCGGAGTGGGCGTTACCTTTGCCGAGCCCGCCATCAGCGCCCTCAAAACCGCCGGGCAGACGGTCGCCGTGGAGAAGGCGCCCTACCTGTACCTGCTGCTCAACGACTGGGCCGATGCGCTGGTTATGGCCGTGGGCGCCAGTGTCGGGTTGGCCGCTGTGGTGGGAACGCTGCGCTTTCTGCAGGGCTGGAGTCTCAAGCCGCTCATTATTCTTTCGCTACTGCCGGTGTTGGGCCTGAGCCTGTACGCGGCGAATGATCCATACCTGGCCAGTGCACTGGGCCTGGCCTGGGATACCGGCGCAGTCACCACCGGCCCGGTCACCGTGCCGCTGGTGTTGTCGTTGGGTATCGGGATCGCAGCGGCAGCCGGCAAAGGGGAGTCCGGGCTCTCCGGATTTGGCATCGTCACGCTGGCATCGCTGTTCCCTGTCGCCGGTGTGTTGCTCCTGTTGGTGTATGCCTCTGCCACCCAGGCACCCGAGTCCATTATCGCGGCAGCGCAGGCACAATCCGGTATGATCGCGGGCGAGCTGGCGTGGTACGAGACCAGTCCCGGCCTGGAAGTGGTAATGGGTGTACGCGCTATCCTGCCGTTGGTGTTGTTCCTGTTCCTGGTGCTCAGCGTCCTGTTGCGCGAGCGCCTTCACCGCCTGCGCGAAATTTTCCTGGGCATAGCTTTCACCGTCGTGGGAATGTGCATCTTCAACGTGGGACTGACCTATGGCCTGTCCCGACTCGGTGGCAGTGCCGGCAGTCTGGTGCCGATGGCGTTCATGGCCATCGAGGGTGCACCGGGCTCGCCGATCTACCCCTATGGCGTCGGTCTGACACTGGCCATTGTTTTTGCATGGGTGCTGGGTTTTGGCGCGACCGTGGCGGAACCTGCGCTCAATGCACTCGGTATTACCGCAGAGACCCTCACCAACGGTGTCTTCCGCAAGCAGACGCTGATCATTGCCGTGTCCCTTGGCGTCGCTTTCGGCATTGCACTGGGACTGGCGAAGCTCATCTTCGACCTGCCGCTCATTGCCCTGGTGGTACCGGGCTACCTGCTGGCTATCGTGCTGACATTTTTCTCCAGCGAAGAATTTGTCAATGTGGCCTGGGACAGCGCAGGTGTCACCACCGGCCCGATTACGGTGCCGCTGGTACTCGCCATGGGGCTCGGATTCGGCAATGCCACCGATGCGGTGGAGGGGTTCGGTATTCTCACCATGGCGTCGGTTGGACCTATCATCACGGTGATGTTGTCCGGGCTGTGGGCTCGCTATAGGGCCGACGCCCAGGTACGCGCAGCCGCGCGACCCGAGACCGTTGTTTCCGGCCTTGGCGAGGCGGCACCATGAAAGGGAGATCTATGAAAAACCAGCCCATGACGTATCTGACAGATGCCGTTCTGATCACGGCGGTGGTGCCGGCCGGACACGCCGACACCGTTCTTAAGGTGATCCGCAATGCCGGTGTCGCCGGCGGCATCGTGCACATGGCTCGTGGCACCGGTCCCCGGGAGCGACTGGGGCTGATCGGTATTGCCGTCGAGGCGGAAAAGGAAGTGCTTAGCGTGATCGTTCCCACCGATCAACAGGATTTCATCGCCGAGGCCATCTATAACGCTGGCGAACTTGGCGCACCGGGCAATGGCTATCTCTACGTCTCCGTTCTCGATCGCCTGGCTACTTACATTCCCGAACAGGCCCTCGAGCGCATGGACAAGGGTCGCTCATGAGTGCAGTACCACCCATCGCGCGACTACCGACACTGCAATCCAGTAAGCGGATCATTGCGATCCTGCCGGACGATGGCACTGATCGGAATCTCCTGCGCGCACTGCGCGTTGACCGGGGCATCACTCGTGCCGACTCCGTCGCCATTCGGGCGGTTGCCGCATTGCGCGAGGCGAAGGCTCGGCGGGGTCGTCTGCCGGAAGCCGAGCTTGCCCGGCTGGTCACCGTCATCGTCGACGTCGGTGTCGCGGACTCGGTGTTTGATTTCATTCGCGCCACCGCGAACATCGATCGACCCGGTGGCGGGTTCGTGCTGATGGAGAGTCTGGTGGGTGCGCTGCCCTTCATCCTGCCAGACGGTGTTCCCGACGAGCGCGATTAACGGCAGCTTGAAGGCGAAGCGGGCAGCGCGTCTTTACAGCGGGGCGTCAAATGTCCAAACACTGAGCAAGGCGTAAAAACGCGATTCGCTGCTCTACGTCTGTTATTTGGCACGGTGCTTAGCCGGAGCAGTGGATTCCGTTGCCGTCGATCGAAATCGTGGTGCCGGCTTCGCCAGAGAGGATGCGACCGAGGTCTGCTAAAGCACCAATTGCCGCCTTCTTGCCCGTTTTTTCGGCAAACTGACAGGCCGCCGCGACTTTGGGGCCCATCGAGCCCGCAGCGAAGGGAATGTCCGCCAGCGATGCCGGTGTAGCTCGCCGGATCTGGCGCTGCGTGGGTTTGCCCCAGTCCAGGAACACTGCCTCGGCATCCGTTAACATCACGAAAAGGTCAGCGTCGAGCTCGCGCGCCAGCAGCTCCGAGCACAAATCCTTGTCGATGACGGCCTCGACCCCCACCAGCTTGCGGTCGGCGCCCTTCTCGTACATGGTGGGAATGCCGCCGCCACCGGCGCAGATCACGATGGTGTTGTGCTCCAGCAGCCATTTGACCGGGCGAATCTCGAAGATTCGTTTAGGTAGTGGCGAGGGCACGACGCGGCGCCACCTGTCGCCGTCCTGCTTGAATATCCAGTTTTTCTCGGCGGCGAGTTTGTCCGCCACCGCTTTCTCGTAGACCGGGCCGACGAACTTGGTGGGATTCTTGAAGCCGGGATCGTCACCATCCACCTCCACCATGGTCAACAGCGTGGCGAATGGCACCTCGAAGGGCAGCAGGTTGCCCAACTCCTGCTCGATCATGTAGCCGATGCCGCCTTCGGTCTCGGCGCCCAGCACATCCAGCGGATAGGCCTCGTCGGGTTTGTAGGCCGCGCCCTGCAAGGCGAGCAGGCCCACCTGCGGCCCGTTGCCGTGGCTGATCACGAGCTGGTGTTCGCGCGCGATGGGCGCAAGCGCCTCGGCAGCGACGCGTACGTTGGCGCGCTGCACTTCAGCCGTCATCGGCTCGCCGCGTTTCAGCAGGGCGTTGCCGCCCAGAGCGACTACGACACGCATGGCCTCAGTCTCCCAGTGTGGCGACCAGGATCGCCTTGATGGTGTGCAGGCGGTTCTCGGCCTGATCGAAGGCCACGTTGGCCTCGGACTCGAACACCTCGTTGGTGACTTCCAGGCCGTCGGTGATGCCGTACTCGTCGGCAATCTGCTTGCCCACCACTGTCTCGGTATCGTGGAAGGCGGGTAGGCAATGCATGAATTTCACGTGCGGGTTGCCGCTGGCCTTCATCAGTTTCGCGTTGACCTGGTAGGGCATCAGCTGCTTGATGCGCTGTTTCCACACGTCCTTGGGCTCGCCCATCGACACCCACACGTCGGTGTGAATGAAGTCGACGCCCTTCACCGCGGCCTTCTGGTCGGCGGTGATGGTCAGTTTGGCGCCGTATTTCTTGGCGAGTTCCTTGGCGATGTCCTGGTACTCCTTGGCCGGCCACAGTGCCTTCGGTCCGCAGATACGCACATCCATGCCCATCAGGCAGCCGACAATCATCAGCGAGTGACCCATGTTGGAACGTGTGTCGCCGATGTAGGCGTACTTGATCTGCTGCACCGGTTTGTCGCTGTGCTCGCGCATGGTCATCACGTCGGCCAGCATCTGCGTCGGGTGGTACTCGTCGGTCAGGCCGTTGTAGAC
>CAYWWD010000067.1:0-20357 GCA_964461965.1 uncultured Halioglobus sp. | reverse complement strand
ATCTCCACCTTGGTGACGCCGTCGCCCTGGCAGGCTTCACATCGCCCGCCCTTCACATTGAAGCTGAAGCGGCCGGCCTTATAACCGCGCGAGCGAGCTTCCTGTGTGCCGGCGAAGAGGTCGCGCACCGGAGTAAAAATGCCGGTGTAGGTGGCCGGATTCGAACGCGGCGTGCGGCCGATCGGGCTCTGGTCGATGTCGATGCATTTGTCGATCGCTTCAATCCCACTGATTGACTTGTACGGTGCCGGCGTGAGCGTGGTGGCCCCGTTTAGCGCAGTGGCGGCGATGGGATAGAGCGTGCTGTTGATCAGCGATGATTTGCCCGAACCAGAGACGCCTGTGATACAGGTGAGCAGGCCGAGCGGAATCTCCAGCGTGACCGATTGCAGGTTGTTACCCGTTGCGCCCGTTAGGATGAGCAATTCCTTCGGGTTGTGGGGCGTGCGCCGCGCGGGCACGGCGATTTCCCGCGCGCCCGAGAGGTACGCACCGGTCAGTGATTGCGCGTTGCCGACAATGTCCTGCAGCGAGCCCGAAGCCACCACCCGCCCGCCGTGAATGCCGGCTCCGGGGCCGATATCGATGATATGGTCCGCGCTGCGTATGGCATCTTCGTCATGCTCCACCACCAGCACCGTATTGCCCATGTCGCGCAGATGGGTGAGCGTCGCCAGCAGGCGTGCGTTGTCGCGCTGGTGCAGCCCGATGGAAGGTTCGTCGAGGATGTACATCACACCCACCAGCCCCGCCCCGATCTGGGATGCCAGGCGAATGCGCTGGGCCTCACCGCCCGATAAGGTCTCGGCACTGCGGTTGAGCGTGAGGTAGTTGAGCCCCACGTCGACCAGGAAGCGGTAGCGCGCGCGCAGTTCCTTCAGGATTTTGTCGGCGATTTCGCCGCGTCGTCCGGTCAGTTGCAGTTGGGCAAAATACTGCGCGGCGTCGCCAACCGGCATGGCGGTGATACCGGGGAGACTGTGGCCATCCACAAACACGTGGCGAGCGTGCCGTTGCAGGCGCGTGCCCTCGCAGTCGGGGCACACCTGTGTGGAGATAAATTTCGACAAATCCTCCCGCACCGATTGCGATTCGGTTTCGCGGTAGCGGCGCTCCATGTTGGGAAGAATGCCCTCGAAGGTATGCGTTCGTTTGAAAATGTCGCCCCGGTCATTGATGTACGAGAACGTGATTTCCTGCGTGCCGCTGCCATGCAAAATCAGTTGCCGGTGTTTTTTGCTCAATTCCCGGTACGGCGTATCGATATCGAAGCCATAGTGATCAGCCAGCGATTTCAGCATATGGAAATAGTACACGTTGCGCCTGTCCCAGCCGCGGATGGCGCCTTCTGCCAGGCTCGCATCCGGGAACAGGATGAGGCGTGTTTCATCAAAGTACTGCTTCACCCCGAGGCCATCGCATCCGCCGCACGCGCCAGCGGGGTTGTTGAACGAGAACATCCGAGGTTCCAGTTCATCGATACTGTGGCCGCACTCGGGGCAGGCGAAGCGCGCGGAAAAATTCATCTCGCCGTCACTGCCCTCCATAAAGCAGACTGATGCCAGTCCGTCGGTGAGTGCGAGCGCGGTCTCAAATGACTCCGCCAGCCGGATACCCAGATCCTGTCGTACCTTGAAACGGTCGACGACGACCTCGATACGATGTTTCTTCTTTTTGTCGAGCGCAGGCGCGTCGTCGAGGTCAATGACGATGCCGTCGATGCGGGCGCGCACAAAGCCGCTGGTCCGCAACTCTTCGAGTACATGCAAATGTTCGCCCTTGCGATCGCGCACGACTGGCGCGAGCAACATCAGTTTGCTGTCCTCAGGCAAGGCCAGCACGGCATCGACCATCTGGCTGACAGTCTGCGCCTCGAGTTTCATGTCGTGATCGGGGCAGCGCGGCTCGCCCACGCGGGCGAATAACAGCCGCAGGTAGTCATAGATTTCGGTGATGGTGCCGACTGTGGAGCGGGGGTTGTGCGATGTGGATTTCTGCTCGATGGAAATTGCCGGCGAGAGACCCTCGATATGGTCGATATCCGGTTTCTCCATCAGCGAGAGGAACTGGCGCGCATAGGTGGATAACGACTCCACATAGCGGCGCTGGCCTTCGGCGTAGAGGGTGTCGAAAGCCAGCGAGGATTTGCCGGAGCCGGAGAGGCCGGTAATGACCACCAGCTTGTCCCGGGGAATATCGAGGTCGATGTTCTTGAGGTTGTGGGTGCGCGCCCCGCGGACTTGGATAGTATCCATAATAACTTTGGTTCCGCTGTGTTAACCGAAACCGGGCAGTATATGCCCGCCGCCGGGCGTCTGGCAAAATCCTGGGTGATGCTGGCCTGGCGCACCTGCGCGGATGTCGTGTGGCGCTCGAAACTGGTACCATGGCCCGCTGTTTTCTCGACCACCCCCTCATGACAAAACTGCTGGCGATCACCCACAACCCCATGACCTCGCAGGAGCGCCGCACGGTGGCGTCGCTCGCGGCGCTGTATTGTTTCCGTATGCTGGGCCTGTTCATGGTGATGCCGCTGCTGGCCTTGTACGCGGCAGACCTTGCTGGGGCGACGCCTACCCTGATCGGCTTGGCGCTGGGTGTATACGGCTTGACCAATGGCGTGCTGCAGATTCCTTTCGGCTGGATGTCGGATCGGGTGGGACGCAAGCCTGTCATCGTCGCGGGAATGCTGCTGTTCGCACTCGGTAGTGTGATCGCCGCTACTGCGGCCAGTGTCCACACCATCATCCTGGGCCGCACCCTGCAGGGCGCGGGGGCCGTTTCCAGCACCCTGATGGCACTGGTGGCCGATCTGACTCGTGAGGAGCAGCGCACCAAGGCGATGGCAGTCGTTGGTGTGAGTATCGGCTTGTCGTTCGCGCTGGCACTGGTGCTGGGCCCGATGGTGGCCACGCTGGGGGGGCTGCCGGGCGTGTTCTGGTTCACTGCTGCACTGGCGATCTCTGGCATCGCGCTCCTGCTGTTGGTCGTGCCCTCGCCTCCGGCGCCGAGTGCGAGCGCACAACCCGCCGGCGACAGTCGTGTGGGTTGGATCAAGCGCAGCCTCGGGGACCGGCGGCTGTTGCGACTCAATTTCGGCGTGTTTGTGCTGCATTTCATCCTGGTGGCATTTTTTCTCGTGGTGCCACAACTGATCGAAACCTCGCTGGGTATCGACCGGGCGCGACACTGGGTGGTGTATCTGCCGGTGCTGGTGCTCTCCCTGATCGGCATGGTGCCCCTGATGACGCTAGCCGAGCGCGCCGGCCGGCTGCGCCAGACCTTCCTGCTGGGCATTGCACTGGTGTTTGTAGCCATAGCCACACTGGGGTACACCACGGCGAGCCTGTTGTGTTACGTCGCCCTGTGGCTGTTCTTCGTGGGCTTCAACTACCTGGAAGCGACGCTTCCATCGTTACTTAGCAAGTCTGTAGCGGCGGCCAGTAAGGGCACCGCGATGGGCGTTTTCTCCACCTGTCAGTTCATGGGGGCGTTTGCCGGTGGCGCCGGGGGAGGCTGGCTACTGGAGCATCTCGGCAAGGGTATGCTGACCAGCGTTTGCCTGGTACTGGCGGGCGCCTGGTGGCTCGTTGTGATGCGAGCGCCCCGTGCGGTCAACGCCATCACGCCCAGCCCCCTGCCGGGCGTTTGACGCCCGCTGCAGACCGTGTCGCGCAGCGGAGCACAGCAACCCGCTACCGGTGGACTTTGGCCGGTGATGCTGTCGCAATTCGAGGGTGGGATTGCTATAGTCCACAGTCCACTCTCCCCATCGAATTTGTGTCAGCAGTGAGGAACCTATATGGCCGCAAGGGGCGTAAATAAAGTCATTCTGGTCGGCAATCTGGGCAACGATCCGGAGACCCGCTCTTTCCCCGACGGAGGCACGGTAACCAATGTCAGTATTGCCACCAGTGAAAGCTGGAAGGACAAACAGACGGGACAGATGCAGGAGCGCACGGAATGGCATCGTGTGGTGTTCCGCGATCGCGGGAACTTCCGGCTGGGCCAGATCGCGGGTGAATACCTGAAGAAAGGCGCGAAGGTGTATGTCGAAGGTTCACTGCACACCCGCAAGTGGCAGGACAAGGATGGCCAGGATCGGTACATCACGGAGATCGTGGCCAGCGAAATGCAGATGCTCGAACCTCGGGGCAGCGGGCAGGGCGAAGGCGCTCGGCAGCATGACGATTTTGCCCAGTCTGCGCCGCGTGCCAGCGCTGCAAGGCCAGCCGCTAGCGCTCCGGTATCCGAGCCGGCTGGCAACTACAGCAATTTCGAAGACGACATCCCATTCTAGCGGCACCCGCGCCCGGTAGGGGCTGCGGGAACGGGAGTGGAACCTGAACAGTGCGTGTGCTAGTTCTAGGATCTGATACGCCGCTGGGTATGGCGCTCAGCCAGCGGCAGGCGCTGCAGGGTCGCCATGAAATCCTGCCCATGAGCCGTGCCGCCTGCCGCTGGAAGAGTGAACGCCAGGCAAAAAAAAGTGTGGTGCGCGCCAAGAGCGATATCGTGGTGGATGTGCGTATCGAGGCCGCCGGCGACGGCGGGCTGCAGATCCAGGAGCTGGAACTGCAACGCTGCCACTGGGTGGCGAAAGCCTGCCAGCGGACCAGTACCGCGTACCTGTATGTTTCCAGCGCCAGAGTCTTTTCCGGCCAACTCGACCGACCGTATGTCGAGAACGATCCACCGGACAACCAGGAAACCGTAGGCCAGTTGCTGGCGCGCGCGGAGCAACTGGTGGGCGATGCCACTGCACGCCATCTGATACTGCGATTAGGGCCGGTGTTCTCGTACGAGGGCAACAATCTGATCACCCAGATGCTGGGCCCACTGCGCGAAGGCGACAGCCTGATCCTCGACAATAACCTGCGCGGCTGCCCGGTGGCAGCTGACGATGGGGCGCGGGTCATTCTGGGCCTGCTGGATCAGCTGGGCACCGGAGTGGAGCCGTGGGGCATCTATCATTACGGCAGCTCCGATACCGCGACCTACTATGAATTTGCCGAGGCATTGCTGGCCTCTGCCTCACAGTTTTTCGAGTTCAACTCGCAGGCAGTGCAGCTTGAGCGTGAGCCTGAGGGCCTCATGCCGCTGAGCCGGACGCTGAACTGCAGCAAGATTCGCAACACGTTTGCCATACGGCAGGTGCCCTGGCGCAGTGCGATCGGCGAACTGGTAAAGCGCTACTATCAACAACAGCAGGAAGAGAGCCATGCCTAGCGGCACCGAGGACGGAACGCGAGAATTATCGATCGCGGTGCTGACCGTATCCGATACCCGCAGCCGTGAAACCGATACCTCCGGCGATTATCTCGTCGAGGCACTCCAGTCGGCAGGCCACCGCGCTGGCGCGCGCGCCATCGTGCGCGATGATATCTACCAGATCCGCGCAGTGTTGTCCGCATGGATTGCGGATGCTGGAATCGATGCGGTGCTGATTACCGGCGGCACTGGCTTTTCCGGGCGTGACTCCACCCCCGAGGCCGTACAGCCGTTGTTCGACAAGGCGATCGACGGTTTCGGTGAAGTGTTCCGCGCTCTCTCCTACGCGGAGATAGGCTCATCCACGGTGCAATCGCGCGCCCTGGCCGGCTTTGCCAACAATACCGTTATCTTCTGTATGCCGGGTTCCACCGGCGCCTGCCGGACCGCCTGGAACGGGCTGATCCGCGAGCAGCTCGACAGCCGTCATCGCCCCTGCAATTTCGTCGGCGTTCTCGGGGTGCGGGCAGGGGAAAAATGAAGCGCCTGCTACCCGTGGCGGACGCGCTGGAGCGTGTGTTGGCCGCCGCCCGGCCGGTGTCGTCTGCCCTCAGCCTGCCGCTCATTGACGCCCTGGGTTGCGTGGCATTCGCGGACATCGTCTCCTCTATCGATGTGCCCTCGTGCGATAACAGCGCAATGGATGGTTATGCGTTGTGCGCCGCCGAGGCGCACCTCGCGCTGCCCGTGAGCCAGCGCATCCCCGCCGGTACCGACGGCTCTCCCCTGGCAGCGCAGACCGCGGCGCGAATTTTCACCGGTGCACCTATCCCACCGGGTGCCGATGCAGTCGCCATGCAGGAAGCATGCAGGGAAGCGGACGGTGTGGTCACGGTGCGTGGCAACGTCACCGCTGGACTGAACATTCGCCCGCGCGGGCAGGACATCCGCGCGGGCGAAATCGTCATTCCCAAAGGTCGCGTGCTGCGCCCACAGGACCTGGGCTTGCTGGCGTCGATCGGTTGCGCCACGGTGCAGGTCTTCCGTCCGCTGCGCGTGGCGCTGCTGTCGACCGGCAATGAACTGGCGGAACCGGGCAGTGGCGAGCTGCCGCGAGGTGGAGTTTTCAATTCCAATCGCTACACCCTGGGCGGGCTATTGCGCGCCCTGCATCTGGAATGTATTGACTGCGGCATTGTCGCCGACACGCCTGCGGCGACCGCGCAGGCGCTGCAGTGGGCAGCCGCACACGCCGATTGCGTGATCACCAGCGGCGGCGTCTCCGTCGGCGAAGCGGATCATGTCAAGGCACAGGTCGAGCAGCTTGGCCGGCTGGATATGTGGAAACTGGCGATCAAGCCAGGCAAGCCGCTGGCATTCGGGGCAATCGGCGAAACGCCGTTTATCGGCCTTCCCGGCAATCCCGCTTCGGTCTTCGTCACTTTCTGCCTGATTGCCCGGCCATTTTTGCTGAAGATGCAGGGGGCAACCGAACATGCACCGCTACGCCTGCGGGCACATGCCGATTTTGCGGTACGCAAACCCGGCGATCGACAGGAATACCTGCGCGTCACCGTAGCGGCCACGATGCAGGGACTGCGCGCGACGCCGTATCCGGAGCAGAGCTCAGGGGCACTGAGCTCTGTCAGCCACAGCAATGCGCTGGCGGTGATTCCGGTCGGCGCGGCGGTGGAGCCGGGTGATCTGGTGGACGTACTACTGCTCGATTTGCTCGCGTGCTAATAAAGCGGTCCGGCTGACCGGGCCGCCGACAGCCTGTTTCCTTGCCGACTGCCGCGGCCCCCGTTATGAAGAATATTTCTGGAACACCAGCGACGCGTTGGTTCCGCCAAACCCGAAGCTGTTGGACATTACGCGCTGCAGGTCGACATTGTCATGGCGGGTCAACGCGATCGGCACGCCGACAGCCTCCGGATCCAGCTCGTCGATGTTGGCGGATGCGGCGATGAAGCCGCGTTGCTGCATCAGCAGGGAGTAGATGGCTTCCTGCACGCCTGCGGCGCCGAGTGAATGGCCGGACAGGGACTTGGTCGAGCTGACGACCGGCACGGTCGACCGGCCTTTGTACACTTCGCGCACGGCCTTGAGCTCCTGGATATCGCCCGCTGGTGTACTGGTGCCGTGCGCGTTGATGTAATCCACCGCACCGTTCACCGTGGCGAGTGCCTGTTGCATGCAGCGCACCGCGCCTTCGCCCGACGGCGCTACCATGTCGTAGCCGTCAGACGTGGCGCCGAAGCCCACGATTTCCGCGTAGATCTTCGCGCCGCGCGCCCTGGCGTGCTCCAGTTCCTCCACCACCAGCATGCCACCACCGCCGGCAATGACGAAGCCATCACGATTGGCATCGTAGGCGCGTGAGGCGCGCTGCGGTGTATCGTTGTATTTGGTGGACAGCGCGCCCATGGCGTCGAACAGGCAGCTGAGGGACCAGTGCAGTTCCTCGCCGCCACCTGCGAACATCAGATCCTGCTTGCCCAGCTGTATCTGCTCCATGGCGTTGCCGATGCAGTGCGCGCTCGTGGAGCACGCCGACGAAATTGAGTAATTGACGCCCTTGATACGGAACGGGGTTGCAAGGCAGGCCGATACGGTGCTGCCCATGGTTTGCGTGACGCGATAGGGCCCGACCCGGCGCAGGCCGCGCTCGCGCATGATGTCGGATGCCTCTGTCTGGCTGGCGGAAGAAGCGCCGCCGGAGCCCGCGATGATGCCGGTGCGCTCATTGGAAACTTCCGCAGGTTCCAGCCCCGCGTCGTCGATCGCCCGCTGCATCGCGATGTAGGCGAACGCGGCGGCGTCGCCCATAAAGCGCAGCTGCTTGCGGTCGATGTGCGCCTCGATGTCGATGTCGGGTTTGCCGGAGACGTGCGACCGCATCCCGATGTCAATTTGTTGCTGGTTCACACTGATACCAGAGCGACCTTCGAAGAGCGATCGGGCAACGCTGTCGGCGTCGTTCCCCAGGCAGGAGACAATGCCCAGTCCGGTGATGACTACTCGTCTGTCCATATACCTAGAACGACTCCGTTGATTTGAAGAGGCCGACCCGAAGGTCCTTCGCGACGTAGGTCTCGGTGTTGTCAACCGAGAGGCTGGCGTCAGCGATTCCCATTACCAGTTTGCGCTCGATCACACGTTTGATATTGATGTTATAGACCACACGGCTTGCACTCGGGAGAATCTGCCCGCTGAACTTCACCTCTCCGCAGCCCAAGGCACGCCCTCGCCCGGGATTACCGCGCCAGCCAAGAAAAAATCCGACCAGTTGCCACATGGCATCGAGACCAAGGCAGCCGGGCATCACCGGGTCGCCCGGGAAATGACATTGAAAAAACCAAAGTTGCGGATGAATATCCAGTTCGGCAACGATCTCTCCCTTGCCGAAGCTGCCGCCCTCGGAGCTGATGTGGGAGATGCGGTCGATCATCAGCATGCCGTCAGTCGGCAGTTGCGCATTGCCGGGCCCGAAGAGTTCACCCCGGCCGCACGCAAGCAGTTCATCCCTGGAGTATGCGCTTTTGCCGATCATAGAAGTTCCAGTGTGGCTTGCGAGTGGGCGTCGCGTGTCCGATGGTGGGTGTCACGCCGCGCGTCCCGAAATTCATGGGTGTTTTCGCCCGGGAAGTTGTACGGGAGGCGGTGGGCGTTCCCATTTTAATTGCTGGCAAACACAAGTCCAGTGGTTTGCTGGCCAAAAATACTGCCTTCGGCTACCATGGCTCGTCCGCTTGCACGTGCATCGAGACACCACAGAATACTAACAATCCAGACTATTTCGGTAGGGCAACGGGAAATTTGCATGTTAACACCGGTACTTCTTTCCGGCGGCGTCGGCAGCAGGTTGTGGCCGGTCTCGCGGGAGGCGCATCCCAAGCAGTTCCTGCCGCTGGCTGGTGAAATCACAATGCTGCAGGAAACGCTGCGCCGCACTGCGTCACTGAATGCCTCTGCGCCACTGGTGGTGTGTAACGAAGAACATCGCTTCATGGTGGCCGAGCAACTGCGGCAACTGGAATTGCAGGCGGGCGCCCTGATCCTCGAGCCGCTGGGTCGCAATACTGCTCCAGCTGTTGCGCTTGCCGCGCTACACGCAGTGAATTCCAATCCTGAGTCCGTCCTGTTGGTCCTTCCCGCCGATCATCTGATCAAGGACGTCGACGCATTCGTCGCGGCGGTGATTAAAGCCCAGCCGCTTGCCGCCAGCGGCCGACTGATGACATTCGGCGTTGTGCCGACCGCGCCGGAAACCGGGTACGGCTATATCAAATGCGGCGCCGCACTGGCGGATGATCTTTATGAACTGGAACGGTTCGTCGAGAAGCCCGACT
The DNA here is from genome assembly GCA_964461965.1 of uncultured Halioglobus sp. Lineage (GTDB taxonomy): Bacteria > Pseudomonadota > Gammaproteobacteria > Pseudomonadales > Halieaceae > Marimicrobium. The sequence continues at coordinate 10,794 of CAYWWD010000067.1, read as the reverse complement.
CCGCGACGGCGCGGGGCTATCTCGAGAGTGGAGGGTATCTCTGGAACAGCGGCATGTTCCTGCTGCGCGCCCGTAGTTACCTCGACGAGTTGGCGAAGCACGCGCCAGAAATTCTGTCGTGTTGCCAGAGGGCGATGCAGGCGGCCACCGTCGATTTGTTTTTTGTACGCCCGGATGCCGATGCATTCAAGCAGTGCCCGAGTGACAGTATCGATTATGCCGTGATGGAGAAGACGAATATTGGCGGCGTGGTTTCGCTCGATTGCGGCTGGAGCGACGTCGGCGCGTGGTCCGCGCTCTGGGAAGTGGCGGAGCGCGATATCCATGGCAATGCCTGTCGTGGTGATGTCATCGTCGACAATTGCCGCGGCAGTTTCTTTCGCAGCGAATCACGCCTGGTTGCTGCAACCGGCGTTGACAATCTTGTGGTAGTGGAAACGGCTGACGCGATACTCATCGCCGACCGCGACAAGGTGCAGGACGTCAAACGCATCGTCACCACACTCAAGTCGCGGCAGCGCGAAGAAGCGTTCCTGCACCGGCGAGTGTATCGACCCTGGGGTTCCTATGAGTCGCTGGTGAGCTCTGAGCGTTTCCAGGTCAAGCGCATCGTGGTCAACCCCAAGCAGCGCCTGTCGCTACAGATGCATCACCACCGGGCCGAGCACTGGATTGTTGTCAAAGGCACGGCCGAGGTCACCTGTGAAGACAAGGTGTTCATGCTGGGCGAGGACGAATCCACCTATATTCCACTGGGGCACAAACACAGACTCGCCAACCCCGGCCAGATTCCGTTGGAAATCATCGAAGTGCAGTCAGGCGCCTATCTCGGCGAGGACGATATCGTGCGTTTTGAAGATGTCTATGGCCGCAACAAGTAATACCTGATTCAACTGGGAGAGTACCGACTTTGATCAAGAAATGCCTGTTTCCTGTCGCGGGTTATGGCACCCGCTTCCTGCCCGCCACCAAGAGCATGCCCAAGGAAATGCTTCCCGTGGTGAACAAGCCGCTGGTGCAGTACGGCGTCGAGGAAGCCATCGAGGCCGGGATGACGACGTGTGCGTTAGTGACCGGTCGCGGCAAGCGGGCCATCGCTGACCATTTCGACATCAGCTATGAACTGGAGCACCAGATATCCGGCAGTGGCAAGGAAGCCTATCTCACCAGCATCCGCAATGTGCTGGAAAAGGGCGTCTTCACGATGGTTCGCCAGCGCGCAATGAAAGGCCTGGGTCACGCAATCTTGACGGGCGAGGCGCTGATCGGCAACGAAGCATTCGGCGTGCTGTTATCGGACGACCTGTGCTTTAACAAGGGTCCGGGTGTGCTCGCACAGATGACGGAATTGTATAAACAGTTTCGCTGCTCCATCGTCGCGATACAGGAAGTCCCCGCGGAAGAAACGCAGAATTACGGCGTGATCCGCGGAGAGAGCCTGAGGGATGGCATTTTCCGCGTGGATGAAATGGTGGAGAAGCCCAGCCCCAAGGACGCACCCTCCAACCTCGCAATTATCGGTCGTTACATCCTGACACCGGATATTTTTGACATCCTTCGGGAAACGCCACCGGGAGCGAATGGGGAGATCCAGATTACCGATGCATTGCAGACACAGGCTAAAACGGGGTGTGTGATGGCGTATAAGTTCAAAGGTCGCCGTTTCGATTGCGGCAGTGTGCCCGGATTCGTGGAAGCCACAAATTTTGTTTACGAACATTATTACCTGCCCAGCACCAAATAACGCTTAGCGAGGCTGAAGTGCAAGAACTAACCTGTTTCAAGGCCTATGATGTCCGCGGCCGTGTGCCGGACCAGCTCAATGAGGAGATCGCCCGCCGCATCGGTCGTGCATTCGCGGATGTCGTCAAACCGCGACAGGTGGTCGTGGGCCACGACATTCGCCTCAGCAGTGAAGCGATCAAAGCTGCGGTGACCCAGGGATTACTGGAGCAGGGCGTCGATGTTTACGACATCGGACTGTGTGGCACGGAGGAAATCTACTTCGCCACATCCCATGCCGGCATGGATGGCGGGATTGCAATCACCGCCAGTCACAATCCAAAGGATTACAACGGCATGAAGTTCGTGCGCGAGGAGTCGCGACCGATCTCGGGCGACAGCGGGCTGTTTGACATCAAGGCGCTTGCAGAACGCAACGCATTCACTCCGGCGGCACAGGCAGGCTCCCGGTTCGCGCTGGATACCTCCGAGGCCTATGTACAACACCTGCTGTCCTATGTGGATGTCGCCGCACTGAAGCCGCTCAAGATCGTGGTGGATGCCGGGAACGGGGGCGCAGGGCGTGTCGTGGACCTGTTGGAACAGCACCTGCCTTTCACCTTCATCAAGCTCCACCATGATGCCGACGGCAACTTCCCCAACGGCGTACCCAACCCGTTGCTACCCGAGAATCGCACCGCCGCGATCACCGCAGTGCGCGAGCACGGCGCAGATCTGGGTATCGGATGGGACGGCGATTTCGACCGCTGTTTCTTTTTCGACGAACACGGCGAATTTATCGAGGGCTATTATGTGGTGGGCCTGCTGGCGGAAGCATTTTTGCGGCAGCACGGTCCGAACCGCATCGTGCACGATCCGCGCCTGACCTGGAACACGATTGATATCGTGGAATCGCTGGGTGGGGCAGCGGTTGAGAGCAAGACGGGCCATGCTTTCATCAAGGAGCGCATGCGACTGGAAAATGCGATATACGGCGGCGAAATGAGCGCTCATCACTACTTCCGGGATTTTGCGTACTGTGACAGCGGTATGATTCCCTGGCTGTTGGTGACCGGCCTGATCAGTGCCAGCGGGCAGCCGCTGTCCAGGCTTGTGGCGGCGCGTATGGCCGCCTACCCCTGCAGCGGTGAGATCAATCGCACGATCGCGGATCCGCCCGCAGTGTTGTCAAAAGTGGAAGCCGCCTACCGTGCGCAGGCCGGCTCGATCGAGCATGTCGATGGCTTGAGCATGTCCATGGGCGACTGGCGCTTCAATCTGCGCATGTCCAACACCGAACCCGTGGTGCGACTCAACGTCGAGAGCCGTGGCAACCGTGAGCTGATGGAAGCCAAAACCGCGGAGCTTCTCGCCCTGATCGACGCTTGACACCTGCCGCCCTAATCACGCTGGCGCTGCGCGTGTTCCCACGCGGCAATCAACAGTTCGGTCGACGCATCCATACGACTGTCGCCGCTGCCTGAGAGCCTGCCCAGGATATCAGCGCTGATTTCCTTGCCGAGTTCCACGCCCCACTGATCGAAAGAATTGATCCGCCACAGCAGGCCGCTGCAGTAGGTGCGGTGTTCGTACAGCGCCAGCAGCGCGCCCAGCGTAGCCGGCGTTAACGAATCCATTGTAATCATGCTGCTGGGGCGATTGCCTGGCATGACCAGGTGCGGGGCCAACCGCGCAGCATCAGCCGCAGATTTTCCGCGCTGCAGCAGAGCACCGGTGGCGGCTTCAAGCGAGCGACCAACCATCAACGCGTGGCTCTGCGCCAGGCAGTTGGCCACCAGGTTGCGGTGTTGTAACGGCTGGCCGGTGTGGGTACGCAGGGGCAGGATGAAGTCCACCGGGCAGAGCAACCGACCCTGATGCAGCAATTGGTGGAAGGAATGCTGGCCCATGGTGCCGGCGGAACCCCACAACACAGGCGCTGTGGTGTAGGGTATCGGCTGGCCGGTGGTGCTGATGCTTTTGCCGTTGCTCTCCATGGTGAGTTGTTGCAGGAAGGCAGGCAATTGCTGCAGGCTGTGATCGTAGGGCAACACGACGTGATTGCTCGCCCCGAGAAAATTGCCGTACCAGACTTCCAGCAGACTCATCAGCAGCGGCAGATTGACGTTTGGCTCGCTGTCGCGAAAATGCGTATCCATCGCCCGCGCCCCTGCGAGGAACTCGGCGAAACGGTCCCAGCCGACTGCTATCGCGCAACTCAATCCCACAGCGGACCACACGGAGTAGCGACCGCCCACCCAATCCCACATGGGCAGGCAGTTCTCTGCGGCGATGCCAAAGTCTGTTGCTGCCTGCACATTGCTGGTGACGGCAAGAAAGTGCTTGTCCAGTTCGTGCGCGCCGGCGCCTGCCGAACGTATCCACGCGCGTGCCGCCAGGCCGTTGGCGAGCGTTTCCTCAGTGCGGAAGGATTTGGAGCAGATAATGAATACCGTGGTCGCCGCCTGCAGACCCGACACCGTCTCCTGCAGGTCCGCCGGATCGACGTTGGCCACGTAATGACACCGCACGCTGCCGTGGTAGGGCTGAAGTGCCTGCGTAACCAGGCGCGGTCCGAGATCAGAGCCGCCAATGCCGATGTTGACGACATCGGTGATCGCCTGCCCGGAAAACCCCGTGTGTTCACCACGATGCAGTTTTTGCGCAATGGCGCGCATGCGCTCGCGAGCGGCTGCCACTTCATGGAACAGTGCCGCCAGATTACCGGCAGCATCGGCGCGCAGCAGGGTGTGCAGCGCGGGTCTGTCCTCGGTGTTGTTGACATGCGCGCCGTTGAAAAGTGCTGCAATGCCCGCCTGCACCCCAGTCTGGCCAGCCAGGTCGAGCAGCGAAGACAGCGCGCGGGCATGCAACAGGTGCTTGGAGTAATCCAGTCGCAGGCCGGCGGCCTGCGCGGTGAAGGCTTGTGCGCGGCCGGGGTCTTCCGCAAAGAGCGCTTCGATCGATGCCGATCGCAGCGAGGCTGCGTGCGCCGCGACTGCCGTGAATGCGGGAAGATCCTGCAACAACGTATCGAGTGTCATGGTTGGCGCCCGGCCAGACAGGAAATTGAACCACGAGTATAAAAACAGGCGAATCGCGGTGCAATCAAATGGCGCAGTACTAACTATCTCTCGCGGCAGGCAACAATCAGCGATCGCGGTTGATGGAAAGTGCCGTCATGTATTCCAGCGCCGTGCGCGCGTCCGTGGCCGGCAGCAGCGCCAGTTTCTCCAGTGCCTGGTCGTGGTAGCGTTGCGCGATGGCGCGCGTATAGTCCAGCGATCCGCAGCGCTTGACGGCAGCGGCAATCTGGGCGATTTCGTCGGCGCATTTGTTGCGTATGGCAGAGCGCACGAGCTCCTGCTCGGCGGTGGTGCCGGTGCGCAGGGTGTGGATCAGCGGCAGGGTCACCTTGCCCTCCATCAGGTCGTCCCCGACATTCTTCCCCATGGCGGCCGGATCGCCGTCGTAGTCGAGCACATCGTCGATCATCTGGAAGGCAATGCCGAGATTGAGGCCGAACTCCCGCAGCGACTGCCGCCTGTGCGCATCCTCGCCGGACAGCGTCGCCGCGCCGTGGCAGGCGGCGGCAAACAGGATTGCGGTCTTGCGGGTGATAACGTCCAGGTACTGGGTCTCGTCGGTCCTGTCGTCGCCGGCGCGCACCAGTTGCAGCACCTCGCCCTCCGCGATGGTATTCGTGGTCGTTGCCATATCCGCCAGGATGTCCAGGTCGCCGAGACGCACCATCAGTTGAAACGCGCGCGTATAGAGGAAGTCGCCCACCAGCACCGAGGGTGCGTTGCCGAATTGTGCGTTGGCGGTCGGCCGCCCGCGGCGCAGGGCCGACAGGTCGACGACGTCGTCGTGCAGCAGCGTCGCGGTGTGAATAAATTCGATGATCGCGGCAAACGTGATATGGGGCTGCGCGCAGCGACCCAGTGCGGCACCGCAGAGCAGGACCAGCAGAGGGCGCAGCCGTTTGCCGCCGGCATCCACAATGTAGTGACCGACGTTTTCCACCATGTCGACGTCGGATTGAAGCTGCTCGATGATGAGCTCGTTGACGAGATCGAATTCGCGTGCGACGGTGGCGCGGAGCTGATGCATAGGGTGAGGGCGTGGGAAAAGTGCCCGCGCATGCTAGGGTGCCCTCCACCGGCCTGTCAAGCCGAGCGCCGTTGTGCCGTTCATCCTCGCGACAGCCGCAACTCGTTGTTTTTCTGAAAATTTAGGCCTTGCCCTGCCAAGGTGATTTGCGTAGAATCGCCGCCCTCCGGACCGCGCTGCATCGTGCCGCTGTGGTCGCGGGACATCCCAACTGTTTATGCCTGGCTCTGTCCCCTTGATTTACAAGGGATTATTGCAACTGCGAGCAGGCGAATTGAACGGAGCACACTATGTACGCTGTAATCGAAAGCGGTGGCAAGCAACACCGTGTCGTCGAGGGGGAAACCCTCAAGCTGGAAAAAATCGAAGCCGCCACAGGTGCAACGATCGAGTTCGATCGAGTCCTCATGGTGGGTGGCGATTCCGTCAAGATCGGCGCTCCACTGGTGGCAGGCAGTTCAGTCACCGCTGAAGTCGTCGCCCATGGTCGCCACAAGAAGGTCAAAATCGTTAAATTCAACCGCCGTAAGCACTACCGCAAGGAAACCGGGCATCGCCAGTGGTTCACCGAGGTGAAGATTACCGGTATCAAGGCGTAAGGGAGGAATTGGACCATGGCACACAAGAAAGCTGGTGGTAGTACCCGTAACGGTCGCGACTCGCAGAGCAAGCGCCTGGGTGTCAAGCGCTTCGGTGGAGAAACCGTCCAGGCGGGCAATATTATTGTGCGGCAGCGCGGTACGCGCTTTCATGCTGGCGTCAATGTCGGCATGGGCAAGGACCACACGCTGTTCGCCAAAGCCGACGGCAAGGTGGAATTCGTGGCCCGCGGCCCGAAGAGCCGCACGTTCGTACAAGTGGTGAGCGCCTGAAGCCGGGGTAGGCCCCGAGACTGGTCGAAGGCCTCGTCATTTGACGGGGCTTTTTTTTATGTTCAGGATTATTTCCGGTTCGGCCTCGGGGGCCGGAGAGTGTGCGTTATGGCAATCCAGGGAACGCCACAAGTACGTCCATGTAGGCTCGACGGCGGCCATCCGTGGCCGCCGACGTCCCTGGATTGCCATAACGCACACTCTCCTGTCACCGTTCTAGGACGCCGAGTGCAGTCATGCCCGGCAATTTGGGTTGAAAGAAAATGAAGTTCGTAGATGAGGTCAGTATCGATGTACACGCCGGCAAGGGCGGCAATGGCTGCCTCAGCTTCCGGCGTGAGAAATACATCGAACGGGGTGGCCCTGATGGCGGCGACGGCGGCGATGGCGGCAGCGTCCTGTTCGAGGCGGACGAATCCCTGAACACCATGGTGGACTACCGCTTCAAGCGCAGTTATCGGGCCGGCGACGGTGAGGCGGGTCGCAGTCGCAACTGTACCGGCAAAAGCGCGGAGGATCTGGTGCTGCGAGTACCGGTCGGGACCACGGTGATAGACGAAGACCTGGGTGAAATCCTCGGCGACCTGTCAGTACCCGGACAGCGCCTGCTGGTGGCGCAGGGCGGCTTCCACGGCCTCGGCAATACCCGCTACAAATCGAGCACCAACCGCGCGCCGCGACAGACCTCGCCCGGCAGCGATGGCGAATCTCGCAGCCTCAAACTTGAACTTAAGGTGCTGGCGGATGTCGGCCTGCTGGGTTTGCCCAACGCGGGAAAATCAACCCTGATCCGCGCGGTGTCGGCCGCCCGACCCAAGGTGGCAGACTATCCATTCACCACCCTGGTCCCCAATCTCGGGGTGGTGCGCGTCGAGGCGCACCGCAGCTTTGTGATGGCCGATATCCCCGGCCTGATCGAGGGCGCCTCGGAGGGCGCGGGGCTGGGTATTCGCTTTCTCAAGCACCTGACGCGCAACCGTATTCTGCTGCACCTCGTGGATATGGCGCCCTTCGACGACATCGAGCCGGCCACTGCTGCATTGGCCATCGTGCGGGAACTGGAGCGCTTCAGTCCGACGCTGGCGCGGCGCGAACGCTGGCTGGTGCTGAACAAGAGCGACCTGCTGGATGTTGACACATTTGCGCAGCGCCGCCAGGCGGTGGTAGAGGCATTGCAGTGGCGCGGCCCGGTCTACGCCATCGCGGCGATCAATGCGCAGGGGACTGCGGGGCTGTGCGGTGACTTGATGACCTACATCGAGGAGTGCCGCGCGCGCGAGGCGGCCGACCCCGAGCTGGCCGCGCTGGAGCGTGAATTGCAGAGCCGCATGCAGCAGGAGGCGCGGGAGCGCATCGAGGCGTTGCGTGCGGCACAGCGCCAGATTGCTGCGGACGATGACGATGATTTTGACGACGACGACCTTGACGTCGAAGTCGAGTATCGCCTCTAGGACTGTGCATGAGTGAACGCACCGACATAGCCAACGCGCGGCGCTGGGTGGTGAAAGTGGGCAGCGCCCTGCTAACCAACGATGGCCGCGGCCTGGACGACGCAGTGATTACGTCGCTGGTGCGGCAACTGGCCCAGATGCGCGCTGCCGGGAGCGAAGTGGTACTGGTGTCCAGCGGCGCGGTGGCGGCGGGTATCGTGCGTCTCGGCTGGCCCGCGCGCCCACAGTTGCTCCACCAGATACAGGCCGCCGCTGCCGTGGGGCAGTCCATCCTCATCCAGCACTATGAAACCGCGTTCCAGCGTTACGACATCGCCACCGCCCAGGTGCTGCTGGGACACGACGACGTGCTCGCGCGCGATCGTTACCTGAACGCGCGCGGCACCCTCAAGACGCTGCTAAAGCTGGGTGTCGTGCCCATCGTGAACGAAAACGACACGGTGGTGACTGACGAGATCCGCTTCGGCGACAACGACACGCTGGCCGCGCTGGTGGCGAACCTGATCGACGCCGAAGTCCTGGTGTTGCTCACCGACCAGCAAGGACTGTATGACGACGACCCACGCCACAACCCCGCAGCCGAACTGGTGGCGGTGTGCGACGTGCACGATCCTGCCCTGGACGACATGGCGGGTGAGGGCGGCGTGCTGGGTCGCGGCGGCATGGTGACGAAACTGCGGGCGGCGCGGCTCGCCGCGCGTTCGGGAACCGAGACGGTGATTGCCTCTGGCCGCGTTGAAAACGTCCTGCAGAGCATTATTGCCGGCGCCGCGATCGGTACCTGGCTGCGCACCGGCAAGCAACCACAAAACGCGCGCAAGCAGTGGCTGGCGGGCATGGTGCAGACGTCCGGCAGCCTCGAACTGGATGACGGCGCGGTGCGGGTATTGCGCGAATCCGGGCGCAGCCTGCTGCCGGTGGGCGTGCGTGGAGTCCGCGGCAGCTTTTCGCGCGGCGACATGGTGTCCTGCTGCGATGCTCAGGGGCGTGAGGTGGCGCGCGGGCTGGTGAATTACAGCGCCGAGGAGACGCGGCGCATCATGGGGTCATCGTCGCGCGAGATTGAAGCGAAGCTGGGGTACCAGGCGGACGAGGAGCTGATCCATCGCGACAATCTGGTGCTGGTTTAGCTCTCAGCTCAACCAGCGCCCCAGCGACGTCTTCACCCACAGGAAGTCCATCAGCTTTCTCATACCCTCGGCGTTTTTCTCGCTGTAGGGATAGCCGTTCTGCATTTTGCCGCCGAAGCGGTCGATGACGATCGGCATCTCGTGGCAGTAGCCACGCAGGCCCTTCTTGCCATTGACCTGGCCCACGCCGGAGTTCTTCTTGCCGCCGAACGGCGCGGCGGGAATACCGTAGCTCATCGCCATGTCATTGACGCTGCAGGAGCCGGTATCGATGGCGGCCGCCAGACGGTAGCCCTTCTCCTTGTCCTGCGTCCATACGTTGCCGTTGAGACCGAATTCGGAGTCGTTGGCCAGGGCCAGCGCCTCGGCTTCGTTGTTCACCTTCTGGATACAGAGTATGGGCCCGAAGGTTTCCAGCAACATGATATCCATGCTGTTGTCGACGTCGGTCATCACCGTGGGCTCGTAGTACAGGCCTTTCAGCTCGGGGTTGCGCCGCCCGCCCATCAGGATTTTCGCGCCCTTGGCGCGCGCGTCTTCCACATGGGCTTCGATGATGGCCAGTTGCCGGTCCCAGAACACCGCGCCGATGTCCTCATTCCAGCCGTGCTGTGAGCCCTGTCGCAGGCCCTTGCCCTTTTCCAGCACCCGCCGCAGGAACTCGTCGTAAACCTCCTTGACCACGTAGATGCGTTCGGTGCCGCAACAGTAATGGCCGGTGTTCATGCACGAACCCACCCAGGCGCCGTCGGCCGCGCGGTCCAGGTCGGCGTCTGCGCACACGATCATCGCATCGTTTCCGCCCAGTTCCAGCGTGCAGGGGATCAGCTGGCTGGCGCAAGCCTCGGCGACCTTGCGGCCGGTGGCCACGGAGCCGGTGAATGAAATTTTGTCGACGCCACCGCGCACGATAGCGGCTCCGGTTTCCCCGTCGCCCAGCAGCACCTGCAACACGCCATCGGGCAGCCCGGCCTCGCGATAAATCGACTCGGCCAGCAGCGCGGAGTAGGGCGTGACTTCAGAGCCCTTGGCGACCACGGTGTTGCCTGCCAGCAGGGCCTGTGTGGCCTGGTTCATCACCAGCACGAACGGGCCGTTCCAGGGCGTGATGAGGCCGACGACGCCGAGTGGTTTGTACACGATGCGCAGCTGTTTCATGAATTTCATGATGCCGTGGATCTTGCGCGTGCGCGGACGGAGGAATTTTTCCGCATTCTTGGCGTAGTAACAAAGCTGGTCGGCGACTGAGAACACTTCCATGCTCATGGCATCGGTGCGCGCTTTACCGGTTTCGCGCACCACGGTATCGATGATCTCGTCCTGGCGCGCCAGGACGATCTTCAGCGCGCGCTCCACAACGGCAGCGCGCTCCTTCATGGAGGTTGCGGCCCAGGCGGGTTGCGCTGCCCGGGCCCTGGCGATGGCGCGGGCCACGTCGTCGACGTTGGCGCACACCAGTTCGCCGGTGGGCTCCAGGGTGACCGGGCTGCGCAGTTGCAGGTGGCG